>NZ_JBITHA010000006.1:0-677533 GCF_044457485.1 Nonomuraea sp. NPDC050540
ACGTCTTCCGCGGCCTCATGCGCTGGGGATTCAGCATGATCGTCATCGCACCCCTGCTCACCTGGCTGATCTTCCTCGCGCCCAGCTGGTCCTGACGCATGGTGGCCCCGCGGAGGATGTACTCTTCCGTATGGTAGAAAACGCCACCTGCCTCCGGAGACTGTGGACATGTCGGCACCACGCTCGGCCAACGGCGTGCAATCGCTGGAACGGGCTTTCGCGATACTGGAGCTGATGGCGGAAGCGGGTGGAGAGCTGCAGCTCAGCCGCCTGTCCACGCTCTCGGGCCTGCCGCTGCCGACCATCCACCGGATCATCAGGACCCTCGTGGGGTCGGGCTACGTCCGCCAGCTCCCCTCCCGCGGCTACGCGCTGGGGCCCCGGCTGATCCGGCTCGGTGAGAGCGCCTCCAGCATGTTCGCCACCTGGGCCCGGCCGGTCCTGACCGACCTCGTCGCCGCGGTCGGCGAGACGGCCAACATGGCGGTCATGGACGGCGACCGCGCCGTCTACGTCGCCCAGGTGCCCTCCACCCACTCCGTCCGCATGTTCACCGAGGTCGGCCGGCGCGTCTACCTCCACTGCACCGGGGTGGGCAAGGCCCTGCTCGCCCAGCTCCCGCCCGAGGACGCCCGCGCCCTCGTCGAACGCGCCGGCATGCCGGCCCAGACCCCCAACACCATCACCGACCCCGACCTGCTCATGGTCGAACTCGCCGAGATCAGGCAGCGCGGTTACTGCGTGGACGACGCGGAGCAGGAGCCTGGCGTCCGCTGCCTGGCCGTGCCGGTCACCGGGGCGCCGACGCTCTCGGCGATCTCGGTCTCGGGACCGGAGGGACGCATCGGGGCCGACGCCGTCGAATCCATCGCCGCCCAGCTCCAGGCGGCCGTCCCCAAACTTCTCGCCGAGATCACCTGACTCCGCGCCGATGGCGCCCTATCCGCTCCATGAACACCACAACGTACTTGGAGGTGCGGCGATGGACACGCCCGCGTATCTGAAGGCCGTCGTCGAGCAGACGAGCACGTTCGCCGACTGGGTGCACGGCGGGGACGCGGCGGCCCCGGTGCCGACCTGCCCGGAGTGGACGCTGACCGAGCTGGTCGACCACGTCGGCGGAGTGCAGCGTATGGTCACCATGCTCGTGGGCGAGCGGATGACCGAGCCGAGCAAGGCGTTCGCCGGCTACGTTCCGGGTCCGGCCGACTCAGGCCAGTGGCGCGCCTGGCTGAGCGACGGCGCGGCCGAGGCGAGCCAGGCGTTCGCATCGGTCGCCGACGACACGCCGGTGTGGGATCCCTCGGGCGCCGCCGCGGGTGTGCCGTTCTGGTCCCGCCGGCTCCTGGGCGAGGTTTGCGTGCATCGCGCGGACGCGGCCGCGGCGCTCGGCCTGCCGTACGAGCTGGCGCCGGAGTTCGCCGTCGCGGCCCTCGAGGACTGGCTGGAGACGCTGACGTCCCGCGGCTACTGGGAGAACCGGCCCGGCTTCGCCGACGCGATGCGCGGGAGCGGTCAGACCCTTCACTTCCACGCGACCGACGCGCCCGGGGAGTGGGTGGCCCGCCGGGAACCGGACAGGGTCGTGCTGGAGCGCGCGCACACCAAGGCGGACGTCGCGGTACGCGGCCCAGCCGCCGACCTCCTGCTCGTGATCAGCAGGCGCCGCCCCCTGGACGCGGCTCCCGCGCTGGAGGTGCACGGGGACCGGGCGCTGCTCGACCACTGGATCGAGCACATGGACTGGGTCGCCAACGGCTGACCCCCACCCGGACGCGACCCGTCCACCCTGCACCTGCCCCCGAGCAGGCATCCGGCCTTCCTCGTGCGGGAGCCGGGCATGAGGCCCGCGTAGCCTGGTGCCCATGGCATCGGAGCTCCAGCGACTGGTCGACAGCCTCGGCGCCCGCCTGAGCCGGTCGGTGGCGCTCGACGACGTGAGCATCCACCTGCTCGCCTACACCGCGCACACCGGCGAGGTCGACTCCGCCCGCGTCGAGTCGATCATGCGCCGGCGCGTCTCCCCCGAGCTGGTGGCCTACGTCCATGCCAGCGGCGCGCTGGCGGCCCACGACGTGTTCACCGTGCCGGCGAGGCCCGAACTCGGGCTCGACGTGGCTCGCGTCGGCATGGCCGTCCGCCACGAGCAGGCACTTCTGGGCTTTCTCTGGCTGCTGCAGTCGGACGGTCCCGTCAAGGACAAAGATCTCGCCGCCGTACGGCAGGCCGCCGAGAGCGCCGCGCTCACGCTCCACCGGGAATACCTGATCGGCGAGGTCAGCCGTGGCCGCGAACGCGAGCTGGTACGCGACCTGATCTCGGCCGACCCGCGGCTGCGCGACGACGCGGCGCAACGGCTGATCGAGGAGGAACTGATCACGGCCGGCCCGGTGCGCGCGCTGGTGGCGACGATCACGCATGACCAGGGCCGGCCGCTCGGCGAACGGGACCGGCTCGCCCTGGCGGCCGGCCTCGACCACGCACGGCGCCGCCTGCCCCCGCGCACGACCATCCCTCTGCAACGCCCCGACCACGGCATCCTGATCCTCGTCCAGCCCGTCCCCGCCAGGGCCGAGATCGACGACCTCGCCGCCGCGCTCCACCAGCGCCTGGCCGCCGAGAGCGGCCGGACCCCGCAGGAATGCTGGATCGGCATCGGCGCGGATCAGCCGGGCCTGACCGGCGCGTACCGTTCCTACACCGAGGCCAGGCAGGCCGCCGACGTGGCCCGGATCATCCGCGTCCTCGGCCCCGTCGTCCCCCACTCCGGGCTCGGCGTCTACGGGCTGCTGGCCGAACTGCCCGCCGACCGCCTCGGCCACAGCCTTCACCCCGGCCTGCGCCGGTTGCTCGACCACGACGCCGGTCACGAGGCGCTGGTCACCACGCTGGAGACGTTCCTCGACCACGCCGGCGACATCAAGCGCACCGCGGCGAGCCTGTGCATCCACCGGGCCAGCCTCTACTACAGGCTGCGCAGGATCGAGGAGATCGCCTCCGTCGACCTGTCCAGCGGGGACGACCGGCTCACCCTTCACCTGGGGCTCAAGATCGCCAGGTTGACCTCTCTGAGATGAGCGCCGTGCGAGCGTGCCCGGGTCAGGAGGTCTCGCCCTCCTTCACGCAGAGCCCCGATTCCTTGTTCGCGTGTTCCCCTTCAGGGGGCGTTCAGCGCAGGCGCCTGAGCCGGCCGGCCGCCGCGAGCACGGGGGTCGCCGCCGCGGTGACGGCGGCGCCCACCGGAGTGTCGGTGGCCAGGATCCAGCGGACCGTCCGCATGGCCAGGCCGAGGATCTCCGCGCCGCGGACCCTCATGTCCGCCTCGAACCGGCTGATCGCCACGGAGAGGGTGCTGGTCCCGGCGGAGACCTCGCACACGTGCGTGAACAGGTCGGCGGCATCGCGGATCGCGGCGCCCGCCCCCATGCCGGCCGTCGGCGGCGTGGCGTGAACGGCGTCGCCCAAGGCGGTGATACACCCGGCGGGCCAGGGAGCGAGGTCCTGTGCCCGTGTCGAGGCGGCGTTGAACCGGAACGCGGCGATGCTGTCCGCGTCGGCCTTGGCGATGACCTCCAGCGGGCCCTCGCCCCACCCGTGGCGGCGGAACCTGGCCAGCAAGGCGTCCCGCAGCTCGTCTCCGCGCAGACCGCGTACCGAGCCGGTCTCGGCGGACTCGGGAAACATCGCGCCCCAGATGTAGGCGGGGCCGGTCGTGACCGAGGCGCGCAGGTGAGGGGCATCGAGTACGGCATTGCCCACCGGGTCGAGGAAGCCGACGTACAGGGCCGCGCCGCGAGGCGCGATCACCATCCCCGACCGCGGCCCGAGCCGCTTCCGCTCCGGCGGGCTCAGGTCCCCGGCCGACGTCCTGCCGGAGAAGCCGATGATCCCGACGGGCCTGTTCGTGGGGCCTCCGGCGAGGTGCCTGGCGACCAGCGAATGGGCGCCGTCCGCGCCCACCAGCAGGTCGCACTGCCGCGTGGTCCCGTCCGCGAGGACGACCTGCGGCGTACCGTCGTCGGCGTGCCCGACGCCGGTGACGGTCTGCCCCAAATGAAGATCGTCGCCGACCGCGTCGGCCAGCAGGGTCCGCAGCGTGATGCGGTCGATGTCCACGCTCGGGCTGTCGGCCAGCCGCGGCCCGTGGCCCAGGACGCGTCCGTGCCAGTCCCAGAACGCGTCCGGGTCGCGGAGCCGGAGCGCCGATGACGAGGCCAGCAGTCGTTCGATGATCTCCGGCGGTACGAGCCGGCGCAGGGCCGCCTGGGCCCGGCCGTCGAGGGTGATGTGGTAGCCCCCTGTTGCCGTGACGTCGGTGTCACGCTCGAAGACCGCCACGTCGAACCCGTGCCGGCGTAGACCCGCGGCCAGCGCCAATCCGCCGATTCCGCCCCCGATGACGATGATGCGCATCCTTCTCCTTTGCTGCTTGTCCGAACAGGTGTCGACGGAGACAGTGCCATCGGTAGTGGACATCGAATGTCCACTACTGGTGCAGGATGGATCTCATGGCCGAAACCTCACGACGTGCGCTGCGGCTGCTGTCGCTGCTCACGACGGCTCGATGCTGGTCGCTGGGTGAGCTCGCCGCGCGGCTGGACGTCAGCGAGCGCACGGTACGCCGCGACATCGAGACCCTGCGCGAACTCGACTACCCGGTCACCACCGTCCACGGCCCGGCCGGCGGATACCGCCTGGGCGCCGGGCACGCCCTGCCGCCGTTGCTGCTCGACGACGAGCAGGCGCTCGCGATCACGGTGGCCCTGCAGACCGCGCCCAGCAGCGTCTTCGGGCTCGGCGAGGACGCCGAGCGGGCGCTGGACGCGCTGAAACGCATCATGCCGGCCAGGCTCAGAACGGCCATGGAGTCACTGAACCTGACCAGCCTGCAGAACTATTGGGAGTTCCCGGCCGACCCCATTGGCTCCGAACGGCTCAAGGCCGCCGGAATCGCGGTACGCCACCGCCACGTCCTGATCGTCGACACGGTGAGGGCCGACGGCACCCGCCCGGCCCCGGGCGAGGACGGCTTCTCCCCCGCCCGCCGGATCGAGCCCCACCACCTGGTGCTCTGGGCCGGGCGGTGGTACCTCGTCGCCTACGACCTCGCCGACGCCAGCTGGCGGGTTCGCCGCCTCGACCGCCTGCACCTGCGCTCCCCCACCGGTGTTCCCTTCCCGCCCAGAGAGCTCCCCGGCGGCGACGTCGCGCGCTTCGTCATGACCAGCCACGACCGCGGCGACACCCCCGCCACGTGGCCGTGCACCGGGACCGCCCGCCTGAACCTGCCCGCCGAAACCGTCGCACGCTGGGCGCCGGGCGGATCGGTGGTCGAACACCTCGGCCCCGATCACTGCCGCCTCACGATCGGAGCGTGGTCGTGGGCGGGTGTCGCCGGCATCCTCGCCACCTTCGACACCGATCTGGATGAGGTGACACCCGCCGAGCTGCGACAGGCCTGCCGCCGGCTCGTACGCAGATGGCGTGCCGCAGCGGCCGGCGATTGACACCCGTGCGGCCCTTACCGCGAATCCGCGCGCAGCGATGCGGGAGTCCCGAGAACTACTCCCGCCAGACATGAGCGATCGTTCATGACCCACAAGTGGTCCCGCATTGGTGCTCAGAGCGGGACACCGGCACCATGAGGGTCATGGACCGAACTCTGCGGGTCGCGGTCATCGGCGACCGCGACCCGGCCTTCCCCCCGCACCAGGCCACCGACGGCGCCCTGGCGCACGCGGCCGCGTACCTGGGCGTCGGCGTGGACGTGCGCTGGCTCGACACGCGACCGCTCGAAACCGACCTCGCCGAGGTCAGAGCAGCCGACGTGCTGTGGTGCGCGCCCGGCAGCCCGTACCGGAGTCTGCGTGGCGCCCTCGAAGCGCTCCGGTACGGCCGGCAGCACGACGTGCCCACCCTCGGCACCTGCGGCGGCTGCCAGCACATGATCATCGAGTACGCCCGCCACGAACTCGGCTACGAGGATGCCCAGCACGCCGAGTACGACCCCTACGCCTCCACGCTCTTCATCTCGTCGCTGGCCTGCTCGCTGGTGGGCAAGACCATGCCCGTCACCCTGAGCCCAGGCTCCCGGGTGGCCGGCTGCTACGGGCGGACCGAGGCCGAGGAGCGGTACTACTGCGACTTCGGCCTCGACCCCGCGCGCCAGCGGACCCTGCACGACGGCGGCTTCTCCGTCACCGGCGTGGACGCCGGCGGCGAGGCCCGCGTGCTGGAGATCCCCGGCCACCCCTACTACGTGGCGACGCTGTTCGTGCCGCAGGCCCGCTCGCGTCCTGACGCGCCGCACCCGCTGGTCGTCGGCCTGCTGCGGGCGGCACTGTGACCTTCACCCAGCTCAGGATCCTGCAGGCGGTCGCGCGTACCGGCAACATGACGCGCGCCGCCGAGGAACTGGCCATCACGCAGTCCGCGGTCAGCCACGCCCTGCGTACCCTGGAGAGCGAGCTCGGCGTCGCCCTGCTGGTGCGCGGCAACCACGGGGTGAGCCTCACGGCGACCGGTCGGGCCGTGTGCCGCCGCGCCACGCTCATCCTCACCCAGGTGGAGGCGCTGGAGCAGGAGGTCGCCGGGGTACGCGAGCGCGGCAGCCTGCGCGTCGGCACCATCCCCAGCGCCAACGTCCGCCTGCTGCCGCCGATCCTGCGCCGCTTCGAAGACGCCTGCCCGCGGGTGCGGCTCACCGTCATGGAGGGCTCGGACCACGAGGTGCTGGAATGGCTGGAAACGGGCGCGGCGGACGTCGTGACGGTCTCGGCCGGGATCCCGTTGCCCGCCGGAACGACGACGCGGACGCTGGCCACCGACCGCATGCTGGCCATCCTCCCCAGCGGCCACGACCTGGCCGTCCGCGACTCCGTGACGATGGCCGAGCTGGCCCGGCGCCCGTTCATCATGTCCACGGGCGGTTGCGAGCCCCTGATCACGAAGGTCGCCCAGGCGGCGGAGGTCAGCCTGCGCTGCCACTACCGGGTACGCGACACCAACAGCATCCTGGCCATGGTCGCCGAGGGGCTCGGCGTGAGCATCATTCCCGAGCTGTCCCTTCCCGCCCATAGTCCCGGCGTGCACGCCGTCCCGCTGGACCCGCCGGCTGGACGCACCGTCCTGCTCGCCCTGCCCGCCGACCCCCTCCCCACCGCGGGCGCCTTCGCCGAGCTGGCTGCCGTCCCCCTGGCACCTCGGCCCGTGTCGCTTGAGTCCTCGGATCGGGCTTGAGCCGGGTTCTCCTCGGCCTGTCCCGGTTCGAGAGCAGGGCCCTTTTCAGGCATCGTCCGTATGACAGGAGGAGGATTCGTCGTGTGGTTGCGGGGTTCCACGGACGAGGTGGCGGCCGGGGAGCGGGTGGAGTGGTAGCGGGATCTCGTGTCCCGGTCCGTGGTCCCTTACGACCTGGCGGTCACCGGCCCCGCGACGTTCCGCGTCCACTCGGCCATGCTCAGCCTGGGACAGGTCAGCCTTTCCCGGCACGTCGCCGCGGGCCACCAACTCTGGCGGACCATGCGGCTGATCCGCCGCGGTGATGCGGAGCACTACCTCCTGGGGCTGGTCACCCATGGCAGCTTCGTCCTCTCCCAGGGCCGTGCCGCCATCCGGCTGGAGGCCGGGGACGTGGTCCTGTGGGACACCCGTTCCGTCAGTTCCTCACCTGTCTGCACATCCACGCCGCCGAATGCGCCCCGCACGAGCTACCCGCGCTGGAGCAGACGGCGCTGGACCTCGCCTCCGGGCTGCTCGCCCAGCGCCTCAGCGCCTCCGACTTGCTACCGCCGGAAACCCGGCAGCAGGTACTGCTGCGCCGCATGGACACCTTCATCGGCCACCAGCTCACCGACCCCCGTCTGGCACCCCGATCCATCGCCGCCCACCACCACATCTCCCTGCGCACCCTCTACGCCCTGTTCGGCAGCCGGGAGGAGGGTGTCGCCGCGCTGATACGGCGCCGCCGCCTGGAACGCTGCCGCGCCGACCTGGCCCACTCCGGCCGGCCCATCCACGCGATCGCCCTGCGCTGTGGGTTCGCCAGCCCGTCCGCCTTCACCCACGCCTTCCGCCGCGCCTTCGGAATCACCCCCCGCGCCTACCGCCGCTCCCTGCCGGCGCCACCCGGTCGGACCGCGTAGAACTCCCGCCCGCCGTACCCCATCGAAACCGCGCGGCGGCCGCGGCGGGTGCCCGACCACGCCCGTGCCGTGCGAGATTTCTGTGCGATCCGTGCGCGGATCTTCCCGGCCGTGGCGGCGGTTGATATCCAGACTGAGCCCCGCCGGTCCCGCTGCCGCTCCGGCCGTGAGACCCGCGGGTGTGGTGTGCCCGAGATGACCGTGACCGGCGGCCCGCCCGGTCCAGAAAGGTGAGCAGATTGTCCGACGACTCCGTTGCAGAGCAGACAGATCCGGAGGTGTCGTCGAGTCCCTGGGCAGACGCACCGTCCGCCGGGATCAGCTCATGCCCGCACACTCCGAAGTGCCCGCCCTCTGGGTGCCTCCCGCCGAGCCTGCGGGATGGCTACGCTCCGGAAGCCGCGGGGCGCGAGGCGGCCGAGCCCGCGCGGGACAAGGGCGGTGTGGGGTTCCGTAGCGACTCGATCGTGTCGTTCGCCGAGGTGATGAACTCCTCGGCCGACGTGGTCGGCGTCATCCAGAGTGCCACCCCCAGGTTCGAGGGGTGGCAGCTCGCGCCCGTGGCCGGTGTCCCGATGATCGGGCTGATGTTCGTCAACAGGCTGAACACCATCGCCGACTCCTGGGCGGACTGCGCGGGAATCCTGCGCGAGGTGCTGAAAGAGGACGGCCACAAGCTGATGAAGGTCGCCCGGAACTATCGCGCCACCAACGAGCGGACCGTGGCCACCATCGAGCAGAGCGATCCCCGGAAGACGACCCCATGACGCCTCCCCCTCCCTCCAACCTGATCGTCCCCGGCGAGCCGTCTCCGCCCGGCCCACGCCAGGTACACGTGTACGGCCCCGACGGCAAGATCCTGCGGACCGTCTCCGTCGGGCAGCGCAGTGACCCCGGATTCTTCAAGAATCTGGTCACCCAGGTCCGCAATCACGACCAGCCGATCCGGCTCGGGCTGGCGATGTCCGGCGCCGGCGCGGCGGGAGGGGCGCTGGTCGTGGCAACGGTCCTGAACCTCGGCAATCCCTTCCTCTACCGCGACCGCCGGGAAACGTGGAAGGAACTGCACGGCACCCTCAAGGGCAGCGCCTGGGACGTGTGGATCACCTACTTCAGCGAGATCTCCGGCAACTGGACGGGCCACGCGGTCGAGACGTTCCAGCAGTACCTCAGGTTCAAGCTGATCGGCATGTTCGACCAGCTCGGCAGCCTCGCCAAGGACATGACCGAAGCCATGAACAGCCAATACAAGGAGGTGCACGAGTACGACGCGTCGGTCGGCGCGCTGTGGGCCACCTCCGCGCCGGTCTTCAAGGCGCTGATGGCCATGAGCGGCCATCCGGTCGGCAGGGTCGCCCTGATGACGCAGACCGGCCTCTTCCTCACCGCGGCCGGCACCCTGCTCAAGCAGTTCGCCGACGTCTACAACACACACGAGAGCACCCTCATGGATCTCGAACTCAAGCTCCACGAAGTACGCGGCATCTTCTACAACGCGGGCCGGCCCGGCATGGGAGCCCGGGACCTCAGCGTGCACCCGGACATCGAGGACCCCCGGCACTGGCGGCCCGCCTCCGAGGCGGAGCCGAAATGACCCACGGCAACGCCTTCCAGGAAGGCAGAGACGGCGACCTCGCCGGGCTCATCCGCGACTTCGAAGGATGGGTCGACGCGTTCGCCGGCGCGCTCCGCGAACTCGCCGAAGAGCGACTGACCGGCGTCGACGACACCGGCCTGGTGGCGGCCACGGTCTCGGGCACGGGACGCCTGCTCCGCGTGACCATCGACCCCAGGGCGATGCGCGACCTCGGCCACGCCGACCTGGGCCCGGCCGTTCTCCAGGCCATCCTCGCCGCCCGCGCGGCGATGGGAGAGGGACTGGAGAAGGCGATGACCGCCCTGTCCGGTGGCCGGTCATCGGCCGGACAGGACGTGCTGCAACCGTACTTCGACGCCGTGCTGCGCCAGGAGTGAACATGGACGAGATGTGGGAACCACGGACGTCCGCCGAGCAGCTCGCGGCCGCCTCCGCGAAGATCAACCCCATCGTCGAGAGCTGGAGCGCGCGGACCTTCACCGCCACCTCCGCGGACGGAGGCGTCGTGGCGACGGTGGACGCGGTGGGATCGCTGCTGTCGCTCGACATCAGCGCGCTGAGCAGGCGCAGGCACGACGGCGTCACCCTGGCGGACGCGGTGGTCGCGGCCGTACACGCGGCCGAAGAGATGGCAGCCCAGGCCAAGGCCGCGATGTCGGCCGAACTCGACGCGGCGGCCGGACACCACCTCGGCAGCCTGCGCGGCGATGCCCAACGCGACTTCGAGGCCCGCGCGCACGGCCGGACACCCTGAGCGTCCCACCGGTTCACCGGGCCGGGCAGAACTCGGCTTCGACGGTGGTGGTGAGGCCGGCGCCCACCCTCCGGTACGCCCTGATCTGGCGCACCGCCGCCGGCAATGCCGCCATCCATGCCCTCGGCCGGGTCGTCCTCTACCGGCGGGGCCCTCTAGTGGTCCTCGGCCCGGATCGACGCGCGGAAGTCCGCGAAGTCGCCGCCCTGGCCGCCGGCCGCGGGCATGGCGTCCAGCAACGCCTGAGTGCGCGCCTTGATGAGGTCGATCCCCGCGCGGTCGGTGTGCACGTAGGGCCGGTCCTCGCGGATGGCCTCCACCACGAGCTCGCCGACATGGCCGGGGGCCGCGCCGTACCTGGCGAGGGTGGCCTCGACCTTCGGCGCGAGTCGTTCCACCCGGTCCCGGGCCGTGGACAGGCCCCCGGCCGGGCCGGCGAACGCCTTGCGCGTGCTCTCCGCGATTCCGGTGGCGACGGCGCCGGGGCACAACACCGTCACCCCGACGGGGCTCTTGGCGGCCCGCAGCTGGTTGCCGAGTGACTCCGACAGTCCCACGACCGCGTACTTGGAGGTGGAGTACATGTAGCCGACGGCGGCGACCAGTCCGGTGCCACGTTCTTCAACTACTTCCCCGACAAGGAGGCCGTGCTCTTCGACGACACCACCGCCCACCACGATCTCCTCCGGGAGGTCCTCACCGACCCGTCCCACGCGGCCACGCCCCGGCAGGCCCTGCTTCAGGCCGTGGACCGCATGCTCGCCGCGCCGGTCTGGAGCCTGGAACCGGACAGCGAACTCGTCCCGGTGCGAGCCCGCCTGATCTCCACCGAACCGGCTCCGCGGGCCCGGGCGCTGCTCCGCGTCGCCGACGTACACGCGATCTGGGCCCGCACCCTCCATGAGGCGTTTTCCGGGCAACTCGACCAGGTGGAGGCCGCCGCGCTGGCCGGTGCCGCGATCGGCGCGGTCCTCGGCGCCGCCGCCATTCACCTGAACAGTGGCGCCGGGCACGGTTCCCTTCCCGAGACCGCCCGCAAGGCGGCTCGCTCCGTCCTGGCTCCCGGCGCCGTGCGTTAGGGTCACCGAGATCATGAAGCTTCCCACCCATCTCCCCAAGGACCTGTTCGATGCCTTCCGCGCCGTCGGCCTGGTCTGGCCCGGCCTCCGGCTGGACCTCCTTGACGGGGTGGTCGCCGAGCTGGGCGCGGACCCCGCGGCCGAGTCGCTGAGCGACCAGGTCCGGGTGATGCGGAAGGCGCAGCGCGTGTTCTTCGAGCACCTGCGCGACCTCGCCGACGAGCACGGCGGCGACGGCACACGCACCTCCTGCTGGACGGCCGCACCGGCCTGGTCTATGACGTCGACGAGGGGCTGGAGGAGGCTCGGCCGGCCCACCGGGGCATCGAGTCGTACGCGTACTTCGCCTATGTGATCGACCGGGAGCGCAGGTTGTGGTGTTACGAGGGCGCGCCGTCCGACGCCGCGTACTGGTGCGCCGAGGACCTCGCGCTGGAACTGCACACCTACGAGCCACAGGCCATGGCGGGCGACGACCGGCTCTGGCCGGCGACCCTGCTCGACTACACCCTGCTGACGTAGTCACCGATGCGGGGCCGGTGTCTTCCCGGCCGTGTTCGGCGTCCACCGGGCGAGGACGCGGCGGGCAGCCTCAAGCTGCCGGTCCTTGACGGCCGCTCCACGCGCCGAACGCGCGGGTGACCCGCTCGTCGCGCTGGGAGGCCTCGAAGGTGGCGAAGATGGTCTTGTTGAAGAAGGCCGCGTCGGCTTTCGCGGCTCCGGCACCGAGGTGATCGCGGGCCTGGCCGAGGCACTTCTTGGCGGCCTCACGCACGTACGGCGGCGATGCGGCGGGGCGCTCTCGCTGTCGGCGGGGACGGGCAGCGCCCGCCAGGCCAGGCCCCGGCTCTTCATGCAGTCACGGACGAGAAGATCCTCGGCGACGTCCAGCGTCATGAGCTCGGCAGGGCTGAAGTTGTAGGCGTCGAAGGGCAACGTGAGCCGCCGCGCCTGCGCGCCGGGTTCGGGGATAGTGATCTTCGCCGGTGGGTCCGAGCACGCCGAGGCCGTACCGGCGAGGAGCAGGACGAGGGCCGCGCGCCATCGCCGGAACGACATGGCTCATCTCCTACGTTCGGGTGGGCATTCGTGGTCCCGCGGGAGTCACAGCAGGAGCGAGGTGGTCTTGTTGTCGAAACCGTTGTTCGTCAGGTCCTTGTCCTGACTGTTGGCCCGAGCGCTGTAGCCGTGCGTTCCGGCGCAGTTCGCGCGGTCATAAAACCACACGGACCGGTCGTTGGTGTTCTTCTGCGAACTCGCCCAGTTGTTATATGCGCTCGGGAGATTCCCGCGGATACCCGCCGTGAGGGTGATCTGCAGGTAATAGCGACCGGTGAAGTTGTCGTGCTCATACAGACACAGCCGGTTGTTGGTGCATGCGGACTGGGCGGACACGCGGGAAGTGTCGACGACTTCGACGAGCGCTTCCTCCACGGCCTGAGCGGTCGGCTTGTCGGCAGCTTGGGCGGCAGGACCGAATCCCGCGAACCCCGCGAGGCCGAGCGAGAGAGCGCCGGCAACAATTGCGGCTTTGCGTTTCACGCGCATTCCCTTCCTTGCTTGCGGACGCTTCACAAAGCAATTCGCGCCCGGGAATCACCGGAAGATCGTTGCACGGAATCCTCGAATTCCCCGCACACCGGTCAAGCCCCTTGGCCGCCGCGACGCTGGCCTGTGGCCCGAGAATCTGGGCCATGAACTCCGATGAAGGGAACCGATCGCCATGTCTGATCATCAAACAGCCATGGGCAAATCGACATGGTTTCCGCTGCCGTTCGCCTTCGCCGTGGTGGTCATCAACGTCCTCGCCGTCCGCGAGGTGATGGATCGCCTTCCCGGCGCTCCCATCGACGCGAACGAGCACGTGGTGCCGCGGGCGATCGCCGCGTACCTCCCGTTCGCCCAGGGGCGTGTCGCTCTGCTCGCGGGCGTCTTCGTCGTGGCCGCGCTCCTGTTCGCCCTGGTCGAGCTGGGTTTGGGCGGCCGCCCTGCCGGGCTCGCGCTCGGGGCGGGCTTCCTGTGCGCCACCTACCTGGTCGCGATGATGGCCGTGTTCGCCCTGAATCCGGTGACCGGCTACGACGAGGAGTTCCCCGAGCCGTCGGGCGGATACTCCACGATGCCCTTCGACATGGGCGCGCTCTCGCCGCCTTGGTACCGGCCGCTGCTCGGCGGCGTCCTCCTCGCCGCGGCGATCGCCCAGATTGTCGCGGTACGCGGCCTCCTGCGCCGGCAGGCGCACGTTCCATCCGCTTCCCGGGGCACGTGGCTCCTGCTGCTGCCGTCGGCGTTCGTCCTGGCCTTCGCGGCGGCCAACTTCGCCTCCGACCGGATCGCCCGCGCCACCGCTCCGCCCGGATCCTTCTGGGAGGCCGACTACGCGCTGCGCCTCATGGTGCAGGTGACGGCGGTCGCCGCCGTACCCGCCGCCGGGCTCGCCGCCCACGGGATCCTCGTGTACAGGAACGGCGTTCGCCCGCGCTCCATGCTGGTCGTCGGCGTCCTCACCGCCGCCTTTGTGTTCACGCTGCCGCTCGTGGCGCTGGGCAACCTGCAGATGTACTCGAACGAGCAGTCGGGCTTCACCGAGCACCTGCCCGGCTGGAGGGAGGCGGTCACCGGCGGCATCCTCGGCGCCGCCGCCCTGGTTCAGCTCGCCGCCTTCCCCCTGCTGGCCCGGCGTGAGCGATCAAGCCGCTAGTCAGGCGAGCGGCAGGCGCCCGACGCCGGTCATGATCGACGTGTCCAGGAACTCCACGCCCTGGTCCGTGTCGACGCGCAGGTCATCGTAGCGATCGAACAGGAGGTTCAGCACGATCCTCCCCTCAAGCCGGGCCAGTGGCGCCCCCACGCAGAAGTGGCTGCCACGTCCGAAGGCCACGTGCGGGTTGGCGGCACGGCCCCCGAGGCCAGGACGTCGGCGGGAAACTGGCAGGAGATGGCCTTGCGCGCGTCGCTGACGTCCTTGTAGGAGGACGGGTTGTTGTTCAGGAACAGCATGTCCGCCCAGCGCTTGAACAGTTCGCGGTCGCTCGCGGGCACGCCGAGGAGTTCGGCGATGACGACGACCGGCAGCGGATAGGCCAGATCGGCCACGAGTTCCAGCCGGCCGCGTTCGCGGGCCGCGTCGAGCGGTTCGCCGGCGAGCGCGGCGATTCTGGGTTCGAGGTCGGCGATGATCTTGCGGGTGAACGCACTGCCGGCGAGCTTGCGCAGCTTGCCGTGCCCGGGTGGGTCCATGTGGGTGATGAAGCCGTCCAGGTGGACCGTCCCCTCGGAGGTGAGCTCCTCGGGGATAAGCCGAATGGTGTCGGAGGAGAACGCCACCGGGTCACCGAAGATGTCCAACGCCTCCTGGTAGCCGTGGACGTTCCACGACTCGGTCGCGGGGTCGTACTCGACCGGCGGTTGGGTGATCGGGCCGTGGAGCCAGAAGAGGTGGTGCGGGATGTCGTACTTCTTGGCAAATTCGACCATGGTCAACCTCACCGTCCGAAGTCTCGGCGGCGCAGGGTGAGCAGCCCGCCGTACAGCAGAATCGCCGTGATGATGAGCAGGGCGGCTTGGGGACCCACGTTGAACGGCTGCCCGCCGAAGGGGTTGGGGATGTAGTGGAACGGCTCCAGCGGGCTGCCGCCCCATAGCCCGTACAGGGGCCCGACGACCTGGCCGGACGCGGCGGTGAGGATCCAGGCGATCCAGCAGATCGCGGTGCCCGCCCGGGGAAGCAGGCCGTAGGCGAGCACGCAGACCGCCCCGACGCACCACGCCGCCGGCACCATGCTCAGCGAGCCCGTCAGGAACCTGGGCAGGTCGGTGGACAGATCGCCCACGAGCACGGAGAAGAGCGTGCCGAAGACGAGGCCGGCCACCGCCATCAGCGCCGCGGTGCCGAATCCGGCCACGACCAGGTGCCCGCCCGCCCATCGCAGCCGGGTCAGCGGCGTGGCCTGGACGGCTTCCGCCCGCCCCGACGTCTCCTCCTCACGCAGCCGCAGGGTCATGAGCACCGGGTACAGCGCGACGACGTAGGCCAGGATGAGGATCAGGTACCAGGAGTAGCCGCCGATGGCCGCGGCCGGCATGCCGAGCATCGTGATGATGCCGTCGGTGACGACGCTCGGCCGCGCGAGCAGGTCCCGGACGAAGGGGCTCAGCCCCGCGCCGGCGGCGGCGAAGAAGGCGACCCCGGCCGCCCACGCCACGAGCAGCGAACGGTGCAGCCGCCAGGCGATGCTGATCGGCCCGCGCAGGCGTGTGGTACCGGCGGGCCCGAGGCGTTCGGGCAGGATGCCGGCGCCCAGGTCGCGCCGGTCGCGCAGCCGGTAGGCGACCGCCAGGAGCGCGATGCCGGCCAGGATCGACAGGCCGAGCATCCACCACCTTTCGTCCTGGTACGGCCGCACCAGGTGGCTCCACCCGATCGGTGACAGGCTGATCAGGTAGTGCTGTCCTGTGGCGTCGCCCGCGTAGCGCATCACGTACGACACGGCCAGGACGGACAGGCCGATCATGGTGGCGGTCCGGGCGTTGCGCGCGAGCTGCGCGGCGACGGCGGCGATGCCGCCGAACACCCAGCCGGCCGCCGCGACGGCGGCCGCGTAGGCGAGCGAGCCGACCGGCTCGAACCCGATCCCGATGAGCACGACGGCGACGGCGAGCCCGCAGGCCGCGCTGACACCCGCCGCCACCAGGATGGCGGCGGTCAGCGGGGCGCGGCGGCCGACCGCGGCCGAGCCGACCAGTTCTGCGCGCCCGCCGTCCTCTTCCCCGCGGGTGTGCCGGATGACGGACATGACGGCGGCGAACGCGCTGAACACATACAGGAATCCGCCGCTGCGCCAGGTGGCGAGCACTTCCAGCCGGGGTTCGACGGTGCCGCCGCCGAGCGCGTACAGGAAGGCGTTGCGGCTGATGGTCTCGGTGTATTCGACCTTGAGCGCGTGGGTGCCCATGCGGGTGGTGATGTAGTTGACCATGATCAGGGCCAGGGCCACGATGAGCAGCACCCACCAGGGGGCGATGGCCCGTTCGCGGCGCAGCGCCAGGCGGATGAGCCGGCCGGTGCCGGTCAGCGCGCTCACCTGTGGGCTCCGGTCCTGTCGTAGTGCCGCAGGAACAGTTCCTCCAGTGTGGGCGGCCGGCTGACCAGGCCGCGCACGCCCGCCCGGGTGAGGTGGCGCAGCGCGGTGTCCAGCGCGGGCGCGTCGACCTCGAAGGCGACGTGGGCGCCGTCGACGCGCAGGTTGTGCACGCCGGGCAGGACGGCGAGCCCGTCCGGCGGCCCGGCCAGCTCGGCCTGGATGCTGGTGCGGGTCAGGTGCCGCAGGCCGGCCAGCGTGCCGGTGTCGACCGTGCGACCGTCGCGGATGATGGTCACGCGGTCGCACAGGGTCTCGACCTCGCTCAGGATGTGGCTCGACAGCAGCACGGTGCGGTCGCCACGGGCCTTCTCCTCCCGTACGGCTTCGCGGAAGACCTCCTCCATGAGCGGGTCCAGACCGGAGGTGGGTTCGTCGAGGATGAGCAGCTGGGCGTCACCGGCCAGCGCGGCGACGAGGGCGACCTTCTGCCGGTTGCCTTTGGAGTAGGCGCGGCACTTCTTGCGCGGGTCGAGGTCGAAGCGTTCGATCAGCTCACCGCGGCGCTTGGGGTCGAGGCCGCCGCGCAGCTCGCCGAGCAGGTCGATGACCTCGCCGCCGGACAGGTGGGGCCAGAGCGTGACGTCACCGGGCACGTACGCCAGCCGGCGGTGCAGCGTCGTCGCCTCGGTCCAGGGGTCGCCGCCCAGGAGCCCGATGTGACCGGCGTCCGCCCGGACCAGCCCCAGCAGGATCCGGATCGTGGTGCTCTTGCCCGCGCCGTTCGGCCCGAGGAAGCCGTGCACCTCGCCGGCGCGGACGACGAGGTCGAGGCCGTCCAGCGCCCGGGTGGAGCCGAACGTCTTGACCAGCCCGGCCACCATGACGGCGTCAGTCATCGTCTTCCTCCTCATCGTCGTGGGATCGGAGTGCGGCCACGCGCTCACGCGGGGGCGGGTTGCCGCGATGCCGGTCGAGGGCGTCGACGGCGGCGGCGGCCTGCTCCGGGGTGAGCATGGGGTGCGAGCGGATGTCGAGCAGGGCGCGGGCGAGCAGGTCGTCGCCTTCGGGGCTGAAGATGTCGATGCCGATGTTGCGCGACAACTGCCGGTGCAGAATCGGTACGGCCAGCGCCATCGCCACCCCGAGCGCCGCGCGGACCCGGCGGTCGGCGAGCGGCGGGTCGAGGCGGTCACGTTCGGATTCGGCCAGCCATTGCTCGCCCATCTCGACCATGCCGTCGAAGACGGGGGCCGCCCGGCCCTCGGTCAGGGCGCGTGCCAGGTACGGCTGGTAGGGCCCCAGGACCGCGCGGCCGAGCGCGACGTAGTTGACGTCGGCGGCGCTCATGTCAGCGGCTCTGACCTGGTCGTTGAGCCTGCGGAGCATCTTGGCGAGGTAGGCGTCGCACTCCTCGCGCAGTGCCTGTTTGGAGCCGAAGTGGTGGCGGACCAGCCCTGCTGACACGCCTGCGGTGCCGGCGATCTCCTTGAGGGTGGTGCGCTCGAACCCGTGCTCGCCGAAGTGCCGCAGGGCCGCGTCCCTGATTCTGGCGCGGGCGGTCAGGTCTTCCGAGCCGGGTGCGGGTGTGGCCATGTCCACTGATCCCCTATTCCGCCATGCAGATTACTATATGGCGAGAAAGCATACTACACACGTGTGTAGTGGCAGCGGGGGGCCAATGGGGCATTCCGGGTGGCCGAGCGCGCGTTCGCCGCGGCCGTGGAGGTACACGCGTGATTGCCGGCGCGTACACTGTCAACCTAGAGTGCACAGCGTGAACTCCTTTGACACCCCGAAACCCATCCAAGCCGCGGTCGACCTCGCGGCGGGAGAAGTTCGGCTCGTGGCCGAGCGCCGCGCCGACACACGGGTCAGGGTGAACCCGCTCGACCCGGCCAGCGACGACGACGCCACCGCGGCCGGTCTGACCGAGGTGGAGTACTCCGGCGGCCACCTGAAGGTGCGCACGCCGCGCCAGGGCGCGGTCACGGTGGAGATCCAGCTCCCCGAAGGCTCCGGCCTGGAGATCGACCTGTCGGCCGGCCAGGTGCGAAGCCACGGCCGGCTCGGGGAGACCAGGATCCACAGCGCCCACGGTGGAATCCAGCTCGACCAGACCGCCGGGCTCGACGTGGAGTCCGGATCGGGTGACGTGTGCGTCGCCGCCGTCGAGGGACCGGCCGTCATCACGATGCGGAACGGCGACCTGTGTCTCGGCGAGGCCGCCGGCGGTCTGCGGGTCACGACCACCCGTGGCCGGATCGAGGTCGAGCGGGCCCACGCCGACGTCGAG
The DNA here is from genome assembly GCF_044457485.1 of Nonomuraea sp. NPDC050540. Lineage (NCBI taxonomy): Bacteria > Bacillati > Actinomycetota > Actinomycetes > Streptosporangiales > Streptosporangiaceae > Nonomuraea > Nonomuraea sp. NPDC050540. The sequence goes on from NZ_JBITHA010000006.1 coordinate 18,952, forward strand.
GTCACGACCGGGGAGGGCGACGTCAGGATCGGCGAGGTGGCCAGAGGCTCGGTGACCCTCGTGGCCTCGGGCCAGGTCGAGGTGGGCGTCAGAAGGGGAAGCGCCGCCCGGCTCAGCCTCGACTCCACCTACGGCGCCGTGCGCAACCTGCTGGAGGCGTGGCCGCCGCCCGAGGAGAGCGTGGAGATCCACGCCTCGGCCACGTTCGGCGACGTGGTGGTGCAACGGTCCGTACCGAAGTAGGGCCGCGCGCCCGCGGCTCTACGCGCGGGAGCCGACCTCATCAGGCCCGCACGAAGGCTCGGCGGGGACGTCAGGCTCGTGCCAGCGGCCGTCCGCCTGGGCGCGTTCGACCTCGGCGAGCCCGGCGGGCCGCATCCGGCCCTCCTTCCGCAGCCGTGCCACCCGCGCGATGTTCGGCCGCGACCAGGAGCTGCGCGGGCGGCGCGGGGTGTAGCGCTGGGTGTAGGTCGCCTCGTCGCGCCTGCGGGTGAGCCCGTCGATCCAGCCATGGCACAGCGCTTCCTGAACCGCCTGCTCGTGGGTGAGGCTGGTCGGCTCGGTGGTGCCCTTCTTGGCCAGCACCACCCACACCTCCGTGTCGGAGGTGTGGTGGGCGCTCAGCCACTCACGCCAGGCGGCGGCGTCGGTGAAGATCTTCACGACTCGCTCTTCATGGAGTTCAGCACCTCCAGGTAATGCGGGTTGTACATCAGGCCCAGGATGTTGCCCCACGGGTCGATCACCGTGGCGGTGATGAAACCGGTGCCGCGGTCGCGGGGCGCGTCGTGCTCCTTGGCTCCCATGGCCACGAGCCGCTCCAGTGCCGCGGGCACGTCGTCGACGTGCCAGAAGACCACCGCGCCCGCCGGCCGGCCCACCGCCTCCGGAGACGGGGTCCTGGCCAGCTCGCTGTCGGCGTAGGAGCTGTCGATGACGCCGAACTCGTGCTGGTAGTCGCCGATGCGCCACTCCAGGTAGGCCGGGGTGTCCATGTAGGGCGCGATCCCGAACAGCTCGGTGTACCAGTTCTTGGTGGCGTCCAGGTCGGGCGAGTAGAACGACGTGGTGGTGAGTCCTCGCAACATGCGATCTTCCTTCTCTCTCGAGGTCGTGTATCCATCATCCCGCTTAAAGTGCTCACCGATTGAGCACTTTGTTTGCCAAGATGAGGACATGCGCGCCGACCGTCTCGTGGCAGCCCTGCTGCTGCTCCAGGCCCGCGGCCGGGTGACCGCCGCGGAACTGGCCAAGGAACTGGAGACCTCCGTGGCCACCGCCCGCCGCGACCTGGAGTCGTTGTCGGCCGCGGGCATCCCGGTCTACCCCCAGCCGGGCCGCGGCGGCGGATGGTCACTCGTCGGCGGCGCCCGTACCGACCTCACCGGCCTGAACGCGGACGAGACCCGCGCCCTGTTCCTCCTGCTCGGCCGGGCCGGCACGGCCACCCCCGAACTGACCTCCGCCCTGCGCAAGCTCGTCCGCGCCCTGCCGGCGACCTTCCGCGCCGACGCCCAGGCCGCCGCACAGGCCGTCGTGTCCGACCGCGCCGGCTGGGGCGAGGCGGACCGTGAACTTTCCGTCCCGCACGAGTCCCTGCAGACCGCGGTGGTGCGCAGAGTCAAGGTACGGCTGGCCTACAACGGGCAGGACCGGCTCGTGGACCCCCTGGGCCTGGTCGACAAGGACGGCATCTGGTACCTCATCGCGGACACGCCCGCGGGCCGACGTACCTTCCGCGCCGACCGCATCACCGAAGCGGTCATCACCGACCTGCCCGCCGAGCGGCCGGAAGAGTTCGACCTGGCCACGGAGTGGTCGCGCACCGTCGAGCAGATGGAACAACGACGCTCACTCGTCACCGCGCAGGTGCTGATCGACGCCAGGTTCCTGCCCGTGCTGCGCTCACACTTCGGACGGCACTGCGAAGTCGTCGCCACCGAGCCCGGTGGACGCGTCCGAGCACGCGTGGCCGCCCACATGCCCCGCGCGATCGCCGAACAACTGGCCGGCTGGGGCGCCATGGTCGAGGTGATCGAGCCCCGCTCCGTCCGCGACGAACTCGCCCGCATCGGCCAAGAACTCACCGACCGCTACGCCGAGTCCTGACAATGGCGGCCGTGAAGACCGCACCTGATCTTCTCCAGCCATTCAGGCAGGATGCGCGCGCGGGGCGACGGCCGGCTGAAAGAGATCGGGCCGGTGCCGGCGGATCCGGTCACCCATCGGGCCGTATTCCCACAGGGGATCGACAGCGCCGAGGGGGATGCTGATTTTCTGTAGCCCCGATGCCGGATCGAAGGGCAGCCGGGCCCGATGGGCCGATAGCCAGGTGGGGGCGTGGCGGGGAATCTCGTAGTCGCCCCAGCCGACCAGGCCGACGCATTGCCTGGCTCCGGTTCGGACGCCTATCCTGCCGGCCTTGGTCAGGGTTCGCGGACTGGGAATCCGGCTTTCCACGACATCGATGCGCTCGATGTGCCGCCAGGCCAGGTGCACACGCGATCCGTACCGATCCTCCATCTCCACGCCGTCAGGAGACAGGCGCGCGACCGTGGCCGCGGCCAGTTGCCGCCACCAGGCCAACCGCACGGCCGGTAAGACCACCGTCGCCCCTGCCGCAAGGAGTATCGGCCCGATGCGGTGATGATCAGGGACCAGGGCTATGAATATCAGCCACACAGGAATCAAGAGCACAAAAGGAAGACACAGCCGAACAACGGTCGCGACGGAAAATGCCCGCGCCATGCGAAACTCCTCCATGACCCCAACCTGGGACCTCGACGCCATCGATGTCAACGCGGGATGTGCCGCTTGTGTCGTGACCGCGAAGGCCCTGACCTGCCGGGGCGGAACCACGTCCTCGCCGACGTAGCGGACGAGCGCTATTTCTTGATTCCGTAGCGCAGGATTACCACGCCGTTCTCGAACGGGGTGGCGTCGATGAGCTCCAGGTTCTGCCGATCCTCGAAGACGCGCGTTCCCTTGCCTCGGGTGACCGGGCAGACGAGCAGGGTGAGCTCGTCGACGAGGCCGGCGTCCAGCATGGACCGCATGAGTGTCAGGCTCCCCCACATCCAGATGTCCTTGCCGCTTCGCCGCTTGAGTTCCCGGATGGTGGCGGCCGGGTCGCGCGTCACGGTCGCGGCGGGAAAGTCGCCCCAGGGGGCGTCATCCAGCTTCGACGAGGCGACGTACTTGGTGAGGTTGTTGAGCTTCTCGCCGTACTCGCCCTGCTCGGTGGCGTACGCCCAGCCCGTGGACTGGGCGTAGGTGGTCGCACCGAGAATCAGCGTGTCGACCGCGTCGATGAGCCCCATCACGCTCGCCTTGTACGCGGGCTGTGTGGTCTCGGAAAAGGGCTCCACCGACACGAAGCTGAGCCCGCCGTCCTCCTCCGCGGCGATGTTGTCGACGGTGACCCACTGCTGAACGATGAGCTTTCGCATCACTGACCGTGCCTTTCGTGTATCTGCCGGCTGTACCCGGAGCCTTGGTGACGAACCCGACGCCGAGGGACGCTATCCCTCCGCTGGGCCTCCTCGCCGGTCGCTGATGCCCCGGGGACGAAGCAGACGCCAGGTTCTCGACACCCGAGAGCAGGTGGATTCACAGAATCTTCTTCTGGTGGCTGAAGCGAATCTGGCGGCAAGCCGGTGCGAACCCGTGATCCCGCATATGCGCCTCCCTCCTGCAAGGTCTGTGGTGCGTCCATCCTTTGAGAGCGTCAGATCGGGCGTCCCGGCTTACTGTCACGAACAGGGCATCCCGCAGACCCCCGAGAACGGATGACAGATGACGGCGAACGTCATCGCGATGTGGCTCACGGCAGGTTTCAACCTCCCGCCCCCCTGCATGACCGGACCCATCAGAGTCCGGACGCCGAGAAGTGTCGCCTGCCCTCGGGCGGCGCCGGGCCGGGTGAACGAGTCCGGAATCTCCGCCGGCCGATCGCGCTGACCGCCGACGGGGACGGCCTTCTGCGGCTCTGGGACCTGCGCGGCCGTACCCTTTTGCGCAGGTCCTTCAGGTTCGCGGGCGGTGCGCGCGGTGTTCGGCGTCACGACGGGTCAGTCGCTCACCGGACCGTGGATGTGACGCCGCCGGTGGTGGCGGAGCCGAAGGGCGGGTTCCAGGCCAGGGCGCCGCCGACGGCCTTCATGAGCAGAGGGGTGGGCAAAGCGGCGGTGATGGTGTCGCGCAGCAGCGCCGCGGTGGGGCCGGCGGTCTGGAGGATGTGCCCGAGCCCGCCGGACATACGGGCCATGCGCTCCGTCCGGGGTCGCCGGAGCCTGTCGTGGGCGTGCAGCCCGTCGTCGATGCCCCTCTTGCCGATGGCGGCGGCGAGCGTCACCGCGTCCTCCACGGCCAGGCACGCGCCCTGGCCGATGTCCGGCGTGACCGCGTGGGCCGCGTCGCCGAGCAGGACCACCCGGCCGCGGACGAAGCTGGGCAGGCGTTCGCGCAGGTAGTAGACATCGTGCCGGAGCAGCGTCCCGGGAGAGCCGGCGGCGAGCATGGCGGGGATGGGTGCGTGCCAGTTCCGGAAGCGGATGGCGAGCCGCGCCAGGTCGTGGGCGGGCTGAGCGTGTTCGGCGATGGTTTCGCAGGCGAACCTGTAGATCTGCCCGTCGTTGATGGCGGCGTGGCCGAACCGGGCGCCGCCACCGCCCCAGGTCTCCGACAGCACGCTCGGCACGTTCAGTGATCGGGCGGGCACGAAGCCGCGCCAGACGGTGTATCCGGCGAAGGCCGGCCCCGGATAGCCGGGGAACAACTGGGCGCGCAGTGCGCTGTTGACCCCGTCGGCGGCCACGATCAGGTCGGCCGATTCCGTCACGATGCCGTCGGGTGCGCAGCACGACCGTGGCCTGCCCGGCTTCCGTGGTGATCTTCTCGGCGCGGTGGCCCACGCGCAGCGTGCCCGGTTCGAGCCCGGCCGACAGGATGCGATGCAGTTCGGCCCGGTGCAGGGCGTAGAACGGGGCGCCGTAGCGGCGTTCGATGCCTTCCGCCGGGATGTGCCCGACGCGAGCCCCCTTCACGCCCTTCCCGGTCTCGACGACAACGCCGTCCGGTTCGCCTACACCAGCATGCTGGGCCTGCTCAGCCTCCACCAGTCCGGCGCCTTCACCGCACTCGACTGGCCGCACCACCTCAGCCCCCGCACCGGCCGGACCGTCACCGCCGACCGCGAGCGCCTCATCACCTTCATCACCGCCGGCATCCTCACCGCACTCACCGCGCAGGAGACCCCAACAGGTCAGGCTCTTAGCCCTTGAGCTAGTCAATACGCATGACTACAGTTCTGGCCATGGATCACGCCGTGCTGTCCGAGCGCCTGTCCGCCCTGGTGGGCATCGAGTCCCCCTCCGGTCACGCGGAGGGACTGGAGGGCTGTTACGCCCTGATGCGCTCCTGGGGAGAGCCCCTGCTCGGCAGGCCGGCGGAGATCGTCACGGTGAACGGCACCCCGCACCTGCTGTGGCGCGCATCCGCGGAGGGCGGGGTGCTGCTGCTCGGCCACGCCGACACGGTGTGGCCGCTCGGCACCGTCGCCCGCCGCCCGTTCCGTGCCGAAGGCGGCCGCGCGTACGGTCCGGGGGTGTTCGACATGAAGGCCGGGCTCGTGACGGCGTTCGCCGCGCTCGCCGGGTGCCGCGATCCCGGCTCGGTGAGCATCCTGATCACCGGCGACGAGGAGATCGGCTCGCCGACCTCGCGGGCGCTGGTCGAGGAGATGGCCGGGGCCCGCGACGCCGTACTCGTGCTGGAACCCAGTCAGGCGGGGGCGCTCAAGACGGCGCGCAAGGGCGGGGCGTTCTACAGCGTGGAGATCACCGGCAGGGCGGCCCACGCGGGGCTGGAGCCGGAGCGCGGCGTCAACGCGCTGCTCGAACTCGCCGCGCAGGTGGTGGCGGTGTCGGAGCTGGCCGACCCCGAACGTGGCACGACGGTCACCCCGACGGTCGCGCGCGCGGGCACCGCCACGAACACCGTGCCCGCGCGGGCGCACCTGCGCGTGGACGTCCGCGCGTGGGAACCGGCGGAGCTGGCGCGCGTCGACGGGCGCCTGCGCGCGCTCGCCCCCACCCTCCCGGGAGCCGTGGTCCGGGTCGACGGCGAGATCAACCGTCCGCCGCTGGAGCCGGCGAGTTCCCGGGAACTGTTCGCGGCGGCCCGCAAGGCCGCGGCGCGCCTCGGGCTGCCCGATCCCGAAGAGGTCGCGGTCGGAGGAGCGTCCGACGCCAACTTCACCGGCGCGCTGGGCATCCCCACGCTCGACGGGCTCGGCCCGCCGGGGGACGGCGCCCACGCGGAGCACGAGTGGGTCGACCTGGCCTCACTCCCCGGCCGGGCCCGGCTCGTCACCGCTCTGATCGACGCGCTGACGCGCGCGTGAGCGTTCGGCGCGCACCTCGATCGCGTCGAGCATCATCTCCAGGCCGACGTCGAAGGCGGACGGGCCGCCGAGGCTCGGGAGCCGGTCGGCATGATGGGCGATGGCGGGGTACGCGTCGGCGTCCAGCTGCCGGTACTCCACCTGCCAGGCGAGCTCGTCCCTGCGCCGTACCTCCGGGTCGAGCGCGTGGACGGCCGCCTCCAGGCTCGCCACGGAACGTACGAAGCTGCCGAACGCGCGCTGCACGACCGCCACCTCCTCGTCGGCGACTCCGGCCCGCCGTACGGCGTCGAGGGTGAAGTCGACGCTGGAGAACTCCGTGGGCCGCCGCGTGGTGCGCATGACCATCTGCTGGGCGAACGGAGCGTAGCGGAGGTAGTGCTCGCGTACCCGCTGGGCGATGTCGCGCAGGTCGGCCCGCCAGTCGTCGGTGGGCGTGACGGTGCCGCCGTAGGAGCGGGCCCTGAGGCCGTCGACCAGTTCGAGGAGCAGTTCGTCCTTGTCCTTGAAATGGCGGTACAGCGAGGTCGGGTGGGCCTCGAGCTCGGTTCCGAGCTCCTGGAAGGTCAGCGCGTCCAGGCCGTCGCGCAGAGCGATCTTCTCGGCGGCCGCCAGGATCACCTCCCGGTTGAGGCTGTCACGCGCACGGCGTGGCCGCGCCTCCCCCTTGGCACCCGTCTCCTTCGACTGGCGTGTTGATGCCACCAAAGCCTCCCTCGTCGACCCACGCATTTTCGCACCACCTGATCGCAGTGACGGGCTAAAGCATAGTCAACGCGAATGACTATAAACATGCCCAATACCCTTGCCTAGCTTCTGACTTGCCCATACTCTCCCTCTCATCACCCCCCAGAAAGGTCAGAGCATGAGCACCAGGTTCAGACTCGGAGCAATGGGGCTCGCCGCCCTCGCCCTCCTCGCGGCCTCGTGCACGAGCGGAGGCACCGGCACGGCCCTGAAGCCCGACGCCCGCACCGCCACGGCCGCGCCGGTGCGTCAGGGGGGAAGCATCGTCATCGGCGCCGAGCAGGAACCGGACTGCACCGACTGGATCGCGAGCTGCGCCACCTCGATCTGGGGCACGTTCATCATGGACATCCCGACGATTCCCCGGGTGTTCGAGCCCAGGAAGGTCGACGGCACGTGGGGGCTCGCGGCCACGAACGTCATGGCGTCGGAACCCGAAGTCGCCGCCGGGCCGCCGCAGAAGGTCACCTACCGGATCAACCCGAAGGCCGTCTGGTCGGACGGCGAGCCGATCACGTCGGCGGACTTCGCCTACACGGCACTGGCGATCCGCGACGGCAAGGACGTCCTGAACCGGACCGGATACAGCCACCTCACCAAGATCGACACTCCCGATCCCCAGACGGCGGTCGTCACGTTCGACGCCCCTTACGCGAGCTGGAAGGGCCTGTTCAGCGACGGCAGCGGCCTGCTCCCCAGCCACCTGCTCAAGGGCAAGGACCGCAGCGCCCTGATGAAGGACGGCTACACCTGGAGCGGAGGCCCGTGGAAGATCGAGTCCTGGACGAAGGGCGTCTCGGTCGTCCTCGTGCCGAACCCCAACTACTGGGGCGACAAACCCAAGCTCGACAAGGTCACCTTCCAGTTCACCGCCGACACCGCCGCCGCGTTCCAGGCGTTCAAGACCGGCCAGCTCGACGCGCTCTACCCCACGCCCCAGCTCGATTCGATCGACCAGATCACGAGCGGGCTGCCCAACGCGAGCTCGATCGTCGACCCCGAATCGGGCAACCTTGAGGCGATCTGGTTCAACAACGCCAGAGCGCCCTTCGACTCCGTGACGTTCCGCAAGGCCGTCTCGCACGCGATCGACCGCAAGGCCGTCGTCACCCGCCTGTACGGCGCGCTCGGCGTCAGCGAACCCGCCCAGAGCGCGCACACCCCGCTCGTCGGCCGCTACGGCGGAACCGACTTCGCCCAGTACACCCCCGACCTCGCCAAGGTCGACTCCCTGATGCGGGGCGACGGCTGGGCCAGGGGCTTCGACGGCATCTGGGCCAAGGCGGGAAACCGGGCGGCGTTCTCCGTCAGCACGATGACCGGCAACAAGCGCCGCGAGCTGACCGAGCAGATCTTGCAGGAGCAACTGCGCGCCGCCGGCTTCGAGGCGAAGATCGACAACACCTCGGCCACGGACCTGTTCGCGAGCAAGCTCCCCAAGGGCGACTTCCAGATGGGCCTGTGGACCCTCGTCGACACCTTCCCCCAGCCCTCGCTCGCCGCGTCCTTCTCATCGAGCGCGATCCCCACCGAAGGCAACGGCCGCTCCGGGCTCAACATGTCACGGATCGACCTGCCCGGCCTCGACAAGGTGCTCGACGCTGCCGCGTCGTCTCTCGACGAGGCCGAGCGCGTCGAGATCTCCCGCCAGGCGGACAGGCTCCTCGCCGACTCGGCCGCCCTCCTGCCGCTCGACGTGATCCCCAACATCCTGCTGTGGAACAACAAGATCGGCGGCCCGCTGGCCATCGACCCCGCGCGCGGTCCGTTCTGGAACCTCGCCCAATGGGGCCTGGCGAGCTGAGACGCCGATGTTCGCCTACCTCGCACGGCGGCTGCTCTACTCGGTGCCCGTCGTCCTCATCGCCTCCTTCCTGCTCTTCTGGGCGGTCAGGATCGCCTTCGACCCGCTGGCCAAACTGCGCGGCGGGCGTGACCCCGGCGCGCTCGCCCGCGCGGCCGAGCGCCTCGGCCTCGACCAGTCGATCCCCGTGCAGTACTGGCACTGGCTCACGCGGTTCGTCACCGGCGACTGGGGAGTCAGCTCGCGTACGGCGGGCCCGGTCCACGGCCTGATCCTGCCCGCACTCGGCACCACCCTGCAGCTGATCGTCTGGGGTGTCCTCGTCGCCGCGGTGATCGCGCTGGCCGTCGGCGTCTACTCGGCGGTGCGGCAGTACTCCGCCGGCGACCTGGCCTTCACCGGGCTGTCCTACCTCGGGGTCGCGATGCCGCCGTTCTGGCTCGGGCTGATCCTCATCCAGATCCTCGCGGCCTGGCCGCAGGAACTGCTCGGCCTGACCGATCCGCCGCTCTACTTCGTGGGCCTGCACTCCCCCGACGGCGGCGGCCCGCTCGACTACGCGCGCCATCTCGTCCTGCCCGTGCTGACGCTGACCGTGGGCCTGGTGGCGAGCTGGAGCAGGTTCACCCGGGCCACGATGCTCGACGCCCTCACCAGCGAGTACGTGCGGACCGCGCGGGCCAAGGGAGTGCCGAAACGCCGGATCGTCACGCGGCACGCCCTGCGCACCGCGCTCGGTCCCTTCGTCAGCGTCACCGCCGTGGACGCCGGCCTGTTATTCGGCGGGCTCGTGGTCACCGAGCAGATCTTCGCCATCCAGGGCATGGGCCGGTTGTTCCTCGACTCCCTGCTCTCGGGCGACGTGTTCGTCCTCGTGCCGTGGACGCTCGTGGTCGCGGTGGTCGTGATCGTGTTCAACCTGCTGGCCGACCTCGCCTACGCCGTACTCGACCCGAGAGTGAGGCTCCGATGACAGCCGAACGCACCCCGTGGCAACTGGCCCGCCGGCGGTTCCTGCGCCACCGTCTGGCCGTCGCGGGGCTCGCGGTGCTCCTCCTCCTGCTGCTCGGCTGCTTCGGCGCGGACCTGATCGCCCCCTACGAGCGCGGCGCCCAGAACCTGATGCTCGGGCCCGTGCCGCCGTCGGCGGCGCACTGGTTCGGCACCGACGAGCTGGGCCGCGACTACCTCACCGAGCTCCTGTACGCCGGGCGGATCTCGCTGGCGATCGGCCTGTGCGTCGCCGTGCTCGCCACCGTGGTCGGCACCGCGCTGGGCGCCGCGGCGGGCTTCTTCGGCGGCTGGGCGGACGAGATCATCATGCGGATCACGGACCTGTTCATCGTCCTGCCCGCGATCGTGGTCCTGGCGGTCGTGCTCCAGGGCGCCGGCCGTTCCCCCGTCGTGATCGTCCCTGTGCTGGCGGCGATCGGCTGGACCACCGTGGCCAGGATCGTCCGCGGCCAGGTGCTGTCGCTGCGGGAGAAGGAGTACATCGCCGCGGCCACCGTGCTGGGCGTGACCAGGTGGCGCATCATCGTGCGACATATCCTGCCCAACCTCACGGGTGTCATCGCCGTCAGCACCTCCCTCGGCGCGGCGAGCGCGGTGATCGTCGAATCGACGCTCTCCTTCCTGGGGTACGGCGTGCAGCCTCCGGAGTCCAGCTGGGGCAACCTGCTGAGCCAGGCGTCCGGGCTGATCGGCACCGGCAAGGTCTACCTGCTGTACTTCCCCGGCCTGTTCATCCTCCTGACGGCGCTGGCCATCAACTTCCTTGGCGACGGCCTCAGAGACGCCTTCGACCCGAAGGGAGCACGCCCGTGACCGCCCTGCTGGAGGTCGACGACCTCACCGTCCGGCTCCCCACGGACGGCGGCACGGTCGCGGCCGTCACCGGGCTCTCGTTCTCCGTCGCGCCCGGCGAGACGCTCGCCATTGTCGGCGAGTCGGGCTCGGGCAAGAGCGTCACGTCGATGGCGGTGCTCGGGATCCTGCCCAGCCGCGCCCGGGTCACGGGGTCGATCCGGTTCCGCGGCGAGGAACTCCTGGGCCGCTCCGAGTCCGACCTGCGCACCCTGCGGGGCAGCCGCATCGCGATGATCTTCCAGGACGCGCTGACCGCGCTCACGCCGGTGCACACCGTCGGCGCGCAGATCGCCGAGGCCATCAGCGTGCACGACGCCTCGGTCACCCGCGCCGCGCTGCGCGAGCGGGTCGTCGAGCTTCTCGACCTGGTCGGCATCCCCTCGCCGGCCAGGCGCGCGAGCCAGTACCCGCACGAGCTGTCCGGCGGCATGCGCCAGCGCGTCATGATCGCGATGAGCATCGCCAACGAACCGGATCTGCTCATCGCCGACGAGCCCACGACCGCCCTCGACGTGACCGTGCAGGCGCAGATCCTCGACGTGATCAGACGGATCCAGCAGCGCACCGCGACCGCGCTCATGCTGATCACCCACGACCTGGGCGTGGTGGCCGGCGTCGCCGACCGGGTGCTGGTGATGTACGCGGGCGCCAAGGCCGAGGAGGCCGCCGTCGAACCGATCTTCTACACGCCCGCCCACCCCTACACCAGAGGGCTGCTGGCCTCGCTCCCCCGGCTCGACGCCCGGCACGGCGAGCGGCTCTACCAGATCCCCGGCCAGCCCTCGCGGGCGCCGGGCTGCCCGTTCCATCCGCGCTGCGAGCACGCCCGCGCCGGTCTGTGCGACACGACGGTCCCGCCGCCGGTCCGGATCGGCGACGGCCACACGGCGTCCTGCCTGCGCGCGGCGGAGCTGAAGGAGGTGCGGCCGCGATGACGGCGCTACAGGTCACAGACCTCGTCAAGACCTATCCCGTGCGCGCTGGGGCGTTCCGCCGCCGGTCCGGCACCGTGCAGGCCGTCTCCGGGGTGTCGCTGCGGATCGAGCGCGGCAAGACGCTCGGGCTCGTCGGGGAGAGCGGCTGCGGGAAGTCCACGCTGGCCGCATGCCTGGTACGGCTCGTCGAACCGACCTCGGGCCAGGTGCTTCTCGACGGCACCGACTTCACGGCGCTGCCGTCCGACCGGTTGCGCCGGTCGCGGCGGCGCATCCAGATGGTCTTCCAGGATCCGTACGCCTCGCTCAACCCCCGCATGACCGTCCGCGCGATCCTCACCGAGGCGCTCGAGACCCACGGCCTCGGCACCGGGCGCGTCCCCGAACTGCTGGAGCTCGTCGGACTCGACCCCCTGCACGCCGGACGGTTCCCGCACGAGTTCTCCGGAGGCCAGCGCCAGCGCGTCGGCATCGCCCGCGCGCTCGCCGTCGAGCCCGACGTGATCGTGCTGGACGAGCCGGTCAGCGCGCTGGACGTCAGCATCCAGGCCGGCGTCATCAACCTCCTGGAGGACCTCCAGGACCGGCTCGGGCTGACCTACCTCCTCATCGCGCACGACCTGTCGGTGGTACGGCACGCCAGCGACGAGGTGGCCGTCATGTATCTCGGCCGGATCGTCGAGCAAGGACCGCCGGACGAGCTCTACCAGCGTCCCCGCCACCCCTACACCCAGGCACTGCTGTCGGCGGTGCCGATCCCCGACCCGCGGGCCGAGCGCGCCCGCCGCCGGATCATCCTGACCGGCGACGTCCCGAGCCCGACCGACCCCCCGTCGGGCTGCCGCTTCCGGACCCTCTGCCCGAAGGCGAGCCCGATCTGCGCCGCCGAGGTCCCCCCGCTCGTCACCGACGCGCGGGGCCACGGCGTCGCCTGTCACCACCCGGAGTTGATCCATGTCCTCTGACGCCTGGCGCGACCGCTTCGACACCCCGATCATCCAGGACATCCGTCCCTGTCCCGGCGACCTCAACCTCGAAATGATCTACGCGGCCGGCCTCAGCGACGCCGAGATCTCCCTGTGGAATCCGGCCACCGGCGAGACCCTGCGGGTGCCGAACCTGCCGCCGCACGTCGCGAACCCGCTGCCCGCCGCGGACGGGCGCTCCATCCTGGTGCTGCACGACGAGGACGGCGGCGAGGTCGGCCATCTGTGGTCCTGCCCGGTCGACGGCGAACCCGCGGACCTCACCCCCGAGCTGCCTCCTTACACGCTGCGCGGCATCGACGTCGCGCGCGACGGCTCGGCGGTCGTCATCGCGACGGTCACCGACGAGGGATTCACGCTCTACCACCTGACCGGGTCAGGCCCCCACCGGCTGTACCGCAGCAGGAACGAGGCCTGGAACAGCCTGGTCTCCGCCGATGGAACGCTGGCGAGCATCGACACCACGGACCACAACCCCGGCATCCGCCGCTTCGCCGTCACGGTGCTCGACGCCTCCGACGGCGCGGTGCTGGCGTCGGTCTCGGACGGGCCGCTCGCGCCCGTGCGCGGGGTCCGGTTCTCGCCGGTCGCCGGGGACCCCCGGATGCTGCTCAGCACCGAACGCACCGGGTACGCGCGTCCCGCCGTGTGGAACCCCCTCACCGGTGAGCGGACCGACGTCGAGGCGCCCGAGCTGGAGGGTGAACTCGTCCCGCTCGACTGGTCCGACGACGGCGCCCGGCTGCTGCTCGTCCACGTCGACGGCGGCCTCCACCGCGTCTGCGAATACGACCTGCGGGCCGGTCGGCTGCTGCGCGTGTCCCATCCTGACGGCGCCTACTTCTTCCCCGAGGTGGCGTGCGCGCTGACCAACCAGTGGAACTCGCACTACGGGCCCCGTGGTCAGATCCGGCTGCTGCGCCAGCGCGCCGACCTGCCGTTCGAGATGCTCGCCCTGGAGCGCGGCCAGAGCGAGCCGCGCGGTGTCATGGCCCCGCGCGGGGTCGTACCGGGCATCCCGACGCGTTCGGTCACCGTCACCTCCAAGGACGGGACCGCACTGCAGCTGTGGGTCGCGGTGCCGGAGGGCGCGAGCGGGCCGGTGCCGCTGGTCCTGCGGGTGCACGGCGGCCCGAACCTCGCCGACGTGGGCGGATACCACCCCGCCGCGCAGGCGTGGCTGGCCGAGGGCTTCGCCTACGCGTCGCTGAACTACCGGGGATCCGTCACCTTCGGCAGGGCGTTCCGCGAGGGGTTCTGGGGAGCCGTCGGCGACCGCGAGCTGGAGGACGTCGAGGCGGCCTGGCGGTGGCTGGTCGACGAGGGCGTCGCCGACCCTTCGGCCGTGTTCATCCGCGGCTCCTCCTACGGCGGGTTCCTGACGCTGCTCTCGCTCGGCCGGCTCCCCGGCCTGTTCGCGGGCGGGTTCGCGTTCATCGCGCTGGCCGACTGGAAGCTCGCCTACGAGGACATGCACCCCGCCCTTCAGGCGGCCTGGCGCGGGTTCCTGGGCGGGCGGCCCGAACTCGCGGAGGAACGCTTCCGGCTCAGCTCGCCCATGACCTACGTCGAGGACGTGCGGGCGCCGGTGCTGATCAACCAGGGGCGCCACGACACCCGCACCCCGGCCCGCCAGGCCGAGGAGTACGCGCGCCGGCTGCGCGCCGCCGGCGGTGACGTGCTGCTGCGCTTCTTCGAAGGCGGGCACGGACCCGTCGGCAACGACGGCGTGGTCGGCAAGATCGAGCTGGAGATGGAGCTGGCCCGCAAGGCCCTGCGCGGGGAACGCTGGTCCTGAGGGCCACTCCGGCCGGGGCCCTGTCTCAGGCCCCGGCCAGGAACGCCTCCAGCTCCGCGGTGACCAGGCCGGGGGCCTCCTCCGGGAGGTAGTGGTCGCTCGGCAGCGCCGTACCGCCGAGATGATCGGCGTACTCGCGCCAGACCTTCAGGACGTCGTAGGCGCGGCCGACGAAGCTGTGCTCGCCCCACAGCGCCAGCACCGGGCAGCGCACGCGGCGGCCCGCCGCGGCGTCGGCCTCGTCATGCTCCAGATCGACGCCCGCCGCCGCCCGGTAGTCGGCGCACGACGCGGCGATCGCGGCGGGGTCGGAGAAGCAGCGCACATACTCCCGGACCGCGGCCTCGTCGTAGGCGGCTCCGCCGGAGTGCCGTGCCGTCATCCGGCTACGGATCCAGAACTCGGGATCGTTGCCGATCAGCCGCTCGGGGACGCCGTTCCCGGCGGCGAGGAAGAACCAGTGGTAGTAGCCGAGGCCGAAGGCGGCGTCGGCGTGCGCGAACGTGTGCCGGGTCGGCACGACGTCCAGGACGGCGAGCGCCTCGACGGCGCCGGGGTGATCGAGGGCCATCCGGTGGCCCACCCGCGCCCCCCGGTCATGGCCCACCACGGAGAAGCGCTCGAACCCCAGCTCCCGCATCACGCCGAGCTGGTCACCGGCCATCGCCCGCTTGGAGTAGACGTCGTCGGTGACCGGCTCCGGCTTGGCGCTGTCGCCGTACCCACGCAGGTCGGTCAGCACGACCGTGTGCCGGGACGCCAGCGCCGGGGCCACGTCGTGCCAGATGAGGTGCGTCTGCGGGTAGCCGTGCAGGAGCAGCACGGGCGGCCCGTCACCCCCGACGACCGTGTGGATGGCGACGCCGTCCACGTCGATGGTGCGTGATGAGAACGTGCTGGGCAGCGGGACGCTCATGCTTTCCTTCACCGGGCTTCGACAGTGGATGGTACCGATTCGAGCAGGCCCGTCGGGCCGGCGTCCAAGAGCCCCTGCCTATCTGACCGATCGCCACCGCCTATCCATCGAGTGCCATGGCGCGCTGGTCGAAGAACAGGCGGGCGACCAGGTCACCCCTGGACCCGGTGCCCGACTTGGCGAGATGGTCCTGAACGGCGTACGTCGTCAGGTGAAGCCGGTTGGCGATCTGCCCTCACCTACGGAGGCGGCCACTACGACATCGCGCAGTGGCCGATCATCGCCGGCGCGGGCAAGGGGCTCAACCTCGGCGGCGGCTCCACCACGATGGCCTGCCGCGACAGCGACGGCGGTCCGGTCCTGACGAACGTCCCCTTCGGCAGCGAAGCGGCGCCCGGCGCCTCGTCTGAAACTACTTCGGCCGACGTAGAGCACGTTCATCCGTGCGCGACCGGGCGACCCGCTCAGGACGCCGCCACCTGGCCGAGATGTGCCCGCACGGCGGCCCGGTCGACGCCCAGGTGGTTCAGGAGCTGCGCCACCGGGTCCGGCTCGCGCTGGGCGAGCAACGCCAGGAGCAGCTGGACGGGCGCCTGGGCGTTCCTGTTCTTGCGCGTCGTTGCCTTGATCGCGTGATTGACGGCGGCTCGGGCGCCGGTGGCGAGCGCGGAGACGGGCACCGGAGGGTGCCGGCGTGGTCCGGTCCGCGGCGCCTGGCCGACGTCCAGGCCGATCGCGCGCAGGGCCGCCGTGTCCAGGTCGGCGAGCGCGGCCCGCGCGGTGGCCATATCCACGCCGAGCGCGCGGCTCGTGGCGGAGCCGGGGTCGCCGAGCAGGCCGAGCAGGAGGTGCTCGGTGCCGATGCGACGGTCGCCGCGCTGCCCGGCTTCCCGCGCGGCGGCCTTGACGGCTGCCGCGAAGGGACTCTTCTCGCTTGCGAACATCGCGGTGTCTCACTTCCCGTATCTGGCGTGCACGGATTGCCGGGACATGCCGAGCGCGTCGCCGATCTGCTCCCAGGTCCATCCCTGCTCGCGGGCGAGCTCCACCGAGACGGCCTCGACCTGTTCGGCCAGCCGGTGCAGCGCTCCCACCGCGCGCAGCCCGACGGCGGGGTCGTTCGACCTGATGTGCTCAGACAGTTCTTGCATATCCACGCTGTCAGGCTAGATTGACAGCTCATATTTGTCAATCTAGCCTGACAGGCATGGACGATGTTGTGATCATCGGTGCGGGGCCTGTCGGGCTCATGCTGGCCTGCGAGCTGAGCCTGACCGGCGCCCGCCCCGTCGTGCTGGACAAGCGAGCAGAACCGGGCCAGACGCCCAAGGCCAACGGACTGGGCGGGCAGATCATCGACCTCCTGGAGCACCGCGGCCTCCTGGAACGCCTCAGCGCCGACAGCCCCTTCTGCGGGATCCCCCCGGGCTTCCCCTTCGGATCGGTCCCGCTGCGCTTCTCCGCGGTCGGCGACATCCCGCTGCGCATGCTGATGATCGCGCAGCCCTGCCTGGAGCGGCTGCTGCGCGAGCGGGCGGCCGAGCTGGGCGTGTCGATCCGCTGGGGGCACGAGCTGGCCTCGCTCACGCAGGACGAGTCCGGCGTGAGCGCTCAAGGCGCCGGATTCAGCCTGCGCGCCCACTACGCCGTGGGCTGCGACGGGGGCGGCAGCCGGGTCCGCGAACGGATGGGAATCGGCTTCCCCGGCACCACTGACGAGGAGGAACTGTGGATCGGCCACTTCACCGCCGACGCCGAGACCGGTGTGTTCGACCACCCCCAGCTGGCCGGACTGGAACCGGGGTGGAACCGCACCCCGGCCGGGCGCATCCTGGCCGCCTCGCTCCAGCCCGGCGTCCACATCGTCGGCGTGCGGGAGAAACACCGGCACCCGGCCGGACCGGTCACCATCGCCGGCTTCCTGGCGGCCGTCCACCGCGTGCTCGGCGATGACCTGCCGCTGGGCGAGCCGATCTGGCTGTCACGCACGAGCGCCCAGGCCCGGCTGGCCGACCACTACCGAACCGGACGGGTGTTCCTCGCCGGTGACGCCGCCCACCTGTTCCCGGCGGGCGGCTCGGCGCTCAACGTCGGCATGATGGACGCGGTCAACCTCGGCTGGAAACTGTCCGCCACGCTCAAGGGCCGAGGACCGGAGCACCTGCTCGGCACCTATGAGTCCGAGCGCCGTCCCGCCGCCGAACGCGCCCTGCTGCAGACCCGCGCCCAGGCGGCCCTCGATCGCCTGGGGCAGGAGGAAGGCGAGGCCCTGCGGACACTGCTCACCGAGGTCTTCGCCTACGAGCAGCCCCTGCGCCACATGGCGGCGCTGCTGCACGGCTCCGACCTCCCGTACGGCACCGCCGCCCATCCGCTGGCCGGCCGTCTGCTCCCCGGCCTGCGCCTGACCACCGACGCCGGCGAGCGGCGACTGGCCGCGTCCATGCGGCGGGGCCGCCCCGTCCTGCTGGATCTCGGCTGTGAGGCCAGGCTCGGCGACGACGCCCACAGCTGGATCGACGTGGTGCGAGCGCGCTGCGACGACGCTCCCGCCGACGCCCTCCTGGTCCGCCCGGACGGGATCGTGGCCTGGGCCGGCAGCGATGGGCTGGCGACGGCCGCGGAGGAATGGTTCGCACCCCGCGCCCACCCCTGAAGGCCACGGGCGTGGTCGCTCATGAAGCAGTGCTCGAACTCGGCGACGGCGTGGAAGACGTGGCGGGCAGGGTGAGGGTCAGGACGGCCCCGCCCCGCGCGCGGTTGGCCGCGGTGAGTGTGCCGCCGTGCAGGCGCGCGTTCTCCGCGGCGATGGCCAGGCCCAGGCCGCTGCCCTCGGTCCGGGCGCGGGCGGCGTCGCCCTTGGTGAACCGGTCGAAGACGTGCGGCAGCAGGTCGGCGGGGATGCCGGGCCCGTCGTCGGAGACGGTGACGACGAGCCGGTCGGTCTCAGCCCGTACCCGCACGAGCACCGGCACCGCCGCGCCGCCGTGCCGCAGCGCGTTGCCGACGAGGTTGGCCAGGATGACGTCCACGCGGCGCGGGTCGAGGCGGGCGCGCAGCCCGGCCGGGATCTCGGTGCGGACCCGCTCCTGCCAGTGCCGCAGCGCGAGCGTGTTGGTGATGAGCTCGCCCAGGTCGACCTCGTCGAGGTGGAGTACGGCGGCGCCGGCGTCGAACCGTGACACCTCGATCAGGTCCTCGACCAGGCGGGTGAGCCGGCGGGTCTCGTCGGAGACCAGGTGCAGCGCCTCGGCGGTGAGCGGTGTGAGCCTGCCGCCGGCGGCGCCGGCGTCGAGCACTTCGGTCACCGCGCTCATGGCCGCGAGCGGGGTGCGCAGCTCGTGGGAGACGTCGGCGGCGAACCTGCGTGCCCGCGCCTCCATGGCGCGCAGCGTGTCGGCGTCGGCCTGGAGGGTGGCGGCCATCGTGTTGAAGGTCCGGCCGAGGTCTGCGAGCTCGTCCTCGCCGGCGACGTTCACCCGGGTGTCGAGCCGGCCGCCGGCCATCTGCACGGCGGCCGCGCGCAGCCGCCGCACCGGCCGCAGCAGCCGGCGCGCCGCCAGCAGCGCGACCGCGATGGAGGCCACGGCGACGGGCAGCGCGGCGGCGCGCGCGGCGGCGGCCAGCGTGTCCACGTCCTGCTGCTGGGAGGTCAGCGGGAAGGACGCGTAGACGACGAGCGGCGCGGGACCGTCCGGGCGCGCGGCGGCGGTGACGGGCAGGGCCACGGCCAGCCAGGGCGACCGGACGTGGTGGAAGCGCTGGGCCAGCGCCGTGGTCGCCGTGGCCGCCCGGGCGCGCAGCGGCGCGGGCAGCGGCGGCGTCGGCTCCCCGGCGGTGACGAGCGGGCCGCCGCGATAGGACAGGGCGGTGCGCCAGCCACGTGTGCCCATCGCGCGGTCCAGTTGCAGGGCGAGGGCACGCAGGTCCGCCTCGGCGGGGTCGGCGGGCAGGTCGGGCGTGCGGGAGGCGAGGTGGGCGCGCAGCTCCTGCAGGGCGTCGGCCTGGGCGCGTTCCACGATCGCGGTGCGGCCCTGGTGAAAGGTGACCGCGGCGGCGACCACCGCGCTGAGCGCGGAGACCAGGAAGAACGCCATGACCAGCTGGGCTCGCAGGCCGCGGGCGAGCGACAGCCGGATCACAGCGGGCCGAACCGGTATCCGAAGCCACGTACCGTCTGGATGTAGCGGGGATTGCGGGAGTCGTCCTCGATCTTGGCTCGCAGCCGCATGACGCACGCGTCGACCAGCCGGTAGTCGCCGTGGAAGGTGTGCTCCCACACCTGTTCCAGGAGTTGCTGGCGGCTGAAGGTCTGTTCGGGCGCGGCAGACAGGAACAGCAGCAGCTTCATCTCCGTGGGCGCCAGCTCGAGCGGTGCGCCCTTCTTGAGCACGCGCAGCGCGACCCGGTCGATGAGCAGGTCGCCCTGGGTGGTGCGCGCCTGGTTGCCGGAGGCCGGCGGTGCGGTACGGCGTAGCACCGCGCGCATGCGGGCCTCGATGACCTCGCCGCTGGCGGGTTTGATCACGTAGTCGTCGGCGCCCGCCTCCAGGCCCACGACGATGTCCACGTCGTCGTCGCGCGCCGACAGGATCACGATGGGCACCTGGCTGAAGGCGCGGATGCGGCGGCAGGTCTCCAGGCCGCTCATGCCGGGCAGCATCAGGTCGAGCAGAACGATGTCGGGGGCGCCGGCGACGAGTTCGGCCAGCCCGTCCTCACCGTTCGTCACCGCCACGGGTTCGTGGCCGTGATGGCGAAGGCCGAGGCTCACGCCCCGGCGTACGGCCGGGTCGTCCTCGATCAGCAGGACCCGGGTCATGAGAAGCCTCCCCGCCCGACGGGATCGGCCGTCCCGTTCTCGTCACACCTGACCCGCCAGGTGCCGTTCCCCATGCCGGGCTCCAGCACCTCGATGACGGGATCGCCACCGGCGTCCGAGGCGGCGGCGGCCGTGCACACCAGCTGACTCACCGCCACGCTCTTCATGTCGCGCACCAGCCACGGCAGGCGCACTTCCACTCCGCCCTCCGTGGTGCGGGCCTGGATCGGCCGCGCCGCCCACGGCAGGTGCGTGACCACCCCCCGGGCGCGCTCGTCCGCCGTGGGACCTTCCCACAGCGCCTTCATGGCCTGCGGCAACCGGTCGCCGGCCTGGGCCGGGCGGGACACCGGCCACGTGCCCTGCGGCGTGACGAAGTACACCCGCAGGAGGCGGCCGCCGCTCGCGGTCAGGCTGCCTCGGACCAGCTGACCGGCGGGATGGGCGTCGGTGTCGGTGATCCCGCAGCCCGCCAGCGTCGCCGCGGCGGCCATGACGGCCACCACGCGGCACAGCACCCCCGGCATCTGTCGTCTCCTGTTCTCCAGCATGATCGGTGCGCTCACGACTGGTCGAGCCTGCTCAGGTCCACCGTCCCGGCGCCCGGCACCGGTCGCGGGATCGCCGTCCACAGCCCCACCGCGGTCACCGCCGTGACGGCCAGCACCGCCCATCCGCGCCGCCCGGTGGCCCATCCGGCGCGCAGCCGTACCGGATCCTCGACCGCGGTCTTCGAGACTACCGCAGCCAGCAGAGACAGCCCGATCGCGGCGATCGTCCAGGCCCAGTTCCAGGCCCAGTTCCAGGCCCAGCTGCCGGGTCCGGGCGCCGGCCGCGGTAGCAGCAGGTAGATCGGCCAGTGCCACAGGTACAGGCTGTAGGACAGCTCGCCCAGCCGGCGCGGCGCGGCACTGCCGATCACCCGGCCCACCCGCCCGTCCGGCAGGTGGGACAGGAGCGCGATCAGCACGGCGCCGCCCAGGGAGTGGGCGAACATCCCTCCCTGGAACAGGCCGGGCGCCTTCTCCCCCGCGGTCACCACCCATGAGGCGCCCAGCCCGCACAGCAGCAGAACGCAGATGACGTCCGTGACGGTGCGCGGCAGGCGGGCCACGACGTCCCGCGCGGGCGCGGTGGCGGCGGCGGCGCCGAGCAGCAGCGAGAACGCCCGGGTGTCGCTGCCTTCGTAGGCGCGGGTGGTGTCCACCGCGGCCGCGAGCCTGATCATGAGCAGGAGTGAGACGAGCGCGCCGGCGACCGCGACGAGCGCGACCCGCCGGTGCCCGCCCGGCCCCCGCCCGGCCACGGCGACGATCAGGGGCCACACCAGGTAGAACTGCCACTCGACGCCAATGCTCCACAAATGGGCGAACAGGCGGGTGCCGGAGGCGTCCCAGTAGCCGATCTGCTCGCCGATGTAGTGCCAGTTGACGCTCTGGGCGGCCACCCACGGCGCGTCCTGCAGCGCGGACCTCAGCATGTCCGGCCTGGCGAACGCCCAGGCCAGCAGCAGTGTCGCCACCACCATCAGGGTCAGCGCGGGTAGCAGGCGGCGGGCCCGGCGCGCCCAGAAGGCCGGCAGATCGAGACGGCCGTGCCGGCCGAGCTCGTCCAGCAGCAGGCCGGTGATCAGAAAGCCGGACAGGACGAAGAACAGGTCGACGCCCAGGAACCCGCCGCCCAGGTGCCCGGCGTGAAACAGCAGGACCGCCGCGACGGCGAGCCCGCGTATCCCGTCGAGCGCGCCGATGTGCGCGCGGCGGGAGATCGCGGTCATCAGCCGCAGCCGAGTTTGACGAACCGCTCGTCGCCGGTCCATGACCCGGTGGCCCAGGCGGCGGGGGCGGCCGGGGTGAAGCCCGCCAGCTCGCCGAGCCGCTTGGTGAACCAGGTGGCGAAGGCCGCCGACCCCTGCTGGCAGGAGTGGATGCCGTCCTTGGCGCGCTGGGCCCTGCCGGCCGCGTAGTCGCTGCCCCACAGCTCGGTGGCGTCCAGATAGCGAGCGTCGGCGCCGCCCTCGGCGGCCTTGGCGGCCATCGCGGGCGCCCTCTTGATCGCGGCCTCGTGCGGCTTGAAGAACTCGTCGATCTTGAACGGCGGCGCGGACACCAGCACGAGCCGGGCACCGGCGTCCTTGGCCGTCCGGGCGAGCTTCTGGTAGGCCGACAGCTGCTGGCGGGCGGTGCCCCAGTCGTAGCCGGTGAGCTGGTAGGCGATCACCGTCGGGCGGAAGGAGGAGAGGTCCTCCTTCAGCGCCTTCCAGGTGTCGGCGGCTATCTTGCTCGTCACCGGGTGGCCGCCGGCGACCAGGGTGCCGCCGCCGGCGGAGCTGGCGTTCTTGAACGCCGCCCCGCCGGCCTTCAGGGCCGCTTCCAGGGCCGGGGCCTGCGCGCCGGCGATGGAGTCGCCCATCCACAGCACGCGGACATCGGTCGCGGTCTGCCGCTTGTCCTTGGCCGTCCCGCCGGCCACTGCTGGTCCGCCGCCTGCCGACGTGCCGCAACCCGAGAGCATGACCACCGATGCCACGGCCACGGCCGCTGCGGCACGGCGGCCGGCCGACCTCTGGGCAAACCGGACGTTCAGGGAGAGATTCATCGATCGCATGGCCGTCAGGCAATCAGGCGAACCCGGAGTTCACCGGCGTTGTCATCGTTTCATCACACAATGAGGGACTTGCCGTCACAGAGGCGGGCGCGGCGCGCCGGGCCGATACACGGGCTCCGGCAAGCCTTCCAAATCAGCAGAAACCAGGTTAAAACAATCACCCCGATAAAGATTATTGACGCCTTTCGGCGAAGAGCTCCAGCGGGGTTTGAGCCGGGCTCTAGTCGCCCACGCCACTATCAGTAGATATGCCCAAAGTTCCGGTGTAGAAGAGGGTCACATGGCCACCGAAAGTCGCCCGGCGTTCCCCCACAGGTGGCTCGCGCTGCTCGTCGTTCTCACGGCCATGTTCATGAACCAGCTCGATGTGACGATCGTCAACGTCGCCCTGCCCTCCATCCAGCGTGATCTGGGGGCGGGTTTCTCGCTGCAGCAGTGGATCCTGGCCGGGTTCGCGCTCGCGTTCGCGTTGCTCCTGGTCACCGGGGGGCGCCTGGGGGACATCGCGGGCCGTAAGAAGGTCTTCCTCGTCGGCGTCGCGGGGTTCACCGCCGCGTCGGCGGTGGCGGGCCTCGCCCAGAACGGGCAGATGATGGCCGGCGCGAGGGTGGCGCAGGGGGTGTTCGCGGCGCTGATGGTGCCGCAGGTGCTGTCCGTGATCCAGGTGATGTTCCAGCCGCCCGAGCGCATCAAGGCGATGGGACTGCTCGGTGTGGTCGTCCCGATCGCCTCGGTCGCCGGACCCGTCGTCGGCGCCCTGCTCACCGCCGGGCCGGGCTGGCGCTGGATCTTCTGGGTGAACGTCCCGATCGGCGTGCTCACGTTCGGGGGCGCGGCGCGCATGGTGCCCGAGTCGAAGTCCGACCGGCCGCTGCGCCTGGACATGCCGAGCGTGCTGCTGCTCGGGCTCGCCTCGGTCATGCTGATGTTCCCGCTGGTCCAGGGGCACGAGCTGGGCTGGCCGCAATGGGCGGTGGTCTCGATGACCGCCTCGCTGCCGGTGTTCACGGTCTTCGGCCTGCGCCAGTTCCGCCGGGAGGGTCTTTCCCCGCTGGTCCCGCCGGTGCTGTTTCGCAACAGGTCGTTCGTCGCCGGATCCATCCTGATGGCGCTCGTCTTCTCCGGCATCATGTCGTACATGATCGTGCTGGTCTGGGACTTCCAGATCGCGCACGGCTGGACTCCCCTGCGCATGGCGCTGACCGGCCTGGGCTGGACGGTCGGACTCGGCCTCACCGCCACCCTCGCGATCAGGTACGGCGCCGTCGCCGGCCGCCGGCTCATCGCCGCCGGCCTGGTCGTCATGGCCGCGGGCATGGCCGCGCTGATCGTGGTGCTTCGGCTTCACGGCGGCGCCACGGACTCCTGGCAGATCTTCGCCTGTCTCCTCACGGCGGGGATGGGCTCCGGCCTGGTCGTGCCCATCCTGGTGGACCTGGTCCTGGCCGGAGTACCCGCCGGCGACGCGGGCGCCGGATCCGGCGTGGCCAACGCCACCATCCAGCTGGGCACCGCGGCGGGCGTGGCCGTCGTCGGCGCGATCTTCTTCGGCCTGGCCGGCACCGGACCGCGCGACCCGGCCGCCTGGGCGGGCGCCACCTGGCAGACCCTGCTCTACAACGCCGGGGTGTTCCTCGCCGCGGCCCTGCTGGTCCCGCTCCTGCCCCGGCGCACCCGGGCGCGCGGTGCGCCGGCGGGCGCCCGGCAGTTGCCCACGGGCACTTCCTGAATTCTTCCCTCCCTTAACAGGAATAGGTGTATGCCCAAATAGGGGAGAAAATCGTTTGCGCCCATTAAAAGGATCTCCGCATAATGGTTAGGGATTCTTGTCAAGGCGAGGCAACTTTGTAACACTGACCAAGTGGGGTGGCGCGATGACTCCGCGGCCCGTGGGCCGGCGGGGACCATCGCGTACGTAATGTTCGAGCGCACTTCATGTGCCATTCATTACACTCCTGCACGGGGGGCAATACCCATGGAAAAGGGGATACGGTTCGCGATCCTGGGACCGTTGGACGTGCAGCGTGGAAACCGGACGATCGCCGTCAACGCCGAGAAGCAAAGAGCGATCCTCGCCACACTGCTGCTGTCAGCGAACCGTGTCGTCCTGGCGGACGACCTCATGGAGCGGCTCTGGGAAGACCGTCTGCCGCGCTACGCGCGCGCCTCGTTGCAGACACATCTGGCCC
This sequence comes from Nonomuraea sp. NPDC050540, assembly GCF_044457485.1. Classification (NCBI taxonomy): domain Bacteria; kingdom Bacillati; phylum Actinomycetota; class Actinomycetes; order Streptosporangiales; family Streptosporangiaceae; genus Nonomuraea; species Nonomuraea sp. NPDC050540. The sequence continues at coordinate 44,028 of NZ_JBITHA010000006.1, forward strand.
GGTTGCGCCGCACGCTCGGCGACGTGGAGGTGATCCACACCATCCCGGGCGGCTACCTCGTCGAGTCCGACCAGGATCACCTCGACCTGCTGCGTTTCCGCGCTCTCGTCGATCGGGCCGCGAGGGTGGAGAACGCCGGCGACCTGCCGGGCGAGCTCAACCTCCTGCGCGAGGCGCTGGCGCTGTGGCGCGGTACCGCGCTGGCCGGTATCCGCTCCGACTCCATCCTGCGCGATGAGGTGCCGCAGCTCACCGAGGAGTGGTTCCGGTGCCTGCATCGGCGGTTCGACGTGGAACTCCTGCTGGGAAACCACGACGGCGTCGTCCCCGAACTGCGAAGGCTCGTCCGCAAGTATCCCTTGCGCGAGCGGCTGTGCAGCCAGTTGATGATCGCGTTGTTCCGCTGCGGCCAGCAGGTGGAGGCGTTGAAGGCGTTCGCCTCCGTCTCCGCCGTGCTGCGGCACGAATACGGGCTCGATGTCGGCGACGAACTGGAGCGCCTCCAGCATGCCGTGCTGACCGGCGACCCCGACCTCGTCTCCGTAAGCGGTTACAGAAGAGGAGGCATGGATCTGGGCGCGGCCGTCTCCTCATGGACGACGCCGCGTCAGTTGCCCGTCGGCATCTCCGATTTCGTGGGACGCACCGAGCTGCTGAAGCGGGTCGGCACGGTCCTGGACCCCGGCAGGACCGGCTCGATGGCGATCGTCACACTGACGGGGCCCGCCGGGGTGGGCAAGACCACCACGGCCGTCCGGATCGCCCATCACGTCCAGGACCGCTTCCCCCACGGCCAGATGTACGTCCGGCTGAACGGGACGGGCGAGCATCCGCGCACCCCCGCCGAAGTGCTGGGCGAGCTGCTGGAGGCCACGGGGCTGAGCCTGTCGGCGATCCCGGAGGGCCAGGAGCAGCGATCGGCGCTCTTCCGGTCCCGGCTGGCCGACCGCCGGGTCCTGCTCGTCTTCGACGACGTGCGGGACGTCCAGCAGGTACGCCCCCTCCTTCCCGGCACGCCGGCCTGTGCCGTGATCGTCACCAGCCGCCGCCTGCTGTCCGCGCTGGCCGGGACCGTCTCGGAGCGCCTGGTCTGCCTGTCGGAAGGCGAGTCGCTCGACCTGCTGACCGTCCTGGCCGGACGCAGGCGGGTCCAGGAGGAGGCCCAGGCGGCCGAGGAGATCGCCGCCGCCTGCGGACACCTGCCGCTGGCGCTGCGGATCGCGGGGGCGAGGCTCGCGGCCCAGCCGCTGGCGCGCCTGGGGTCCTTCGCCGCCAGGCTGCAGGATGGGCACCGCCGCCTGGACGAGCTGAGGATCAGTGATCTCGACCTGCGGCGCAGCCTGGAGCGCAGTTACGTCGCGCTGGACGCGCCGGCCCGCGCCGCCTTCCGCCGGCTCGGCCTGCTGTCCGACACCGTGGTCACGCCGTTGACCTTGGCCGCGCTCGCCGATCCCGCCGACGAGCGACTGGCCGACCGGCTGATCGAGCACAACCTGCTCGAACCGGTCGGCCTCAACACGCTGCTCGACCCGACCTATCGCCTGCACCCCCTGTCCTCCCTCTACGCGGCCGGCCTCGCCGAGCACGACGACCCGGTGATCACGAGCGCGGCCCTGCGCCGCTACACCGACTCCATCCTCGCGTTCGCGGAACGGGCGTCGGGGCACCTGCCCCGGGCGGTCGGCCAGCTCCCGCCGGAGAGCGGTTTCGGCGCGCCGGTCCCCGCGCACGACATCTCCCGCATCGACGACCTCCCCTGGCGGTGGCTTGCCGCCGAGCGCGACCATCTCCGGGCGATGGTGGTCCGCTGCTGCCGGTACGGCTGGCACGAGCGGGCCGCCCGCATCACCGAGATCATCGCCCAGCTCGCCGGCCACAGCGACGACCTGGCGATGCTCATCCGGTTGTGCGTCGTGGTCCGCGACACCGCGTGGGCCAACGGCGACGAGCGGACCGGGTGGCGGGCCGAGCACTGCCGCGCCCTGCTGCTGCTCAGGCAGGGCCGGGTGAGCGAGGCGCACAGGCTGATCGTCAAATGCGTGAGCAACTTCGAACGGCTGGAGGCCGCCGAGGAGCTGCCCTACAGCCTGGCGGTCCTGGCCTTCGTGAACGTGACGCGGTCGAAGGCCGGTGACGCGCTGGCGCTGGCGAAGCGCGCGTACCACCTGGCCAGGGGGCGCGCTGACCCGCACGCCGAGATCCTCGCGCTCGGCACCACCGCCGACGCGCTGCTGGGCCTCCGGCGCAAGGCGGAGGCGCGCGTCACGCTGGAGCGGGTGCTGCGGCAGTCGCGCGAGCTGGGCGAGACCCGGCTGGAGGCGGTGACGCTCAACCGGCTCGGCTGGTCGTCGCTGCGCGTCGGCGATCTGCGCTCGGCGCCCCTCAGGGCCCACGAGGCCAGGGAGCTCAGCGGCATCGGCGACCGCTACGGCAAGGCGCGCCCACTCGCGCTGCTCGGCGCCGTCGCGCTGGAGCAGGGGCAGTTCCCGGAGGCGATGCGGCTGGCCGAGGAGAGCCGCCGCATCTTCGCCCGGCTCGGGGACACCTGCGGCGAGGCGGAGGTCGCCTGCCTCGAAGGGCAGATCCATCTGCGGGCCGGGCGGGCGCGGGACGCCGTCGCCCTCCTGGTTCCGAGCCTGAGCCGGCTCAACGAACTGGGCGCGTACCGTGTGCGGGAGCGCGCCTCGCGCATCCTCGCCGAGGCCAACATCGCGCTCGGCGAGCACCAGCGGGGCGGCCGGTGGCCCGGGGAGTTCACGGCGCGCTCGCTCAGGCGGGACGGTCGCAGCGGCGCCGCCTGAGCCGGGCGCGCACGACGCGGACCGCCACGACGACGCCCACGATCGCCGGCGGGATCAGCGTGCCCCACAACCCCAGTTCGGAGCCGAACTCACGATAGGAGGCGCCGACGGCCGCACCCACCCCCACGTAGAGGCACGACCAGGCCAGGGCCGCCGGCAGGGCCCAGCCGATGAACCGCCGGTACGGCATGGCCAGCGTGCCCGCCGCGATCGGCACCAGGGAATGGATTACGGTGACGAACCGCGACCCGAAGACGGCGGGCCCGCCCCGACGGCGGAGGAAGCTCTCGGCCTTGTCCCATTTGGCGGCGCCGATGCGCCGGCCCGCCCAGCTGTGCCGGATCGACGGGCCGAACGTGCGCCCCAGCACGTACCCGAGCGTTTCCCCCGTCAGGCAGCCGACGGTGGTGGCCGCGACGAGCAGGACGAACCGGAGCGGCGAGTCGACGGTGGTCCCCGCCAGCAGCACCACCCCGTCGCCCGGGACGAAGAGCCCGACCAGCAGCGAGGTCTCCACGGACATGAACAGCAGCGCGGCTGCGCAGAGCAACAGCGGGTGGGCGTCGGTCAAGTATTCGATCAGCCCCATGCCGGGCGATCTCCTCTGAAGGTGTCGTTTTACCTCATGGTGCCGTTGACCGCACTTGTCAGCTGACCGATCGCCGCTTTGTCAGGGTCATCTCAGGGACGGCCGGGCAAACGTCAGGGTTGTTCCCGATGGCACCCGTCACCGTACCTGACGAGCATGGTGGTACGCGGTCGGTGACCGGCGCCCGCCTCTCCCGTGCGAACGACACCTGCGAAGGAGTGGTCCCATGATCTCCTGTCCTTCGGGGCATCCGATCGACGGAGCCGAGGGCGAGCCACGAGCGCTACGGCTGCTCATCGGCACCGACACCTACCCGCCCGACGTGAACGGCACGGCCGGCTCCGCCTACCGGCTGGCTCACGCCCTGGCCGCCCGGGGGTACGACGTGCACATCGTGTGCCAGTCAGAGCACGGGCCGCCCCGGGTGGAGAGGGCGGGCGGCGTGACGGCGCACCGGCTGCGGTCGGTACGCACGCGGGCCCGGCTGACGAAGCGCGTCACCGTGCCGCTCCTGCTCATGGGCACGCTCACGAAGTTGCTGCGGCGGATCGCCCCCGACGTGGTCCACGTGCACAGCCACTTCCTGGTCGGGCGGACGCTGATCAACGCGGCCCGCCAGTTGTGCGTGCCCGTGGTGGCCACCACCCATGTCACGCCGCCGATCCACCCGCCGCACCGCGCGCCGCACCGCGCGCCGTCGCCGGCGGGGCGGGGGTCGGTGGCGGGTAACGCGGTGGACGATCTCGTGGGGGCGCTGGCCTGGCGCGATCTCGCCCGGGTGTTCGGGCGCGCGGACCACGTCGCGGTCCCCACCCGGGGCGCCGCGGAACTGCTCGCCGACAAGGGCCTCACCCGGCCGGTCGAGGCGGTGCCGTGCGGCGTCGACCTGAGCCGGTTCCGGCCGCGGGAGGAGCCGAAGACGTGGGCGCGCGCGAAACTCGGCCTGCCCGACCGGGAGACCGCGCTGTTCGTCGGCCCGCTGGACGCGGAGAAGCGGATCGACGACCTGCTCCGCGCCCTCCGGTGCGTGTGCCGCCAGGCGGACGCGCAGGTCGTCCTGGTGGGAGTCGGACCCGAGCGCCCGCAGCTGGCGCGGCTGGCGGACACGCTCGGCGTCGGCCGCCGCACCCACTTCCTCGGGCACGTCGCGGAGGACGACCTGCACCTCGCCTACGCCTCGGCCGACGTGTTCGCCATGCCGAACGTCTCCGGCCTCGAGAGCGTCGCCACCCTGGAGGCGATGGCCAGCGGCCTGCCGGTCGTCGCGGCCGAGACGAACGCGCTCACGCACCTCGTCCAGCAGGGCAAGGCCGGATATCTCTACCGCACCGGCGAGGTGCCGGCGTTCGCCCGCCTCCTCACGCGGGTGCTGACCGACTCCGAGCTGGCGGCGACCATGGGCGGGATCGGCCGCGCCGTCGCGGTCACGCATGACCATCTGCGCTCGCTCGCCAGGCTTGAGGAGATCTACACCGGCCTCACCCAGACGTACGGCCGGCGGGTCCAGCAGCTGGCCTAACCGGCCGCCTTGTCCGCCACCAGGACACGGAAGGCCAGGCCGGGAACCTCGTGCCGATGGCCGTTGGTGAACCCGGCCGCGGCCAGCATCCGCGTGTAGGACCGGACGGTGTGCACCTCTTCCTCGAACGTCCACGTCAGCATCAGGATCGAGAACAGGTGCGGGGCCGGGTCCTCGGCGGGCGGCGCGTCCAGGGTGAAGCCGACCAGCACGATCTTGCCGTCCGGCTTGACCGCCGGGGCGAGCCTGCGCAGCAGCTCACCCGCGCGTTCCTCGGAGAAGTGGTGCAGCACGTTCGTGACCAGGACCACGTCGTACGGCCCGCCGAGCGGCACCTCGAACATGTCGCCCGGCAGCCGGTGGACGCGGTCGTGTACCCCCATGCGCTCGGCGTTCTGCTCGGTCAGCGGGAGCACGTTGGGCCAGTCGAGCGCCCACATCCGCGCCTGGGGGTTGCGCTGGGCCAGGGTGAGTCCGTACATGCCGTGGCCGCAGGCCACGTCCAGCACGTCGAGGCCGTCCCGCCCGGCCGCCCAGGGTTCCAGGGCGTCGGCCACGACCTGGGCCGTGGGGCGGGCCACCGTGACCGCGTAGGACGCGAAGTCCTCCCAGTACGCGTAGCCGGGGGTCTCGGCGTGGACCTCCATGACGGTCCCGCCGTGGCGTACGGCCTGGTCCAGCCTCTTGAGCGCGTCCCACTCCCAATCGCTGGCCATGACGCGGACCATGTCGCCGAAGTACGCCGGGCTCTTGCTCACCAGGAACCGCTCGGCTCCGGCCGGCAGGGCGAAGCGGCCGTCGTTCTCCTCGGCCAGGCCGACGGCGGCCAGGGCGTTCAGCAGGATGCGCATGCCGCGCACGTCGCTGCCCAGGCGGCCCGCCACGGTCTCGGCGTCGGCGGGACCCTCCTCCAGGCAGTCGAACACGCCCATCGAGACGCCCGTCCTGAGCAGGCTCGTCGTCTTGTACGCCTGCATCATGCCGAGCAGCGACTCGCGGGTGATGGATTTCTTGCTGGTGTTCATCGTCCCTCCCTGCCGTCGACGAGGTGGACGGGAGAGCCCGCCGGGTCGGCCTCCCATCGGTAGAACTCCCTGGCCATCGCATCGCGCGGAGAACGCCAGGTCTGCGGGTCGTACGGCTCGATGAACTCCGTGAGCCGCTCGCTCAGCCGCCGGAACTCCGGGTGCCGGCGGATCTGGCTCATCGTGTGCCGGGCGTTCCCGCGTACCTCCATGAGCTGGAAGTACAGGTCGTGGAAGGAGAAGAGGCTGCGGCTCACGGCGCCGCCGAGCCAGGGCAGCTCGGTTTGGTCCGATGCGGCGAATAACCGGGCGACCTCCGCTTCGGCGGAGGGCCGCATGCGCGCGACGACCAGGATGCGTTCCATTCGGTTTCTCCTCGGCGTTTCGCTGACGGCCTTCGGCCGCGCGTCGGGCGGGAAGCGGGGACCGGAAACCAGATAACGATCTGGCCGCCAGTCTGCATCGGCGGGCTAGCACGGGGCTCGAATCCCCCTCGAGGACCTCGACCGGCCTTCGACCTGCCCTCTAGTCGCGGCCTGGAGCATGGCAGGTGTCCGGAAGCCTTGGAGGCGTCATGCATCCCCCTTCCAGCACCCCGAAGCCGCGCGAGCGGCCGCGCTGGATCGTCACGCTGTTCCTGACCGACATGTGGGAGAGGTTCAGCTTCTTCGGGATGCAGGCGATCTTGATCTTGTTCGCGGTCGCCCCCGCGGGGGAGGGCGGGCTGGGCCTGCCGCACTCGACCGCGGTCGCCCTGTACGGCGCCTACGTGGGCCTGATCTTCGTGCTGTCCCTGCCCGGCGGCTGGCTCGGCGACCGGGTCCTGGGCGAGCACCGCGCGACCCTGTACGGCGGGATCGTCATCGCGCTGGGCCACTACCTGCTGATGCTGCCGGCCCGGCCCACCGCCTACCTCGGGCTGGTGACGATCGCCGTGGGCACCGGGCTGCTGAAGCCCAACATGCTGGCGCTGCTGGGGCGGTTCTACGGCCCGCACGAGAGCAACCGGCGCGAGGCCGCGCTCGTCGTCTTCTACGTCGGCATCCAGATCAGCGCGCTGCTCGCGCCCCTGGTCACCGGATTCCTGGGCGAGCGCATGGACTGGCATCTCGGATTCGGGGCCGCCGGGCTCGGCATGACGTTCGGGGTGATCCAGTACGCCGTCGGCTCGCGCAGGTTCGGCGAGATCGGCCGCGCGCCGGCGCAGCGGGCGAGCGGGACCGAGCTGCGCACCGTGGCGGCCCGGGTGGCGCTGGCCGCCGGCGTCCTCGGCGCGCCGCTTTCGGCCGCCGTCCTGTCGGGCGGCTTCGCGATCACCCACGGGATCGCGCTCGTCGGGCTCGTCACCCTGGTCGCGCCGTTCGCCTACCTGGCGATCCTGCGCCGGCGGGCGCGGCTCAGCCGGGCCGAGAACCGGCGGCTGTCGGCGTTCCGGTGGATGCTGCTCGCGGTGGCGCTCTTCTGGATGTTCGTCATCCAGGCCGGCTCGACGCTCAGCCTGTTCGCGCAGCGGCACACCGCGCGCGAGGTGGGCGCTTTCCTGATCCCGGCGAGCTGGTTCCAGGCGGCCATCCCCTTGTTCATCCTCGTGACCGCGCCCGTCGCGGCATGGTTCTGGACGCGCGGAGGCGGACGCGTCGGCGTGGTGGACAAGATCGCTTTTGGGCACGGGCTGGCGGCGACCGGCTTCGCCGCGATCGGCGTGGCGGCCGTGCTGGCGGCGGGCGGGCAGGCCGTCTCGCCGGCGTGGCTGCTGTTCGCGCTGCTCACGCTGGCGATCGGAGAGGTGATCCTCGGGCCGACGGTCATGAGCGCGACCGTGGATCTGGCCCCTTCCGCGTTCGCCGGGCGCACCATGGCGCTCTACTGGATGTTCGCGGGTGTCGGGGGCGGGCTCGGCAGCCTGCTCGGCCGGGTGGTCTCCGGCGGGGATCCGCAGCCCGGGTACTTCCTCGGCCTCGCCGTACTCGCGCTCGTGACGGCCCTGGGGTTCGCCGTCGCCAGGCGGCGGCTCGCGGAGGCGATGTCGCCCTCGGACGCGGTAGCCGTGTCCTCGGCGGTCTCCTGAGTACCAGTACCGGTTTCCGGGGATCTCCCGCCAGATAATGCGCGAAAGAAAGACGAAAGCGGCAGTTTAGCAGCATCGACTACAAAGGGTGAGGGGACCGCACTCCCCAGTACACAGGACCCCGGATCGAGCCGACGCCGCTACGTGAGGAAACGATGCGACATGCGCTTTCAAGTGCTCGGAACCCTGGAGGTACAGGACGGTAGGCGTCGGTTGACACCGAGCGCGCCGAAGCAGCGGACCGTGCTCGCCCTGCTGCTGTCCTCGGCGAACGAGGTCATGCCGACCGAAGCGCTGGTCCAGGAACTCTGGGAGGGGCACCCGCCGGTGAGCGCGCCGACCACCCTCCAGACCTACGTCTACCAACTGCGCAAACTGCTGTCGCGGGGCGACCGGGAGGCCGACGGGCCGCGGCTCGTCACCAAACACGGCGCGTACCTGCTGGCCGTCGAGGACGACACGCTGGACGCCGTCCGCTTCGAACGGCTCGTCGACGCCGCGCGGCAGCACCTCAAGACGAACAAGCTCGAACCCGCGTCGGCGGCGCTGTGCCAGGCCCTCGGCCTCTGGCACGGATCGGCGCTCGCCGACGTGGTCACCGGGCCCCGGCTGGCGATCTACACGACCCGGCTGGACGAGCTGCGCGTCCACGCCACCAAGCTCAAGATCGACGCTTGGCTGCGGATGGGCCGCCACCACGAGGTGATCGCCGAGCTCAAGCAGCTCACCGCGGTCCACCCGCTCGACGAGTGGTTCCACCTGCGGCTGATGGAGGCGCTCTCGCTGGCCAGCCGGCGGCATGAGGCACTGGAGGTCTATCACCGGCTTCGCTACATCCTGCGTGAGGAACTGGGCCTTGAGCCCGGCTCCGAGATGCAGGAGTTGCAGCGAACGGTGCTGGCCACCGGCCACGTTCCCGTTCAGGGCCACGGCACGGCGAACGGGCGTCGCGGGCCGGCGTCCACGCACAAGGCCGACTGCGTCCTGTGAGCTCACGACCTCATGGCCACCATGAGGTCGGCGAGCGACGTGGTGTGCCGGGCGTCACGAAAGCGCGGATCCGCCAGCACGTCCTGGAGGAAGCCGATCGTCGTGCTGATCCCGCGCCCCGTGACCTCGAACTCGCTCAGCGCGCGCGCCATCCGGGCGATCGCCTGGTCGCGGTCGGGCGCCCACACGATGACCTTGGCCAGGAGGGAGTCGTAGTCGGCGCCGATCGTGACGCCGTCGGCGCCGTGGGTGTCGACCCGGGTGAACGGCCCCCCGGGCGGCACGAAGCGCTCGACGACGCCCGGTGTCGGGAGGAATCCTCGCCTCGGGTCCTCGGTGTTCACCCGGCACTCGATCGCCACGCCGCGCAGCACCACGTCCTCCTGGCGGGGGGAGAGCGGGCGGCCGGCGGCGATCAGCAGCTGCTCCCTGACGATGTCGGCCCCGGTGACCATCTCGGTCACCGGGTGCTCGACCTGGACCCGGCAGTTGGCCTCGATGAAGAAGAACCCGCCCGCGTCGTCGACGAGGAACTCGAACGTCCCGGCGCTCACGTAGCCCACGCGCCGCGCCAGAGCGACCGCGGCCTCCCGGATGTGCCCGGCCAGCCCGGCCGGCAGCCCGGGAGCCGGGGACTCCTCGATCAGCTTCTGCCTGCGCCGCTGGACGGTGCAGTCGCGCTCGCCCAGGCTCACGAGGCCGCCGTGGAGGTCGCCCAGCACCTGGACCTCGATGTGGCGGGCGTGCTCGACGTACTTCTCGACGAAGACCCGTGCGTCGCCGAACACCGCCTGGGCGCTCGCCCTCGTCTCGGCGAACGCCCGCGGGAAGTCCCGCGCGTCGCGGACCACCGCCATGCCGCGGCCGCCGCCGCCGGCCACGGCCTTGATGATGACGGGGTATCCGATCGTGTCGGCGACCTCCTTGGCCTCCGGCCCGCTGTGGAGCGGGCGCGGGCTGCCCGGAAGGACGGGCAGCCCCGCGGCGGCGGCCAGGTTGCGCGCCTGCGTCTTGTCCCCCAGGGAGGCGATCACCGACGGTGAGGGGCCGATGAAGGCCAGCCCCTTCGACGCGCACATCTCGGCGAAGTCGGCGTCCTCGGACAGGAAGCCGTAGCCGGGGTGGACGGCCTGCGCCCCCGTGTTCAGCGCCGCCTCCAGGATCGCGGGCGGGTAGAGGTAGCTGCGCTTCGCCGCCGCCGGGCCGATCTGCACCCGCTGGTCGGCCAGTCGCAGCGCGGGCGAGTCGCGGTCGGCCGTCGAGTGGATCATGATGACGCGGATGCCGAGCTCGCGGCAGCTCCGGGCGATGCGCAGCGCTATCTCGCCCCGGTTGGCGACGAGGACCGACGAGAACATGGAGCCTCCAGGCGCGCGGCCGTTCACGGTGTGGTGAGCGGGGCGACGGCGAACAACCTCTGCCCGTACTCGACCGGCGTGCCGTCGGGCACGAGGATGTCGATGAGCCGGCCGGAGGTGTCGGCTTCGATGGGATTCATGAGCTTCATGGCTTCGAGGATTCCGATCTGCTGCCCCTTCTCGACCAGGTCGCCGACGCCGACGAACGGCGCGGCCCCGGGCTCGGGCGCCAGGTAGAAGGTGCCCACCATCGGCGCGCAGACGTGGCGCAGGTCGTCGGGCCCGGCGGGCGCGTCGGGCATCGGAGCCGAGGCGGGCGCAGGGACCCCGGCGGCCTCCGGCCGTTCCAGCTCGACGACCGTGTCGCCGTGCCGCAGCCGCACTCTGCGCATGCCGCCGCCGACGGCGATGAGCTCGGCGGCGTGGCGGCACAACTCGGCGATCAGCCCCCGTTCCATCGGGTCCTCCGCGCTCATCGTGACCCCGCGTCGTACTGGCGGAACCGCCGGCGGCGCTCCGCGATCAGCTTGCGCGGCTCAAGGGCGGCCAGATCGTCGAACGCCTCGGACACCGCCGCCGCCAGCAGCCGCGCCGCCGCCGCCGGATCCGCGTGGGCGCCCTCCCCCGGCTCGGGGATCACGCCGTCGACGATCCGGTGCCGCAGCAGCTCACGGGTGTCCAGGCGGAGCGCTTCGGCGGCCAGCGGCGCGGCCGCAGGGCTCTTCCACAGGATCGACGCGCAGCCCTCGGGGCTGATCACCGAATACACGGCGTTGGACAGGGCCAGGACACGGTTGGCGACGCCGAGCGCGAGCGCCCCTCCGCTGCCGCCCTCGCCGGTGACGACGGTGACGACCGGCACGGGCAGCGTCGACATCAGGCGCAGGTTCTCGGCGATCGCCCACGCCTGGCCGTCCTCCTCCGCCTCGATTCCGGGGTACGCGCCGGGCGTGTCGACCAGCGTGAGAATCGGATGTCCCAGCTTGGCGGCCAGCCGCATCAACCGGGCCGCCTTGCGGTATCCGGCGGGCGTGGGCATGCCGAAGTTGCGCTCGACACGCTCCCTGGTGGTGTGGCCCTTCTGGTGACCGATGAAGACGATCGGCCGGCCGTCGAGCCGGGCGAGACCGCCGACGACCGCCGGGCAGTCACCGCTCAGCCGATCGCCGTGCAGTTCCACGAACTCCTCCAGCATGTAGCCGGCGTAGTCGAGCGTCGTGGGCCGGTCGGCGTGCCGGGCGAGCTGGACGGCCGTCCAGCCGTCCCTGACCGGCAGCCGCTCCGGCTGGAAGAAGAGCTGGGACGGCTCGGCGGCGGGCACACGCTGGGCCGGCTCGCGTAGGGAGCAGAGGCGGGCGAGCGTGGATCGCAGCGCGGCGCGGGGCCGTACGTCGTCGATGAGCCCTTTCGCGCGCAGGAACTCCGCGGTCTGGAATCCGTCGGGCAGTTCCTGGCCGATCGTCTGCTCGATCACGCGCGGGCCGGCGAACCCGATGTGGGCGCCCGGCTCGGAGAGGATGACGTCGGGCAGCGTCGCGAAGGACGCGGCCACCCCGCCGTAGGTCGGATCGGTGATCACCGCGATGGTCAGGATCCCGGCCTCGTCGAGCTCGGCCAGGGCCTGGCTGGTCCTGGCCATCTGCATGAGCGACAGCGCGCCCTCCTGCATACGCGCTCCGCCCGAGGCCGTCACCAGCAGGAAGGGCACCTGCTCCACCAGCGCCACCTCGGCCGCGGCGACGATGCGCGCTCCCACGCCGACGCCGAGGCTGCCGCCCATGAACCGGAAGTCCATGGCGGCGGCGACGGCCGCGTGGCCCTCGATCGTGCCGCGCACGCACAGCACGGCCTCGTCCATCCCGGTCTTCGCGCGCGCCTCGCGCAGCCGGTCGGGATAGGGCCGGCTGTCGACGAACCCGAGCGGATCTTCGGTGGCCGGCGGCGTGCCGATCGTCCGCACCGAACCGTCGTCGAAGATCTGCTCGATCCGCTGCCGGGCGGTGAGCCGGGTGTGCGACGCGCATCCCGGGCACACGCCGAGATCGCGGGTGAACCGCTTGCCGTACACGATCTCCCCGCACCGCGCGCACCGGATCCATTCGGCGACGCCGACCGTGGGGGGAAAAGTGATGGTCATCGTCGTTCCTCCTCTTCCTCGCTCGACCGCCCGTCGGCGAAGCTCATCCGCCCGATTGCCTGCAATCCAGCCCATAAGTGCTGCCCCACCACGTGCATGATCTGCCGCAGGTCCCCGGGGCCCGGCCGTCCTTCAGAACTGGTCCACGACTTCATAGATCCCGTAGCCTTTGCCGCTGTCGTCGTCGCGGTACGAGCGCAGCGCGGACGTCTGCCCCTTGTGCCGCGAGCCCTGTTCCCAGGCGTTGAACTGCGACAGGCTCGTCCACTCGCTCAGCACGGCGAACTCGCTCGGATCCAGCGCCGACTGCAGGAGCTGGCTGTTCAGCAGGCCCGCGGTGCCGCGCATCCCCCTGCTGACCAGCCGGTAGGCGTCGATCACCGAGCCTTCGTCGCCGGCGGCGGCCGCGTAGAAGACCAGGACGCGGACCGCGCCGCTCACCGGCCCGCCTCCGAGCGTTCGCGGCCGAGGTCGTACACCACGTGCAGGGTCGTCATCGTGCCGTGCGAGCGATAGGGGTGCAGCTTCTCGCGGTGCTCGACGTGCGCGTCGCTGCGCTCGAAGGCGCGGAACCTGGCCTCGTCGGCCCAGTCGCTCATGATGTAGTAGACGCCCGCTTCCTCGGCGCTCTTCGACAGCCACTGGCCGACGTTGGCCGGATCGTCGCCGACCACGTCCGCGACGGAGTACCAGACCCGCTCGAAGTCCTCCTCCTTACCGGCGATGATCTGCATTCTCAGCATCACCCGGAACACCCGCGCGTTGTCGCTCATCTCAGATCCCTCCGTCGACGTGGACGGTCTCGCCGGACATGTAGCGGGAGCGGTCGCTGGCCAGGAACAGCACGACGTCGGCGACCTCCTCCGGCTCGCCGAGCCGGCCGAGCGCGGTCATGGAGCGGTAGCGCTGCTCCTGCTCGGCGCTGAGGCCCTCGGCGGCGTGGGTGGAGATGATCCCGGGGGCGATCACGTTGATCCTGATCCCGCGCGGGCCGAGCTCCTTGCACAGCGATCTGGCCAGGCCGAGGACTCCCGCCTTCGAGGCCGTGTAGTGCGTACGCAGGGGGACGCCGACCATCGCCGCCTTGGAGCCGATCGCGACCACGGAGCCGCCCTCCGGCATCAGCGGCAGCGCGCCGCGTACCACGAGGTACATGCCGGTGAGGTTGGTGTTCAGCACCCGCTGCCACTCGTCCGGCTCAAGCCGGGCGAACGGTATGTGGCTGATGGCGCCGGCGTTGTGCACGACGACGTCCAGGGTGCCGAGCCGCGTACGGCATTCGTCGATCAGCGCGCCGACCTCGTCCGCCTTGCCCACGTCGGCCTGGACGACGCCGTGCTTGCCCGGTGTGGCGGACAGGTCGTTCTCCAGCCGTGCCGCCGCCTCGGCGTCGGCCCGGTAGCACGCGACGACGTTGCAGCCCTCCTGGGCCAGGCTGAGCACGACCGATCGGCCGATCCCTCTCGTTCCTCCGGTGACCAGGACGTTCTTGCCCTCAAGCCGAAAGCTCATGATGATTCTCCTCTGGATTCGCGGTTCAGAGCAGCGCGACCGCGGCGCCGGTGTTCAGCGTGAGCGCGAGTACGGCCAGCCCCGTCCGGGTCCTGTTCCACCGGGCCCACCGGCGGCGGAAGGCGTCCATGTCCCAGCCGGGCGGCAGCGCGTCCGGATCCTGCGCTTTGACCCAGCGGTTCATCGGCACGTTCCGGGTGAGCGAGACGGCCACCACCGAGCCGGCCGCCAGGGCGGCGGCCGCGCACAGCAGCCGCCCCGCCGGGCGCGGCTCCACCGCCGCGACGAGCACGTCGGCCAGGAGGGCGACCACCAGGCAGACGGGCTGGAACGGGTCGTACCGCCCGACGGCGAACGCGTGGGCCCTGACGTAGTCGCCGGCCGTGAGCGTCATGTAGAACGGCACGACCCCCAGCACGGTGGCCATCAGCACGCCCGCGGCCAGTCCGTTGGCCAGCAGGGCCAGCGGCAGCGCCACCTCGGTCATGGCCCGCTCACGTCTTTCCGGCCCGCCGCGCCGCCCGCTCGACCTTCTCCTTGATCAGCTTCATCTGGCCGGGCGAGTTGCCGTTGATGCGGTCGGTCATCTGCTCCAGGTTCACCGGGGAGTCCGGCTTCATGCGGAAGTCCTGGATCCAGCGCATCTCCACGCCGCCGGGTACCTCCACGTACTCCCAGTGCAGGCGCATGTACTCGAACCAGCCCAGCTCGGCGCGGTGCGCCCGCACCGTGCGCGTCTTGGCGTCGGCGGTGCGCTCCGACACCCACGACCAGGCGTTGCCGTCCTTGTCGGGGTGCATCGTGAGGCGGAAGCGGACCATGTCGCCCTCGCGGTGCAGGATCTCGGCCTTCGCGTACTCGCTGAACAGGCTCGGCCACGACTCGACGTCGTTGGTCATGGTCCAGACCAGCTCCATCGGCGCCGCGATCACGATCGAGTTCTCGGTGTGTCCCGCGGCCATCGCTAGTTCACCGCCGCCCGCCCGTTGACGTAGTCGAGGACCGCGCGTGGCGTCTCCAGCATGGCCGCCACCTCGTCGGGCACGATCACGCCCCAGTCCCGCTCCAGGCGGCCGGCCATTTCGAGCACGGCCAGGGAGTCGTAGGCGAGGTCCTTGAACGTGACGTCGATGATGTCGCCGTCGAGGTCGATCGACTCGTCCTCACCGGCGCTGAGCCGCATCAGGCTTCGCAGGTCGTCAAGCGTGAGTTCTTTCATCGGTCTCCTCCTGTCGCGTGCTGTTGGGTGCGCGCAGCACGAGCGCGGCGTTGAACCCGCCGTATCCGCGGGCGATGATCAGTGCCGAGCGCACCCGGCGGGGGCGGGGTTCGTCCCTGACCAGGTCGATCTCGTAGTCCGGGACGAGCTCGGCCACGCCGACCGTCGGCGGCAGCACCGAGTCGCGCATGGCCAGCAGCGCGGTGGCCACGTCCAGGGACGGCCCGCCCGCGTACAGCCGGCCCGTCATGGTCTTGGGCGCCGTCACCGGCACCCCGTGGGCGCCGAAGACGGCCGCGATCACCTCGGCCTCGGCCCGGTCGAGCTCCGGAGTGCCCGCGGCGTCGGCGAAGACCACGTCGACGTCCCCCGGCGCCAGGCCCGCCTCGGCGAGCGCCAGCTCGACGGCCCGGCGCAGCGCGGGCGGGCGTCCGGTGCCCGGGGCCGGGTCGAACGTGGCGGCGTGGCCGGCGATCACGCCGTAGACCTTCTCCGCTCCGCGCGCCCGTGCGCTCGCGGCGTCCTCGACGATGAGGATGGCCCCGCCCTCGCCCGCCACGTAGCCGTTGGCGCCGATGTCGAAGGGCCGGTAGGCGAGCGCGGGATCGCCGTGGGTGCTCATCAGGCCACCGGCGATCTGGCAGGTCAGGCCGTACGGGCTGAACGGGGCCTCGGTGCCGCCGCTCACGACCAGGCGGGCGCCGTCCTCCAGCACCCGGCGGGCCTGCGCGAGCGACTCCAGGGCGCCGGCCTGCTCGGCGACCACGACCCCGCACGGGCCGCGCATGCCGTGCCGGATCGAGATCTGGCCGGTGGTCGCCGCGTAGAACCAGGCGATCGACTGGTAGGCGCCCACGTGCCTCGGGCCCTTGCTCCACAGTTCCTGGATCTCGCGCTGGCCGAACGCCACCCCGCCCGCCGAACTCGCCGTGACCACGCCCATCTCGTACTCGGGCAGGGCCGACGGGTCCACGCCCGCGTCGGCGAGCGCCATGTCGGTGGCCACCAGCGCCATGTGGGTCCAGTGGTCGGTCTGCGGGATCAACCGGCCGGGCACGTTGCCGGCCGCGACGAAGTTCCCGGCCTCCCCGGCCACGCGCACCGGGTAGGAACCGCTCTCGAACCGCCTGATCGTGCCGATCGCCCGCGTCCCGCTCAGCGTCGCGGACCAGTGCGCCTCCGCGCCGAGACCGGTGGGGGCGACGACCCCGATCCCGGTGATCACGGGGGCGCTCGTCATGCGACCTCCAGTCCGGGCGCGGTGAGCACCATCGCCGTCTGGAAGCCGCCGAAGCCGCTGCCCACGCTGAGCACCACGTCGACGGGCTGCTCGCGCGCCACGTGAGGCACGTAGTCGAGGTCGCACTCCGGGTCGGGAGTCTCCAGGTTGGCCGTCGGCGGAACCGTGCCGTGCTCGATCGCCAGCGCGCTGGCGGCCACCTCGATGGCCCCGATCGCGCCGAGCGAGTGCCCGACCATCGACTTGATCGAGCTGACCGGGGTCCGGTAGGCGTGCTCGCCCAGGCTGCGCTTGAACGCGGCCGTCTCGTGCCGGTCGTTCTGCTTGGTGCCGGAGCCGTGGGCGTTGATGTAGCCGACGGCGTCCGGGTTCAGCCTGGCCTGGTCGAGGGCGACCCGGATGGCCTCCGCCATCTCCCGGCCGTCCGGCTTCAACCCGGTCATGTGGTACGCGTTGCCGCGCGTGGCGTACCCGGCGATCTCGCAGTAGACATGAGCCTCGCGGCGCCGCGCGCGCTCCAGGTCCTCCAGCACGAACACGGCCGCGCCCTCGCCCAGCACGAAGCCGTTGCGCTCGCGGTCGAACGGGCGGGAGGCGTGGGCCGGGTCGTCGTTCCTGGGCGAGGTCGCCTTGATCGCGTCGAAGCAGGCCACGGTGATGGGCGAGATCGGGGCGTCCGTCGCACCGGCCAGCACGACGTCCGCCGAGCCCTCGGCGATCAGCCGCGCCCCGTACCCGACGGCGTCGAGCCCCGAGGTGCAGCCGGTCGAGATGAGCGTGACCTGGCCCTCCGCGCCGCACGCCCAGGCGACCTCGGCGGCCATCGAGCTCGGCACCAGGTGCCCGTACAGGTGCGGGACACCGTAGGAGGAGTCGACGAGCCAGCCGCGACCGGAGTCGCTGACGACCACGTACTCCTCTTCGAGGCTCATGGTGCACCCGACCGCGCTGCCCAGGGTCACGCCGGTGCGCGCCGGCTCCAGGTCGGAGGGGTCGAGGCCGCTGTCGGCCAGCGCCTCCCGCGTGGAGACGACCGCGAACTGCGCGGCGCGGTCCATGCGGCGGATCTCGCGCGCGCTGAGCCCTTCCGCGGCCGGGTCGAAGTCGCATTCGGCCGCGATGCGCGACCGGAACGCCCCGGCGTCGAACATCGAGATGGTCCGCGTCGCGGTACGGCCGGCCGTCAGCAGCTCCCAGAACGCCTTGTGGCCCGTGCCGCCGGGAGCCACGACACCGATGCCGGTGAGGGCCACCCGCCTGCGGTTCATGTCGTCTCCCCCACGTTGAGCGAGGGCTCGGCGGGGCCGGGCAGCGGCTCGGTGTCGACGTGGCCGAGGTCCGGCCGCGGCGCGAGCGGGCTGAGGTGGAACACGACCATGGCCTGCGCGTCGCCGGTGTTCTCGACCCGGTGCCGGACCTCGATGGGAATGTGGAGCGCCTCGCCCGGACCGAGCCGGACCGGCGTTCCGTCCACCAGGACGGTCAGTTCGCCCCGGACGAGACAAAGGAACTCCTCCGAGTAAGGGTGGTAATGCTCGGACACGAACTCCCCCGGTTCCAGCGTGAGCATTCCCATGAATCCGGACGTCGCGCCCACCGTCGCGGGACCGAGCAGAACCCGAATATCACCGCCACGCCGCCGATTGGGTGTGATCTCACTGGCCATGATCTTTGCTGCCCGGGTAATCGTCACGTCGAAGCCTCCCATTCAAGCGGACGACTCTGCTGGAAGCAGCATGGCGGTGCGGGCTAGAGGAATGCTCGAAGCGTGCTCAAGCTTTCCGCAAATGGCGCTCGGCGCTATTTCCCCACCGATATTCGAGTCCGCCTCAAGGTGCCGGCCGGATACTTCGGATGGCGACAGAGGGAGGAGCGACAGACGTGATGGCCCACATTCTCACCGCCGCCGTGCTGGTCACCAGCGGGATCGCCGCCGGCGTGCTGTTCGCCCACGCCGTCGGCGTGTGGCCGGCGCTGCAGGCGATGACACCGGAGCGCTACGTCGCCGCCCACAAGTTGCTGGGCCGCGCCTACGACCCCATGATGCCGATCATCGTCGGCACGTCGACGCTTCTCGACGTCAGCCTGGCCTTTATCACCGAAAGCAGCCTGACCCAGAATCTGTTCATCGCCTCGGCCGTGTGCCTGGTCGGCGTCGGCGCGGTTTCGCAGACCAGGAACGTGCCGATCAACCGGCGGGTGAAATCACTCGACCCCCAGGCCATTCCAGCCGACTGGAAAGACCCGAGAAGCGCCTGGGGAAAATGGAACATGGTCCGGACGACATTCGCCGTGCTCGCCCTCGTGGGAAATGCCGCGGCGGCCGTATCCGCGTTCTGAAAACAGAACTCAGCCCGAGAGGATTCACATGTCCGCGACCGGCACCGCGCGGGGCGTCGGCCTCGCCCCGCCCCGCGACCCCGCCCAGCGCAAAGCCGACGTGCTCGGCCGGCTCGAGACGGCACGGTACGCCTGGCTGGCGACCGGCGGCGAGCCCGGCGCCCACCTCGTCCCGCTCGGCTGCGTGTGGGACGGCGCCCGCCTGGTGATGGCCACGCGGCAGCAGTACGTGACCGTGCGCAACCTGCGCCGGCGCTCCGAGTGCCGCGTCGCGCTCGGCGATCCCGCCGACGTCGTCCTCATCGACGGCGCCGTGGAGATCGTCGCGCACCGTGACCTGCCTCCCGGCGCCCCGGGCGTGCTCGCGGACCTCCCGGTGAACCCCACCCGGGTTCCGGGCTGCGTCTATCTCTTCCTCACGCCCCGGCGCATCCTCGCCTGGCGGCACCGCGGCGAGATCCCCGGCCGCACCGTGATGACCCGCGGCCGCTGGGTCGTGTGACCTGCCTGAGAAGATCTCGGAGGAGCACAGATGCCTGAGGTGACGGTGCCGATCGGCGGCATCCCTCATTCGGCCCTGACCGACCCGTATCCCTTCTATGAGCTGTTGCGGGCGCAGGGGCGGGTCCACCACCTGGACACCCCCATCGGACTGAAAGCGTGGTTCGTCCCGCACTACGCGGACGCCCGCCCGCTGCTCAACGATCCCCGTTTCAGCAAGGCCACGCACCACTCCGACGTGGTCAAGGAGGACGGGCAGAAGGCCGAGAGCTCGTTCGCCGACAACATGGTCAGCACCGACCCTCCCGAGCACACCCGGCTGCGCAAGCTGGTGCAGAAGGCGTTCACCCGCCGCCGGGTCGAACTCCTGCGCCCGCAGGTGGAGCGGTTCGCCGGCGAACTGCTCGACCAGATGGAGAAGGCGGGCGAGGTGGAGCTCATGGAGGACTTCTCCTTCCCGCTGCCCATGATGGTCATCGGGGAACTCCTGGGCCTGCCCCCGGAGGACCTCGCCGACCTGCGCGAGAAGAGCATCTTCTGGTTCATGGAGGAGGAGTTCACCGGCAGCCCGGTCGACGTCTTCCGGGCGCGGCAGGCCGGCATCGGGGCGTACGTGCGCGATCTGATCGAACGCCGCAGGGGCGCTCCCGGCGACGACCTCATCCAGGGGCTGATCGAGGCCCGCGACGGCGAGAACCGGCTCTCCGAGCGGGAACTCGTCGCGACGGTGATGCTGCTCATCTTCGCCGGCTTCCTGACCACCGTGAACCTGATCACCAACGGCATGTACGCGCTGGTGCGCAACCCCGGCCAGCAGGCCCTGCTCGCCGCCCGCCCCGACCTCATCGGCTCCGCCGTGGAGGAGTTCCTCCGCTACGACAGCTCGCTGGCCCTGATCGAAGGCCATGCCACGCAGGACATCGAGATCGCCGGAACCCTGATCCCGGCCGGCTCCCTGATCATCGTGCCCGTGCACTCGGCCAACCGCGACCCGGCGGCCTTCCCCGACCCGCACCGGCTCGACATCACCCGCGACCCCAACCCGCACCTGGCCTTCAGCCACGGGGTGCACCACTGCCTGGGCGCGCCGCTGGCGCGGCTCGAAGCGCAGGTGGCCATCACCGCGCTGCTGCGCCGTTTCCCGAACCTGACGCTCGCCTGCGACCCCGGGGAGGTGCGCTGGCACCGCGACTTCTTCCAGCGGTCCCTGCACGCGCTCCCCCTGCGGCTCAACCCCTGACCGTTTCCTCTGGACCGTTGAGAAAGGACGCCGATGTCCGCAACGCCCCTTGTCAAGACAGCAACGGGATTCTTCCAGGCGCAGGCCCTGTTCGCCGGGATCGAACTGGGGCTGTTCGCCCGCATCTGCGCCGCGCCGGCCACCGCGGAGGAGATCCAGCGCGCGTTCGGCCTGCATCCCAAGCTGACGAGCGACTATCTGGACTCGCTGGTCGCGATGGACCTGCTCGTGCGGAACGGCTCCGCGTACGAGGCGGCCCCCCTGACCGCGGCCTACCTCGACCCGCGCCGGCCCGAGTACATCGGCGGCTTCCTCGCCCACAACCAGCGCCGGCTCTACCCGGCCTGGGGCGAGCTGCCCGGCTTCCTGCGCTCCGGCGAGAGCCTGGTGCGGCAGTTGTCGGAAGCCGACTTCACCGAGGGCCTGTACGCCGACCCCACGCGCGCCCGCCACTTCGCCGACGCGATGGACGGCTACGCGGTGCTGCTAGGGCGCCCGCTGGCGGAGAAGTACGCGTGGGACACGGTCAAGTCCTTCACCGACCTCGGCGGCTGCCGCGGGCTGCTCACCATGCGGCTGGCCGCCGCCCACCCGCACCTGCGCGGGGTGACCTTCGACCTGCCCCCGCTGGAGCCGCTCTTCGACGAGCTCATCGAGAAGGAGAGCGGTGCGAGCGACCTGCGTGACCGGGTCAGCTACCGGGCGGGCAGCTTCTTCACCGACGACCTGCCCGACACCCAGGTGTACATCTTCGGCCACGTGCTGCACGACTGGGTGGACGAGCGGCGCAGGGCACTGGTGAACCGGGCGTTCGAGCAGCTGCCCCCGGGCGGAACACTGCTGATCTACGACAGCATGATCGACGACGAGCGGCGCGACGCGGCCTTCGGGCTCCTGATGAGCCTCAACATGGCGATGATCAGTGGATCCTCGGAGTACACGGCCGCCGAGGGACTCGGCTGGCTGAAGGAGGCCGGATTCGAGGTCCGGCCTCCGGTCGCGCTGAACGAGCTCAGCACCCTGCTCATCGGCGACAAGCCGGTCTGACGGCACCGCTGTTCTCGGCCGGGGTTCAGGCGGCTCCGGCCGAGAAGGCGCGCTCCTTCAGCATCGGGATCCGCTGGGCGGTGCGCAGGAACGTGCGGAAGCCCAGGCGGGCCAGCGGGCTCCTGGTGACGAACCGCCTGGCCGTCTTCAGGGAGTCGCGCACGGCGGCGAAGCCGTACTCCGTCATCTGTCTCTCGTAGGCGGCGATCGCCGCGACGACGTCCTTCCCCTGGGCGGCCGTCAGTTCCTGGCAGAGCAGCCGGGCGTCGCGCAGCGCGGTGTTGGCCCCGAGGCCCAGGTGCGGGGCCATGGTGTGGATGGCGTCGCCGAGCAGCGTGACGTTCGTGGCGGCCCATGGCCCCGTCGGTACGGCGCTGCGGATCGGCAGCAGCGACACCGTTTCGGCGGGGGTCAGGTCGATCATCCGGAGCAGGTCCGGGTGCCAGTTGCCGATCATGCCGGTGACGAGGTCGCGGATCTCGGCGCCCGGCATCTCGGCGGCGTCCGCCGGGAACCGCCGGGTTTCGGCGCCGAAGGCCCACAGGATGTAGCTGCTGGTGTTGTCGTGCATCGCGCCCTCGCGCTCGCTGGCTCCGATGCCGCCGGACAGCACGACCGGATCGCCGCCGAAGTCGTGGGGCGCGCAGAACATCGAGTAGCCCCTGGCCGGGACGATGTTGGTCAGGCCCTCGTACAGGTGGGCCGGGATGAGCCGCTTCGTCTCCTCGGTGAGCGGGAACTTGCCGGCGACGCGGGTGATGCCGGTGTCGATCCGCTCGGCCTGCGGAAGGTACTGCCGCCGCACCCGCGAGCCGCTGCCGTCGGCTGCCACCAGGACGTCGGTGGTCTCGGTGGAGCCGTCCGCGAAGTGCAGCGTGATCCGGCCGTCGGCCCTGCGCTCGTACCGCTCGAACGTCCGGCCGAAGCGCACCACCTCGTCCAGGCCGGTGAGGAGGATCTGGCGCAGGGTGATCCGGCTGACCGAGTGGTGGTCGCGCCAGTTGGCGTCCCGCTCGCCGGCCTCCAGCTTGATCAGCGGCCGCAGCCGCTCGGTCATGAACACGAAGTCGAGCCCGCCCCTGCCCGTGGTGGCCAGGAACGCCTGCCACAGCTCGGCGGACATGCACGCGCGCAGCGCTTGGGCACCGAGCGGGTTGATGTGCAGGCGGTAGCCCTGGAGGCGGTTGGCCGGTGTGCGGTCCCGCTCGTACACGGTGAGGTCGACGCCCGCCTTGTGCAGGCCCTGGGCCAGGCAGAGCCCGCCCACCCCGGCGCCGATGACTGCTACGTGGAAGGTCATGCTTCCCCGTCCCCGACGATCATCCATTCGGATGACTGTCTCAACCAAACGTATGGATACTTAGAAGGTAACCCGGATCCGCGCACGCGGCAATCGCTTCTTGACGTGGGGTCGCCGACGACGGCCACCTTCGCGTCGTTGACGGCGCCCACGCCCGCCCAGCGCCCTGACCAGCCACCATCCGCGAGCACGCCACGGCAATATTTACGTTTTCTTGACGCCATGATCGCGCGGGATCGACCTTCGGGCTCAGTAGCGTGCATTCGTCTGACATGCCGCACAAGTGGAGGTGGCCCGGTGGCCGGCGCTGTCCGGGAGCGAACGATGCGGCAATGGCTGCTGAAGGGTCTCAAACGTCCCGAAGGGCTGAGCAGCGCGCCCCACGAAGAGGAGACGCCGGAACACCAGCACTCCTGGTGGCAGGTCATGTGCCTGACCGGCGTGGACTACTTCTCCACGCTGGGCTACCAGCCGGGCATCGCCGCCCTGGCCGCCGGCGCGCTGAGTCCCATCGCCACGCTCGTGCTGGTGGGGCTGACGCTCTTCGGCGCCCTGCCGACCTACCGGGCGGTGGCCGAGCAGAGCCCGCACGGGCTCGGGTCGCTGTCGATGCTGGAACGGCTGCTGCCCGGCTGGCGCGGCAAGCTGCTGGTGCTGTTCCTGCTCGGGTTCGTGGCCACCGCCTTCATCGTCACCATCACCCTGTCTGCGGCCGACGCCACCGCGCACATCCTGCACAATCCGTTCGTGCCCGAGTTCCTGGCGAGCTGGCAGGTTCCCGTCACGCTGGTGCTGATCGCGGCGCTCGGCGGGGTGTTCCTGGCGGGCTTCAGCGAGGCGATCTCCGTCGCCGTCGTGCTGGTGGCCGTCTACCTGCTGCTCAACGTGGTCGTGGTGGGCTCGGCCGTACAACATGTGCTCACGGCGCCGGAGAAGGTGACGGGCTGGCAGAACGCGCTGAGCACCGACTACGCCAGCCCGCTCGCCATGGTCGCGGTCGCGCTGTACGTGATGCCGAAACTCGCCCTGGGCCTGTCCGGTTTCGAGACCGGCGTGGCCGTCATGCCGCTGGTCAAGGGTGACGTCGCCGAGCGGGTCAAAGGCGCGCGCAAGCTGCTGACCACGGCCGCGCTCATCATGAGCGTCTTCCTGATCACCTCCAGCTTCGCCACCACCGTGCTGATCCCGCCCGCGGAGTTCGCCGAGGGCGGCGCGGCCAACGGCCGGGCCCTGGCCTACCTCGCCCACCAGTACCTGGGCGACTGGTTCGGCACCGCCTACGACCTGTCCACCATCGCCATCCTGTGGTTCGCCGGGGCCTCCGCGCTGGCGGGCCTGCTCAACATCGTGCCGCGCTATCTCCCCCGGTACGGCATGGCCCCGGACTGGACCCGGGCCTCACGCCCGATGGTCCTGGTCTTCACCGCCGTCGCCTTCGTCATCACCGTCGTCTTCGGCGCCGAGGTCGAGACCCAGGGCGGCGCCTACGCCACCGGTGTCCTGGCCCTCATCCTGTCCGCGGCCGTCGCCGTCACCCTCTCGGCCTGGACCGCGGGCCGTACCCGGCCCGCCCTGTTCTTCGGCTTCGTCACCCTGGTCTTCGCCTACGCCACCGTCGCCAACATCATCGAACGTCCCGACGGGCTCGTCATCGCCCTGCTGTTCGTGCTGGCCATCGTGGTCGTCTCCCTCATCTCGCGCGCCACCCGCTCCACCGAACTGCGCGTCACCCGCATCTCCCTGGACGACGAGGCCCGCCGCTTCATCAACGAAGCGGCGGAGCTCTACCTCATCGCCAACGAACCCCACGGCAGGGAGGCCAAGGAGTACGTCGACAAGGCCCGCGAAGCGTGGGAACTGCACCGCCTGCGCACCGGTGAAGGTCTGCTCTTCCTGGAGGTCACCGTCCCGGACGCCTCCGAGTTCGCCGGGGAACTCCGCGTCACCGGCGAGGAACGCCACGGCTTCCGTGTCCTGCGCATGCACAGCACCACGATCGCCAACTCCATCGCCGCCCTCCTGCTGCACCTGCGCGACCAGACCGGCAAGACCCCGCACGTCTACTTCCACTGGGCCGCGGAAGGCAACCCCATCGGCGCCCTGCTGCGCTATCTCGTCTTCGGCGGCGGCGACATCCCGCCCCTGACCCGCGAGGTCCTCCGCCAGGCCGAACCCGACCCCGACCGCCGCCCTGTCGTCCACGTCGGCTGACCTCGCCGAGTCTCGTGGCTCGGGCGGTATGGCGTGATCTGTGGGGTACGCGTCGTTGCGCCATCCCCGGGACGTCAACGACGCTGAAGGGGTGACTCCACGACCACGTGTCGCCTTCGTCATCTTCGAGGGCTTCCAGCCGCTGGACCTGGCCGGCCCGTACGAGGTGTTCAGCTATCCGGGTGAGTACCTGTGCCAGATCGTGGCCGCCGAATCCGGGCCTGTGCGCTCCGCCGGCGGCCTGTGCGTCCAGGCGGGGCACGGTGTCGGCGACCTCGACCCATACGGCGTCGACACGCTGATCGTCGTCGGCGGCAACGGCGTGGACAGGGCACGGCACGACAGCGCTCTGACCCGGTGGATCGCCGCCGCCGGGACGTCCGCGCGGCGTGTGGCCTCTGTCTGCAGCGGCGTGTTCCTGCTCGCCGCGGCCGGCCTGCTGGAGGGCCGCCGGGTCACCACGCACTGGCGCAGAGAAGATCAGCTTGTCCGGGAGCATCCCGAAGTGATCGTGGACTGCGATCCGATCTTCATCCGGGACGGTCGCGTGTGGACCTCAGCGGGGGTGAGCGCGGGGATGGACCTCGCGCTCGCGCTGGTCGAGGACGATCTCGGACGGCGCGTCGCCCACGACGTGGCCCGCGAGATGGTGCTGTTCCTGCGCCGTCCTGGCAGCCAGTCGCAGTTCAGCGTGCCGTTGTGGTCCACGCAGCCCGCCAGCGACCGGATCCGTGTGGTGGTGGAGGCGATTCACGCCGATCCGGGCGCCCGGCACGGCCTGCGGGAGCTGGCCGCCCGTGCCGGGCTGAGCCCGCGTCACCTGCAGCGGCGCTTCAGCGCCGAACTCGGCGTGCCGCCCGCGACGTACGTGGAGCGGGTACGGGTCGAGGCGGCGGGCCGGGCCCTGGTCGAGGGTGACGAACCGGTCGAGGTGGTCGCCCGGCGAAACGGTTTCGGCACGGCGGAGTCGCTGCGCCGTACGTTCCACCGCCATCGTGGAGTTGCGCCATCCGAATACCGGGACCGATTCCGATCCGCGAAGGAGTACGCATGACGAGCTACGGGTTGCTGATCTTCGAGGGTGCGGAGGAGCTGGACTTCGCCGGGCCCTGGGAGGTGTTCACCGCTTCGGCCATGCTCCGCGACCAGGGTGACACCGCCGTGCTGATCGCCGAGCGGGAAGGCCCGGTTCGTTGTGCCAAGGGCATGCGCGTGCTCCCCGATCACACGCTGGACGACCACCCGCCGCTGGATGTCCTGCTGGTGCCCGGCGGCATGGGCACCCGCCGGGAGGTGGGCAATCCGGCGGTGACCGGCTGGATCACCAAGGTCTCCGCCGAGGCGGCCTGGGTGACCGGCGTCTGCACCGGCGCGCTGCTCCTGCACGAGGCAGGACCGGCACGCAACCGCCGTGTCGCCACCCATCACGCGTTCGAGGACACGCTCCAGGCCCGTGGAGAGATCACCGTCGTGCGTGACGCGCGATATGTCGTCGACGGCAACCTCGTCACCAGCCAGGGCGTCTCGGCCGGAATCGACATGGCGCTGTGGCTGATCGGCCGCCTGCACGGCCGCGACCACGCGCGTGCGGTCCGCCGCTACATCCAGTACGAGCCCGCGCCGCCCTACCTCGCCGACGAGCCCACCGCCTGAGAAGGTCGACGCCGGAATCGACGTGACGGCGGCGTGATCACGTTGCCCGCAGCCGCTGTCCCGCACTCCCGGATACAGACGCGGATCTCCCGCGCCACGCCGCAGCGGGATGACGCGCGGCGACACGTCATCCATCCAGCCTCCGTCGGCGAAGTATGGAAGGACACATCGGACCGACGGAGGGGCTTCACATGCGTACCGTCATCAGGTTTGCCGTCATGCTCGCCGGGCTGGTCATCGTCGCCTCGACGGCAGCCGCCGCTTCGGCCGCGACGGCCATCGAGTACGGGCTCATCTTCTGACCCATGCGACCGATTCTCGGCGCTCGCCCGCGACGTCGAAGCGGCGCTGGCCGAGGTCGCGATGCCGCTGGGCTTCCACGCCGAGGTGCTGGGCGAGTACGCCGAGCGGCAGGCCGCCCAGCAACGCCTGTTCGGATACGCCGTCCTCGCGCTCGTCGTCGTGCTGATCCTGCTCAACCTGTCCTTCCGTAGCTGGCGGCTGGCCGTCCTCAGCCTGGCCACCCTGCCCGTGGCCCTGGTCGGCGGTGTCCTGGCCGCCTACCTCGGGGACGGCATCGTCTCGCTGGGCGCGCTGGTCGGGTTCTTCACCGTCATGGGCATCGCCGCCCGCAACGGCATCCTCATGATCAACCACTTCCAGCACCTGGAAGAGCAGGAGCACGAACCCTTCGGGGTCGCCCTCGTGCTGCGGGGCGCGCGCGAGCGGCTGTCGCCGATTCTCATGACCGCGCTCGCCGCCGGGCTGGCGGTGCTGCCGCTCGTCATCATGGGTGACATCCCCGGGCACGAGATCGAACACCCGCTGGCCGTCGTCGTGCTGGGCGGACTGTTCACCTCCACCCTGCTCAACCTCTTCGTCACCCCGTCGCTCTACCTGCGCTTCGCCAAGCGCAGGCGAGACCGGGTCGCCGCCTGAGACCCGGACCGGGCATCTCCTGCTCCGCGCGGACCAGGAGATGCCCGGCACTCTTCCACCCGCGCCGGTCCGTACTCACCCCTGCTTCCCCACCCAGGGGACCGCACCTCGCATACCCGGGGGGAGACTTGATCCATCGTGGTCGTTGGTCGGGCAGCCTTTGACTCCCTCAGATCCACGGCAGATCGACGGCTTCCGGCTGAGCGAGGTTCTGGGCCGGGGCGGACAGGGGTCGGTGTATCTCGCGGAGGACTCCGCCGGAGGCAAGGCGGCGGTCAAAGTGCTGCGCACCTCCTTCGCCGGGCAACCGGCCGCTCTGCGCCGCTTCACGCGGGAGGCCGAGACCACCGTCATGATCGTGACCATGCTCTCTGGAGTGCTGATCATCTTGTGGCTGGTGGTGCTGAGCATCCTGCTGATCCGCAGCGCCGCGAGCAGACCCGCCCGCGCTGCCACCGCGTGATCCCGAGCGCGTCGACCACGACATCCATGCGCTCGGAGTGCCCCGCACTCTCGGACAAGACCGCCGGCGGCCCTCCTTCACCGTGCTGGGCGAGGGGAGAGCGTTCTGCCTTCGGATCGTCTGACGAGGCCCAGCACCGCGAGGACGCACACCAGCCCCAGCATCCCTCCCCCGTAGATGACCTGGTGGACGGGGAAGAACTCGGCCGCCAGCCCGGCCAGCGCCATGCCGAGCCCCTGGGCCGTCATCAGCCCGGCCGTCATGACCGTCATCGCCCTGCCCCGCAGTTCCTCCGGCACGGCCGCCACGAACCACTGGTCGAGCCCGAGCGTGTACGCGATCCCGAACCCGGTCATGACCTGCAGCAGCAGCGCCCACCCCGGCCCCGGCTCGAACACGTATCCCAGCGCGGGCACCGAGGAGAACAACGCCACGGGCAACGTCAGCCGGGCCCGGCCACGCGGCCCGAGCAGCGACCCCGCCAGGCTCTGGCTCAGGATCGCCCCGATCGGCATCCCGCACATCAGCAGCCCGAGCCAACCGGGCGCCAGGCCTTCGCCGTACGGGATCATGAGGGCCTCGGAGACGACGACGAACATCGGCGGCACCCAGGCCAGCAGCAGCAGCGCCCGGATGCGCCGGTCGGCGAACAGCAGCCGCAGCCCCGACAGCGAGGAGCGCAGCAGCGTCCCGCCCGAGCCCGGCCTGGCCGGGCGGGCGAGCGTGCCGAGACGCAGCAGCAGCGCGGAGCCGAGAAAGGTCACGACCGTCACCACGAGTACGGCTCGCGCCGACGCGAGCCCCAGCAGCAGCCCGCCCACCCCGAACCCCACGAGCTGCCCGCTCTGCCCGACGATCCGGATGACGGAGCGCCCGAGCACGAACAGTTCGCCGTCGCCCAGGATGTCGCCCAGCGTCGCCGCCCTGGTCCCCTGGAAGACGGGTGCCACGGCGGCGGTAACCACGCGCAGCGCCAGCAGCGCCACGACCGGCATCCCGGGCGCCGCCATCCCCAGCGCGCAGGCCGCGCAGATCAGGTCGCAGACGACCAGCACCCGCCGGGCGGGGAAACGGTCGGCGACGGAGGAGAGCAACGTGCCGCCGAGCGCGTACGGGAGCAGCCCGAGCGCGAAGGTGAGCGCGCTGAGCAGCGGCGACCCGGTGATCCCGTAGACCAGGACCGACAGCGCGATCTCGGCGACGACGACGCCGAGCGTCGACAGCGCGTGCGCGGCGAAGACGGCGCGGAACTCGCGGACGGCGAAGACGGCTCGATATCCCATCCCGACAGGCTGCGAGCGGGCCCGGACCGTCTTCTACTCTTTCGTGCACAGGCGAATCACCTGAAGGGGGGACCGTGCGGCTGGAGTTCGGCGCCGACGACCTGCTGCGCTGCCGGTTCGCGATCTCGCCGCTGTGCGAGACGCACGAGGCGGTACGGATGCTGCGGCGCGGCAGCCGCCACGGCTACCACCAGCCGTGGCTGCGGCGGATGCGGGCCGCGACGGAAGGGCTGGACCTGTCGGATCTGTGGCTGTTCATGCCGGACGGCGGCTACATCCCCGACTTCCTCGGCCCGCCGCCGGCCACCCCGGACACCTCGTTCGAGCAGGAACTGGCGCGGCTGCGGGCCACCGATCCGGTGCTCGCCCGCGAGGAGATGGTCCGCTCCCTCGGCGGCAGGGCGCGCTCGTCGCGGGCCCGCAGGATGCTGGACGACCCCGAGTGGGCGGTACGGCGGCTCGCCGACCTGACCGAACGGGTGTGGACGGAGCTGGTCGCCCCGGACTGGCCGCGGCTGTCGGCGCTGCTCGAGGCCGACATCGCCTACCGTTCACGCAAACTCGCCGAGGGCGGCCTGGAGCGCGCGCTGGCCGACCTGCACACCTCGGTGCGCTGGTCGGAAGGCTCGCTGACGCTGCGCGACTCCCGCGGCCCCGACCGCGACCTGCGCGGGCGGGGCGTGCTGCTGATGCCGAGCGTGTTCGTCTGGCCGGACGTGGTGAGCGGCTTCGCGCCGCCGTGGCAGCCCGCGCTGATCTACCCGGCGCGCGGCATGGCCGGGCTGTGGGAGCCGATGGCGGCGCGGCGGGAGCTGGCGGGGCTGCTCGGCGCGAACCGGGCGGCGATCCTCTCCGGGCTCGACGAGCCCGCCTCGACGACCGGGCTGGCGCACCGGCACGGGCTGGCGCCCTCGACGGTCTCGGCGCACCTGTCCGTGCTGCGCGAGGCCGGACTGCTCGACTCACGCCGCGACAGCCTCCAGGTGCTGTACGAGCGGACGCCGCTGGGTGAGGCACTGGTCAGACGAGGAACTCGCGGCCAAGATCGGCGATGAACCCGGCCCGCCCCGCCCGGAGACCCCGGCCGCGGCCGCCATGCCGTACACGCGACCGGAGACGGCGGACCGCCGGACGACCACGGCGAAGTCAGGCCCGGGAGACCTCGCCCCGAGTTTCATCACACCCGCGAAAGCCAGCATTTCTCACGGCGGCCACCCCGACACGTGTCATCGCCGACCTCGGCCATAGAGTGTCCGGGTGATCCTGGAGCTTCCCCCGGGTGAGTTCGGCGCCTATCTCTTCGACTGCGACGGGACCATCGCCGATTCCATGCCGCTGCGTTTTCTCGCCTGGCGACGGGCGTTGGGCGAGTGGGGATGCGAGCTTTCCGAGGAACTGTTCTACGCGTGGGCCGGTCGGACGGTGGCCGACATCATCACCGACCTTAATTCGAGCCAGGGGCTGGCCATGCCGGTGCAGGCCGTCGCCCGCCGCGGTGAGGAACTCTGCCAGGAGATGCTGCCCCGGTTGACTGCGGTGCCCGGTGTGCTGGAGCACATCGAAGCCGCGTTCGGCCGCATCCCGTTCGCTGTGGTGTCTGGTAGCGACCGTGCGTCGGTGACGGCGACGCTGACCGCCCTGGGGTTGCTCGGCAGGTTCGAGGTGATGGTCTGCGCCGGTGATTATCCGCGGGCCAAACCCGCCCCGGACCCGTTTCTGATGGCGGCCCGGCGGTTGGGCGTCGACCCGAGGCGCTGCCTGGTCTTCGAGGACGCCGACAACGGGATCCAAGCGGCTCAGGCGGCCGGCATGGCCTGGGTTCGCGTTCCACCGCCAGGGCGACGCTGACCCGGTGGACCCCCTGCTCAGGCCGGGGACGGCTTCGGGTGCTGCACGATGGAGGAGGTGGAGCGGACGACGCCGATCCCGGAGACGGCGCGGCCGTCGTTGTCCTTCCAGAGCTCGAAGTTGTAGCGGCCCGGACGCAGGCCGGTCCAGGTGTGCATCTGCCAGGAGCCGCACCCGAACCGGGCGGACGCGCCACCCGGGCGTAAGGCGATCCAGTACTCGATCATCCCGTTGGGGCAGGAGAAGTTCGCCCAGATCTCGAGATCGCCCTCCGTGTGCTGAGTCCACTCGCGCGAGGTCACCTGCTTGTACATGTTGGTGACCTTCCAGGGGAAGCCGCTGGCCGGGGACACCGGCGGAGAGGCCGAGGCGGGAGCCGCGTTCGCGGGACCCGGTTCCCGGCCGGAGAGCCAGAGGTATCCGGCGCCCCCGGCGACGATCACGACGGCGAGCGCGGCGGTCAGCGGGAGCCGCCAGGACCCGCTCCGCGGCGGCTCGCCGGCAGGTTCACCTGGAAGATCCAGGGATGATCCCCGCTCCCCGGCGATTGCGCGCCACCGGGCCTCCCAGACCTCCAGGTCCCCGCCGCAGGCCTCGACATACGAACGGACGAAGTCCAGCGGCGGCAGCTCCGCCGGATTCAGCCGCCGGGAGATGGTGCTGGAGTGGTAGCGCATCCGCTGCCCGACCTCCTGCAACGACATCTCGCCTCGCAGCCGGCGCAGATCGTCGACGAACTCCGCGACGGGACCCGTCTCGCGGTCGATCGGCTGATCCTTGCGTCCACCTCGCGACATGGCCCGCTCCGGGTTGTTGCGGTTGTTGTTGCTATTGATGCGCAGCCCAGAAGCGATGACAAGAGCAATCGGCTATGGCGAGCTAGCACTGTCCCCCAAACTCCCGACCAAAGGAGATGACGGATGTCAGGCCGAGTCCGGACACTGCTGGGCGCCCTCTCCATCATCGCGGCCACCCTGGCCCTCACACCGGCGGTGGCGTCCGCCGACAGCGTCCTGCACCGAGACGTCTATTCCTACGCCGGCGGCTACAAGATCAACCTCACGATCTTCGGGAACGCCGCCCAGGCCCGCGCCATGTGCGCCATCACCAACCTGCCGGAGTCGATGATCATCCGCGCCTGCCAGCTCCTCCGCAGCACCTCCGGTGGCGCCGGTACGGAAAGCGGCAACGGCTGGCAGAGGTACGCCCCCAGGGCCTACTCCAGGATGCTGGGGCTGGCCTGCGGCACCTCCTACCGCGTCTTCATCCGCTTCCAGGCCGTGAGCGCGAGTGCGCCGTCCACTGCCTACGGGACGTGGTGGCGCCCCTGCTAGAGGCCCACGGGTAGATGCTGGGCATTCGCTCAACGAGGTTGGGCGAATGCCCCACTTGACCTTGACACAGTGACAAGGCCTTCACTGTCGCCAAGGAGGTGGTTCCCATGACCATGATCTACAAGTCCCCAGAGGGCGAGCTCGAACTTCTCGACCACTACCGGCAGGTCCTGGACACCTGGCCGGTTCCCGCCGAGCACAGACGGGTACCGACTCGCGAGGGCGAGACCTTCGTCCTCGCCTCCGGCCCGCAGGACGCGCCGCCCCTGGTGCTGCTGCACGGCTCGGGCGCGAACACGTCGATGTGGCGAGCGGATATCGCCACCTGGTCGCGGCACTTTCGCACGTACGCGGTCGACCTCGTCGGCGAGCCGGGCCTGAGCGCGCCCTCGCGTCCCGCCCTGGACTCCGACGCCGTGGCCCTCTGGCTGGATGACGTGCTGGACGGGCTCCACGTCACCAGCGCCGCGTTCGCCGGCACGTCCCTCGGCGGCTGGACGGCCCTGGACTACGCGATCCGTCGTCCGGGACGCGTGACCCGCCTGGCCCTGATGTGCCCCGGTGGTGTGGGACGCCAGAAGGTCGGCTGGATCTTCAAGGCCCTCCTGGCCCGGCCCTTCCGGCGCGGCGGCCTCCGCGCGTCGGCCATGGCCGTCGCAGGACTGGACGCGGAGAAGGACCGGCGGGCGCTCGACGCCGTCGTCCTGACGTTCACCCACTTCAACCCGCGCAGGGAGAGGCTCCCGGTGTTCCCCGACGACGCGTTGCGCGGCCTCACCATGCCCGTCCTGGCCATCGTCGGCGGCCAGGACGCCATGTTCGACTCCCATCAGAGCGCGCGGCGCATCCGTGAGTGCGTCCCGCACGCGACCGTGACGCTGCTCCCCGAGACCGGTCACGCCATCTTTGGCCAGAGCGAGCCGATCGCCGATTTCCTCACCCAGGAGCAACCTTCGGTCTGGGGGACGTGAAGACCATGACCGCCACCAGCAGCATGGCGGCCGGCAATGCGTCCATCAGGAAGATCCAGGCATAGGAGAAGAGGTCGGCACCGCGGCCGCCCGCCACGCCCGAGCGGGAAAGGCGGCGGTGTACGAGCCCATAGCCCGCCCGCACCGCGATCGCGGCCGACAGTCCCTGAACGGCCCGGCCGCCGATCGGCCGCTCATTCTTCCCGGCGCAGCAGGAACGGCGATCCACGGAGCGTCGGCGCCTCCAGAGCACCGAACGCCCACAATCCCGGCCCGCCGGACATCGCGCGTACCCGCACCACGTCCTCGCGCCCCCCGGAGAGAGGGCGTTCGCGCGCCCATCGGCGTCCGTCGTAGTGCGCCAGCGTCACCTGGCCGCCGCCGGCCCACACGTGGCCGTCCGCGGTGACCGTGACGCTGAACAGCCTCAGATCCCAGCCGGGCAGTTCCACCCGCTTCCAGGCCGCGCCGTCATAGTGCATGACCAGCGGCTCGGCCGGGCGCGAGGCCGGGGCGGGCGTGGTGTCGCACTCCTCGCCCCCGCTCACCTCGCCCACCGCCCAGACGTCGTCCGGTGCCGCCTGCCACACGTCGTGCAGTGCCCCGCCGGGCACCCGCGGGATCCGCAGGGCGCGCACGCCCTGTCCGTCTCTCCGGTCCTGCGGGCTCTGTCCCATGATCAGCGGGGTGACGTTCCCGCACTTTTCGCTCCCGTACGGCTCCGCGCCCACCGCCCAGATCTGCCCCCGCTCCAGGCTCACCGCGTTGAGCACGCCGCTGGTCCCCTGGTCGAGCGTGAATTTCGTGCCGTCCCACTCCAGGATCAAGCGGCCCTGGGGAGCCTTGCCCACCATGACCACCCGCCCGTCCCCGGCGGCGAGACCGCTGATGTAGTGCCCGCGGGCGACGCCGAACGGCTCGTAGGTATGCCACTCACCGGCGTTCCATCGAGCGAGCGTGCCGCCGTTCGCGATCCACACGCCGCCGTCGCCGTCGCCGTCGAGGGCGTCGACGGAGATGAAGTCGTCCCGCGGCACAGCGATCTTGGTCCACGCCCTGCCGTCCCAGCGCATGAGCAGGGCGTCGCCGGGCTGGTCGTCGGCCGCGTCCTGGTAGCCGCCCGCCCAGGCCTCCCGGGGGCCGGTGACGCTCATCGCGCTCACCTCACCTCTGGCTTCGACCTTGGGAAACCCGGCCTTGGCCCACGGGTGGAGCGAGACGGGGACCTCGGTGGCCGAGGATGCCGGGGACCGTACCGGCTGAGGGGGTTGAGCGGTGCAGGCCGCCAGCGCGAGGCCGGCGACCGCCGCACCGAGCCGCCGTAAGGTGATCACAGAGCACAAACTAGCCGGAAAGCCGACCAGCGACGTCTTCCCGCGCACGGCTGCCGGAGCTGTCACCAAGGGATGGGACGAAGGAGCGCGGATGCACGCAGAGGGCCGGATCGAGCAGGCCAGGCTGGCCTATGAGCGGGCTGTCTTCGCCGGTGACCTCGGCGTGCTGCCCGAGGCGGAGCGGGGGCTGGACAAGGTCGAGGCCGATCTCGCGCTGGCTCGGGGCCGGATCCTGCATGCGCGGTTTCTGGAGGAACGTCGCGAGGATCCCCAGGAGCTTGCCTTGATGGAGCGTGCGGCGCACCTCTACCGGAGGCTCGGTGATGTGGCCGGAGAAGCCGAGGCGCTGTTCTGGGTGGGGTGCGTCCACCAGGTCATCCGGGGCGATGCCGATGCCGCGATCCCCCTGTTCGAACAGTCTCGCGAGTTGGCGCTGCAAGCCGGCGATCCGGGGATTCAATCCGAGGTGCTTCGCCACCTGGGCATCGCCGATCATTTCGCGGGCCGGTTGGACGCCGCCCGGGAGAAGCTGGAGGAGTCGGTACGGCTGCGCCGGGACATCGAGCATTGGGCGGGAGTCGCGGCCGACCAGGTCGGCCTGATCTACCTCGCCGCGGCACAGGGCCGCCGGGACGACGCGCTGGCGCTGGCGGAGGAAGCGTACGCGACCGCGGAGTCCTGCGGCGCCGCGCGCATCATGCGCCAGATCGACGAGGCACGAGCACAGCTTCAGACCCCGGAGACCTGATTTCCGAGAGGGTCGAAGCGAGTCTGCCTACCCCGCCGAGCTGCGCGGACGAGCGGTTGTCCGGTCAGCGGGTGCGTTGGCGCTGAGATCGGGCGGGCCACCCACGCCACCACCATCCCCGCGACGGGCGCCGTCGCCCTGTGCTACCGCCGCCCCTGAGCCGCGCGTCGCACCTTGGCGCGTTGGTCACGTGGGATCGTTGAGCGCCATGCGGGCGGCGCGCATCTCCGCGTACATCTCCCATGGTCCTTGCGGGAGGACGTGCCCCGTCTCCAGGAAGGTCTTGAGGTTGGCCAGCACGGACGGCCACCCGGCGGAGACCGAGACGTGTTCGTCGTGGTCGGCCAGGTTCTCGTGAGTGACGGTGAGCCGGACGATGTCGCCGTGCGGCTCGATGTCGAAGGTGACCCGGCCGGGGCCGCCGGGGCGCTCCTCGTTCGGGCCGCGCCGGGTGATCACCAGCCGCTTGGGCGGTGCGGTCTCCAGCACCGTGCCCACGAGGTCGACGATCCCGGAACCATCGGTGCGCGGGTGCTCCCAGGCCGAACCGACCTGCCAGTCGGAGACGTTGCGGTGCCCTGCCCAGTATTCGGCGGTCACGTCGGCGTCGGTCAGCGCGTGCCAGACTCGCTCCGGCGTGGCCTGGATGAAGGTGACGTACACGAAAGCCAGCTCGTCCGCCATGTCGTGCTCCTCTCCTCAGATCGCCCCTTACCTTGAGCTATCAAGGTACGCTAGAGACACCTACCTTGGCCTGTCAAGGTAGGGCGTGGATCAGGTTCTCCGCGAGATGACCATGATGTACTCGCAGGGAGCGTTCGTCCGGTTGGCGAAGCCGTGGTCCGCATCGGCCTGGAAGAACAGGGAGTCGCCTGCGTTCAGGGTCTCGCTGATCCCGCCGATCGCGACGGTGAGGGTGCCTTCGAGCACCACGAGCTGTTTCTCCGTACCCAGCGGATACGCGGGCAGCAGCCCGGTGGAGACCTGCGCGGGGAGGTGGTGGACGACCATCTCGGATCCTCCCGCGCCCGGGGCCGCTGACACGATGTGCCGCTCGAAGCCGGTTTCCGGGTCACGGAAAACGGGGCGATCGTTCTTGCGCATGACGATGGCCACACCGGACGCGGCAGCGGCCGGCGCACCGACCAGGTCCGAAAGCGACGCGTCGAGCGCGTGGGCGATCCTGGACGCGACGCCGATCGTCGGGCTCTTCTCGCCGCGTTCGACCTTGGACAACATCGCCCGGCTGACCGACGACCGCGTGGACAGCTGCTCCAGCGTCAGGCCCGCCTCCTCGCGGCGTCGCCGTACGTTGCCGCCGAACGCGCCGGCCAGGTCGTCACCGTGTTGTGGTTCGGCCACCGTGCTCCTCGATTGATGGGTACCTCGCTGCGACAGTGTATGGTTTCTCCTAAAGTAGATCTCATCTTCCATTGGAGATACCATGCGTTTGATCTCTCGTGGCCGGCTCCACACCACGTTCGAATTCGGCGATCTGCAGGTGGTCTCGTTGCGGGACGGGTACATCGACATGCCGCCGACACGGCTCCGCGACGAGGACGGGCGCACGCTCGATGAGCTGCCGGCCGCCGTCCCGCTGACCGGCGACAACCTGCGGCTGTCGGTCAACGCCTTCTTCGTCACCGACGGCACGCGATCGGTGCTCATCGACACCGGCGCGTCCAACGCCTGGCACGACCCCACCATGGGATTGATCTACGACGCGCTCGACGAAGCGGGAGTCGACCGCGCGCAGATCACCGATGTGGCCATCACCCACAAGCACGAAGACCACGTGAGCGGCCTGATCGCGCCGGACGGCTCAGAGGCGTTCGCCAAACTCGAGCGCGTGTGGATCGGCGCGGGCGACACCTCGGTGTTCACGGGGCGGCTCGAGCCGGTCCGCGACCGGGTCGTCCCCGTGTCGGAGAAGGCCGCGATCAACGACTGGATCACCGCGATCCCGACACCTGGCCACACCCCCGGTCACACCGTCTACGACGTCAGGAGCGGCACCGGTCACCTTCTCGCCTGGGGCGACACCGTGCACGTTCCCACGCTCCAGTTCGAGCAGCCGAACGTGTCCTGGGAGCTCGACGGCGACCAGTCCCAGGCCCGCGCCGCGCGAGCGGCCCTCCTCGAACGACTGACCCAGCCACACCACTTCGTGGCCGGCGCCCACCTCGACTCACCCGGCATCGCCCGCGTAACCCCCTCCGGCGACGGATATGCGCTGGAATACCTCGGCATCGACACGAAGGGATAGTTCGCGCGCCACTCCTCATTTCTCGTACGGCTCGGACTCGATCCGCAGCACGTTCGCGAACTGCCCGAACATCCAGTAGTAGCCGATGACTTGAATCAGCTCGACGATCTGGCGGTCGCTCAGTTCGGCCCGGACCGGTGCGAACACCGCGTCGTCCACCGGCAGCCCGCGCGCCACCGCCGTCGCGAAGGCGAGCACGGCCAGATCGAGACCGCTGAATCCGGAGTGGTCGCCGCGGTAGACCGCCTCGCGCTCGTCCGGCGTGATCGGCGCACCGGGCGGGTTGTGGCGGACGCGCAGATAGTCCGCGCCGAGCACGCGGGCGGTGGCGTTCGCCGCGAGTTCGCGCAGCCGCGCCGGCAGCTCCAGCTCTCTGATCTGCTGCAGACCCACCTGCATGAGCGTCGCCGCGCTCGCCTCGGAATGGGCGAGCATCATGAACAGATGGGAGTTCGGCGGCAACCTCGCGTGCCACTCCCGCAGATCGTCGGGTAAGGCGGACATGTCCGCGTACGGGATCCGGGCCATGCCCAGAGCCTAGGACAACGGGTGCCTACCGGGGCGAGGGCTTTCGGATGGGATGGCCGATGCCAAGATTCGAGGGTGGACATGACCGACATCACGCGCGCGATCGCGGCTGCGACTTCGGTCGCCGCATCGCTCGACCTGCCAGCCGGCGACGCCATCGTTCTCCACAACTCGAACAGGCTGGCGCTGCGGCTGACGCCGTGCGACGTCCTTGCCCGGGTCGCCCCTGCGGGGCATGAGGCCGCGCGGTTCGAGGTCGACCTCGCTCAACGGCTCGCCCGGGCCGGGTGCCCGACGGGGCTCCTGGACCCTCGGGTGGACCCACGTGTGTACACGCGCGATGGCTTCACCGTGACGCTGTGGACCTACTACGAACCCGTGACACCTCGCACCTCACCAGCCGACTACGCCAAGGCGCTGGAGCGGTTGCACGCCGGCATGCGCGAGGTCGACGTGCCGGGCCCGCGGTTCACGGATCGCGTCGAGGAGGCGGAAGACGTGGTCGGCAACCCGCATCGCTCGCCAGAGCTCGCCGACGCGGACCGCGCGTTCCTCAGCGGCAGGCTGGGAAGCCTGCGGCGGACGATCGAGGACCGCGGCGCCGTGGAGCAACTGCTCCACGGCGAGCCGCATCCAGGCAATGTGCTCGCCACGATGAACGGCCCCTTGTTCATCGACCTTGAGACGTGCTGCCGTGGACCCGTCGAGTTCGATCTCGCCCATGTCACCGAGGCGGTCTGCGAGCACTATCCGAACGTTGACCACGGGCTGCTGGACGAGTGCCGGCAGCTCGTTCTCGCGATGGTCGCGGCCTGGCGCTGGGAACGTGGCGACCAGCTTCCGAACGGGAGGCGATTCGGAGAGGAACTCCTGCGCTCGCTGCGTGAAGGTCCCCCTTGGCCGACACTCGACACGATCACCGGGCGACTGGATGGAATCGCGCGAACCGAAGGGTTCTCCTGACGGGCTGCCCTGCTGTCAGCCTTTGGCCGGCTGGGCACAACCGCGGCCCTCCTCGCCCACCAGGCCGGCCTCCTCTGACCGGCAAGAGGCGCACCGCGACCCACCGGCTTGAGGTCACAGCAGTCGGTCGACCAGCCCGTCGACGTAGTCCGGGGCGAGCGGGCCCATGCCGAACAGGACGCGGATGTACATCGGGGCCAGGATGTGGTCCAGCACGCCGAACGCGTCGGGTGCGTGCTCGCCACGTTCGCGGGCGCGATCGAGCATGGACTGCAGTTGCCGGGTGCGTTCGGCGAAGAGGTCGTCGCGCGCCTGTGCGCCCTGGTGGCCTTTGCTGGACAGGGCGACGGCCAGGCGTACCACCGCCAGGCCGTCGGGTCCGGTGATCTCGCGGGCCACGTTGGCCGCGTAGGTGCGCAGGTCGCCGGCCAGGCTCCCGGTGTCGGGCATCGGCGACTGCGCGTTGAGGCGGGTGAGCGCCACGTCGGTGAGCAGGGTTTCCAGGCTGCCCCACCGGCGGTAGATGCTGCTGTCGGCCACGCCCGCGCGGGCCGCGACATCGCCGACGGTGAAGCCGCCGTAGCCACGCTCGCCGATCAGGTCGGTGACGGCCTGGTGCACCTCCGCGCCGACGCGGGCGCTGCGCCCGGCGGGCCGCCGGGCTCGCTGTCGCTCGTTCATGCCCTCACCTTAACGCAGTTCCGACTTGCGTTTACGAGACAACCCTTCCTACACTCGCCTAACGCAGCCACTAGCTGCTTTTAGAGCAACCAACGATGGAGAGGAATCCCCGTGGCCGCGTCGCCCGCAGCCGCAGGCAGTCGACCGAACCGGGCCGTACTGCTCACGGTGACCTGCCTGGGCCAGTTCATGGTCCTGCTCGACAACACGATCGTCGGAGCAGCGCTGCCCGACATGCAGCACCGGCTGCACACTCAGCTGACCGGTCTGCAATGGATCGTCGACGCGTACGTCCTGCTGGTCGCCATGCTGCTGCTGTCCGGCGGTGTCTTCGCCGACCGGTTCGGCCGCAAGCGCGTGTACCTGACCGGCGTGGCGGTGTTCACCATCGCGTCGGTGCTGTGCAGCCTCGCGCCCTCGGTCGGCTGGCTGGTCGCCGGCCGGGTACTGCAGGGCATCGGGGCCGCGGCGCTGAGCCCTGCCTCGCTGGCCCTGCTCGTCGCCGCCTACCCCGTGCCGCGAGAACGCGTCAAGGCGATCGGGCTGTGGGCCGGATTCAGCGGGATCGGCCTGGCCGCGGGCCCCGTGGCCGGCGGCATGCTGACCGAGGCCTTCGGCTGGCCCGCCATCTTCCTGGTCAATCTGCCCATCGGCGTGGTCCTTCTCCTGGTCGGCCTGCGCGGCCTTGACGAGACCCGCAATCCGGACGCCCCCGCGATCGATGTCGCGGGGACGGTGCTGTCCGTTCTGGGAGTGGGGGCGCTGACCTACGGGCTGATCGAGGGTGGCGCTCGCGGCTGGACGTCGCCGGTGATTCTGGGCAGCTTCGCCGCCGCGGTGATCCTCCTCGCCGCCTTCGTCACCGTCCAAGCGCTTCGTTCCGCTCCGATGCTGCCGCTGCGGCTGTTCCGGGAGCGGCTGTTCACCGTGTCCAACACCGCCATGGTCGTGGTGGGGTTCGCGCTCATGGGTTCGTCGTTCTTCTTCTCCCAGTTCTTCGTGTACGTCCAGGGGAGCTCGATCCTGCGCGCCGGCCTGCAGACCCTGCCGCTCTCCCTCGCCATGGTGATCGTCAGCCCGTACGCGGGCCGGCTCGCCGCCCGTTACGGCTTCCGCGTCGTGGTGACCACCGGCCTGGGCCTGGCCGGCCTGGGGCTGCTGGCGCTCGGCATGGTGCACGCCGACACCGGTTACGGGAACGTGTGGTGGCGGCTGGGAGTCGTCGGCATCGGCTTCGCCCTGACCATGTCCCCGCTGACGGGAGCCGCCATCCAAGCAGTCAGCCCGCAGGAGGGCGGCCTCGCGTCGGGCATCAGCAGCACCACCCGGCAGATCGGCGCGGTGCTCGGCGTGGCGGTACTCGGAGCCGTCGTCCGCGCCCAGCAGTCCGGCGGCGCTTCCTTCGAGACCGGCCTCAACAGCGCCTTCCTTACCGCCGGCACCGTCACGTTGGTCACCGCCGTGTTCACCGGCCTGTGGCTGGCGAAGTCCAGGCCCGCGGAGGACTCCGCCGCGCCGCAACGTTCCACCGAGCCGGATGCGGTCACCACCTCGAACAGCCGCTGACGGCGAGCGCCCCGCATTTCCGCCGACCTGGCTCATGGGAGCGGCTGCGACGAAGCCACAACGTTTCCCCAACGCCGTCCAGACATACTGAGCCCGGAGAGTCCGGCGAAAGGATGATCATGAAGCGTCTGGCCCGTCTGGTCGTGTTAGCCGCGGTCCCCGCCTTCGCGGGAGTGGCGCTCGCCGCGTCGCCCGCCCAGGCGGCACAACCTGGCTACACCTGCGCCGAGGTGCGCTCGGAACCCAACCCGTTGCAGCAGGTGGTGGCCACCGGGTGCACGCCCCGCAACGGAGCGCCACAGGAGGGCCTGGTCAGAGAGCTCTTCATCTCCTGGCCTGGGGGCCGCATCGAGTGCTTCAGCGGAAGGGCGGCTCCCAGCGGGGCCCATGTGACCGTTCGCGCGAGCGCGTGCAGGTGACGCCCCTGTCGCGGCACCCGCGCGCCGATCGAACGAGAACTGGCCGTCGAGGCGGCGCAGCGGCAGTGCCCAGCCCCGGGTGCGGCCCGGCGGCCGGAGGTGCAGCCGTCCCCGTCTCCCCTGCCAGCAGGCGACCATCACGAAGGTGACGCTGACCAGCAGCGCCCAGGCTCCGAACTTGGCCGGATGGACCAGCTGCCACGCCCCCCGCTGATGGGGGTACTGCCAGGCGCCCAGGTAGGTCGCGATGTTCTCCGCCACCCACAGGAAGAATCCGATGAGGACGAGCGACTGTGCCAGCGGCATCTGGTAGCGATGCTCGCCGACGGTGAAGTGCACCACCGTTCCCCACGTGGCCAGGACGAGCGCGAGGGCGAGCGGGATGCGCAGGTCGATCCACCAGTGCTGGGTGACGAAGTTCGCGTAGATCGCCAGTGCGACCAGTGTCACCGGCCTCGTTCTGTAGGCCACCAGGCGTAACGCGAAGATCCGCCAGGCCGCGCAGATGTAGCTGCCCACAGCGGCGTAGAGGAATCCGCTGTACAGCGGCACCCCGCCGAACTTGGTGAAGGCGTCCCCGGGATAGCTCCACGACCCGAACCTCACCTTGATCAGCTCGAAGGCCAGCCCGATCAGATGGAACCCGGCGATGACCACCGTCTCCTGGGTGCTCTCCCATCGCAGGGCACGGAAGATCACCGTCACGGCCACGGCGTAGACCAGCAGTGCGTCATAGCGCGGGATCGGCAGCGGCAGCACCGAAGAAGCGGCCAGGCCCGCGAACATGGCCACCGCGAATCGGCACGACCTGGCCTCGGCGCACGCGAAGCGGATCAGCTGGGCGGCAGAGAACGTCATGCCCTGTCCGAGCTCCCCCGCGACGCCGAAGTTCTGGGGGCATCGGGGAGGTTCTGTGCAGAAACGAGGAAGCCGGCACGGAGACTCACACCAGATCCTCGAACCTACCGGGCCGCCCTCTTGACCCTGGTCAGGGTGCGCTCCTATAGTCAGCCGCTAACCGTCTGGAAAGTATCCAGACGGTTGTGTTCAGGAGGAGCCATGTCCCCCAACCGCCGCGACGTCCTGCGCGGGCTCGGCCTGGCCGCGTTGGCCGCCCCCCTCGCCGCCTGCGCGACCGCGAGCCGTACCGCCGCTCCTGCCCCCTCCGCCACCGCCGCCGCGACGTCGGCGGCCAACCCGCTCGGCGTGCAGGCCGCAAGCCCGCTCGAAGTGGTCATCTTCAGCGGCGGCAACGGTGACAAGTACGCCGTCGACCTGCACGAGGCCGCCTACAGCAAGGCCTACCCGAACGCGAAGATCAAGCACGTCGCCACCCAGAAGGTCGGTACGCAGCTGCGCCCGCGCTTCATCGCCGGCGACGTCCCCGACGTGATCAACAATTCCGGGCCCGAGGCCCTGGACCTGCAGGCCCTCGTTCAGGAAGGCCACCTGGCCGACCTCACTCCGCTGTTCGAAGCCCCCTCGCTCGCCTTCCCCGGCAAGAAGGTCAAGGACACCCTCGTCGGCGGCGTCTACGAGAACTCCCTGATCGACGGCGTGCCCCGGGTGCTGCAGTACACCGTCGCCCACCGCGCCCTCTGGTACAACGCCAAGCTCTTCGAGGCCAAGGGCTGGACGGTGCCGAAGACCTGGGCCGAGTTCAACGCCCTCGGCGAGGAGGCCAAGAAGGCGGGCATCGCCCTGTTCGCCTACCCCGGCCAGGTCGGCCCCTTCTACCAGCTCTGGAATCTCGTCTACAGCGCCGCCAAGATCGGTGGCAACAAGGTCATCATCGACATCGACAACCTCGCCGACGGCGCCTGGACCGCCGAGCCGGTACGGCAGGCCGTCGCGGCCTGGGCGCAGATCCAGAAGGACTTCGGCGACAAGGCCTACTTCGGCCTCGACCACACGCAGACCCAGATCAAACACCTGCAGGACAAGGTGCTGTTCTACCCGTGCGGCTCCTGGCTGGAGAACGAGATGGCCAAGGACAGGCCGGACAGCTTCGAGTACGCCATCGCCCCCGTCCCCAGCATCGGCGCCGCCGACGCCATGCCGTACGAAGCGATCTTCGTCGGGGTGTCCGAGGCCTTCTTCGTCGGCGCCAAGGGCAAGAACCCCCAGGGCGGCCTGGAGTACCTGCGGTTGATGCTCTCCAGGGAAGGCGCGCGCGGATACACCGAGCTCACCAAGAACCTCACCGTGGTCAACGGCGTCGTCGACGGTCTCAAGCTCACCTCGGCGGTCAACAGCGCGGCCAAGGCCCAGGAGGCGGCGGGCCGGAACACCAT
Source organism: Nonomuraea sp. NPDC050540 (assembly GCF_044457485.1). Taxonomy (NCBI): domain Bacteria; kingdom Bacillati; phylum Actinomycetota; class Actinomycetes; order Streptosporangiales; family Streptosporangiaceae; genus Nonomuraea; species Nonomuraea sp. NPDC050540. The sequence continues at coordinate 88,415 of NZ_JBITHA010000006.1, forward strand.
CACCGACGCCCGCTTCGAGACCTGGTACAAGGAGCTGTTCGACTACGCCCAGACCCAGACCAACTCGGTCATGGCCGGGCGCAGCACCGCCGAGCAGTTCTGCGCGAACATGCAGAAGAAGGCGGACGAGCTCAAGAACGACTCCGCGATCACCAAGCAGACCCGGAGCGTCTGACCGATGCGGCGGCACGGCTTCGTCGCGGGGTTCCTGCTCCTGCCCGTCGCGCTCTACCTCGTCTTCGTGATCAGCCCGTACGCGCAGGCGTTCCAGATCGCGCTGACCGACTGGCGGGGCGTGTCGGCCGGGCTCAGCTACGTCGGGCTGGACAACTTCGGGCGGCTGTTCGGCAACGACGCCTTCTGGCAGGCGATCCGCAACCACGTGGTCCTGCTCGTCGCCATGCCGCTCGCCACCATCGCCCTGGCCCTGGCCTTCTCCTACCTGCTCAACGCGCAGGGCGGAGTCAAGGGCTCGGGCTTCTACCGGGTCGTCTTCTTCCTTCCTCAGGTGCTGGCGGTCGCGGTGGTCGGCGTGCTGTTCAAGGCCATCTACCGCCCCGACGCCAGCGGCGTGCTCAACGGCGCGCTGATGACGTTCGGGCTGGAGCCCGCCGGCTGGCTGACCGACCAGCGGCTCGCCCTCTGGTCGATCATCGCCGTCATGGTCTGGCAGGCGGTCGGCTTCTACGTGGTGCTCTTCTCCGCGGGCATGGCGGCCATCCCCAAAGACATCTTCGAGGCGGCCTCGCTGGACGGCGCCGGCCGGCTGACCCTGTTCTTCCGCATCACGCTGCCGCTGATCTGGGACACCGTCCAGGTCGGCTGGATCTACCTCGGCATCGCCGCCTTCGATGCGTTCGCCCTGGTCAACGTGCTCTCCATCGAGCAGGGCGGCCCCGACGGCGCCACCACGGTGCTGGCCACCGAGATCTACAAGAACGCCTTCGGCTACTCGCGCTTCGGCTACGCCTCGGCGATGGGCGTGGCGCTGTTCTTCCTCACCCTCACCTTCGCCGCGGTGACGATGCGGGTCACCAGGCGAGAGAGGATCGTGTACTGATGCGCCGCAGGCTCTTCGGCGGCCTGTCCCAGGCCGTGCTCGCCGTGTGGGCGCTGCTCATCATCGGCCCCCTGATCTGGACGCTGCTCGCCTCCTTCAAGAGCAACTCCGAGATCTTCGGCGACGCCCTGCAACTGCCCGGTGAGCTGCGCTGGGACAACTGGCTGCGGGCCTGGGAGAAGGCGAACGTCGGCACGTACCTGCTCAACACCGTGATCGTGGTCTTCTTCGGCGTGCTCGGCACCATGCTGCTCAGCTCGATGGCCGCGTACGTGCTGGCCCGCTACCGCTTCCCCGGGAACCGGGCGATCTACTTCCTGTTCGTCTCCGGGATGGCGTTCCCGGTCTTCCTGGCCCTCGTCCCGCTGTTCTTCGTGGTCGACGGGCTCGGCCTGCTCAACTCGCACGTCGGGCTGGTGCTGGTCTACATCGCGTACTCGCTGCCGTTCACCGTCTTCTTCCTGACCTCCTTCTTCCGCGGCCTGCCGGACGCGGTCGCGGAGGCGGCGATGATGGACGGCGCCTCGCACACCCGCACCTTCTTCCAGATCATGCTGCCCATGGCCAAGCCCGGCCTGGTCAGCCTGACCATCTTCAACGTGCTCGGCCAGTGGAACCAGTACCTTCTGCCGCTCGTGCTCCTGCCCGGCGACAAGAGCAAATGGGTCATCACCCAGGGCATCGCCGACATCTCCACCATCGCCGGATACGAGGCCGACTGGCCCGCTCTGTTCGCGGCCCTGAGCATGACGGTCCTGCCGGTCGTCGTCGCCTATATCGTCTTCCAGCGACACATCCAGTCCGGGCTGACCTCAGGAGCCGTGAAGTAAGCATGTCCACCGGGAACCCCACGGTCTTCCGCACCCTCAACGAACGCGCCGCACTCGAGCTCCTGCTCCGCCACGGCGGGCTCACCCGCGCCGAGCTGGAACTGCACACCGGCCTGTCCAAGGCGTCGGCCGCCGAGGTGCTGCGCCGTCTGGAGAACGGCGGCCTGGCACGCAAGGCCGGCACCAAGCCGGGCAACGCCGGGCCGGCCGCGCAGATGTGGGAGCTGGAGGGCGGCGCCGCGCTCGTCGCCGGGGCCGACCTGACCGCGAGCTCCGTGGAGGTCTCCGTCGCCGACCTGACCGGAACGACCCTGGGCCGCCACCGCGCCGAGGCGCCCGGCCCCGGGGCCGACGCCGTGGAGTTCCTGACCGCCGCGGTCGCCGCGGCCGCCGCCGAGGCCGGGCTCGGGCTCGGCGACCTCGACCAGATCGTGCTCGGCGTGCCCGGCATCGTCGAGGCCGGCGGGCAGCGGCTGCGCCAGGCGGTCCAGTTGTCCGGCTGGTCCCACCTCGACGACCTCGCCGACCTGTGCGACGCCCTCGGGGCCGACCGGTTCCGGCTGGAGAACGACGTCAACCTGGTCGCCATCCGCGAGCTGGCCGACCGCGAGGGACAGAGCTTCGTCCTGCTGTGGGTCGGCGGCGGCGTCGGCGCCGGGGCCGTGCTCGACGGCGCGCTCTGGCGCGGCGTCACCGGGCGCGGCGGCGAGGTCGGCTCCGTGACCGTGCCCGACCCGGCCCGCCGCGGCCGCCTCTACGGCCCGGAGGGCGGTCCCCTCGGCGCCCTGCTCGGCGCCGCTCCCCTCGCCGCCCTCGCCGCCGCCCACGACCTGCCCGTTTCCGCCGGCGGCGGGCTGGCCGAGGTGTCAGCCCTCCTGAGCGCCGGCACCTCCCGGGCCTTCCTCGACGACGTCGCCGCCCGCGTCGCGATCGCCGTCACGGCCGCCGTCGGCGTGCTCGATCCCGGCTGCGTCATCCTCTCCGGTCCCCTCTGCGCAGCCGGCGCCGAGCCGCTGCGCTCCCGCGTCGCCGCGCTGCTCGCCCCCACCGGACTGGCCCCGGTCACCGTGACCGCCGGCCGCGCCGGCGGTGGCAGCGTGCTCGAAGGTGCCGTCCGCTATGCCCTCGATCTGGCCCGCGAGCGGGTCTTCCATGCCGGTACGGCAGGCCGTACCGGCGAGCAAATCCCCTGAAGAAAGCTGAGACATGTTGCGCACGCTGGTCATCGCCGCCCATCCCGACGAACCCGAGATCTACGCCGGCGGCACCGCCGCCCTGCTGGCCGGGGCCGGGCACGCGGTGAAGTTCCTGACGCTCACCAACGGTGACGCCGGCCACCACGAGATGGAACGCGCCCCCCTGGCCCGCCGCCGCGCCGAGGAGGCCTGGCGCGCGGCCGACGCGCTCGGCGTGACCACGTACGAGATCTTCGACGACGTGCACGACGGTTTCCTCGAACCCACCGTGGAGCTGCGCGTGCGCGTCCTGCGCGAGATCCGCGGCTGGCGTCCCGACCTGGTGATCGCCCTGCACGCCGACGGCGGCGGCCACCCCGACAACCGCGCCGCGGGCGTGCTCGCCGGGCAGGCGGTGGAGTTCTCCACCACCCGCAACGTCGAATGCGGCAAGCCCGCCCTGGACCGGCAGCCGGTCTGCCTGCTCATGACCGACTACGTCTCCCGTCCCGTCCACCGGGACGACGTCGTCGTGGACGTCACCCCGGTGCAGGAGGCCAAGCTCGACGCCTGCCTGGCGCACGCCTCCCAGTTCCTGGAGTACTCGCCCTTCCAGCGCGGGCTGCTGGCCAAGGTGCCCGACCCCGCTGACGTGGCGGCCTGCCGTACCTTCGTGAGCGAGCACTGGGCCGAGCACGTCGGGCCGGAGACCTTCCAGCTCGCCCCCTACGGCCGGCGACCCGCAGACGGTGAGCTGCTCGACCTGCTGCCTTTCGCCACGGTACGAACCCGCTGACGGAGCGTCGGCCGGGTGCCACGGAGGATCGGGGGACCTTGAGACGTCGGGGTCATCGGCAATCTCGCCCACGGCCGCCAAGCCAACATGAGCGCATTGCGTGAGGCGGATGCCCGGCTCGAGGAGGGCCGGTAGCAGCGCGAGCGGTTCGTCGCGCAGCGCGAGCGGTTCGTCGCGCAGCGCGAGCGGTTCGTCGCGGCCCGGGAGATTCACGACATCGTCGCTCATTCGCTCACCGTCGTGATCGTGCAGGCCGACGGCGCCGCGTACGCCGCCGAGCACGCGCGGCCCTGGGATCGCGGGGACGCGGGGAAGGTCCTCGCCGCGATCGGGCGGGCCGCCCGGTCGGCTCTCGGCGAGGTGCGCGGCGTCATCGACGTTCTTCGTGATGCCGATGAGGGACCGGACCAGGTGCACGGGGCCGGGCTGGGAATCGCCGAGCTGCGGCAGCTCGTGGACTCGGTACGGGCGGCGGGACTTGACGTGAAGACGGACCAGATCCGTCGACGAGCCAGCCCAAGCCCCTCCACCGTCACGACTGCCCGCCCGTCCACGCCCGGACCCGGCCTCAACCAGGCTGATCGAAGTACGCTCTACCACGACGTTATGCCGTCCTCCTGACCGCCGCATCAAACGATCACTGAGAACCGCCGGAAGCCGCACCCGCCCGGCCGAGGCTGCGGCGGACTCCGCATGTCCGGCGACCGATGGGGTCCATCCGTAGCTGCCCCTACAGTTGCTCGGTTTGGTGCGTATCCGCCTTGCCCGTTGCGGCCCCGCTCGGCGGACGCTGGCTGTGCTCGCCCTCGTGGTCCCGGCGCCAGAGCCAGGCTCGCTTGTGGCGTTCGACAGGAGTGGTGGCCGGATCCCGTTGCCGCACGGCACGGGCCTGGTCCCGGCCGTCGCTGGGCGACGTTGGATTGGGCATCTGCACTCCATTGGTGAGGGGTGGGCGGAATGCGGGGGTGATCACCGTCCTGACCGAGAAGGGGCAGGTCTCAAACGCGCAGATCTCGGTGCAGGCGCGCGACTCGGCCAGGTTTCGACGAGCTTTGCATTCGACATCCGGTTTTATGAAACATGTACTTTTTGACCGATTCGTGGCTATGCCCGGATTTCACGTTGCGATACCCCTGAACATCTCGTCATGACAGGGCGGCTGGGATACTCTGAGGATCCCTCACCGAGAGGCTCGCGGCAATTTTCTCCGGAAGTATATCTATTCTATTCCGAGAGATATATTTAGAACCCCTCGGCGAGGATTACCCCTTGTCGTTCGAGGGAAGAGGCAGCATGGTGGATCGGATCAGTAACGTTGTGCGACATCGCCTGCTGGCCGCCGAGCTGCGAAGGATGCGCACCGAAGCACACCTTTCCGGTCCACTCGTGGCCAAGGATCTTGGAATGTCACCCGCGAAGTTCTCGCGCCTCGAATCCGCGAGCGTCAAACCCTCAGCGACGGATATCCAGGCACTCCTGAACTACTACGGCGTTCCCGCGGCGAAGCAGGGCGGGTATCTCACGCTTGCCCGCCAATCGAGCGAGTACGGCTGGTGGGACAACCACGCCAAGATGCTCCCGGCGCCGTTCGTGAACTACATCGGCCTTGAGCACGAGGCCAAGGTGATGATCAACTGGGAAACTCTGGTCCTGCCCGGCCTGCTGCAGACCGAGTCGTACATGGATGTCATCAACCGCGTCGGCCTCGAGTTCCTCAGGATGAAGCCGAGCTGGGTGAAGCTGCGCTCCACCGTACGGCTCACGCGGCAGAGCCTTCTGACGTGCCCGAATCCACTGCAGTTCATCGCCGTCATGGACGAGGCGGTCATCCATCGGGCTATTGCCACGTTGCGCAATGCCGGCGGTTCAGAACTGGTCCGCGAGCAGTTGTCCCACTTGATCTCCATGGCGAGGCTTCCCAATATAACGGTCCGAATCATTAGATTATGGGAGCCCTATTCGCTCTTCGCGCGAGCCATGGTGCTTTTGCGTTTTGGAGCGGTGGACGCTGTGCCCGGACTTGTGCACCCTGACGTAATTTTTGAGGAAAGCGTGGCGGGTGGGTCGGTAACCGACACGGAGGATGAGACTTATCAGATTGACCAGCTCCTGGACAGTCTGATTCACGTCTCACTCGACCCTCATGAGTCTCTTCGGCGACTACAGCAGCTGGCCGATGAGAATGGCAACTGACAAAAGAGATGAAAGGGAGGTACTTGTGACTTCTTTGAACTTCGCGCCGCAGTGGTTCAAGAGCAGCTTCAGTACGCCAGGAGGCGAGTGCGTAGAGGTCGCAGGCCTGCCTGGAATGCGCATGGCGGTCCGCGATTCCAAGAACCCTTCGGGGCCCGTCCTCGAGTTCTCCATGGATGAGTGGCAGGGGCTCATCAGCATCATCAAGGCAGACTCGAAGGAGTCTCACTAGCTGGGCCTGCTACCCGTAAAGGCTGTGGGGCGCTCAGACATGAGCGCCCCACAGCCTTGTCGTGCCCCGTCGCTGATGACAGGTGTCCTCCACTCCTGTCCCCCACGAGGGATTCTCGCGTACCGGCCGGCGAGTGGCGGCCCATCCGGAGGTCCGCCCGGCCCTGCCTCGCGGAGGTCGCGCCCGGCGTGCGCGCCTCGGGCGCCGATGCCCGTACAGGGCCTCTCGCTCGCAGCCTCCCCTCTGAATTAACCCGATGTATCAGATGCCCCAGAGGCGACAAATAGGGACAAAAGCACACTCGGATCACCCAGTCAGCGTTACGCGAGCGTTAAAAATCGGGGCATTGACACCGCGCAGGGTGCGCTCGTACGGTGCTCTTACCCCGCAAACATCGGGTCAATTCGCGGGAGTCCGTGCCATCCAGATAACAAGTAGATGATCGTGTGCGCCGGCGGTGCCGGGTCGTGGCGCAGCCCGTCAAGATGGGAGGTCGCGAGAGAGAGGAGCCCGGTGGCGCTCACAGACGACGCCGTCGACAGAATCCGGCAGATGATCATCACGGGCGAGGTCCGGCCCGGAGATCGGCTGCCGCCCGAGAAAGAGCTGGCCGCCCGGCTCGGCCTGTCGCGGAACTCGCTGCGGGAGGCGGTCCGCGCGCTCACCATGCTGCGCGTGCTGGAGACCCGCCGGGGCGACGGCACCTACGTGACCAGCCTGAACCCCGAACTGCTCCTGGGCACCATGAGCATGGTCGTGGACCTGCACCAGGACAGCACCATCCGGCACTTCCTGGAGGTGCGGCGCCTCCTTGAGCCCGAGGCGACCGCGATGGCCGCTCTGCACGTCGGCGCGGACCGGCTGGCGAAGCTCGCCGCGCTGCTCGCCGAGGCCGCCCAGCTCACGGCCGCCCGCCCGGTCGACCGGGCGGCGCTGCGCGCGAACGGCGAGGACTTCCACCGGCTCATCGCGCACGCGTCGGGCAACCCCGTGCTGGCGACGATCGTGGAGACGGTCTCCGGCAAGACCCTCCGCGCCCAGGCATGGTGCGGGATGACCGACGAATCCGACCTGCACCTGACTCTCACCGAACATCAGGCGATCTACGAGGCGCTGGTCGCCGGCGACACCTACCGCGCCCGGATCCGCGCTGCCGCGCACGTGGCGGGTATCGAGGACGCCGTCCTCACCGTCCGCTGACCCCCTGCTCGGACGCCCCTTTCCGACCTCTTCGCGACGCGCTCGCCGTCAGCCGCGGCGACGCGTGAGCATGCCTGCCCGCGCCCCGAACGCGGCAACCCCCCCGAAAGGACGATGACCCATGCCTACCGAACGCGGAGCCGTAGGGCGTGCTCTGCCGCCGACCGGAGACTCCGATGGCTGACCCGCTGCTCGAAGCGCGAGGCGTACGCAAGCGGTTCGACCATGTCGACGCGCTCAGAGGAGCCGACTTCACCGCTTACGCCGGTGAGATCGTCTCGCTCATCGGCGACAACGGGGCGGGCAAGAGCACCTTGGTGAAGGTGCTGTCGGGCGCGCTGCGGCCGGACAGCGGTCAGATTCTCATCAACGGCGAGCCCATCGCCTTCTCCTCGCCCAACGACGCCCAGGCGGCCGGCATCGAGACCGTGTACCAGGACCTCGCGCTGGCGCCCGCTCTCGGCCCCGCGGCCAACCTCTTCATGGGCAGGGAGAGGATGCGCCGCGGCCCGCTCGGACGGCTCGGGTTCCTCGACAAGTCCGCGATGCGCGACAGCACGATCAAGGAATTGGCCTCTCTCGGCGTACGGCTGGCCGATGTGGACGCCCCGATCTCCACGCTCTCCGGCGGCCAGCGGCAGAGCGTGGCGATCGTGCGGGCGGTCACCTGGGCCAAGCGGGTGGTCTTCATGGACGAGCCGACGGCCGCCCTCGGCGTGGTGCAGACCAGGCGCGTGCTCGACCTGATTCGCCAGGTGCGCGACTGCGGCATCGCCGTCGTTCTGATCAGCCACAGCATGCCGCAGGTGCTGGAGGTGTCCGACCGGATCGAGGTGCTCAGGCTGGGCGCCAGGGTCGCCCGGTTCACCGCGGGCGAGGCCAGGGCCGAGGACCTCGTCGCCGCCATGACCGGCCTGCTGACCCATGGGGTGCGCCTGGAGGAGACGGCATGAGCACGGCGCTGATCGAGCACGCTCCCTCCCCGTCCGCGGCACTGCGCCGCCGGCTGGTCTCCTCCCCGCTCACCTACCTGTCCGCATCGCTGGTCGCCATGATCGCGGTGTTCTCCGCAGCCGCGCCGGACGCGTTCCTGTCGGCCTACAACGTCCAGACGATGCTGACCGTCACCTCGGTGCTGCTCGTGATGTCGGTCGGCATGACCTTCGTGATCGCCACCGCGGGCATCGACCTGTCGGTCGGCTCGGTGCTGGTCTTCTCGGCGGTGATGTCGCTCAAGGTGATGACCGCGCTGGGCGGCTCCGGGTTCGGTGTCGTCCTGGCCGGGTTCGCCGTCGCCGTGGTGTCCGGCGTGGCCTGGGGCGCCCTGAACGGTTTCCTGGTGGCCAAGGCTAAGGTGCCCGCGCTGATCTCCACGCTCGGCACGATGGGCGCGGCTCTGGGCATCGCGCAGCTGGTCACCGGCGGCAACGACCTGTCCGGCGTGCCGAAGGCCCTCTATGAGAGCGTCGGCCTCGGCAAGCTCTTCGGCGTGGTGCCCTGGCTGGTCGTGATCGCGCTCGCGGTGATCGTCGCGGGAGGGGTGGTGCTGAACCAGACCAGGTTCGGCCGGTACACGCTGTTCGTCGGTTCGGGAGCCGAGGCCGCCCGCAGGTCCGGCATCAACGTGGACCGCCACCTGATCAAGGTGTACGGCCTCGCCGGTCTGCTGGCCGGTGTGGCCGGCTTCCTCGACCTGGCGCTCTTCGCCAGCGCCAACATCGCCGGCCACTCCACCGACAACCTCCAGGCCGTGGCCGCCGTGGTGCTCGGCGGGACCAGCCTGTTCGGTGGCGTCGCCACCATCGGCGGAACGGTGATCGGCGTCTTCATCCCGGCCATCCTGCAGAACGGCTTCGTGATCCTCAAGGTCCAGACCTTCTGGCAGGAGGTCGCGATCGGCGTGGTGCTCGTCCTCGCCGTCTACATCGACCAGCTCAAGCGCAAGGCACGCGAGAAGTCGTAGCGGTCTCGCCCGGCAAGAAGAACCCCGTTTCGAGAAGAGGTCATCCCAGCATGCGCGGAAAAGTCCTGCTGGCCGCCGCGGCGCTCGCGTTCGCGGCCAGCTGCTCCAGCGGCACCGCCTCCACCGCGGAAGGCGGCGCGAAGCCGTACAAGATCACTTATGTCCAGGGGATGGCGGGCAATCCGTTCTTCACCTCCCTGACCTGCGGCGCGCAGGAGCGCGCCCGCGAGCTCGGCGTCCAGTTCGACGCCCAGGGCGGCAAGGACTACAGCCCGCAGAGCCAGACCCCCATACTCAACGGCGTCATCGCGCAGAAGCCCGATGCCCTGGTCATCTCCCCGATGGCGGGCGAGGCGATGGTGCCCGCGCTGAGCAAGGCCAAGGCCGCCGGAATCAAGCTGGTCTTCGCCGACTCGGTCGCCGCCGACGAGAGCCTGGCCGTCTCCCGGATCGCCTCGGACAACTACGCGGGTGGCGTGCTGGCCGCGCGGACCCTCGCCAAGCAGGTCGGGGAGAAGGGCAAGGTCATGGTGATGGGCGCCAAGCCCGGCATCTCCACGACCGACGCCCGGCAGAAGGGGTTCGAGGAGGAGATCGTCAAGCACGCCGGGATCACCTATCTCGGCCCGCAGTACAGCGAGAGCCAGCCGGCCACCGCCACCTCCAAGTTCGCCGCCGTGCTCGCCGCCAACTCCGGCCTGGCCGGGGTGTTCGCGGTCAGCACGCAGGAGGTGGAGGGAGTCGCGACCGGCGTGCAGAACGCGGGCAAGTCGGGGAAGGTGCAGATCGTCGGCTTCGACACCTCCGACCCGATCCTGGACGACGTCAGGAACGGCGTCGTCCAGTCGCTGGTCGTCCAGCAGCCGCTGCAGATGGGCAGGGACGCCGTCGAGCAGGCCGTGGCCGCGCTGGAGGGCAGGGCGACCACCTCCGCGATCTCCACGCCGTTCGTCGTGCTCACCAAGGACAACATGGCTCAGCCCGGCATCGCGAAGTTCATCTACAAGACCACCTGCTCCTGAACTCCGAAAGGTCCTGACCATGCGGTTACTCGCCGCCGCGGCACTCGCCCTGTCCGCCTTCGCCGTCGCCCTGCCCGCCCAGGCCGCCGGCGCCTTCACCGAGAACTTCGAGGGCGGCTCGCTGCCCTCGGGCTGGCGGATCGTGTCGGGCTCGTTCGGCCGGCTCATCACCGACCGGGCGACCTTCCACAACGACGCCAGGCCGTACAACAAGGAGGGCAGGTTCTTCCTGTCCACGTTGGAGACTCCGGCGCAGACGCCGAGCGACGGCTACCGCGGCGTGGTCGTCTCCGCGCCCTTCACCGTCGTCCAGCCCGTCGTCACCATGCTGGTCGGCGGCGGCAGCGGCGCGGACACCTATGTCGCGGTCTGCGCCTACGACGAGACCAAGCCCGACGGCTGCGGGCAGGAACTCGCCGTGACCAGGGGCAACAGCGCCGAGGTCATGGCGCGGCGGCAGCTCGACGTGTCCGCGCACGTCGGCCGGCGCGTGATCGTCAAGGCCGTGGACGACTCCACCGGCGGCTGGGGCCACATCACGCTCGACGACATCCGCAACGACCTGCCCGCCACACCGGGCGAGGTGCGCGTGGCCCGCACCGCCGGTGAGACGGCGCTGAGCTGGGGCGCGGCGATCGGTGGCGGCACGTACGCGGTCTACCGCTCCACCGAGCGCGACTCGGGCTTCACCAGGCTGGGAGAGGCCGCGGAGCCGGGCTTCACCGACCGGACGGCGAGGCCGGGTACGGCCTACTTCTACGCCGTGTCCTCGGTCTCCTCGGGCGTCGAGTCCAGCAGGGTGTACGCCTATGCCCGGCCGTACAGCGACCTGCGGGCACGGGGGGAGACGGTCACCTACGCAGGGCAGAGACTCACCGACACGCGCTTCCCCGTCGGCCCGCTGGGCTCGGCCGGCATCGTGCATGACGGTACGGGCGCCAGACCCACCTGGTGGATCTTCAACAACCTCGGCCGCGGCGGCTGGCACCTCGATGCCGATTCCTATGCCAAGGGCAAACTGCCCAACAGCTTCTTCGCGGTACGCGCCAAGGCCGCGGGCGGCGAGCCGGTGGTGCGGGCGCTGCAGACGACCGGAGTCGGCGCGTTCGAGCCGGTGAAGTCGCTCACCCAGCAGGGCGAGTACCCGATCCTGAAATATCGGTACAAGGACGAATCGTTGCCGGTCAAGGTCTCCTCCGAGATCCTCAACCCGATGATCCCGGGCAACGTCAAGGACTCGGCCATCCCCACCGCGATCTACAACATCACCGTCGAGAACCCCGGCGACCGGCCCGCCGAGGTGTCGGTGCTGGCAGCGCAGCAGAACGCGGTCGGCTTCAACGGCTACGACACGATCGGCGGCGCGAACAACCGGGTCGTCGCGGGCTACGGCGCCAACCGCACCGTGGTCGACGGCGGAAGCCTGCGGATGACCGGCGCCGACGGCGCGGGCGGCATGAACCTCGCCGCGCTGGCCGGCGGCGTCACCGGCACCGCCGCCTGGAGCACGCTGGAGGCCCTGCGCGGCGACCTGGCCGACGACGGCGCGCTCAGCGGCCCCGCCGACGCGAGCGGCCCGGCGGCGAACACCACCGTCGACGGCGCCCTGGCCACCGCGGTGACGCTGAAGCCGGGCGAGTCGAAGACCATCCCCGTCGTGCTGAGCTGGCACTTCCCGAACGCGCAGAACTTCAACGGAGGCTCGGGCCGGCAGTACGAGAACTGGTGGAACAGCGCCGACGCGGTCGCCGACTACGTGAAGGGCGACCTTGAGCGGCTGGTCGGGCAGACGAAGCTCTACCACGACACCGTCTACGACTCCAACCTGCCGCAGTACGTGCTGGACCGGATCACCTCGGCGACCTCGGTGCTGCACTCCCCGACGGTGTGGTGGGCCAAGAACGGCTTCTTCGGCGCCCGCGAGGGCTGGGGCTGCTGCCCCGGCATGCCCACCCACGTCTTCCACTACGCCCAGAGCCAGGCCTGGCTGTGGCCGGAGGTCGGCCGGCGCTGGACCCAGCAGTGGCTGGACAACGCCGACGACTCGGGCAAGATCCCCATGCGCTTCGACAGCGACTCCAGCTTCACCCTCGACGGCCAGACCGGCGTGATCCTGTCGGCGTACCGGACCTACCAGACCACCGACCAGGCCTGGCTGGCCGCGAACTGGCCGAAGATCAAGCGGGCGACGGAGTACGTGGTGCGGCAGGCCGACCCCGACCGGGACGGTGTGCTGACCGGCATCCACAACACCACGCTCGACGGCGGCGAGACCGGCAACGGCTCATGGCTCGGCTCGCTGTACCTGGCCTCCGTCAACGCCTCGGCGAAGATGGCCGAGCTCGCCGGTGACGGCACGGCCAAGGCCGGCTACGACGCGATCTACGCTTCCGGCCGGGTCAAGCAGGAGCGGCAACTGTTCAACGGCGAGTACTTCCAGGAGGCCTACTCGGCGCAGGGCCACTCCTACGGCGACGGCGTGGCGATCGACATGCTGCTCGGCCAGTGGTGGTCCACTCAGCTCGGCCTCGGCGACATCTACGACTCCGCCAAGATGACGACCGCAGCCAGGAATCTGTTCCGCCACAACTTCAAGGAGCACTTCACCGGCTACAACGACAGCCACCAGTTCCGGCAGTACGTCGAGGAGACCGACGCCGGCCTGCAGATGATCAGCTGGCCGAACAGTCCCAAGCCGGGCAACAGCCCGCTCTACTACGACGAGGTCATGTCCGGCTTCGAGTACTCCGCGGCTGGTCTCATGCTCCAGCGCGGCCTGCTCGACGAGGGCCTGCGCGTGGTCAAGGCGGCCTCCGACCGCTATGACGGCCGGGCCAGGACCGAGCACATCGACAAGAGTCCCTGCTCCACCGGCGACGGCACCGGCAGCCCGTTCGGTGACGACGAGTGCGGCAAGTGGTACGGCCGGACGCTGTCGTCCTGGTCGCTGCTGACCGCGCTGCAGGGTTTCACCTTCGACGGCCCCGCCCAGAAGATGAGCTTCGCCCCGAACTGGAAGCCGCAGGACCACCGCTCCTTCTTCAGCACCGGCACCGCTTGGGGCACCTTCACTCAGAAGCGGGCGGGCCTTACCCAGGATGACCGGATCACCGTCAAGCACGGCGCCGTCACCCTGAAGACGGTCAGCGTCGCCCTGTCCCGGGCGGGAAACCCCAAGCACGTCAAGGTCCATCTGGACGGCAGGAAGCTCGGGGTGACGTCCTTCGCCGTCGACGGCGCGACCCTGACGGTCACCCTGCCGCGGGCGGTCACGTTGCGGGCCGATCCGCGCCGCGCCGCCACCGCCGAGCTCGCCGGCTCGGCCCTGCGGGTGCACGTCGTCCGCTGACAGCTCGTGCGGCCCGGACGCCTCCGCCATCTGCCCGTCGCGGAGCGTCCGGGCCGCGCGCTTGTCCCAGAAGCAGACGTACGCCTCCGTCACCGCATACGCGCCAGGTTTAATCGGTTTCCTTCCCGTGATTTCGGTCGGTACGGTCGAACGCGGCTCCCCGCATGACGCGAACCCCCGCCGCGACAATCCCGAAGCAGGACCAGGAAAGGAACCCCGTGAGCGGGACGGAACACCATCACAGCCCCGAACGTCGCGCCCTGCGCGACCGGGTGACCGCTCCATCGGCCGTCGCCCTGCCCACGGCCGGCGACGGGCTCACCTGGAGACCCGTCACCGCCGCCGACATCGGCCTGATCCTCGACCTGAAGCGTGCCTCGGGAAAGATCGATCATCCGCGCTCGCTGATGATGAGGGACGAGCTGGAGGAGGAGTTCAAGAGCGCGGTCTTCGACCCCGGGCGCGACGCGGTCATCGCCGTCGACGACGCCGGGCGGGCCGTCGCCTACGGCTCGGCCACGGCCCCGGCGAGCCAGGAGACGATCGTCTGGGTCGACCTCGACGGAACGGTCACCCCGGCCCGCCGCGGCGAGGGCATCGGCAGGGCGCTGCTGGCATGGCAGGAGGCCCGCGGGCTTCAGCATCTCGCGGCCTGTGACGCCACCCTGCCCGGGTGGCTCGCCTCGAGTGCGCACGACCACTCCACGGCTGCGATCCGGCTCCTGGAAGCGCACGGCTACGAGCGCGCCCGGTGGTGGCTGGAGCTGGAGCGCGACCTCAAGGCGCCGGTCGCCGAGCCGCCGTCCACTCCCGGAGTACGGCTGGTGCCGTACGGACAGGAGTGGCAGGAGCGGGCCAGGTCCGCGATGAACGACGCCTTCCGCGACCACTGGGGCAGCCAGCCGGTCACCGCCGCCGAATGGGCCTCCGGTGACCGCCTGGAAGCGTTCCGCCCGGACCTGTCCGTGCTCGCCGTCGCCCCCGGCACGCCCGGCTGCCACGACGGCGAACGCGTCGTCGGCCTCGTCTTCGTCGACGTGGCGCCGGAGGAGTGGCCGCTGCGCGGCGGCCCGTTCGGCTCCATCACGGCCGTCGGCGTGCGCCGGGAGGCACGAGGTCGGGGGCTGTCCCGCACCCTGCTGGCCCACGTGCTGCGGGCGCTGCGGGCCGAGGGGCTGGACCGGGCCGTGCTCGACGTCGACGCGGACAACCCCACCGGCGCCCTGGGCCTGTACCAGAGTCTCGGCTTCACCGTCACCGACCGCGCGGTCAGTCTCGTCAAGCGCTTCTGACCTTCCCAGCCCCGCGGCGCACCCGGCCGGCCGGCCATGAAGAGGAGACAGCACGGCACGTTCCACGTCGTGGACCCCGGCAGCTCACGCGGCGGCGTGTTCGAACGCCAACGAGCCGCAGGGCGCGATGGCCTCGTGCCCCGGCGTCGTACGTCACTCGGGCCCCGCGAACGCCTCCACGGCCGGGGGCCGTAGTGCGAGCCGGGCCGGCAGCATCACGGCGGGCCACGCGATCACCGCGGCCGCGATCACGATGCCGAGGTACGTCAGGGGCGGGATCGAGGGGAACACCGAGTGGCGCATCGCGTAGCTCATCCCGATCAGGGACGGCAGCGCGGCGATCGTGCCGACGGTGACCGCGCAGACCACGATGAGGGCGGCCTCCTGGCGCATCATCGACCGGACCTGGCTGGTCCGGGTGCCGACCAGGCGCAGCAGGGCGAACTCGCGTCGCCGTGAGATCGTCGCCATGACCAGCGTATTGACGACGGCGATGGCGAGATAGCCGAGCAGTATGGCGTTGAGCACGAGGCTGATCCCGCTGCCGCCCGCCTCGCCGGCCGGTGCGGCGGTGATCGCCGCGGCATCGCGCACGCTCATCGTCGGGTACGCCTCCAGCGCCGCGCGCAGATCCGCCTCCCGGTCGGAGTTGACCAGCAGCCACCGGTCGAGGTGGTCGGTGGTGTGCGCGAGGACCAGGTCGCGGGGCAGCGTGACGTCGCCGAAGCCGAGCCCGTTCTCGTAAATCGCGATCACCGTGGCCTTCACCGTGGCGCCGTCGCCGAGGTGCACGTCGACGCGGCCGCCCACGTCGACGCCGGCCGTACCGGCGACGAGGCGGCTGAGTGCGACCGCAGACCCGGTGAGACCGCGCAGGTCGCCGCGGAGCACGTCCAGGTTCATGGTGTCCGGTACGGCCGCGGGGTCGACGCCCTGCGCCGTGGAGACCCGGTACTGGATGCCGTCGCCATCAGGCCAGGTGAGGATCGTCGAGGTCCGGGCGACCGGGCTGACCGTACGGACGCCGGGAACGCTCCGAAGCTCCTGGGCCAGGCCGGGTGAGATCCCCGCGCTGCCGGAGGTGACCACGTGGTCGGCGATCACACCGCGGGCGACCTGGTCGTGCGCGGTCGCGGCGAGCGTCGTGCCGCTGAACAGCTGGGCGCACGCCATCGTCACACCCATGATCAGCGGGGTGGTGGCGGCGCTGAGCCGGCGGGCCCGCGCCCGGGAGTTGGCGACGGCGAGGAACCGGGTGACGCCGCCCGCGCGACGGCCGAGCAGCGTCGCGACGCCGCCGAACACCCTCGGTCCGAGCAGGCCGGCAGCGATCACGAGGACCAGGGCGGAGCCGGCGGCGCCCTGGACGGCCGACTCGCCGGGCAGCGCGATCGGCAGCACGATCGCGACGGCCAGGCCCGCGGGCACGAGCAGCACGCCGAGCGAGAGCCGGAACCGGCCGAGCTTCTTCGGTCCACGGCCGCGTCGCCGAGCGCCTCGACGGCACTGACGTTCGCGGCGCGCCGGGCCGCGAGCCGGCCGCCGATCCGGGCGGCGGGGACACAGATCAGCAGGGCGAACAGCACGGGCAGCGGCGTGATAACCAGCGAGAATCCGGGCGGCAGTGCGCCGGCCGCCGTGAACACGGTGTGCAGCAGCAGGGCGAGCAAGATGCCGGGGACCGCGCCGAGCGCGGCACCGATGACGCCCACGAGCACGGCCTCAGCGCCGAGCATGCGCAGCACCTGCCGGGGGGTGGCGCCGACGGCCCGCAGCAGGGCCAGCTCGCGGCGGCGCTGCTGCACCGACAGGGCCAGGGTGCCGGCGACCACGATGATCACGAGCAGGATCATGGTGGCGCCGAACGCGATGGCCACCTCGACGAGGAACGACCGCATCTGCCCGACGTCGAGTGTCTCGACGTCGCCGCGGTCGTCGCGGGTGTGGGTGACCACGCCGGGCACGGCCTTCTTGATCCGGTCGGCGAGGTCGTCCGCGTCGGTCCCCTTCGCGGCCAGCACGCCGACCGCGTCGATCTTGCCGGACGGTCCGTGGAGCCGCGTCGCCTGGCCGTCGGTGAAGAAGACCGCGGACTGCCGCTGGAGCGGGGTCGCGGGCTCGGCGACGCCGCTGACCCGGTACGACCCCGGCTTCGACCCGGTCACCAGGGTGAGCGTGTCTCCCGGGGCGACTCCGGCCCGCCGGGCGAGGTCGCCGTCGAGCACGACGTCGTCGTCCGCTCGCGGCCGGGTGCCCGAGCGCAGCGTGAACGGCGCCAGCGCCGAGGCGGACCAACCGTGCCCGTATACGGACGGGCCGCCGAGGACGGAGCCCTTCTTCAGGACGGTGATGCGGACGCTGACGTCCCCGACCGCGGAGGCGACGCCCGGGACCGCGGCGACCTTCGCGACCGTGTCGGCGGGCAGCCTGACCCGCTCGGAGAGCCGCGGGTCCGCATCGCCCTCGACGGGCATGGCCTGGTAGCCGCCCACGACCACGGCCGCCCGATGGTACCGCTCGGCCGGGACTCCCGATCTGATGCCGGTCTCCAGCAACACGCCGCAGGCGGTGATCACGGCGGAGCCGACCGCGATGGCGATCAGCACCGTCGCGAAGCCGCCCTTGCGGCCGCGAATCGTGCTCCAGGCCAGCGAGAGGTTCTGGCGTGAGAGCGTGCGGATCTTCTTCCTGGCCGCCGGCGGATCCGCCGCCTCGCCCCTGCTCTCGCGGCTCACCACTCCCCCAGCCTGGTCATCCGGTCGGCCACCTTCTCCGGTGTCGGCCCGGCGAGCTCGCCGGCCAGCCGGCCGTCGGCCAGGAAGGTCACCGAGTCCGCGTGCGAGGCGGCGACCGGGTCGTGGGTCACCATCACCACGGTCTGGCCGGTCCGATCGACGACCTCTCGCAGCAGTCGCAGGACCTGCCCGCCGGTACGTGTGTCGAGCGCGCCCGTCGGCTCGTCGGCGAAGACGACGTCGGGTCCGGTGACGAGGGCGCGAGCGATGGCCACGCGCTGCCGCTGACCGCCGGACAACTGCCCGGGGTAACGGTCGCCCATGTCGGCGAGCCCGACGTTCACCAGCTCGGCGCGTACCCGGTCGTCGGGGACCGGACCGCCGCCCAGCCGGAACGGCAGGCCCACGTTGCCGGCGACGGTGAGCGAGTCGAGCAGGTTGTACGCCTGGAAGACGAACCCGACCCGTTCCCTGCGGAACTCGGTGAGCTGCTCCTCGTGCAGGCCGGCCAGGCGGGTGCCGCCGAGGGTCACGCCGCCCTTCGTGGGCCGGTCGAGACCCGCCGAGCAGTGCAGGAACGTGCTCTTGCCCGAGCCGGAGGGACCCATGATCGCGACGAACGACCCGTGCGGCACGCCCATCGTCACGTCGTTCAAGGCTGTGACCGCATGACGACCGGAACCGTGGACCTTCGTCACCGATTCCAATGTGAGCGCGTATCCCTTCGTCACCGCACACCCTTTCCCGTCGCCGGACACGAAGCTGACCTGGGCTGCCGGCCGCGATGGGGGTGTCGCGACCTCGGGGGAAGGTCAGGCATGGCACGTCGGATCGGTGGCGGGGAGGGTTCCGGTGGCCAGGTAGGCGTTGACCTTGGCGTCCACGCGGGCGTCGCCGTACTCGCCGTGGATCCCGTGGCCGGTGGCGCCGCGCAGGGTGAGCAGGCGGGAGCCGGTCAGCGCCCGGTGCATGGCCTGGCTTCCCTGGTAGGTGGTGGCGGTGTCGCCGGTGGCCGGCACGATCAGCGCGGGGGTGGGGCCGGCGACGTGGGTGAGGCGCTCGCGGGGCTGGTTCGGCCAGAAGGCGCAGGGCCAGATGTTGTTCTTGAGGGGGCCGAAGAGGGGATGGCGCGCGCGGCTGCGCTGGACGTCGTTCCAGTAGGCGGCGGGGTCGCGTGGCGCGGCGCGGTCGCCGCAGGTGATCGCGGCGGCCGGACCGGCGAGCGGGGAGCCGGCACTTGCCGGGGGCGCGGCGGTGGCGGACACGATCGGGGCAAGGACGGGGACCAGGCGTCCGAAGGTAGGCTCACATCTCAGTTTCATGGTCGAGAACGCTATTTCGGCCGGTCAACCGGCACGATACAGGCGCCCGTACGCGCGTTGGTACAGCCTGCTGTAGTGCCCGGCGGGGTCCGGGCGAGAATAGTGATCTCCAAACCGGCGTCGTGAGGAGGTGCGCATGCGTCACCGGGCATTGGCCGGTTCGATCTACCTGCTCGGCACGCTGGCCACCGCCGTACTCACGCTGCTCGCGTCGCCGGTGCTGCTCGCGCCGCCGGCGGCGCGGCGCTGGGCGGGCTGGCACCGCCGGCGGGCCGGCAGGCTGCTCGGCGTCCCGGACGGCGGGCGGTGGCCGGGCGGGCGGCGGTGTCTCGCGTGGGCGTTCACGCACGTCGCGGTCGGGCTCCCGCTCGGGATGGCCACCCTGATCTGCCTGGGCAACATCCTGGTCGCCGTCGTGGTGATGTCCTTGTGGTGGGTCTTTCCCGTCGACGAACGTCCCAGCCTGTTCGCCTTTCTCGACGTCCATGTGGGCGATTGGATGACCGCGCTGGCCGGGAGCTCCGTTCAGATCGCCGTCCTCAGTGGGGCGGCCTTGTGGGTGCTCCCGGTGCTGGCGCGCCTGCACGCGCGCTTGTCCCTCGCGGTACTCGCGCCGTCGGCCCGCGAGCGGCTCACCGAGCGGGTCGACGTCCTGACCAGGAGCCGGGTCGGCGTGGTCGACGCCCACGGCACGGAGCTTCAGCGAATCGAACGCGATCTGCACGACGGGACGCAGGCGCGCCTGGTGACCATCGCCATGCAGGTGGGCCTGGCCCGGGAGTCGCTCGCCGATGATCCGGAAGCGGTGGCGAGGCTGCTTGAGCAGGCGCACGAGACGACGGAGGAGGCGATGGCCGAACTCCGCGCCGTGCTGCAGACGATCTACCCGCCGATCCTCGCCGACCGCGGGCTCGACGGGGCGCTGACGGCGCTGGCCGCCCGGTCGAACGTACCGGTTCACTTCGAGCTCGCCGATCTGGGCGCGCTCTCGGCGAGCGTGGAGGCGGTGGCCTACTACGTGATCGCCGAGGCGCTGACGAACGTGACCAAGCACGCCGCCGCCACACGGGCGACCCTGCGGGTCGAGCGTACCGCCGACGTGCTGTCCATCGAGGTCACCGACGACGGCGGCGGCGGCGCCGACGAGAGGCGCGGCAGCGGGATCGCCGGGATACGCCGGCGGGTCGCCGCCCTGGACGGCTCCGTCCGCCTCGACAGCCCGCCGGGCGGGCCCACCACGCTCGCCGTCCAGGTGCCATGCGCCCAGTGATCGTTCAGGAGGTCTCGTGCGGGTCGTGATCGCCGAGGACAACGTCCTGCTGGCCAGCGGTCTGGAACTCCTGCTGGCGGCCAAGGGCTGCCAGGTCGTGGCGGTCGTCGGCGACGGCGAGGCGTTCCTCGACGCCGTCGCCGAACACCGCCCCGACATCGCCATCGTCGACGTACGGCTGCCGCCGTCGTTCCGCGACGAGGGAATCCACGCCGCGCTGCGGGCCCGCCGCGAGCACGGCGCGCTGCCGATCCTGGTGCTGTCGCAGTACGTCGAGCGCGAGTACGCCGGCGAGCTCCTGTCCGACGGCCGGGGCGGCATCGGCTACCTCCTGAAGGACCGGATCGGCCGGGTGGCCGAGTTCGTCGACGCCCTGCGCCGCGTCGCGGCCGGCGGCACCGCCATGGATCCGGAGGTGATCTCCCAGCTCCTCGCCCGCCGCGCCGGCGGCCCCCTGGACAACCTCACCTCCCGGGAACGGGAGTCGCTCGCCCTCATGGCGCAGGGCCACGACAACGCCACGATGGCCGAGCGGATGCGCATCAGCGACAACGCCGTCCACAAGCACATCGGCAACATCTTCGCCAAGCTCGGCCTGGCGCCGGACGACTCCGGCCACCGCCGCGTGCGAGCCGTACTCGCCTACCTGGAGGGCACCGCGGGGCCGGCCGAGCCGGACCCCGGCCGCGGGAACCCGCGCTGATCCGGGATCAGGCCTGCCCTCCGGCCTGGTTGATCGGTGGCCGGCATCCGTTCCAGGAGGAGCGAAAGACGGTCATCTGGATGTGGTTTCGGTCAGGTCACGCACCTCCACGTCCGTCACGCGGCCACGCGCCGGATGGCCTCGACGAGCCGGTCGGCGTCCGGCACCGACACGACGACCTCGTCGAACTCGCCGCCGGAGCTCGCGCGATCCAGGATCAGGTGGGCTGCGGGCTGGTCACGGCCGGCCGCCACCAGCTGGCGGGGGCCGCCGAACAGACCCCAAACGCCGATCTTGGTGTGACCCGATACCGCGAGGCCCTTTCTCGCGCCGCGGGCTATGCGCAGCGGCTGGTGGGTGACCACCGCCTGCCGTACCGCATGAACGGGAATGACGTGCCGGGGGCGGCCGACGAACACCCGCTCCCACAGGCCGAACTCGATGGTGATCAAACCGTCAGTGATCATGACCGTGGCCATGCGTGTCATCCTTTCGTCAAGGGGAGAAGGATCGTCGCCAGCATCCGGGGTGTCCGATCCCCTCCCGGCTCGTTCGCCAGCAGGGGTCGCACCAGTTCGGCGAAGCCCTGCGCGAAGCGCACGAACTCCTCCTCATCCAGATGCAGCACCAGCTGCTGATAGCCGACGCCGTCGGCCACCAGGTCGACGTGCTCTTGGGACAGGTAGCGCGAGAACTCCGACAGCAGGGTGGAGACGAACGCGGTGAAGTAACGCGCGTGCTCCTGCGGTGACGCGGCGGCCAACGCCTCGGGGGTCGGGGTCAGTCCTTCCTTGGGCAGCGCGTAGACGCGTTCCGTCGCACCGCCGACCTTCCGCTCCTCCACCACATCCACCAGCCCGGCCTTGGCCAGGGTGGAGATCTGCCGGTAGAGCGTGGCCTGCGGCACGTCGGGCAGCAGGTCCGCCAGGTCGGAGGCCGTACGGCGGGCGCCGGCGATGGCGGCCAGAATCCGGATGCGCACCGGGTGAAGCGCCAGCTCGGCCCACCGTTCAGTCGAAGCGTTCACAGGAATACATTATCAATATCGATAATGAGAATGCAAGGCGGCACAGAGAGGGCCGCCGTGTCGGATGCCGGGATCAGATTCGGAACATGGACAGGTCGGCAGTGCAGAGAGTCTGCTCGGCGCCGAACTCCTCGAACGTGCTGGTGGGGCGGAAGCCAAGGCGGGCGGCGAGGTTGAGCGATCGGGTGTTCGCCGTCTGGGTCACGAGCAAGACCGGCTGGTCGGGGAGTTCGCCGGCCGCGGCGCGCAACGCGGCCGTCGCGGCCTCGAACGCGAACCCCGTGCCCCAGGCGCTACGCCGCAGCACATAGCCCAGTTCCAGCTCCCCGCCATCCTCGGTGACATGCCCGGGGCCACCGGCCGACCGGCGGGCGAGCATCAAGGTTCCGAGGAAGCGGTTCGTCGTTTTGTCCGCGATGACGTAATTGCTGTGACTGGATGTCGCGTCAGCCGCGAGGGCCGCATCGAAGCGCTGCTCGGCCTCACTCCGAGGCCGCGCGCCGCCGAGGTATTCCTGAACCTCGGGATCGGTCGAGAGCTCGATGAATCCTTCACGGTCGGCCTCCTGCAATGCTCCGCGCAGCAGGAGCCGCTCCGAGGGGACTATCGCGGCAGACAGGCTCATGGGTCCATGATCATAGAACACGGGCCCGCCGGGTGGCGGCCGGCAGGACGACGAGCCGCCACAGCGGCGACGGTCTACGGAACGACGAGCCCCCAGTACAGCGCCCACGGCAGGTACGCCGCGGCGGCCGCGAGCAGCAGGCCGAGCCGGATCCGGCCGCCACCGGACAGCGAACGCCGCGAGCGCCACGCGGCGGCCCCGGTGGCGATCCCGGCGGCGACCACGGTCACGGAGAGGAGCTGGAGCAACAGCCAGGGCACGGACCGGCCGAGGACGACGGGCCCGATCACGGTCGCGCCGGTGAGGATCAGGACACCCAGGTAGGCGAGGAAGCCGATCAGTGCCACCGGCAGCGCGACGACGAACACGCGGGCGGGCCGGGCGGCCACGGGTGCGCCGCGGCGTCCGCGTCCACGGCGCACCAGTGCCCCGATGGGGTAGCCCAGGCAGGCCGTCACGAAGAACGCGAACGCCACCAGCTGCCACTGGGGAGCCTCGTACCACGCGAGCGGCCCGTCGACCGGGCGGCTCGCCTGCGCCTGGGGCGGCGGGCTGCCGACCCGGATCGGCGGCGGCCCGCCGGCCAGGCTCTTGATCCAGGAGGCCTCCAGCGTGGCGTACGTCGGGGGCAGCAGGTCGGGCCGGTCGAAGCCGTCGTCCCGGGTGCCGTTGAGGTTGTGCCGGGCTCCGGCGATGAAGCGGATGGTGTAGTGCTCGTTGCCGCCCCTGGCCAGCGCCCCGGCAATGATCTTCGCGCTCTCCGCGGGCACCGCTTCCCTGTCCAGGGTTCCCCACACCGCCAGGACCGGCTGGCGAACGTGCTCCCAGCCTCGTACGGGATCGTGGGCGGCCTCGCCGAACAGCCCGCCGGCGACGGCGTAACGGATCAGACGTCGTTGCAACGCCGGGACGAGTGACCCGCGGATCCCGGCATGCCTGAGCCGCTCGCCGTACGCCCACGCCTGTTGTCTCGCGGGCGTGGTGCCGACCGCGCCCGCGACGATCAGGAAGGCGACGTCCGCCGAACGCGCCGCCGCCAGGGGCGCCACCCAGCCGCCCTCCGACAGCCCCCAGACGCCGACCCTGTCCGGGTCGACCTCGGGGCGGGCGCGCAGGGCCCGCACCGCGGCGAGCGCGTCGGTGGCGAGCATCGCGTAGTCCCGCCGCACGGTGGAGTAGCCGTCGGTGCGCTTGTCGTAGATCAGGGTCACGACGCCTCGTCTGGCGTACGCCTCGGCCTCGTCCCGGTACTCCTCCCGGGTGACCGGTCCGGCGCCGTGCACCATGACGATGGCCGGGCTGCGCCTCTTCGCCGCCTGTGGGCCGATGATCGTCCCGTGCAGGGTCACGCCGCCGGCGCCCATGAAGGTGACGTCGCCGCTGCGCACGGCCTGGGTCTCGGCCCGGACGGAGCCGGCCGGCAGAACAGCGACCGGGAGCAGCAGTAAAAGGGCGGGCAACTTGCGTCGGAGCAGCATGAGCTGGTCTCCTTTCTCTGAGGTTTTCGCGCACGGTGAGACACGCCCTTCGCGGGCGTGGTGACGCGGATTCCGTTCCTGGGCCGCCGAGCTGGCACTCGGCGGCCCGGTTTCACTCGTCGTCGGCGGGTGCGGGGAAGGCCAGCAGCCGCGCGAGCACGACACGCGCGCCGGGTGGAGTCTCCTCCTCCGGCCGTTTGAAGCGGTAGAGCAGTTTCACGTACTCCTCGAGGAATTCAGTGAGCTCATCGGCCGTGAGCTTGATCGTCGAGCGGGACCAGGCCAGGGCGTCGGCCCACTCCCCCATCTGTGCGCGCTGGAGCTGGAAGCGGGTGAACTGCTCCAGTTCGTCGGCGAAGTCGAGGCGATTCATCTCCTCGACCGCCTCCCGCATCTCCGGGCTCTGCCTGCTGTAGGGCGGAATCCGGCGATCCGCCGGCACGTGACGCCACCATCGCTCCCGTCCCCGCGACAGCTCGGGGACCTCTTCGATGAAGCCGTGCTTGGCCATCTGCCGGAGGTGATAGCTGGTCAGCCCGCTGCTTTCCCCCAGGGCGCGGGCGAGCGTCGTGGAGTTGGCCGGGCCCTGCCGCAGCTGCCGCTCGATCCGCTGCCTCATGGGGTGAGCCAGCAGCTTCAGCGCCTCGACATCGGCGATCTCTTGGGGACCCGGCGGATCTGGCATGAGACCAGACTATGAGATACAAAGACTCTTTGCAAAGATGACTTGCAAAGGAGCGTGCGCCAGTGGTCGTGCGCGACGGACGTCGAGGAAAGGAAACCCTCACGATGAACGCGTTACGTCAGAGCTGGCGGCCGATCTTGCTGCTGATGGCGCTCTCACCGCTGCTGGCGGAGGTCTTCAGCGGCTCCATGCCGGCCACCGACTTCTTCCGGCCGGGCGTGCTCCTCCCCTTCACGATCTTCGTGTACGGCCTGCCGATCCTGATACTCCGCGAGGTGGCGACACGCGGAAGCTTGGGCCTCCTGGGCCTGTGGTGCCTGGGAATGATCTACGGCCTCTACAACGAGGGCCTCATCTCGGAGACGCTCTTCCACCCGCTCGACCCGGCGAACGAAGCGTACGGAAACTTGGGACTCGTGGCGGGGCTGCGGATCCCCTGGATGCTGTACATCCTGCCCTGGCATGGCCTGTTCTCGCTGGTCACCCCGGTCCTTCTGGTTCACCTGCTGTTCCCCCGGCAGGCGGACCGGCCGTGGCTGCCGAAGCGGGCGACCTGGGTTATGGCGATCGTCACCGGCGGGCTGGCGATCGCCCGTTTCGTGTTCTGGGGTGAGAACCGCGGCGTTCAGGACGGCGGGACTTTCCTGCTGCACGTGGCGGTCGTGCTCGGCGCCGCGCTGGTGGCGTATCTGCTCGCGGTGCGGCTGCCCCGGCGGCCCTGGCTCCCCCGGGCCGTGTCGGGCGTGGATCGTCCCGGTGTGCCCTGGCGGCCGTTCGTGGCGGGCGCCGGGCTCTACGTCCTCTGGTTCGTGGGAACCGAGACGCTGGTCGCGGTCGTCAAGGCGCCGTGGCCGGTCGTGGTGCTCTACACCTCGGTGGCGGTGGTGGCGGGCCTTGGGGCGGTGGCCCGTGTCCAGGCCCCCTCGCGGGTCGCCGCGGCGGTGTTCGTTCTCGGTGCGGGAACGGCACAGGCGGCCATCATCGTCCTGTTGGTCGGGCAGGTGCAGGGCGACGTCTTCAGAAGCGTGTCCGGAGCGATCTTCGTCGCCGCCTACGTCACCGCGGTGGCGCTCATCGCCCGGCGGCGCGGATCCGGCAGCACGATCGAGCAGCGTGGCGGTCAGCCGCGCAGGTAGCTGAGAACCGCCAGGACTCTTCGGTGGCCGACCTGGTCGTCGATCAGGTCCAGCTTGGTGAAGATGCTGCCGATGTGCTTGGAGACGGTCACGCCGGAGATGACCAGTTCCCTGCCGATGGCGGCGTTGGACCGGCCCTCGGCCATCAGCGCCAGCACGTCGAGCTCACGGGCGCTGAGCCGCAGCAAGGGGTCGTCCCGGTGCGTGAGCAGGCGCCGCACCACCTCCGGGTCGATCACCGTCGCGCCCCCGCCGACCTCGCACATGGTCGCCACGAACTGGGCTCCGTCGACCACCCGGTCTTTGAGCAGGTAGCCGGTGCCGGCGCCGCCGCTGCGCAGCAGCTCGGTGAGCGAGGCGGCGTCGACGTACTGGCTGAGGACCAGCACGGGCAACGAGGGGCGGCCTCGGCGCAGCTCGATCGCGGCCCGCAGGCCGTCGTCGGTGTGGTCGGGCGGCATGCGCACGTCGGTGACGACGATGTCGGGCCGGGCTTCGGCGGCCGCGGTGCGCAGGTCGCCGGCCGTGGCCACCGCGGCCACCACCCGGTGGCCGAAGTGCGTGAGGAGGTTGACCAGGCTCTCCCTGAGCAGGCCGGAGTCCTCCGCGAGCACGACTCTCATGCCGTTGTCTCCTGTGGCAGGCAGGGGATCTCGGCGCGCAGCACGGTCGGCCCGCCTTCGGGGCTGTCGAACCTCACCTGGCCGCCCACCGCGGCCACCCGGTCGGCCATGCCCTGAACGCCTCCGTCCTCCCGTGGGGTCAGGCCGCCCCGCCCGCTGTCGCCCACTTCGAGTATCAGGACGTCGCGGATGATCCGCCCGCTGACCCAGCAGTCACCGGCTCGGGCGTGCTTGGCGACGTTCGCCAGAGCCTCGCTCACCACGAAGTAGGCGGTGCTCTCCACGCCGGGCGCGAGCCTGCCCGCCACCTCGACCTTCACCCGGATCGCCATGGGGTGGGCGCCGGCCAGCTCGGCGACGGCTTCGGGCAGGCCGCGCTCGGTCAGCACCCGCGGATGGATGCCGCGGACGAGCTCGCGCAGTTCTTCGAGCGTCGTGAGGGTCTCCCGATGGGCTCGGGACAACAGACCGCGCAGCTCCGGCTCTTCCACACCCATCCGCGCCAGGTCCAGCATCACGCCGAGCGCGACCAGCCGCTGCTGGGTGCCGTCGTGCAGGTCGCGCTCGATACGCCGTCGTTCGGCGTCGAACGCGTCCAGCAACCGGCCGCTGGAGCCGACCGTCTCCATGCCGGGGACCTCGGACGGTGGCGGCGCGAGCAGTACCCGGACCAACACGACGCGGATGCTCGCGACCGCGACGGCCAGATAGGCCGCGGCGACCAGCCCGAGCGCGGCGAATCCAGCCGTCAGGAGCGAGTCCCCCAGCGTGGCCAGATGGGTGCCGAGGACGTCCACCGGCCCGGACACCAGGTAGACGACGGGTGCGGCGAGGCAGACCAGGCAGGCGAGAGGGACGGCCGCGACCACGTAGTCGAGCGGCCACAGCCCGGTGATCAGCGCCATGGTGTAGGCGAGTTCGCGCCAGGACGCGTTCTCGCGGAGTCTGGTGCGCATCCAGGCCGCGGCCCCCGTGCCGCGCAGCGTCCGGTGAGGGCTGGGGTGCGCCGGCAGGCCCAGCAGCCGCAGCCGCCGGCGTTCGACGGCGCCGACCGGGATCCCGGCCAGCCCCGCCGCCGTGAGCGGGACCAATCCCAGGAGCACGGGCGCCAGCGTCGCGCCCACCAGGACGAGTGCCAGCATCACCGCCATCGCGCAGCCGCCGAGGAGCGCCCCGGTCGCCGCGTAGGCCCAGGCGCGCCAGGGGGCGGAGGAGGTCAGGAGTCTCTGCGGACGAGATCTCAGCGCCTCTCGCGGGTGCGTGCTCTCCACACCGCCGCAGCTTAGGACGTCTGGGTGCCCGTGCCATGACAGCCACCTATACCAAGGAGTGTGGGCCCCGCCGTGATTCGCCCGGCCGCCGGTCACCTGTGTGCTGGAGGCATCGTCGTCGACCGCGCAGGAGGGCATGACGTGAGGGCAGTCCATACCGCACCCAGGCGATCCATCACCTGGCCGATGAAACCCACCGCACGCAAGGTGTGGCTGGTGCTGCACGTGAGCACCTCGGTGGGCTGGCTGGGCGGCAGTTACGCCATGCTTGTCATGGGAGCCGTGGCGCTGACCAGCGAGGGAAGGCCGCTGCGGCCCGCGGCTTACGAGCTGATGCACGTCAGCGACACGGCGATCATGATTCCGGGCAGTCTGGCCGCGCTGATCACCGGTCTGGTGCTGGCGCTGTACACGAAGTGGCGCGTCCTGCGTCACTGGTGGGTGATCACCAAGCTGGTGCTCACCGTCTTCGCCATGGTCTTCGGCTACGTGTACACCGCGCAGGGGGTGAAGGACGCGCTCGCGGCCACCCTGGCCGATCCGCGGGCCGACCTCGGCTCCCTGGGGCCGGGCCTGGTCAACGGGTCGGTCGTGATGCTGGCCGTCCTCTTCCTCGCCACGGTGCTCTCCATCGTCAAGCCATGGGGACGCACCACCAGAGGCAGGGCCCGGCGATGAGGAGGATGGCGCGATCGGCGGTCGTCGTCGCTGCCGTATCGCGGGTGAGCGTCAGGAGATCCAGCCCGCGTCGGAGGCGATCCGGATGGCGTGGACGCGGTTGCGGGCGTTCAGCTTTGTCAGGATCTTCGTGAGGTAGTTGCGGACCGTCCCCACCGACAGGTGGAGCGTGGCGGCTATCTCCTCGGGTTCCACGCCTTTGGCCGCCAGGTGCAGGATCTCGATCTCACGCGCCGAGAGCGGGTTCTCTCCGATGTCCCAGGCCGACAGCGCGAGCTGGGGATCGACGATACGCCGCCCGGCCGCCACCCCGCGCACGGCGGCGGCGAGCTGGTCGGCGGGAGCCTCCTTCAGGAGGAAGCCGGACACCGACACCGCGAGCGCCCGCCTGAGCGTGCCCGGCCTGCCCATTCCGGTGACGATGAGCGTGCGGCAGCTGGGCAGCTTTTCGTGGAGGATCTGCGCGGCGGTCAGGCCGTCCATCTTCGGCATGTCGATGTCGATGACCGCCACATCGGGACCTGTTTCGAGCGCCACGGGCACGATCATGTCGCCGCTGTCGACCTCGGCGACCACGGTGAGGTCGGGCTCCAGGGAAAGAAGGGCGGCCAGTGCGCCCCGCACCATGTGCACATCCTCGGCGATCAGCACCTTTAAGTGCAGCATCCACGCCCCCTCGCCCATTCCATTTCATGGAGCGTATAAGCATCAGCGTATACGGCAAGACATTCACAGGAAGGCGGTCACGTGGAACCATCCGTCCGCGACACCGGCCGTCAACCGCCCGCCGACGCCGTCCAGGCGCCGCGCCACGTCGCCCAGCCCACGCTGATCCTGCACCACAGGCTGCCCCGATGACGGATCCACCCCGTCGTTCCTGATGGTGAGCGAGCCTTGCTCGCTGGTGATGACGCAGTGGCGAGCGGTGCTGTGCCGCAGGATGTTGGTGACGGCTTCACGCAACATGGTCGCCAGCACGGCGTCGGCCTTCTGATCGCGGACCCGGCCGTGGAGGTCGATCGTGACCTCGATCCCGGCGGCGGCCAGGATGGCCCGGGAGGAGTCGAGTTCGCCGCCGAAGGAGAGGTTGCGATAGTCGCTGGCCACGTTGCGCACGTCGGCGAGCATCCGCCTGAGCAGTTCCAGGATCCCCTCCAGCTCCGACGGCGCCCGCTCCGGGGCCACGTCCAGGAGGCGGCAGGCCAGCACGCCCCTGAGCGCCACCTGGGACAAGCCGTCCACGAGCACCTCATTGAGCTCGCGTGCCATGCGCAGGCGTTCGCGTTCGACGGCCTCGTCCGTCAACTCGGTCCGCGCCGAGTGCGCCTCCCTCACCAAGGTCATCAGCCAGCTCACGCCGTACACGATGAGGCCGGTGAGCAGGGTGGAGATGGTCAGCCAGGCGATCATGCTGACGCTGCTCGCGGTCAGCACCGCCAGCGTCAGGACAACACCCCCCAGAGCGGAGTACAGCACCCACCGCAGCACCCCTCTCAGCTCCAGGAGTACGGCTCCCGCGACGAACCCGGCCATGCTGCCCCAGGGGGCGTTCAGCCAGAGCAGCGGCAGGAAGGTGACCGCGGCCTGCCCGGCCATCGCCGCCCTGCGCGCCCAGGGCGTGCGCAGGAATCCGAAGGTGAGCAGCAGCTGCATGGCCAGCATCGTCACCACGCACGCGGCGGCGCCCAGCGCGCCGGCCACACTCGGCTCCGTCCAGACGATGTTGAGCAGGATGGTGAGCGCGTAGCCGGACAGCACCAGGAGAACGATGGCCGAGGTCGTCTTCGGCCCCCACCGCTCCGCGGGACCGGCTCCGCGCGGCCAGCGCTCTCGCGGGGAGGTGTCCGGCGGGTGGCGGTCGGCGGCCGCGGCCTGCCGTCGCGCCGGGGCCTCGACCGTCAGGTGGAACCACTCGCCTTCGCTTCTGGTGGTCAGGCGCCCGCCGACCTCCGCCAGGCGGACGGCCAGATTGCCGAGTCCGCAGCCGCGGTCGGCCAGGTCCTCGGGCACGGTGTCCACTCCGTCGTTGGACATCCGCAGGCGGACCGTGTCGCCTTCGGTCACCAGCTCGACCCGGCACTGCTGCGCCTTGCTGTGGTGCAGCACGTTGGTGATGCCCTCGCGCAGGACGACCGCCATGACCTCGTCCAGGCGTCCGGCGAGCGTGATGTCGGGGATGCGGATCCTCGCCTCGATCTGGGCGCTCGACAGCGTGGCGAGCGCCGCGCTCTTCTCCGTGGCCAGGGAGATCCGGCCGCTGCCCCCGGCGACACCCTGCACTCCGGCCGTGGCCCGCCGTACGACCTCCAGGACGTCGCGCAGTTCGGTCGCGGCCCGCGCGCGGGCGGCGGGCAGCAGGCGGTAGGCCAGCTCATAGCGCAGGGTGATGGCGGAGAGGTCGTGGCCCACGAGGTCGTGCAGGTCACGGGCGACCCGCAGGCGTTCCTGGACGACCGCCATCCGCACCAGGTCGCCGCGGGAGGCGCTCACTTCGGCGACGATGCCCGACAGTGAGCCGACCGCGTACAGCATCAGGCCGGTCAGGAGCGTGAAGTGCACGGCGTAGGCGAGGTTGAGCGCCTGCCATCCCTGGTGTTGCAGGAGCGCCGCGGCGAACACGCCTGCCGCCACCGCGGCATAGAGGGCCCACCTCACACGGCTCCGGATCACCAGCAGCATCGAGCCGGCGACGAAGCCCGCGGCGGCGCCGAACTGCGGCCCCACCCACGCGGCCGGGGCGAAGGTGGCGAGCACCTGCGCCAGGAGCGTCACGGAGCGAACCCGCCGCGGCCAGGCGAGCGCGCCGGGGCTGGAATGGGCCAGTTGCAGTGTGACGACGACGCCCAGGCAGCCCAGGAAGGCGAACAGGCCCGTGCCGCGCAGTCCGGCGAGCACGACGGTGACCAGCGAGCTGGTGGCGTAGCCGACGGCGACGACGGCGGTGACGACCCGTGCCGTGCGGCGCGCCCGCGGCTCCACAGGTTCGAGCCGCACACTCTCCCGGTCGTGCACCAGCGCGCCCATCGCCATGCCCTCTCCGCGACCCGGCCGCATTCCTGACATGTACGCGGGGTTTAGCCAGGCGAGTCTATATTGTCACCATATGCCGTTCAAGGTCCCTCATCGGGGCGTACCAATCGGCGTGCCAGATCTGCCCAGTGCGCGTCATTCACTTGATGCCAACCGATTGCCGTGCTGTCTTTCGCCGGCAGTTTTCTCCCGAGCACAAGACCCCCGACACTGGATTCGGCCCGCCAGTCGGCGCCCAATGCTTCCGCCCACAACTCGATGTCCAGGCTTTCCAGGGGATGCGTCCCCAGCCCCAGCCCCGCCGCCACCAGCGACAACGTCTGGCTGAGCATGCCGACGTTCTTCAGGACCGAGGCGTAACTGAGACCGCTGTACTTCCAGGACACACGGCGGAAACGCGCGGTGATAATGACGAGAACAGGCGGCTGATGACGCATTCCGGCCGCCAGCCGCGCATTCTCCAGGGCGGCGTCGACCCAGTGTATTTCGCCCGCCAGTGCCCTGAGTCCGTGGTTCAGCGGATCGTAGTGATATATGCCCTCGTCAATTCCGGTGCAGTCGCGCACGGCGACGTAAAGCTCCAGCTCATAGCCGGAGCCAATGCTCAGATACGGACGGTCGCTGGTCTCTTCGGGCGAGAATGGGGAACCGCTCAGCGAACGCACCCTGGCCACCCGGTAGAGCAGTTCGCCGAGCTCGCGCGCCGTGATCGGGCCGGAGCTCAGGTGCGCCTCATCCACCGCCTCGACCGCCGCGCTGAGCGGCGGGTCGGCCGCCACCAGTGCCTCCCACGTGGGCCGGTACAGACCGACGAGGCCGTTGTCGCCGCGCGAGACGACCACGGGCTCGACGCCGGGCCGGTCTCCGCCCGGATAGGTCGCGCCGAAGTCGCGATCGTGCCTGCCCAGCGTGGAACGACTGTGGAACAGCAGGTCGACGGGTGACCACGAGATCAGCAGGTCGTCGGTGTCCTCGGCGAACTCCACCGGGCGAAACTCTTCGACGCGCTCGGCGCGCACGACCATCCCCGCCGCCGCCAGATAGGCGACGAAGGCATCGAAGTACGGCGAAGCCGTCCGGATCGCGCTGGGCCTGGTCGGCCGCCGCAGATGGCCGAGCAGGCCCATGGCATCCGCGCTGTGCAGGATCACCCGGTGCAGGGCCAGCGGCGATTCGAGCCGGTAGTCCCTGCCGTTGGTGCTGATGACGGCGAACCTGGACAGGCGGATCGGCACGTCGGCGGCGATCGGGGTCACGTGGAACCGCGAGTGGTGCGTCAGCGGCACCACGGACACCAGGGGCTGCTCCCGGTCCACGCTCAGGGAGCGGACCACCAAGGGTTCGAGGCGCTGCAGCAGGCGAAGGAGGTCGGCCATCTCGGCTTCGCCGCTGATCACGTTCTCCAGGTGCGTCGGCCCCAGGCTCATCCGCTGCAGCGCCTCGAACACGGCCGCGCCCGGCTGGACCAGCTCGATGTCGCCCCAGCGGCTGTGCACCAGCAGGACCCCGCCCTCGGACCCGGCTTCGAGGTGGACGTCCTCACGAAGTGACCACAACACGTGGAGCTCCGAGGGTGTCGCCTCGTCCCCGAATCCGGCAGCCATGGTCGGTAACTCCTGGGTCAGAGGAACAGCGGGATGGGATTGAGCTCCGCGTAAGCGGTCGGACGGGGCAGGCGCCCGAGCTTGACGGGAACGTCGTACAGCCGGCCTGGGGCGAAGCGCGCCCAGAAGTGCCGCAGGCCGGGCACCACCACCTTGACGACCGGCATGCCGACATCGGGTCTCGTCTGGTCGAGGACGAGGACGTCCAGGTGGCGACTCTCGGCGACGGCGCGCATGCGGTCCAGGCCGGCGTTCAGGTTACCGCGCTCGGCCTCGCCGCCGCCGCGGAAGCGCGTGGATGGCTGGTCCGGGTCGGGCAGGAGGTACGGCTGGTTCGCCGTGGTCGCCTCCTGCCACCAGCGCCGGATGTGCTCGTCGGTGCGCGGGTATCCGCTGCCGTCTGGCTTGGCGTCGATCACCGCGGACAGGAGCTGGCCGAGTTCCGTGAGCGCCCGCCGTACGGCGATGCGCAGGTCGAAGTGGGCGCCGAAGCCGAGCATGATGTCCTGCGCGGGTTTGTCGGTCCGGCGCGAGATCGCCGCCACGACGGGGATCTCCAGGTCGGAGGTGAGGTCGAGGAGCCACACCGCGCGGTTGATCTCGGCGTAGCCGTCGAAGACCTCGGCGATGAACGGGTCGTCCAAGGAGGTCTGGTCGATCGGCGCCTGCCGCGTCCTGTTGTACCACCACAGCGCCACCGCGTCGCGCTCGACGAGTTCGAGGAAGCCCTGGACGACCGCGTCCTCCAGGCTCGCGCCCGCGGCGTTCCCGTTGGAGGTCGCCCTGAGGGAGGGAGCACCGGTTCCGCCGTTGAAGTACAGCAGGTCGGTGGGCAGCAGCCGCTGCGCCCCCGTCATGATCGAGTGGACCGGGGTCCACTCGATGACCGCGCGTTCGTCGAAGGGCTCGGGGATGCGCTGGAACGGCATGGCGCGCGCGTTCCAGCGGTCCCGGTCGGCGTACTGGCTCGGGTGGAAGAGCTGGCAGGTGTCGGGGTGAATGGCGTCGCCGCGCAGCCGGCCGTACGTGCCGAGGATGACGCGCTCGTCGCCGAGCCGGGTGCCGCAGTATCGCTCCACCGCCTCACCGAGGGCGCTGACCTGTGCCTCCAGATCGGTGCGGCCTTTGCCGCCGCTCCACTGGCGCAGCCCGCCGCGCCCGTCGCCGGCGAGCGCGAGGTTCCTGCCCGACAGGTAGCTGTGAACGAACCGCGGGCAGCGCGGGTCGCGCCGGATGGGGTCGGTGACCCCCGTCACCGGGTCGGCGAGGTGGTGATAGGTGTCCCACATGTCCTCCAGGGACATCGCGCGATGGCTGTTGCCGGGCGCGCTGCCCCCGGACCGGCCGATCGTGGCGGCCACGGGCACGGCGCTCGCGTCGCTCGTCCCGCACGCGCCGCACTGCGGGCGGCGCGTGAGGGGATGGCGCGTCAAGCCCAGGTCCAGGGTGTCCAGCGTCCACATCCCGTCGCGCAGACCCGTGGACGCGCCGGCCAGCCACTTGGTCAGCTCGTGCACCGCCAGGTGCAGGCCGAGGGCGCGGGTCGGGGCCAGGGACGCCTCGGGCGGGCGGTGCGTGCCCGCACAGCGGTGCATGCGCAGCCGCCCGGCCAGGCACTCCCAGCACGGGCCCGTCCCCGGCTCGAAGGCCGGGCCGATCCAGATGTCGGGGCCGCGGGTGGCGGCCAGCAGCCAGGGCGTGCCGTCGGCCAGCCGCCGGGCGTTGACCTCGGCCAGTCTCGGGTCGAGATAGTCGGCGCACAACACCAGGAACATGCCGGCGTCCTCTTCCCGCGCCACGGTCAGGCCGGCGGCCCGGCACGCCTCGGCGGCGGCCTGCGGCCGGTCACCGAGCGTGATCACCGCGACCGGTGTGGAGGCGGACTTGAGTCCCGCCTGGTCGAGGCCGGCGAGGTCCCAGTAGGCGTCCGCCTCTGTCGTCGAGGCGCTCTGGAAGCCCACGAGATTCGCCCGGGTGAGCTGGGCCAGCATGTGGCCGAGCCTGGGCGCGGAGGCCCAGGGCGCCATCGCGTGGCGGATCTCGGCCACAGTGCGGGTGCCGTCGAGCATGGGCGCCAGCCTGTGGACCAAGGCTCCTTCCAGCGCGGTCGTGCCCCTCGCCGACGACACGTACACCGCCTCACCCGCGACCACGTCCACCCGCAGGTGCCGTTTGAAGCCGAGGAGCATCTGGTCTGCCTTGTCCACCATGGCCGCCTCACTCAGTGAAGGTGGGCCATGCCGGCCGCGCCGAGTTGACCAGGTCGTCGATGATGAGGTCCGCCGCCCAGAGCGCGGGCACGTCCGGGGTGGCGAGCACCGCGAGGTGGGAGTCCGCCCGCACGTCGGCGGCCGGGACAACAGCAGCGATCATGACTTTCTCCTTGGTCGAGGAGCTAATCCGAACAGCCAGATCATTAGTCATGAGCGCCGGCATTCCTAGTTAACGCATCATTCGTGCGATGTGAATATTTCACTGTGCACGCGTGATCCATTGCGTCGATCCGCCGTCCCCAAAAACCTACTCTGAGCGAAGAATCACCAGAAATGGAAGGAAGGCGATGATCAGATCTCAGATGCGGAGACCGCCCCGGGCCCGTGCGGGCCGGCAACTCGACCTGCGCACCCCCAGCGGCAGGCTGCTCCCCTACTAGTGATCAGGCCGTTCGGCGCCCGCGGAGGCTGCCGTGGCCACCTGACTCCGCAGCCTCCGCGCACTCATTCAAACGAATAGGCAGCGCCCGTTCCCGGCGCCGTCGATAACCATGTGAACACAAGCTTAGGAAGGCCATGACACAAATTCTGGATCCAGCCCACAAAGTGATCGGCAGCTACCTTGAATACGCCGTGATGTTCACCGATCAGCAGCACACCACCATCGAGGACTTCGGCATGGACAGGGAGGCGGCCGAGTGCGCGCACCGTGAGATGGCCGCCATGGGCGAGTCCGCGGCTCAGGTCGTCGCACGCGCCATCACCGTCGCCTACGGCCCCTGGGAGCCGTTGCCCCTCTCGCACAGGAACGGACCATGATGGAGACGACGCGCGCCCAGCGACCCAGAGGCGGCGAGGTATCGGGCCGCAAACCGGAGGCGGCCCCGAGCAGGCTCGGCGTGGACGGCACCGCCCTCACCAAGCGCGTCGGCCTGGTCCTTCCGCAGACGATGCCGTTCTCCTCCTGGGAACGGCTGGGCAAGCAGATCGCGCTCATCACCGACTCGTCGACCTGGTGGCTCGGCGACTGGATCAACTACGGCGAGCGGGTCTACCCCGACCGGTACCAGCGGGCCGTCGCCGGCACGTCGCTGAACTGCCAGACGCTGCGCAACTACGCCTGGGTGGCCCGCCGCTTCCCGATGAACCGCCGCAGGGACAGGCTCAGCTTCCAGCATCACGCGGAGCTGGCCTCGCTTCCTCCCGAGGAGCAGGACGAGTGGCTGAACCTGGCCGAGCAGAACCGCTGGTCGCGCAACCAGCTCCGGCGCCAGCTGCGCAACCGGAGCGTGGGCGCCCGCGTGCGTCCGGCCGAGACCTCGGTCACGCTGCACATCGACCAGAGCAGGGAGCAACGCTGGCAGCAGGCCGCCGGAGAGTCCCGGCACAACCTGCACGACTGGATGACCATGGTGCTGGACCAGATGGCCGATCTGCTGCTCCTGCCCGAGCGGCGCGCGAGCAACGTGGCCCTTCCGGCCGGTGACGGGATGATCGTGCTGACGCCCGCCGTATCCGATGCCGCCGCCCCCGTCGCGGCGGGCGAGGTGCTCGTGCTGTCAGGCGGCGAACGCCCCCTGTCATGATCATCAGGATTCGCCCCGCCATGAGCTCTCCGGAGACATGGCGGGGCCTCTTTCCGCACGCACGCGTGAGCGCCTGGGGAGGGTGACCCTCCCCAGGCGCTTACGGCAACAGGCGGACGGGCAGGCTGCGCAGGCCCCAGGTGAAGTTGGAGGCGTTGAACACCGGCTCACCGGCCGCCTCGATCCGGCCGACCCTGCTGATCAGCTCCTCGAAGAAGACCTTCAGCTCCAGGCGGGCCAGCCGCGCGCCCAGGCACAGGTGCCTGCCCGCGCCGAAGGTGATGTGCCGGTTGGGTGAGCGGTCGACGCGGAACTCCCCGGCGTGCTCGAACACCGCCTCGTCCCTGTTGGCCGAGACGTTCCAGAGGGTCACCCGGTCCCCCACGGCGATGCGCGCGTTGCCGATCTTGGTGGGCTTGACCGCGGTACGCAGCGCGTGCACGCCGGGCACCGTCCACCGCAGGACCTCCTCGACGGCGTCCGGCACCCCGGACGGCCCCGCCGTACGCAGGAGCCGCCACTGATCGGGACGTTCGATGAGCGCCAGCACGCCGCCGGCGGCCGAGTAGCGGGTGGTCTCGTTGGCGCCCGCCAGCACACCGTTGCAGTTGAAGACGATCTCCTCATCGGTGAGCGGCCGCCGCTCGCCCTGGCCGGTGCTCCTGCGCTCGGCGGCGA
Organism: Nonomuraea sp. NPDC050540; assembly: GCF_044457485.1. Lineage (NCBI taxonomy): Bacteria > Bacillati > Actinomycetota > Actinomycetes > Streptosporangiales > Streptosporangiaceae > Nonomuraea > Nonomuraea sp. NPDC050540. The sequence continues at coordinate 126,191 of NZ_JBITHA010000006.1, forward strand.
TCCGGCTGACGAAGTCGGGGCCGGGATTCTTCCTGCGCTCGGCGAGGAGTTCGGTGAAGTACAGGAAGATCTCGCCGTGCGCGCCCGCGCGCGTCTCCTCGTCGTCCCCCTCGAAGGCCTCGGTGGTCACCGTGCCCACCCAGTCCCATTCGCTGCGCGGAATGCCCATCAGCGCGCACACCACGTTGTTCGGGATCTGCTTGGTCACCTCCAGGAAGTCCATCTCGCCCCGGGCCACCGCCTCGCCCACCACCTCCCCCACGACCCGTTCGACCAGCGCGTGCAGGCGCGGCACCTCGGCATGGCCGAACTCCTTGGCCAGCACGCTCTTCAGCTGGGTGTGATCGGGCGGATCGGAGACGATGAGCATGCGCTGCGCGACGGCGGCGACCGCGCCGGGGTCGCTGTCCAGGCGCATCCCGTAGCGGGAGCTGTAGGACCGCTGGTCGGTGTAGACGCCCACGACGTCGTGGTATCGGGTGACCGCCCAGAACCCCGGCCCGTCGTCCTCCTCGTGCCAGTGCACCGGATCGTTCTCCCGCAGCCAGGCCAGCACGGGCCAGAACGTGCCCCGGCTGAACAGGTCGGGATCCTTGAGATTCACCTTCATGGTCGGCTCCAGTGCCGCCTCAGCCCGGCGACGACCTCGTCCGTCCGGTCGAGGCAGAAGTAGTGTCCGCCGGGGAACATCCGCCTGCGGAAGGCGCCAGCGGCGTAGCCGCGCCAGCCGTCGAGGTGCGCGGAGGTGACGGTGGCGTCGGTCTCGCCGCCCCACGCCTCCAGCGTGGAGGGGAGGGCCGCGGCGTGATGGTCGTAGGTGAGCGACAACCGCGCGTCCTGCCGCAGGACGTCGAGCATCAGCTCACGGCTGTCCTCGTCGAGGTCGTCCTCGTCCAGGGCGCGCACGTCGAGCAGCTTGGCCAGCTCGGCGTCCTGGTCGGCCAGGCCGCGGCCGGCGCCCACCCACATGTGGGGCGGGCGGCAGCCGGCCACGACCAGAGCGCGGGGCCATCGGTCGTACTCCTCACCCAGCCTGCGGGTGATCTCGTAGCCGAGCAGGCCGCCGAAACTCTGGCCGAACACGACCAGCGAGCCGTCCGGCGGCAGCGTCGCCTTCAGTTCCTCGAGCACCGCGGTGACCGCCTGGGTCATGCCGGTCGCCGGCGACTCCCCCCAGCGGGTCTCCCGGCCGGGAAGCTGGACGCCGACGACGGAGACCTCCTGGCCGGCCATGGCCTGCCAGGAGCGGTACTGCCCGCAACCGGCCCCCGCGGGGGCCAGGCACAGCAGGGTCACCGGCCGCGGCGCTCCCGGGTGGAAGGGCACCAGCCAGGATCCGCTCACGACACCTCCTCCGCCGGGGCCGCGCCCAACCGGTCCAGTTCGGCGGCCACACCGGCCGCCGTCGGATGGGCCAGCAACTGCCTGATCGTCAGCCGTACCCCGGTCGCCTTGCGAAGCGCCGCCACCGCGCGCGCGGCCAGCAGCGAATGGCCGCCGAGGTCGAAGAAGTCGGCGTCGACGTCGTGCACCGGCTGCGGCAGCAGGGCGTCCCACGCCTCGACCACGACCCTCTCGCTCGGCGTGACCGGTGCTCTCCCGTGCGCCGACGTGGCGGCGGTCATCAGGGCGAGGGCCGCGCGGTCCACCTTGCCCGCAGGGGTGGTGGGAAGCGCCTCGATCGCCGTCACCCGCGCGGGGACCACGGCCGCGGGCAGGCGGCCGGCGCAGGCCGTACGCACCGATTCCAGGCACTCCTCGGCGGACACCACCAACGCGAGCCCGAGCGCGTCGCGGCCGGGCAGCACGTAGGCGGCCGCCCCGCGCACGCCGTCGGTCTCCACCGCGACCCGCTCCACCTCCGTCAGCTCCACGCGGAAACCACGGATCTTCACCTGCTCGTCGCAGCGACCGCGGTACTCCAGCAGGCCGTCGGGCCGCAGCAGCGCGAGGTCGCCCGTGCGGTAGAGCCGGGCGCCGTCGGCGGTGAACGGGTCGGGGAGGAACCGCTCGGCGGTCAGGTCCGGACGATGGCGGTAGCCCGCAGCGACGGCGGGCCCGCCGATGAACAGCTCCCCCGGGACGCCGGGCGCGACAGGGCGCAGATCGGCGTCCAGGAGGTGCACGGTGTAGCCGCGAAGCGGCCGTCCGATCGTCGTCACGTCGTCGCCCCTGGCCGTGTCGGCGCAGGTGGCCGCGATGGTCGCCTCCGTCGGGCCGTAGACGTTAAGCAGCCTGCCGGTGAAGCGGGCGGCCAGCGGGGCGGGAAGCGACTCACCCGCCGCCACCACCACCTCAGCCGCGCTCACCTCCCCCGCGCAGGCCAGCAGGAGGGACGGCGTCATGCACACCACGTCGGGCCGCGCGGTGGCGACCGTCTCCGCGGGGTCGTCACCGGCGATCGTCATGCACTGGCCGTTGAGGAGATACAGCAGCGCGCACCACAACCAGCCGTCGAAGGCCGGGGACACCGCGTTGACGCCCGTCCCGCCCACGGGCAGGTCGAGCGCGGCCAGCGCGGCCACGAAGGCGGCCAGGCCCCGGTAGGGCACCTCGACCCCTTTCGGCCAGCCCGTCGTGCCCGAGGTGTAGATGACGTAGGCGATGCCGCAGGGATGCGGGCCGACCCGGCGCGGGGCCGGATGCGCCGCGGTCACGGCGCTGGAGGTCAGCACCTCGCACCGCTGCGGGATGACGCCCGCGGGGACGCGGTCGCCCAGCACCACCTGCGCGCCTGAGTCGCGCAGGACGAAACTGAGCCGGTCCGTGGGATGCCGTTCGTCCAGTGGTACGGCCGTCGCCCCCGTCCACCAGGTCGCCAGCAGCGCGGGCAGCGACAGCCGGCCGCGGCCGAAGCACAGCCCCACCTGGCTGCCCGGCCCCACACCGCGGGCGGCCAGCGTGCCCGCGATCGCGTGTGTGTGCTCGGCGAGCTGCGCGAAGGTGAGGCTCCCGTCGGGCGCGTGGACCGCGGTGCCGGACGGCTGGACGGCCGCCCACCTGTCCATGGCATCGAATATCCGCGCCAGATCGACGTTGACCGTCATGCGCTCATCTCCTCCACGTCCGCGGGGCCGGCCAGGAACGACGGCCGCCAGACCGAGTACGACCGCATGCCGTGCAGCAGCGGCGTTCCGGGTCGCATGACCACGCCCACCAGCCGTCCGAAGATCACCTCGTGATCGCCGTGCCTGAGCACTCTGCTCACCTGGCACTCGGCCATCGCGAAGGCGTCATCGGCCAGCCAGGGCAGCCCGGACTCCGATCTGATCCAGCGCACCGCGCCGAACCGGTCGGGGGCGGGCCCGGAGAACAGCTCCGCCGTGGCGCGCGCCTCCCCGTGCAGCAGGTTCACGGCGAAGGCGCCGCTCTGGCGCACGGCGCACTGCGTGGCGCTGCCGATGCGCAGGCACACCAGGATCGTCGGCGGGTGCAGCGTGACGCTGGTCACCGACGAGCACGTCATGCCCTGCGGAACTCCGGCCGCGTCCAGCGCGGTGATCACGGCGACCCCGGTGGGGAACCTGCTCATCAGCGCGCGATGTTCGGCCGTCGACGCCACGGGCTCTTCGAAGACTCTCAGCTCGTGGCCGTTCATCGGCGCTCTCCGTGCATCCGCCGCAGGAACTCGTAGTTGGTGGGCAGGGTGGCGGCGAGCTCTTCCTGGTGGCGCTTGACGTCGGCGAACAGCGCGTCGGCCGCTTCCTCCGCTTCAGGCTTGTACGTCAGCGCGGGCAGCGGCTTCCCGGGCCGCAGTCCCAGGCCGGCGAAGATGCAGTAGTAGCTGCCGTTGGTCCAGAAGTTGCGGAACTCGGCCTCGAAGTTGCCGTAGTAGCCCCGCTCGTCGGTGATCGGCAGGTTGATCGGCAGTCCCGCCTTGAACATGGCGATCTTCCGCTTGATGCCCTCGGCCAGCTCCAGTTCCTTGTTCGCCCGCCAGAACGGCGTGTCCGTGCGCGGGGAGAGGGAGAAGTGCGCCTGGATGAAGTCCCTGGTGTCGTCGAACATCTCCTCGATCTCGCGATTGAAGCAGTCGCTCAGCACCGGGTCGAACGTGCGGTCGGGGAAGTGCTTGGCGAGCTGGTGGATGGCCGCGTAGATGAAGTAGATCCCGGTGGACTCCAGCGGCTCCAGGAAGCAGGAGGCCAGCCCGATGCTCACGCAGTTGCGCACCCACGCGCGCCGGTTGCGGCCCACCCGGAAGCGGATGTGGTTCAGCTTGGTGTTCTCGGGGTCGAGGCCCCACAGCCCGCAGAACTCCTCGGTCGCCTCGTCCCGTGTGGCGAACTTGCTGGAGTACACGTAGCCGGTGCCGAAGCGGGTCAGCATCGGGATCTTCCACGTCCATCCCGACGACATCGCGATCGAGGAGGTGTAGGGCTCGACGCCGTCGGCGGCGTCGTCGTGCGGGATCGCGGTGGCCACGGCGCTGTCGCACAGGAGGTGATCGCTCATGTCGATGAACGGCTCCTCCATCGTCTGGTTGATCAGCAGCCCGCGGAAGCCCGAGCAGTCGATGAACAGGTCGCCCTCCAGCAGCCGTCCGCCCGCGGTGCGCAGCGCCGTGATGAAGCCGCGCTCGTCGCGCAGCACCTCGGTCATCTCGTCCTCGACGTGCTCGGCGCCCTGCTTCTCCGTCGCGAACCTGCGCAGGAAGCCCGCGACGAGCTGGGCGTCGAAGTGCCAGGCGTAGTAGGTGGCCGGGCTGCCGTCCGCGTGACGCGGCGCCAGGTTGCCGTCCATGATCGCGGTCTCTTTGAAGCAGGCGTAGTCGAACGGCTCGTCGCTCTCGCCCTTGAGCGTCTTGGCCGCCCAGAAGTGCGACAGCGGGATCTGGTCGGCCGACGGCAGGAGGCCGAAGGGGTGGAAGAACTGGTCGGTGCGCCCGTCCAGCGGCTGCGGCGTCGGCGAGCTCGGCCCCGGCGTGCGCCAGTTGATGAACTTGACCGCCACCTTGAAGCTGGCGTTGCACTCGCGCATCCACTCGTCTTCCGGGATCCCCAGGTAGTTGAAGAAGGCGCGCTGCAGGTTGGGCACGGTGGCCTCGCCCACGCCGATCCGCGGGATGGCGGGCGCCTCCAAAACGGTGATCTTGACGGTGCGCTGCAACGCCTTGCCCAGATAGGACGCGGTCATCCAGCCGGCTGTGCCACCACCGAGAATGACGACATTGCGCACCCGGTTGTCCTGGAACATGTTCTCTGACTCCTTTAGATCGCGTGTGCGCGAAGCCGTGGTCCGACCGGCTCCGCCACTTCCAACGGCAGCTGGAGCGACTTGGTCTCGCAGAATTCCGCCAGCCCCTCCAGGCCGCATTCACGGCCGATGCCTGACTGCTTGACCCCGCCGAAGGGGGCGAGCACGTTGAACGGCCCGCCGTTGATGTCCACCTGACCGACCCGCATCCGCCTGGCGAAGGCCTGCGCCCTGTCCAGATCGGCGGACCACACGGCCCCGTGCAGGCCGTACGCGGTGTCGTCGGCGATCCTGAGCGCCTCTTCCTCGTCCCGATACGGCATGATCGACAGCACCGGGCCGAAGATCTCCTCCTTGGCGATGGTCATGGTGTCCCGTACGCCGGAGAACACGGTCGGGCGCACGAAGAACCCGCGCTCGCACCCTTCGGGCGCGCCGCCGCCTCCGGCCAGCAGCCTGGCGCCCTCCTCCACCCCGCCTCTGATGTAGCCGCGCACGCGCTCACGGGCCTGGTCGGAGATGAGGGGTCCCAGGTCGGTGGACGGGTCGCGCGGGTCGCCCACGCGATAGCTGCCGGCCAGGCCGGCCGCCAGTTCCGCGGCCTCGTCGTGGCGGTCGGCGGGCACCAGCAGCCTGCTCCACTGCAGGCAGGCCTGCCCGGAGTTGAAGCACATCTGATCCACCGTCGCGGCCACCGCGGGTCGCAGGTCGGCGTCCTCCAGCACGACGCTGGCGTTCTTGCCGCCCAGCTCCAGATGGACGCGCTTGACCCGGCCGGCGGCCATCGAGGCCACCTGGCGGCCCGCGCGGACGGAACCCGTCAGCGAGACCAGGTCCACGTGCGGGCTGCGCACCAGGTCGGCGCCGGCGCCCTCGCCCGTGCCCACCACGACGTTGAAGACGCCGGGCGGCAGGCCGCACTCGGCGGTGATCTCCGCGAGCAGGTAGGCGTGTAAGGGCGTGAGCTCGCTGGGCTTGTGCACGACGGTGCAGCCGGCCAGCAGCGCGGGCACCACCTTCTGCAGGGCGAGCAGCAGCGGCACATTCCACGGGGTGATGGCGGCGACCACTCCCGCGGGCTCCTTCAGCACGAGGGAGTTGCCCACCCGCTGCTCGAAGGCGAACCCGGCCGCCAGGTCGGCGAAGGACGCCGTCATGGCGATGGCCAGGCCGACCTGCGCCTGCCGTGCCACGGTGACGGGGGCGCCGACCTCGGCGGTGATGACCTCGGCCAGCTCGTCGGCTCGATCGGCCAGCCTGCCGGCCAGCCGCTCGACGAACGCGATCCGCTGCTTCAGCGGGGTCGCCGCCCACCGGGGCAGCGCCCCCCGTGCGCCTTGGGCGGCCCTGCGTGCGTCCCCCGGCGTGCCGGCGGGGACGATGGCCAGCAGGCTCTCGTCACTCGGGTCGAGCACGTCGATGCCCTCGACCGCCTCGGAGAGCCGCCAGTCGCCGTCGATCCAGTGTGACTGAACGAGCTGCGCGGACCGCCCCATCGTTACCGCTCCTTCCTGACGGGGAACTCGGCCAGGCCACGGAACTGCGGCGTGTCGGCCTTCCACCGGTGCGGCCGGCCGGGCACGGGGCACAGGCCGGGCGCGCGCTGGGTGAGCGCCTTGAGCGCCGCGGCCGTGATCACCTGGGCCAGCCCCGCGCCGAGGCAGCGGTGGATGCCGACCCCGAAGCCCACGTGTCCCGAGTCGTGGCGGCGCAGGTTGATCCGGTCGGGGTCCGGCCAGCGCTCGGGGTCGCGGTTGGCCGCGCCACGGACCAGGTAGACGAGCTCGCCCTCGGCGATCGGCCGCCCGGCGATCTCCAGGTCGCGGGTCACCAGCCGGTGCGTGAGCTGCACGGAGGCGTCGTAGCGCAGCACCTCCTCCACCGCGGCGGGAATCAGCGCGGGCTCGTTCCTGAGCAGGTTCCACTGGTCGCGCTGCTCGAGGAGGCCGAGGACCCCGTTGCCGATCAGGTCCATGGTGGTGCCGAAGGAGGCCAGAGGCAGCAGCAGCAGGTGCGCGAACATCTCGTGCTCGTCCAGCCGCTGCCCGTCCTCCGTGCCCTGCTCGCTGAGGGTGATCACCCGCGAGACCAGGTCCTCCTTCGGGCACCGCCGCCGGTCGGCGATGATCTCGGCCAGATAGGGCGTCATCGCGCTGAACGCCTCGGCGACCGAGCTGCCCGACGGCGCCACCTGGGTCGGATCGGCGCCGAGGAAGACCCGCTGCATGTGCCGGATCTCGTACCACCAGTCGGTCAGGCGGACGCCCTCGGCGGGCGGCAGGCCGTACATCACCGCCAGCACCCGCCCGGGAAGCTGGTACGCGAAGTCCTTGACCAGGTCGAACTCCCCCTTGGCCGCCGCCTGGTCGATGACCCCGGCGGCGATCTCCTCGATCCGGGGGCGCAGGGCGCGGACGTCCCGCCCCCTGAACTCGGTGTTCATGATCCTGCGAATGCGCGTGTGGTCGGGCGGGTCGCGGAAGAGCATCCACTCGGGCGCGAGATCCATGAACGTCTTCATCTCGTCCGAGGAGGTGGGGCCGACCCTGTTGGAGACCATCGCGCCGAGGCGGTGGGAGGAGTACGTCTGGGGGTCCAGGTGGGCGGCGTACACGTCGTCGTGCCGTGTGATCACCCACCCGTTCAGCCGATCGTCCCAGTGGACGGGCTCCTCTTTCCTGAGCTTGGCGTAGGCGGGGTAGGGGTCGTTCAGGAATTCCTTCCCGAACATGTCGACCCGCACCTTCTGGGATCGAATTTCGGTGCCAACTGTCATCAGCGATCACTTCCTCTTTTTGAGCACACCGATGCCCGCGAAATAAAGAATGGGAAGCATGGGGATAGGCGCAACCCTGCGCACACTTGCGACTAAGGTCGGCCGATTCCCGGCATTTGTCAAGGAGCCGGCCCAGCGCGCACGATGGTGAGCGTCTCCGAGTTGAAAGGGGCTGTCGGTGAAGACCGAGAACGCACTAATCCACGCGACTGATAAGCCATCACGTGGAATCAGGGCAACCGTTTCGTCGATGATCGGATTTGCTCTTGACCTGTACGACCTTTATGTGATCGTTTTCGTGGCGCCCACCATCGCGGCGGTGTTCTTCCCGTTCGAGAACTCCGCCTTGGCGCTGGCCGGCGCCTATGTCGCGCTGGCCGCCACCTTGATCATGCGGCCGATCGGGGCCGCGCTGATGGGCACCGTCGCCGACCGCCACGGCCGCAAACGGGCGATGGTCCTGGCGTTGCTCGGTGTCGGTTGCGTGACGGCGCTCATGGGCCTGCTGCCCGGCGCCCACGCCATCGGTGTCGCCGCGCCGTTGTTGCTGCTGGTCCTGCGCCTGGTCCAGGGCCTGTTCGTCGGCGGAGTCTTCGCCTCCACGCTGACCCTGGCGACGGAGTCGGCCCCGCCGCGCTGGCGCGGGCTCGTCTCGGGCCTGGTCGGCGGGGGCGGAACCGCGCTGGGCAGCCTCCTGGCCGCGCTGGCCCTGTTCGCCGCGACCAGGCTCTTCCCCGGCGACGCCTTCGCCGAGTGGGGCTGGCGCGCGATGTTCCTGGCCGGGGGCCTGCCCGTGCTGGTCAGCGTGTTCGTGATGAAGCACGTGGAGGAATCGCCCGTATGGACGGCCAAGGAGACCCGCTCCGGCAGCCCGCTGGCCCCGCTGCTCGCCCGCGGCCCGCACCGCAGGGCCCTGGTGGCCAACATCGCCGTGGTCTTCGGCGTCGGCACGTTCTTCCTGCTCACCATGGGACTGCTGCCCAGCTTCCTGCAGCTGGTCAACGGGCTGAGCCTGGCCTCGGTCAGCGTCATCCTGCTGTGGGTCAACCTGATCGCCTTCGCCTTCGCACCGCTCAGCGGCCATCTGAGCGAGCGGTACGGCAGGCGGCGCATGCTCCTGTACACCTCGATGGTCAACGCGGTCGCCCTGCCCGTGCTGTATCTGTGGCTGGCCGGCGTGGACTCCCCCGTCCTGGTCATGCTGCCGGCGCTCTTGGTGTCGGGGCTGACCATCGCCGCGTTCGGCCCCTTGCCCATCTTCCTGAACGAGCGTTTCCCCACCTCGATCCGCGCCTCGGGGACGGCCCTGTCGATCAACGGCGGGTTCGCCCTGGCCGGGCTGGTTCCCGCGGCGGTCAACGCCCTGAGCGGTGGCCCCGCCCAGCTCCCCTACGTGGTCGCGGGCGCTCTGGCCCTGGCCGGCGCGGTGACCGTGGCAACACTTTCGCGCACGTCAGAGCCGAAGCGCGGGCTCACCTGATCGGAGAGGACGATTCATGACAACGCTTTCCGCGGTCCGGCCCTCAGGGGTCCAGATCGCTCCGTGGGTACCGGCCGGCGAGATTCTCTCGGCCAGCTCGGTGCTGGGCGCCGCGTTCAGCACCATCTGGGTGCCCGACCAGATGCTCTCGCGCAACGCCCACATCCTGATGTCGGCGATCGCCGCGGGCCGCCAGGTGGGGGTGGCCAGCGGCGTGACGATCCCGCTGTCGCGCAACCCCATCGACATCGCCAGCGCGATGGCCACCGTCGCCGAGCTGGTCGCACCGGACTGCTCGGTGCAGATGGGCGTCGGCACCGGCGGCTCGCTGGTGTCGAGCATGTTCTCCAAGCGCGCGGTGCTCGATCTGCTGCGTGAGTGCATCGGGCTCATCAGGCGGCTGTGGGCGGGCGAGATCGTGCTGCTGCGCGAGTACCCGCTGCTGCGCGACCGGCTGGGCTGGCGCGAGGACGCCATCGCGCAGCTGTCGTTCCCCGTCACCAAGCCGATCCCGATCCTGATGGCCGTGGGCGGGCCCAAGACCAGAGACCTGGCCGAGGAGGTCGCCGACGGCATGATCTGCACCAGCACCTATCCGGCGGTGTCGTACACGGCCCTGGAGTCAGGCGATCACGCGATCGTCGGCGAACTGGTCGCCCTGGGGCAGCGACGGGCCGCGGCCGGCCGGCCGTTCCGGCTGCTCTACGGCTTGAACTGCTGCGTCTCCCAGGACGGAGAGGCGGCGCGGGAGTTCGCCCGCAGGCAGGCGGCGATCGTCGCCGGCAACCCCGCTTTGTGGCCGGATCTGTCGCGGGCCGGGTTCGACATGGACTCGTGCGCCAGGGTGCGCACGGCACTGCGCGGTGGCGCCCCCCTGGCCGAGGCCGCGCGGGATGTGTCCGACGACCTGCTCGACGGGCTCCTCATCTCGGGGACGCCCGAGGAGTGCGCCCAGCGGATGAAGACCGTGGCGCGGACCGCCAGGTCGGCCGGCTTCGGCGAGTTCTATCTCGGCGCGCCGCTGGGCCCCGACATCGGCGAGGCGGCCCAGCTGCTGGTCGAGAAGGTGCTGCCCGCGGTCTGGCCGAACGACATGTGGAGGTAGTGGCATGTGTGGAATAGCCGGTTGGGTCGCCTTCGAGCGTGACCTGACCCTGGAGGTGCCGGCGGCCGAGGCGATGGCGCGGACCATGGCCTGCCGCGGACCCGACGCGGAGGGCGTGTGGACCTCGAGGCACGCCGCGCTGGGCCACCGCCGCCTGTCCATCATCGACCTGGAGGGCGGCGCCCAGCCGATGACCGCCCAGGTGCCGGGCGGCGAGGTCTGCCTGGTCTTCAGCGGCGAGGTCTACAACTTCACCGAGCTGCGCGCCGAGCTGGAGAACCTCGGTGAGCGGTTCAGGACCGCCAGCGACACCGAGGTCGTCCTGCGCGGCTATCTGCGCTGGGGCGACGGGGTGGCCGAGCGGCTGAACGGCATGTTCGCCCTGGCCATCTGGGATACCCGCGAGGACAGGCTGGTCCTGATCCGCGACCGGCTCGGCGTCAAACCGCTGTACGTCTACCCGACCCGCGACGGGTTGCTGTTCGGCTCGGAGCCGAAGGCGATCCTGGCGCACCCGGAGGCCGAGCGCGTGGTCGACGCCGACGGGCTGCGGGAGTGGCTGGCCTTCGTCATGACGCCCCGCCACGCGATCTGGCACGGCATGCGGCAGGTCGAACCGGCGACCGTCGTCACCGTGGACGCCCGGGGCACCCGTGAGCGGGTCTTCTGGCGGCTGGAGACCCGGCCGCACCCCGATGACCTGGACTCCACGATCGCCCGCGTGGGAGAGCTCCTCGACGACACGGTGCGCCGGCAGCTGGTCTCCGACGTACCTCGCTGCGTGCTGTTGTCCGGCGGGCTCGACTCCAGCACGCTGACGGTCCTGGCCGCCGGGCATCTCGGCACCGAGCGGGTGCCCACTTTCTCGGTGGACTTCGCGGGCCAGGCGGACGGCTTCCTTCCCGACGACCTGCGCGGCACCCCCGACGCCCCGTTCGTGCGCGCCGTGGCCGACCACGTCGGCGCCGACCATCGCGACATCGTGCTGGACCACGCGGCGCTGGCCGACCCGGACGTGCGCCGCGCGACGCTGGTCGCCCGCGACCTGCCGGTGGGGTTCGGCGAGATGGACTTCTCCCTGTACCTGCTGTTCAAGGCGATCAACGAGCACTCGACCGTCGCCCTGTCCGGCGAGTCCGCCGACGAGGTCTTCGGCGGCTACCGGCAGTTCCACGACGAGCGGATCCGCTGGGCACACGAGTTCCCCTGGATCGCCATCAACGCGGGCCCGCTCGACCGGGACGCCGCCTGGCTGGACCCGGGTGTGCGCGCCGCCCTGGACCTGGACGGATACCGGCGCGGCGGCTACGCCGACGCCGTACGGGGCGTCAGCAGGCTGGACGGCGAGAGCGACCTCGAGCACCGCATGCGGATCATGAGCCACCTGCACCTGACCCGGTTCCTGCGCTTCCTGCTCGAACGGAAGGACCGGCTGAGCATGGCGGCCGGGCTGGAGGTCAGGGTGCCGTTCTGCGACCACCGGCTCGTGGAGTACGTCTACAACGCCCCGTGGTCCATGAAGAACCACGACGGCAGGGAGAAGAGCCTGCTGCGCAGCGCCATACGGGCCAAGCTCCCGGCGGCCGTCGCGGAGCGGGTGAAGAGCGCCTACCCGTCCACGCAGGACACCTTCTACGTCAAGGCGCTGCAGGAGCAGGCGCGGGAGCTGCTCAGGCGGCCGGGCCACGCGGTCTTCGCGCTGGCGGACCGGCGCAGGCTTCAGGCGGCCACCGCGCAGGAGCCCGCGGCGGTGGACAAGCTGGCCAGGCTCGGCATGGAACGGGTGCTCGACGTCGCGCTGTGGCTCGACATCTACCGCCCTGACGTGCGGCTCCCCTGACCGGTGTCCCGCTGGCAGGACATCGCCGATGGCCCGCCGAACCACAGAATGGCATCATTCATTTATCGCCCTTATCACTGAGGAGTCCCTCATGCCGGAAGAGACATTTGTGATCGTGTGCAACCACGAGGAGCAGTACTCCATCTGGCCGGCCGGCCGTGACATTCCGGGCGGCTGGCATTCCGTGGGTCCCGCGGACACGAAACAGGCCTGCCTTTCGCGCATCCAGGAACTGTGGACGGATATGCGCCCACTGAGCCTGCGCAAGGCACTGGCGGAAATCTGACGCAGCGGAAGGGGCGAGCCAGGTGACCGTGTTCTCCGGATGGAGCAGTGAGCTCTCCGCATTCTTCACCGGCCTGGAACAGGACAATTCCCAGAGTTACCTGGACGCCCATCGCGATTTGTGCCGGCGAGCGGTCCTGGAACCCGCCAAGGCCCTCGCCGCGCAACTGGAACCCCGGTACGGCAGGGCGCGCGTCTTCCGGTTGCGCAAGGACGCGCGCTACGCCGACGAGCGCAGCCCGTACCACACGCATCTCGGTGTGCAGTTCGCAGGAGGCGGAGCCCACCACTATCTGTCGGTGTCGGCCAGGGAACTGATCGCCTCCGTCGGCGTCTTCCGCGCCGGCGGCGCCTGGCTCGCCGCCTTTCGCGAGGCGGCGGCCGGGCCGGCCGGGGCCCGCCTGCTGACGATCGTCTCGGCTCTGGAGTCGGAGGGGTTCGCCATCTCCGGGCAGACGCTGAAGAAGGCTCCTCGCGGATACGCGCGGGACCATCCCCACATCCGCCTCCTGCGTCACACCAGTCTCACCGCCACGTGGCGCTGGCCGGCGCCGCTCTGGCTGGACGATCCCGGCGCCGCCGATCTGATCACGGGGGCGTGGGAGCGTGCGGCTCCGCTGAGCGGCTGGCTGCGCCATCATTCGCCTTTGGAGGATTGACGTGCCCATCTCCCCTACGAGGACGCGTGCCTCATCGCTCAAGGACTACCAGCGTTCCGCGTGGTCGGGCGGCGACTACACCTCGGTCGCGGGAACCACCACCATCGCCAGCGAACTCCTCGTCGAGCGGCTCGACGTGCGGCCCGGCGAGCGGGTGCTCGACGCCGCCTGCGGCAGCGGCAACGCGACCATCGCGTGCGCCCGGCGTTTCGCCGACGTCACCGGCCTCGACTTCTCCGCGACGATGCTGAAGGACGCCGAGCGGCGCCTGGCGGCCGAGCGGGTGAGCGCGGAGCTCATCGAGGCCGACATCGAGAACATCCCCCTGCCGGACGCCGGCTTCGACGTGGTCGTGTCGGCCTTCGGCGCCATGTTCGCCCCCGACCAGAAGCGCACGGCCGCCGAGCTCCTGCGGGTCTGCAAGCCGGGCGGCCGGATCGGGCTGGCCTGCTGGACGGCCGTCGGCTCCCTGGGCGGCCTGTTCGACATCATGTCGCGCTACATCCCGCCCACGCCCGGCACCCCGCAGCCCACCGCCTGGGGCGACCCCAGCCAGTTGCGCGAGCTGTTCGGCGACGGCATCGACGAACTCGGCGCGACCCGCAGGGAGTTCGTCTTCCGCTACCGCTCTCCCCAGCACTGGCTGGAGCACTTCAAGACCAACTTCGGACCCACCAGCATGGTCTTCTCCGTTCTGCCTCCCCGCCAGTCGGCGGCGCTGGAGCGCGACCTGATCGACATGTGGCGCTCCTGGAACCGGGCCTACGACGGCACGCTGGTCGCGCCCGTCGAGTACCTCGAGGCCGTGCTGATCAAGAAGTCCTGACCACCGCAGGGCTCCCGCGGCGCGTGGCGGAGCCACGCGCCGTCCACTTCGCCGACAGATCAAGGAGCCAACCATGCATACCGTCGAGGACCTGGCGGAGGGCTGCCGGGTCGGCTGGCGCAACCACGCCCGGTGCATCGGGCGGCTGCACTGGCAGTCGCTGCGGGTGATGGACCGGCGTGACGCGCGCACGGCCGAGGACGTGGCCCAAGCCTGTGTCGAGCACCTGAGGTACGGCACCAACGGCGGCAACATCCGCAACGTGATGACCGTGTTCCCGCCCACCGGAATCCGCATCTGGAACCCCCAGCTCATCCGCTACGCCGGGTACCGGCAGCCGGACGGCTCGGTCGTCGGTGACCCGCTCAACGCCGACCTGACCCAGATCGCCCAGCGGATGGGCTGGCGAGGGCGGGGCGGGCGGTTCGACGTGCTGCCGCTGGTGATCGAGATGCCGGGCCGGGCGCCGGAGATGTTCGAGCTGCCGCCCGACGCGGTGCTGGAGGTCGACATCACCCATCCGGATCTGCCCTGGTTCGCCGACCTCGGTCTGCGCTGGCACGCCGTACCGGCGATCTCCAACCTGGCTTTCGAGCTGGACGGGATCACCTACACCGCGGCCCCGTTCAACGGCTGGTACGTCGGCTGCGAGATAGGCGCCCGCAACTTCGGCGACACCGGCCGCTACGACATGCTGCCCGCCGTGGCCGAGCGGATGGGGCTGGACACGCGCACCTCGGCCGGCCTCTGGAAGGACCGCGCGCTGATCGAGCTGAACCAGGCCGTGCTCCACTCCTACCGCGCCGCCGGCGTGCGGATCGTCGACCATCACGTCGCCGCCCGCCAGTTCGTCACCCACGAGGAGCGTGAGCTCGACGCGGGACGGTCCACGCCCGCCGACTGGGCCTGGATCGTCCCGCCGCTGTCGGCCAGCACCACGCCGACCTTCCACAGGAGCTACTCGGTCGAGCCCGGCCTGTCGCCCGACTTCCACTATCAGCCCGACCCCTGGAAGTCCGCCGCCCAATGTCCCTTCGCCGATCCGCTCCGGGCGGCCTGACGGACGAGAAGGCCGGTCGCCGCGGGCGATCGGCCTTCGCCGGTCAGCCCGCCTCCGCGACCGGGGTCAGGGAATCCTCGAACGAGCCGATCAGCGACTCGATGGCCGGCAGGCACGTGCCGCACCCGGTGCCCGCCCTGGTCTCCCTGCTGACGGCGGCCGCGGTGCCCGCGCCCGCCAGCCAGGCGGTCCTGATCCTGCTCTTGGACACGGCGTTGCACTGGCAGATCGTCGCCGTGCCCGCCAGTGCGGCGAGGCCGGGCCCGTCGCCACCGGCCGCGAGTTCGGGAAAGAGCAGGGACTCTCGTGCGGCGGGCACCTCGCTCTGCCTGTCGTACAGCTGTGTGAGCGTGCCCACGGCGTCGCTGCGGCCCAGCAGGATGGCGCCGGCGAGGCGCCGGTCGCGGATGACCAGCTTCCTGTAGACCCCGGCCACGGGGTGGCTGAAGGTGACCGTCTCGCCGTTCACGTGCACGTCGCCCAGGGAGGCCACCTCAAGGTTGGGGGCCTTGAGCCGGGTGACGATCCGGGAGCCGCGGTAGCGCAGCGGTTCCCCGGTGAGGTGGGCGGCCAGGGCCTCCGCCTGCTCCCAGCAGGGGCCGACCAGGCCGTAGGTGACGCCCCGGTGCTGGGCGCACTCGCCGATCGCGTACACGGCCGGATCGCTGGTGCGGAGCAGGTCGTCCACGACGACGCCGCGCTCGACCGCGAGTCCCGCCGCACGTGCGAGGGAGGTGACGGGACGCACCCCGCACGAGGCGATCGCCAGGCCTGCCTCGATCGCCGTGCCGTCGGCGAGCACCACGCGGGCGGGCTCGACCGCCGCCACGCTGACGCCGACGTGGACGGTGATGCCGAGGCCGGCCAGCGTCTGGGCGAGGATCTCGCCTCCTTGGGCGTCGAGCTGGCGCTCCATGAGATGGCTCGCGAGATGCACGACGGTCACGCGGATCCCGCGCATGGCCAGCCCGCGCGCGGCCTCGATGCCGAGCAGGCCGCCGCCGATCACCACGGCGTCACGGACGCCGCGGGCGCGGGCGAGGATGTGCTCGCAGTCGTCAAGGGTGCGGAACGGGACGGTGAGCTCGATGCCCGGCATCGGGGGCATGATCGGCTCGCTGCCGGTGGCCAGCACGCAGACGTCGTAGGGGCTGCGGCTGCCGTCCTCGGCGACGACCTGCCGCGCGGCGCGGTCGATCGCGGTGACCTTCACGCCGAGGCGGGTGCGCACGCCTTCGGGCAGCGGCATCGTCAGCTGACTCGCCCGGGTGGTCCCAGACAGCACGCCGGACAGCAGCACCCGGTTGTACGGCGGGCGCGGCTCGGCGCCGAACACGGTGATGTCCGCGTGACGCAGCCGCGCGTCACCGGCCAGCCGGGCGCCGGCCATGCCGTTGCCGATCACTACCATTCTCACGGACAGCCTCCACACGGACGGCGCACACCTTGAGCTCCGGCATACGCGACATAGGATCCAAAGCCGTATTTGTCAGGAGATTTGCCCCCGGCCAATGGAAGGGCATGAACACCGTGTCGCGCCGGATCGTGGTGGTGATCCTCGCGGGCGCGGTGACGCTGCCCCTGCGGCTGGTGACGCGTACGGCCTCGCCGTGCGCCACCGGCAACTGAGCCGCCAGATCGGGATGCAGCTCGACGAACGGCCCCGGGGCGGCGCGGTTGAGCTCGCGGACCCGGCGGGTCTGCGCGCCGCTCTGGTACTGCTGCGCCACCCTGCCCGTCGTGAGATACACCGGAAAGTCGGCGCAGACGTCCTCCTCGGCGGGGCGGAAGCGGACGGGCACGAACCGCGCCCTGCCGTCGGCGGTGGCGAAGCGCTCCTGGAACATCCGCGTGCCGCCCCAGAAGCCGCCGGTGTCGTAGTCGATGCCCGAGTAGTCGACGGGGCCACCGGCGCTGGCCCGCTGAAGTTCGGCGAAGACGCGCCGCGGGTCGGGGGTGAACTCCCCCGGCGCGTCCAGGCGCCGGGCGAGCTCGCACATGACCTCCAGGTCGGAGCGGACTCCGGGGGGTGGGCCGGCCGCCTGGCGGCGCCGTACCACCTTGCCCTCCAGCGTGGTCATGGTGCCGTCCTCCTCCGCCCACTGGGTGACGGGCAGCACCACGTCGGCCAGCGCGGCGGTCTCGGAGGGGACGACGTCGCACACCATCAGGAAGTCCAGGGCCCGCAGCCGCTCCCGCACCACCGTCGCGTCGGGAGCGGAAACGGCCGGGTTGGACCCGAAGACCAGCATCGCGCGCGGGCCTCCCGGAGTGCCGAGCGACCGCAGGAGTTCGTAGGCGGAGGGCCCGGGACCCGGCAGGTCCTGCGGGCGGACGCCCCAGACGCCGGCGACGTGGGCGCGGGCGGCGGGATCGCGGATGTCGCGGTAGCCGGGCAGCTGGTCGGCCTTCTGCCCGTGCTCCCTGCCCCCCTGGCCGTTGCCCTGCCCGGTGAGCGTGCCGAATCCGCATCCCGGACGGCCGGGCAGGCCCAGGGCGAGAGCCAGGTTGACGAACGCGGTCACCGTGTCGGTGCCCTTGGCGTGCTGCTCGGCGCCGCGCGCGCTCAGCACGATCGCGGGCCGGCGCGCCAGCGCGCGGACCACCTCGCGCAGCTGGTGCACCGCCACGCCGGTGATGCGCTCCACCCGCTCGGGCCAGTAGTCGTTGGACGCCGCGGCCGCCTGCTCGAACCCGGAGGTACGGCTCTCCACATAGGCGGTGTCGACGAGGCCGTCGGCGATGGCCAGGTGCAGCAGCCCCAAGGCCAGCGCCAGGTCGGTGCCCGGAGTGATCTGCAGGTGCGTGCCGGCCAGCTTGGCGGTAGCCGTCCGCCGCGGATCCACCACGATCAGCCGTTTCGCGCCGCGCAGATGCCGGACGAACGGCGGCATGGTCTCGGCCGGGTTGGCGCCCACCAGCAGCACGGTCCGCGCGGCGGCGATGTCGGCGACGGGAAACGGCAGGCCGCGGTCGAGGCCGAAGGCGCGCCGGAGGGCGGCGGCGGCCGAGGACATGCAGAAGCGGCCGTTGTAGTCGATCCGGCTCGTGCGCAGCGCGACGCGGGCGAACTTGCCGAGCAGGTACGCCTTCTCGTTGGTCAGCCCGCCGCCCCCGAACACCGCCACGCCGTCCGGGCCGCAGGCCGCCTGCACCCGGCGGATCCGGCTGACGACCTGGCCGAGCGCCTCCTCCCACGTGGCGGGCCGCCCGTCCACCAGTGGCGTGGTGAGCCGGTCCGGCGCGCGCAGCACCTCGCCCGCCGTCCAGCCCTTCTGGCACAGGCTCTCGGCGGAGATCAGGCCGCCGGGCGAGACGTCCATGCCGCACTGCAGCGCGCAGTAGGGGCAGTGCGTCCTGGTCATACCCGCGCCTCCGCGAGACTCGGCCGCCACCGCAGCAGGACCGTGCGCAGGTAGCACCACCACGTCACGCCGCAGCACGCGAAGTAGAAGATCCCGAACGCGGCCAGGGCCGCGCCGGCGCCGCCGAGGGCCGCGTAGGACTCGCCGAACGCCCGGTTGATGAGGAAGCCGCCCAGCGCGCCGACGGCGGAGACCAGGCCGAGAGCGGCGGAGGCGGCCCGCCTGCCGCGGTTCAGGTCCTGCTCGGTGGCGGTGAAGATGGCCGGGATCATGCGGTAGGTGGAGCCGTTGCCGACCCCGGAGGTCAGGAAGAGCAGCATGAAGGCGCCGAAGAACGCCGGGAAGGCGGCGGAGTCGATCGCCGCCCACACCGCCAGGACTCCGGCGCCCATGAGGGCGAAGTTCCAGAAGGTCACCTTCGCGCCGCCGTACCGGTCGGCCAGCCATCCGCCCAGCGGCCTGGCCAGCGACCCGAGCAGCGGGCCGACGAACGCCATGGCCGCGACGGGCGCCTGCGGGAACTCCTTGTGCATCAGCAGCGGATAGGCGGTCGAGTAGCCGATGAACGACCCGAACGTGCCGATGTAGAGAAACGACATGAGCCACGTCTGCCGGTGGCGCGCCACACGTAGCTGCTCACGCGCGCTCGCCCTGGCCGAGGACAGATTGTCCATCCCCCAGCGCGCGGCCACCGCCGCGATCACGAGCAGCGGCACCCAGACCCATCCCGCTGCGGCCACCCCGTAGGCGCCGACGACCAGCGGAATGATCACCTGGACGGAGCTGACCCCGATGTTGCCGCCCGCGGCGTTGAGACCGAGGGCCAGGCCCTGCTTGCCCGCGGGGAAGAAGTTGGTGATGTTGGCCATGCTGGAGGCGAAGTTCCCGCCGCCGAGCCCGGCCGTCGCCGCGATCAACACGAACATCCAGTACGGCGTCGCCGGGTCGCTCACCGCCACCACGAGAAGCAACGCGGGGACCAGCAGGAACAACGCGCTCAGCACGGTGAAATTGGCGCCGCCGAGACGCGCGGGCAAGAACGTGTAGGGAATCCGCAGGACCGAGCCCACCAGGTTGGGTATCGCCACCAGCCTGAACAACTGGTTCACGGAAAAGGCGTAGTCGCCGAGCTCGAGAATGACCACGCTCCACACCGTCCAGAGCGCGAACCCGAAATGCTCCACCAGAATGGACAGGCCGAGGTTGCGCCAGGCGACTTTCCTGCCCCTACCATGCCAATAAGTCGCGTCATCAGGCCGCCAATCGGCGATCCAGCGACTTCGCCAAATACCTGTGTTCATGCCTCCCATGATGAAACACACAGGAGATATGCGCACCCATGCCTAGAAAGGCAGGACGACAATGCTAGAATCCCCCGTCGCCCTCATCCCCCATCATCAGCTATTGATCTTTCTGCTGCAAGTCTGCGCCCTTTTGGTCGCCGCCAGGGTGCTCGGCGCATTGGTGCGGCGCGTGGGAATTCCCGCCATCGTGGGCGAGCTGGCCGCGGGCGTGCTGCTGGGGCCGACCGTTCTCGGCAAGGTGACACCGGGCTTCTTCGACTGGCTCTTCCCGCGCGATCCCGCCCAGTTCCATCTGCTGGACGTCGTGGCGCAGCTCGGCGTCCTGCTGCTGGTGGCCTTGACCGGCGCGGAACTGGACCTGGCCGCGGCACGCAGACGACGCCGCGCGGTCGCCGCCATCAGCGCCGCCGGGCTGCTGATACCCCTGTGCCTGGGGGTGGCGCTGGGCCGGCTGATGCCCGCGGGCGTGCTCCCCGACGGCTCCGACCCGCTGGTCTTCGCGTTGTTCCTCGGGGTGGTCATGGGCGTGAGCGCGCTGCCCGTCATCGCCAAGACGCTGATGGACCTGGGCCTGTTCGGCCACCGGGTGGGCCAGCTGATCATCACCTGCGGCGCGCTGCAGGACATCGCCGGCTGGCTGCTGCTCATGGTCGTCTCGGCGCTGGCGGTGACCGGCCCGCCGGGCGGGAACAAGGTCCTGCTGCTCGCGTCGCTGCCCGTGATGGCGTGCCTGTTGCTCATCGGCAGGCCCGTGGCACGCACGGCGTTCGGCGTCGCCGGCCGCTCCGGGGTCGCCCTGATCGTGATCATGACGCTGGTGGGAGCGGCGGCCGCGCACGCCGTGGGCCTGGAGCCCGTCTTCGGCGCGCTGGTGGCGGGGCTGGCCATCAGGGCCGCGGCCCCGCACGCCGAGCAGTCCCTGTCCGTGGTGCGCACGTGGGTGCTGTCGGTGCTGGCGCCGCTGTTCTTCGCCACGGTGGGCCTGCGCCTGGACCTGACGGCGCTGGCGGAGCCGGCCGTGCTGGCCGTGTCGGCGGCGGTGCTCTGCGTCGGCGTCGGCGGGAAGTTCGCCGGGGCCTGGATCGGCGGCGCCGTGTCGGGAATGGGCCGGTGGGAACGCCTGGCCGTGGGCGCCGGAATCAACGCGCGCGGCGTGGTCGAGGTGATTATCGCGACCGTGGGGCTGCGTCTCGGAATCGTGGACGGCAGGATGTACACGGTCATCGTGGAGTTCGCGATCGTGACCTCGCTGATCGCGCCGCCGATTTTGCGGTTCACCATCCGCAGAATGCGCACGCCTGAAATAGCGGCTACCGCCGGCGGGACGTCGCCCTCGTTGACTGACCCATCGCCGCGAGTATCGTCGTTGCGAAACTAACTATTTTCTCCGTGGAGACTCGTATGAAATTCGGAATTGGCATCGGGCGCACATTGACTGCTCAACAGGCGGCCCTTGTGGCGGTATCGGCGGACGAACTCGGGTACGAGCACTGCACCTTCATCGAGTCGCAGAATCTCTGCCGCGACTCGACGGTCATGATGGCCCTGGCGGCGGCAGGAACCACGCGGATAAAGCTCGGGCACGCGGTGACCAATCCCTA
The DNA here is from genome assembly GCF_044457485.1 of Nonomuraea sp. NPDC050540. NCBI lineage: Bacteria > Bacillati > Actinomycetota > Actinomycetes > Streptosporangiales > Streptosporangiaceae > Nonomuraea > Nonomuraea sp. NPDC050540. Next base: position 147,688 of record NZ_JBITHA010000006.1, read on the forward strand.
TATCCGCCACCCCGCCGTGCTGGCCAACACGATGGCGACGATCGACGAGCTCTCCGGCGGCCGCGCCTTCCTCGGGATCGGCGCGGGCGGCAGCGCGGTGGCCATGGTGGGCCACACCCCGCGGCCCCTGGGCGAGCTGGACGACCTGGTCTCCTTCTTCCGCGCCTTCGTCGCCGGGAAGGAGACGTCCTGGCACGGAGCGCCGATGAAGTCGGGGTGGTCGCGCGGGAGCATGCCGGTCGTGCTGGGCACGCACGGCGCGCGGAGCTGCCGGCTGGCCGGCCGCGTCGCCGACGGCGTGTTCCTGCCCGGTCTGGATCCGTGGATCACGCGGTGGAAGCGCGCCAGAGTGGCCGAGGGCGCAGCGCGGGCCGGCAGGCGCCTGTCCGACCTCGAACTGTGGAGCCGCGGCGCCCTGTTCGTCCACGACGACGAGGACTACGCCAGGGAGTTCGTCCGCTCCTACGCCGCCACCTCGGCCTTCTTCCTTTGGCGCTCGGCCGTCAGCCGCACGGAGCCGGTCAACCGCGAACTCGCCGCCGCGCTGCCCGGTGGCGTCGTGGACGAGATGGCCAAGCTGGCCGAGCGCTACCGGTGGGACCAGCACGAGGCCAAGGGCGCCGAACACGCCCGCGACCTGTCCGCCGACCTGATCGACTGCTTCGCGATCTACGGTCCGCCCGCGCGCTGCGCGGAGCGCCTGGCCGCTCTGGCCGAGGTGGGCGTCGACGCCGTGTCGTTCACCTTGTACGGCGTGCCGGACAAGGTCGGCATGATCACCCGGTTCATCCAAGACGTGGCCGGTCAGCTCCGCTGACGACTGGAAGGGAATGCCCCGATGCCGTTCATCACGGTGCTCATGCTCCAAGGCAAGAACCTGGAGCAGCGCCGCAGGTTCGCAGAAGAGGTCACCAAGTCGGCCGAGGCGACGCTGGGCGCCAGGCCGGAAGAGGTGCGGGTTCGGTTCGTGGAGATGGCACGCGACGATTTCGCGCGAGCCGGGCGGCTGATGTGTGACGAGGTGTGAGGACTATGAGTCTGGCTACGCTCCCTGAGGTTGGTATCCGGGCAACGGCCCGGCAATCCCGTTTGTGGTATCTGCAGCACCTTCACGATGGCGTCGCCTCCTTCACCGCGGGCGACGCGCTGGTCCTCGACGGCCCCTTGATGGTCGACCGGCTGCGCACGGCGATCACTCAGCTCTGGCTGCGGCACGCCGAGCTCAGATCCTGCTTCGTGGCCGCCGAGGGCACCGTCCGCACGGTGCCGAGCGACCACACGTCTCCTTCTTTGGTCGTGGAGCAGGGTGAGGAGCCGGCCGTCCGGCAGTGGGCCGCGCAGGCGACCAGGATCCCCTTCGACGCCGCCGGCGGTCCGCTGTGGCGCGTGCGGGTGCTTTCGCTGCCCGATGACAGACATGTGATCCTGCTGGTCACCCACCAGTTGATCGCCGACGGCGCTCGTGTCCGCGGCCTGCTCGACGAACTGCTCACCTTCTACGCCGGCGGCACGATCGCGCCACCCGTGGAACTGGTGCTCGCCAGAGACGCGGCCGACGCCGTGGACGCGGCGACGCGCAGGCTCGCCGGCGCGCCGGCCGGCGTGGAGCTGCCCACCGACCGGCTGCGACCGCCGATGCTGAGCTACCGGGGCGGCAGGGTCGGCGCCGAGGTCGGCGCCGGCCTGCTCGACCGGGCCGGCGGCGAGGTCTCCCTCCTGGCGGCCTTCGCGGTGCTCGCGCATCGCTACACCGGAGCCGAGCAGGTCGTCGTCGCCGTCCAGGACGAGACGGTGACCGTCGAGGGGGCGCTGAACCCGCTGCCCGTGCTCATCGACCTGTCCGGCGACCCCGGCTTCACCACCGTGCTGCATCGGGTCCGCGACGCCGTCCGAGAGGCACGTGCCCACGGCGCGGTGCCGTTCGAGGCCGTGATCGACCGGCTGGAACGCGAGCACGACCCCAGCCGCCGCCCCGTGTGCCAGCTCTCCTACACCTCGTGGCGGCAACGGCGCGACGCGGTCGAGGTCGACGCGGGCCTGGCCCTCTTCGACCTGTCGCTGTCGGCCAGGCTGCACGAGCACGGCGCGGCGCTGTCCTTCGACTACGACGCGGACCTGTTCACCACCGAGACCGTGAAGCGCTTCGCCGGCCACTTCGCCGCGCTGCTGGAGAGCCTCGCCGACGGCCCCGGCGAGCCGATCTCCCGCCGGAGGATCCTCACCGACGCGGAGAAGTCGCTCATCGCCCGCCACCAGGACGGCGGCCCCGCCGGCAGCCCGGCGCTGGTGCATCAGCTCATCGCCGGGCAGGCGGCGCGCAGGCCGGACGCGCCCGCGCTGATCTCCGAGACCGCGCGGCTGACCTTCGCCGACCTCAACGACCAGGCCAACCGGATCGCCCACCACCTGCGTGACCTCGGCGTCAGAAGCCAGACCCCGGTGGCGGTGTGCCTGCAGCGATCGGCCGAGATGGTCGTGGCGGTGCTCGGCGTGACCAAAGCGGGCGGCTGCGCCGTACTGCTGGATCCCGCGCAGCCCGCGCGGCGGCTGGCGGCGATGCTCGACGACTCCGGGCCGCCGGCCGTGCTCACCGCCGAGGAGCAGCTCGGCAAGCTGCCCGGCACGTACGCCGGTCACATCCTGTGCCTGGACCGCGACAGAGAACTGCTGAGCCGCTCGTCCTCCGCCGATCCCGTCGAATGGGCGCATCCGCTGTCGCTCTGCCAGATCGCCTACACCTCCGGCTCGACGGGCGAGCCGCGCGGGGTGGCGTTCAACCACTCCGCGGTGGCCGGCGGCGCGCAGGGGACGCGGGAGTGCTACCGGCTGGGCCCGGACGACCGGGGCACGTGGATCTCGGCGCCGGGCTTCGGGATCTCCTTCGTCAACGAGTTGTGGCCCTTCCTGAGCGCGGGCGCGGCCGTGCACATCGCCGGCGAGCGGACCGTCAGCACGCCGTTCCGGCTGCGGGACTGGCTGGTGGAATGCGGGATCACGGTCTCGCTGGTGACCAAGGCGCTGGCCGAGCGGCTGTGCGCCGTCGACTGGCCGGAGGAGGTGGCGCTGCGCGCGCTGCTGGTGTCCGGTGAGCGGACCGGCTGGCTGTCGGCCGACGCGCCGTTCGAGGTGGCCACCATCTACGGCTCGACCGAGACGACGAATGCCACGACCTGCCTGAACGAGTCGGCCGGCATCCGCATCACCACCCGGCACGTCACCGGGGAGCAGCGGCGCTCGATCTCCTCGCCGATCGGGCTGCCGGTGCCGGGCGCGCGCGTTTACGTGCTCGACGCCAACCTGCAGTTCGTCCCCATGGGCGTGCCGGGCGAGATCCACGTGGGCGGCGACCTGCTCCAGAGCGGGTACGTCAACAGGCCCGACCTGACCGCGCGCAAGTGGCTGCCCGACCCCTTCGCCGGACGCGACGGAGCCCGCATGGTCGCCACCGGCGACATCGGGCGCATGGCGTCCGACGGGTCGATCGAGATCCTCGGCCGGGTGGACGACCAGATCAGCCTCAACGGCTACCGGGTCGAGCCCGGCGAGGTGGCCGCGCGCCTGCTCGAACATCCGGCGGTACGGCACGCCGCGGTGGTCGTCCGCGAGGACGAGCCCGGCGAGAGACGTCTGGTCGCCTACGTGGTGCCCGAGGTCAACCGCCGCGTGTACAAGACCGACCTCCTGGACCTTCTGCGCGAGCAGCTGCCCGCGTACATGGTGCCCGGGGCCTGTGAGATCGTCGACTCGCTGCCCACGCTCCCCAACGGCAAGCTCGACCAGCGCCGCCTGCCCGCGCCCGACCGGGCCAGCCGATCGGCCGCCTACGACGAGCCCGCGACCGAGGCGGAGCGGGACCTGGCCGACATCTGGGCCTCGGTGCTGCGCTGTGAGCGCGTCGGCGCCAACGACAACTACTTCGAGCTCGGCGGCGACTCACTGACCGGGATGGAGCTGATCGCCGCGATCGGCATCGGCTTCGGCGTCGAACTCGCGCTGTCCGTGCTGTTCGAGGCGCCGACCGTCAGGGAGCTGTGCCGGGCGATCGACAGGGAGCGCGACGGCGACGGCGGCCGGACCGTCGACAAGGCCGCGCTGCCGGTGATCCATACCGACTCCGCGGCGCGGTTCGAGCCCTTCCCGCTCACCGACATCCAGCACGCCTATTGGATCGGCCGCATGACCGGCATGGAACTGGGCGACGTCGGCTGCCACGGCTACCAGGAGTGGGACGTGGCCGACCTCGACGTCGACCGGCTGGGCGCCGCCCTCGACCGGCTCGTGCGCAGGCATGACATGCTGCGCGCGGTGGTCACGGGCGACGGCCGGCAGCGGGTGCTGCCGGAGGCTCCGCCGTACCGGATCGAGCGGGCCGATCTGCGGCGGCTCGACGCCACGGAACGCGCGGCCAGGCTGGGCGAGATCCGTGAGCGGCTCTCGCACGAGGTGCTGGCGGCCGACCGGTGGCCGCTGTTCGGGGTGCGCGTGACGCGCGTCGACGAGGTCGTCTCCCGCGTGCACATCAGCTTCGACCTGCTGATCTTCGACGCCAGGAGCGCGCGCATCTTCACCCAGGAGCTGTCGCGCCTCTACCAGGACCCCGACGCGCCGCTGCCGCCGATCGAGCTGTCCTTTCGCGACTACGTGCTGGCCGAGCGCGCCGCGCACGAGAGCTCCCCGCTGTATCTGGCCGCCCAGGACTACTGGCGCGGCAGGCTGGCCGAGCTTCCGCCCGCGCCGGAGCTGCCGTACCTGCGCAGCCTCGGCTCGGTCGAGCACCCCAGGTTCGTCCGGCACACGGCGCGCATCGAACCCGACCTGTGGGTACGGCTGCGCAACGCCGCCGCCGGGGCCGGGATCACCCCGTCGGCGCTGCTGCTCGCGGCGTTCACGGAGATCCTGGCGACCTGGAGCGCGGGCCCGCGCTTCACCGTCAACATGACCCTGTTCAACAGGCCGCCGCTGCACCCGCAGCTGAACGACCTGCTCGGCGACTTCACCTCCGGCCTGCTGCACGCGGTCGACCACCGCGGCGCGACCTTCGCCCACCGCGCCTACGACGTGCAGGAACAGCTTTGGCAGGATCTGGAGCACCGGCATGTCGGCAGCGTGCAGGTGCTGCGGGAGCTCGGCAGGCGGCAGGGCGGCGCGCCGCGGGCGGCGATGCCGGTCGTGTTCTCCAGCCTGGTCGGCGTGCCCCGCATGGACTGGGGGAACCTCGGCCGCTACGTCTTCGGCGTCACCCAGACGCCCCAGGTGGCGCTCGACCACCAGGTGATGGAGGTCGACGGCGGGCTCGAATACTGCTGGGACGCGGTGGCCGAGCTGTTCCCCGAGGGGCTGGTCGGCGAGATGGCCGACGCCTACGGCCGGCTGCTGCGTGACCTCGCCAACTCCCCCGGCACGTGGGACGAGCCGAACCCCGTCGGGCTGCCGCAAGCCGCTTCGGCGCGCCGGGCCGGCGTGAACTCCACCGCGTCGCCGGTCACACCGGAACTGCTCCACGCGCCGTTCCTGCGCCAGGCCGGGCGGACGCCCGACGCGCCCGCGGTCATCGACAAGCAGGTGGTGATCACCTATGGGCAGCTCGCCGAGGTGTCGGCGACGCTGGCCGCCCACCTCGCCGAGGCGGGAGCCGGGCCGGACAAGCCGGTCGCGGTCGTCATGCGCAAGGGCTGGGAGCAGGTCGCCGCCGTGCTCGGCGTGCTGCGCGCCGGCGCCGCCTACCTGCCCGTCGATCCCGACCTCCCGGCCGAGCGCATCGCGTACCTGCTCGGCGACGGCCGTGCGGACATCATGCTCACCCAGCACGACCTGGCCGTCGAGACGACGGCCAGGGTGATCGCGGTGCCCGGCTCCCCGCACGCGCTGCCGCCCAGGGATGCGCCCCCCTGTCCGGCCCGCCCGGACTCGATGGCCTACGTCATCTACACCTCGGGCTCGACCGGCGAACCGAAGGGCGTGACCGTCGAGCACCGGGCGGCGTGGAACACCATCGCCGACATCAACGACAGGATCGGCCTGAGCGCCGGCGACCGCGTCCTCGCGCTGTCCTCGCTCAGCTTCGACCTGTCGGTCTGGGACGTCTTCGGCGTGCTGGCCGAGGGCGGCGCCCTGGTCATCCCGCCGGTCTCGGCCGGCCCCGACCCGCGCGCCTGGGCCGACCTGGTCGAGGGCGAACGCGTCACCGTCTGGAACTCGGTGCCCGCCCTGTGGCAGATCCTCGCCGACTACCTGCGCGGACGCGGCGAGCGCGTGGCGCCGAGCCTGGGCACGGTCATGCTCAGCGGCGACTGGATCCCCCTGACCACCTACGAGCACCTGACCGAGGTCTCCCCCGGCACCCGGCTGATCAGCCTGGGCGGCGCCACGGAGGCCGCCATCTGGTCCATCGCGCACGAGGTCGGGCCCACCCAGGAGGACTGGCCCAGCGTGCCGTACGGCAGGCCGCTGCGTAACCAGCGCTGGCACGTCCTGGACGACGAACTGCGGCCGTGCCCCGACTGGGTCACCGGCTCGCTGTTCATCGCCGGCGACGGGCTGGCCCGCGGCTACTGGGGCAAGCCGGAGCTGACCGCCGAGCGCTTCATCACCCACCCCGGAACGGGCGAGCGCCTCTACCGCACCGGTGACCTGGGCCGCTACCGGCCCTCGGGCGACCTGGAACTGCTCGGGCGCGAGGACTTCCAGGTGAAGATCCTCGGCCACCGCATCGAGCTGGGCGAGATCGAGGCGGCCCTGGCCGCCTGCCCGCGGGTCGCGGCCTGCTGCGTGGTGGCCGTGGGCGAGCGCACGGCCAAGCGGCTGATCGCGCACGTGGTGCCGGAGCCCGGCGCCGCGCCGGAGCCCGCCGAGCTCAGGGAGTTCCTGTCCGGCAAGCTCGTGCGCGACGTCGTGCCCACGCACTACAACATCCTCGCCGAGCTGCCCCTGACCGCCAACGGAAAGGTGGACAGGCCCGCCCTGGCCGCGCTGGGCGCGCCGGAGCGCAAGAACTCCGGCGGCACGCAGGCCGCCTCGCCCGCCGAGGCGATCCTGCTCGGCATCGCGGCGGAGATCATCGGAGTCGACGCCTTCGGCCCGGAGGAGGACTTCTTCGCCTCGGGCGGCGACTCGCTACGGGCGATCGCCTTCATCAACGAGGCCGCCGAAGCGGGCTTCGACATCTCCGTCGAGGGCTTCTTCCAGAATCCGACCATTCGCGCGGCGCTGGCCGCGGGTCCCGTCGTGGTGGACATGAGAGGAGAGTCGGCGTGACCAGCTCTGTGCACTCCCTGATCCAGGAGCAGGTACGGCGGAGCCCCGGCGAGCCCGCCGTGGTGTCCGGCTCGGCGGTGCTGACCTACGGTCAGCTCAACGCGCGCGCCAACCAGGTGGCCCGCCTGCTGAGAAGCCTGGGCGTGGCCGCGGACGAACCCGTGGGCACCTGCCTGTCCCGCTCCCCCGACGCGGTGGTGTCCGCGCTCGCCATCGTGAAGGCGGGGGCCGCGCCCGTCCTGCTCGACCCCGCGGCGCCGCTGGAGCGCACCCTGGCCCAGATCCGCGCCTGCGGCGTCCGCGTGCTGATCACCTCGACGGTGGGCTGCGACCTCGCCGCCCAGCTCCTGCCCGCCGTGGAGGAGCTCGGCGTGCGCGCCGTCAGGCTGGACGCCGACCGGCACATCATCGCCGGCCTGCCCGCCGACGACCTCGCGGACGTCCACCTCACCCCGGACAGCGCCGCGCACGTCGTCTATACCTCCGGTTCGGTCACCACCCCCAAGGCGGTGGTGAGCAGGCACGAGACCGTCGGCGAGTGCGTGGCGCTGGCCCGGGAGGAGTTCGGCTTCACCCGTGACGACCGGGTGGCCTGGTGCTCCTCACCCGGGTTCGGGGTGTCGCTGGTCAACGAGTTGTGGCCGGCGCTGGGGACGGGCGCCACGGTGGTCATCCCGGACGCCGGGACGCTGCTGTCGCCGCAGCGGCTGCGGGACTGGATCCTCCAGGAACGGATCACGGTGATCCACCTGGTCGCGACCCTGGCCGTGCCCCTGTGCGAGCTCGATTGGCCCGCGGACTGCCCGCTGAGGCTGCTGCTCACCACGGGCGAGCGGTTCCGGCTCGGCACCGCCACCGACCCGCCCTTCACGATCGCGATCACCTACGGCTCCACCGAGACCACGCACATCACCGGGCGGCTGGGCCGCGGCGAGTCGGTGGGGCGCCCGCTGGGCGGCGCCTCCGTCTACGTACTGGACGCGTCGGGCGAACGGCTGCCCGACGGGGAAGCCGGCGTCGTCCACGTCGGCGGGCGGCGGCTGGCGCGAGGATATCTCGCCGAACCGGCGCTGACCGCGAGCAGTTTTCTGCCCGACCCGTTCGCCGGCGTGCCCGGAGCCCGCATGTACCGCACGGGCGACCTGGGCAGGATCGACGCCGACGGCGAGCTGGTCCTGGTGGGGCGGGTCGACCGGCAGGTCAAGGTCCGCGGCCAGGCCGTCAACCTCGACGAGGTGGAGGCCGTGGTCGCCGCACAGGCCGGCGCCGGCGAGGCGGCCGTGGTGGCGATCGGCGACGACTCGCGCGTGGTCGCCTACCTCGCGGGGGTCGACGGCGCCGCCGTAGCGGCTCTGCACAAGGCTCTTGCCGTACGGCTGCCGCGTGCCCACCTGCCCGCTGAGTTCGTGCTGCTCGACCGGCTGCCCCGCACCGTCACCGGCAAGGTGGATCGCGCTGCCTTGCCGGCGCCGCGCCGTACCTCCTCCTCTTCGCCCGCGCCGGACGCGGAAGGAGAGGGCGAGCTCGCCGGCATCTGGTGTGAGCTGCTGGAACGCGAAGGCGTCGGGATCGACGACGACTTCTTCGAGCTGGGCGGCCACTCCCTCCTGGCGGCGCGCATGGTGCTGGAGATCGAGGAGCGGCGCGGCGTCAAGATCGACCTCACGGCGTTCTACGAGCGGCCCACGCTGCGCGCGCTGTCCGGCCTGGTCTCCGCGGCCACGCAGCCCGGCAACGTGCTGGTACGGCTGAGCGGGCCGGAACAGCCGCTGGTCCGGCTGGTGTGCTTCCCCTTCGCCGGCGGCGGCCTCAGCGCCTACGCCTCCTGGGGCGACCTCCTGCCCGCCCATGTCGAGTTGGTGTGCGTGCTGCCGCCCGGCCGGGGGCCACGACTCGACGAGCGTCCGCTGGAGTGGGTGGCCGAGCTGGTGGGCGGGCTCGGTCCGAAGCTGGCGGCCGACCCGCACCCGCGTACCTACCTGTTCGGCCACAGCCTGGGCGCGATCGTGGCGTTCGAGACGGCGCGATGGCTGCGCAGGAACGCCCACCCGGAACCGGCGGGACTGCTGGTCTCCGGCTCCGCGGCTCCGCAGACGCCGGTCACCGCCCGTGCGCACCTGCTGCCCGACGACGCCCTTCTCGCGCACGTCGGCGCCCTGGGCGGCACGGACCAGAGCCTGGTCGACGACGAACGTCTCCGCCCGCTGCTGCTCCCGGCCCTGCGCGCCGACTTCGCCATGCACGAGACCTACCAGTACGCGGCCGACGAGCCGCTGGCCTGCCCCGTCACCGCCTTCGCCGGCAGCCACGACGACGAGGCGCCCATCGAGGATGTCCTGGGCTGGGGCGAGCAGACCGCGGGGCCGTTCCAGATGCAGGTCCTGAACGGCGGGCACTTCTTCATCGCCTCTCAGCACGAGCGCCTGCTCGGGCTGCTGAGCGAGGCGCTGGAGGCGGAGACGGAGAAGGTGCCATGAGAGTCGTCTCCCAGCGGATCTCGATCGACGTCACGCGCACCGGTTCGGGACCCGCGATCCTGCTGGTGCACGGAACGGGTGACGACCAGGGTTGCTGGCGCCAGGTGGTGCCGCTGCTGGCGGGCCGCTACCACGTCCACGCCATGGACCGGCGGGGCCGCGGCGGCAGCGGCGACACGGCCGGGCACACCATCGCCGCGGAGGCCGACGACATCGTGGCCGTGCTCGATCGCATCGGTCCCGCGACGCTCGTCGGGCACTCGTTCGGCGCGATCTGCGCGCTGGAGGCGGCCGCACGCGAGCCGTCCTCGCTGAAGCGCCTGGTTCTCTACGAGCCGCCCATCCCCGTCGCCGGGACCGGCGACTACTCCGACGTGTCGGCCAGGATCGGCGAGCTGTGCGTCCAAGCCCGCCTGGAGGAGGCGCTCTGCCTCTTCCTGGTCGAGGTGACCGGGCTGGACCCCGGGCTCGTCAAGCTGCTCAGGCGCGTCCCCGGCTTCGCCGGGCGGGCCGCCGTCGCCGACACCATCGCCCGCGAGATCGACGCCACCCACCAATACGCGCTCGACCGCGAGCGGCTGGCCGCGCTGACGGTGCCCACGCTGCTGCTCACGGGCGAGCGGAGCGCGCAAGGACTGCGCGACGCCGCGGGGCTCGTCGAGAGCCTCCTGCCGTACGCGTCGAGCGAGGTACTGCCCGGCCAGGCGCACCGGGCCATGGAAGGGGCGCCCGCCCTCCTGGCGGACGCCATCGACACCTTTGCAGGGAGATCCTCACATGAAGCGCACAGCCGTTAACCCCTGGGAATGGAACATCAAGTTCGGCTTTCACCAGGCCGAGCTGGTCGAGGGACACAGCCGCATGCTCGTGTGCGCGGGTCAGACGTCGCTGGACGAGAACGGCGAGGTCGTCCACGCCGGCGACATGGCCGCCCAGATCGCGCTCTGCCTGGACAACGTGGAGACCATCCTGCACGAGGCGGGGATGCGGCTGTCCGACGTGGTCCGGCTGAACATGTACACCACGGACGTGGAGCAGTTCCTCCAGCATGTGGGCGTGATGGGCGGGCGTCTCGAGGCGGCGGGCATCGCCCCGCCCGGAACCATGCTCCAGGTGTCCGGCCTGGCCTTCCCCGGGCTCCTGATCGAGCTGGAAGTCACCGCGCTGGCATGAACCTCAGTGAAGCGGTCGTGCTCCGTCCCGACGTGGTCCTTGAGCGCACGGGAGAAGGCGGATACCGCCTGGCCTCCCGGTCGGGAGCGCTCCGCCACCACGTCGGGCCGGCCACGGACCCCTCGACGCTCGAAGCGCTGGCCACCGCGGGCATGCCGTTCGACGACGACGGCCCGGTCACGCACCTGTGGCGCCAGGGCTGGCTGTCGCTCGTCGTGAGCAGGGACGGCGGGCCCGTCCTGACGCTGCACCCCCAGTCCTGCCCGCCTCCCCGGCCTCCGGGCGGCGGATCCGGCCGCCCGCTGTCGGAGCTGGTCGTGCTCCGCCGGACCGGCCCCGAGTACGCGCTGGAGTCGGCCAGGGCCTGGTGCTCGGTGCGTGTGGCGGGGCCGGAGGACCTGGCCGCCCTGCTCGCCGGGGAGGAGGAGCTGGGCCGCTACCTCGACTGGGCGGGGATGACCTCCGACGAGGCGGAGTCGGCGCAGCTCACGACGGCCCAGTGGACACCACACGAGCTGGCCTTCCACCAGCAGACGCGCATCCCGGGCGCGCACAGGAGCGCCGGCTTCGGCCGTTCCTCCTGGGGAAAGGACCGCTTCGCCGAGCTTCCCGCGCGCCACGAGCGCTTCCGGGGCGAGGGCATCGCCCTGGCCAAACCGGACCTGGCCGAACTGCGGCGATCCGACCAGACGGTCACGGCCGTCCTGGAGAAACGGCGGACCGTCCGCGACCACGACGAGGCCAGCCCGCTCACCGTCCTTCAGCTCGGGCACCTCCTGTACCGCTGCGCGCGCAACCGCTGGCTCGTCGAGCGCGAGGGATCCGAGTTCCTGAGCCGGCCCTACCCCTCGGGCGGCTCGGCCTACGAGCTGGAGATCTATCCCGTGGTGCGCAACGTCGCGGGTCTCGATCCCGGCCTGTACCACTACGACCCGCAGGAGCACCGGCTCAGGCCCGTGAGCGACCGCGTCGGCGACCTGCTCGCGCACGCCGCTCTCATCGCGGGGACCGAGCGCCGGCCGCAGGTGCTGCTGGTCATCACAGCCCGCTTCGGCAGGCTCATGCGTACCTACCGGGGCATGTCATATGCCCTGATTCTCAAGCACGTCGGCGTGGTCCAGCAGCTCATCTACACCGTGGCGACCGCGATGGGGCTGGCGGTCTGCGCCTTGGGCGACGGCGACGCGACGGCCTTCGCCGCCGCCACCGGCCTGGATCCGCTGGCCGAGGCCAGCGTGGGCGAACTCGTGCTCGGGAGCAGGCCGGGCCGAGCCAATGGAGGAGGAGTTTGATGTCGACCGCCATGGTGACCAGCCACGGACGCTGTGCCGTACTGGAGGAACCGCGGGGCCCTGAGGGCATCCGCCTGCACAGACGTTCGGTGCCCGACCCTCCGCCGGGCAAGGTGAACGTACGGCTGCACGCCTCCGGCCTGAACCACCTCGACCTCTGGACGGTGACCGGGACCCAGCGTGTGCGCACGCCGCGCGTCATCGCCGCCGACGGCGCCGGAGAGGTCGTGGCCAGCGGCGCGGCGGACTGGTCGCCGGGTGACGAGGTGGTGCTCTACCCGGTGGCGGCCTGCTGGATGTGCGGGAACTGCAGGGCGGGCCGTCACATCTACTGCAGCGGCTTCGCCGTCCTCGGCGAGCATTCCGACGGCACCGCCTGCGAGGTGGTGCAGCTTCCCGCGCGCAACCTCGTGCGCAAGCCCGCCGTGCTGTCCTGGGCCGAGGCCGGCGCGCTGCCGCTGGCCTTCCTCACCGCGTGGCGGATGCTGACCTCGCGCGGGCGGCTGACGGTGGGTGAGACGCTCCTGGTCGTGGGGGCCAGCGGCGCCGTCGGGACGGCGTCGGTGCTGATCGGCGCGCATCTGGGCGCGCGGGTCCTGGCCACGACGCGCGACCTCGGCAAGAGCGAGCAGCTCCGTGTGCTCGGGGCCGCCGGGGTCTTCTCCTCCGAGAGGTTCTCCAGGAAGGTCATCGATCACACCGACGGCGCCGGCGCCGACGTGGTGATCGACCACGTGGGCGCGGCGACCTTCGACGAGTCCCTGCGCTCGGCGACCGTCGGCGGCCGGGTGGTCACCTGCGGGGCCACGACCGGGGTGAACGTCTCGCTCAACCTGCCCCGGGTGTTCGTGCGCCAGCTCGAGATCCTGGGCTCGACCACGGGCACCCTGGCCGAGTTCGAGGGCCTGGTCGCCGCCGCGGGGGCCGGATTGCGCCCTGTCGTGGCGCGGGAATTCGGGCTGGAGGAAATTCGCGATGCCCTTACATATCTCGAATCTTCCGACAAGCTTGGAAAAGTCGTCTTGAGGCAGTGATCGAGACATTTGGTGATTACCACTTCTCACCGAAATTGTCAGACCCCCGGTCTACGGTGAAATCACCTGAACGCCAGACCCCGACAGGAGTAATCACATGACCTCCCCACCGCAAACGGGTCCCGTGCTCAAGCACAGCCCGTGGTTGGCGCTGATCACCATCGCGCTGGGCTATTTCATGAACGTGCTCGACAGCACCGTGGTAAATGTCGCCATTCCCAGTATCATGTCCGATCTGCACGCCGAGACCGGGCAGATCCTCTGGGTGGTCAACAGCTACCTGCTGCTCTACGCGATGCTGCTGCTCGTCGGAGGCAGGCTCGGTGACCTGCTCGGGCACCGCACCGTGTTCATCGCCGGGCTCTCCCTGTTCATCGTGGCCTCGCTCCTGTGCGGCCTGTCCAGCACACCCGAGCAGCTCATCGCCAGCCGCGTGCTCCAGGGTGCGGGCGCCGGCCTGGCGGCTCCGCAGGCGCTGGCCATCACCGCGGCCGTCTTCTCTCCCCAGCGCAGGGGGATGGCCTTCGGCGTCCTGGCCTCGATCATCGGCTCGGCCGCGGCGCTGGGCCCCTTCCTCGGCGGCCTCATCACCTTCACGCTCGACTGGCGCTGGATCTTCCTCATGAACCTGCCCATCGGCGCGCTGGGCCTGATCGGCGCCTTCGTCTTCGTGCCGAAGACCCGTGTGGAAGGCCGGCAGCGACTGGCGTTCCTCCCCGTGCTGCTCGCGACGGTCAGCATGTTCGGCGTGCTCTACGCGCTGATCGCCGGACCGCGCATTTCCTGGGGGCAGATCTTTTCCGGGGTGAACATCAGCTATGTCCTCATCGCCGGACTGGTCGTTTTCGGTGGCTTCGTCTATTGGGAATGGTCCCGGACCGACGGCCTCCTGCCGCGAGCGCTGTTCGACAACAGAAACTACGGCCTGATGGCATGGGCCTCCCTGGCGACATATTTCTGTATCTTCGGCACCCAGCTGACCATGACCATCTATTTGCAATCGGTCCTGCACCTCAACGCCCTGGAGGCGGGGCTGGCGTTGTCGCCCATGTGGCTGGCCTCCTCACTCGTCGCCCCGCTCAGCGGGGGCCTGATGCGACGCTTCCAGCCCCGCTGGATCCTGGTCGGCGGCTTCGCCGCCTTCTGCCTCGGCACGGTGGCCACGGCGCTGTTGATCACCCCTGACACCTCGTGGGGCGTGTTCGTCGTGACCCTGCTGGTGGCCGGAGCCGGCGCCGGGTTCACCTTCGCGCCGCTCACCACCGTGGCGATGAGCGAGGTGCCGCCACGAGACCTGGGCGGAGCCTCGGGCACCATCGAGATGGCGAGAATGCTCGGCAGCGCCGTGGCCACGGCGATCACCGGCGCCATCCTGGGCGACACCGTCGCGGCCTCGGGCCCGGCCCTGTCGGCCGAAGCGCGTACCGCCCTGCTGGCCAGTGCTCTCCTGATCGCGGCCGCGGTGATCACCACCGTGTTTCTCAAGCACGGCGGGCGCCCCGGCACCGCCCCCGGCGACCACGAGCACTCCACCCCGGCCAACGCGGCCGAAGCCACACCGACCGCGTGACGCCCCGGCAGGTGGCGAGCCCGCCGGCTCGCCCCTGTCCGCTACCCCGGCAACCTCACATCCACCAGGTACGGCGAGCCGAAGTCCGTCCGGTCCCCCGGCCCCGCGCCCGGCACGGGGAACAACCGGGCCGACAGCGGTTTACGCAGACGCACGGCGAGCGCGGCCACATCCATCAGAAGCCGGGCCACCTCCTCCACCGGCGTGTCACCGGGCAGCGGCACGGTGTCCAGGCCCGTGCCGCACACCGCCGAATAGGCCAGCAGCCGGTGGAGGTCGATCCCGCCCGACTCCCAGGCGCGTGCCAGGACGGTGTCCTCCATGACCGGCAGCATCAGGCCGCAGTAGCCGACCTGGGAGACCGGGACCGTGCGCAGGGCCTGCGTGATCGCGGCAGCCGTGCTCAACGTGCCAGGGGCGCCGAACGGCCCGGCGATGGCGTGTTCGATCGCCCGGCCGATGCTGGTGTCACCGTGCGGGGCGGGCGACAGATCGATCCCGGCGAACGGCCGGCCCACCTCGGTGGCCAGCTTCTCCGCCAGCCGTACGACAGGCAGCACGTGCTCGGCGAGCGCTCCACGGACCCGTTCGGTGATCTTCGCGGGATCCGGCTCACCGGGGATGGCACGCAGCGCCTCGGCGACCACTCCCGCCGACTGCAGCCCGAGGCTGAAGGTGCTGGGCCCCTCATGGTAGGCGGCGGGAAAGAACGGATGTCCCGGCCCGACCTCGGCCAGGACCGCGAAGCGAAAGTTGCCGACCCCCTTGGGCGTCGCGGCCGACAACTCACCGACAACCCGCGCCGCCGCCATCGCCGCCGCCACCCGCGCGCCATGCTCGCTCGTCGCGATCTGAACGGTGCAGCTCAACGCCTCGCACGCGGCCAGCATGCCGGCGATCTCCGCAAGGCGGTTCAGGTCGAAGTCCGGCCGGGCGGCCTGGGCGGGACCCAGCGACAGATGCCCGATGCCCTCGTCGTCCATCAGGCGCTGTAATCGAGTGGCGTACGGGGCCAGGTCCGGCACCTGGCCGAACACGGGCTGCGTGGCCAGCCGGACGGTCTGCACCTCGTACCCGGACTCCGCGAACCGCGCACCCAGCCGATGCGCGACGCCGGCCGCCTCCCGCAGCTCCGCGCCCCCCACGGGGTGCTCTTGCGCCACACCTACGGTAATCGTGCGTATAGTGAGCCGCACCGCTACAACCCCAAAGACCGGCGACGAGTGATTACCTCGCCAATGAACCACCTGTGCGACACGCGATCAAGCGAACGCCGCCAAGGCTCTGCCCGGAACCTGGGAACGTCCCGGGCGCCGACCGCTGCGACCGTTCTCGCCCGCGCGCACCTCGTCGAACGCCCCAAGGCCCCCCGTCCCGCTCCTGGCAACGACGGCCCAGCGCAGGAGCGCTGGTAGCCTGCGGTCGTGTCATCCAGCCGAGGCAAGTCGCGGACCGATGCCGAGCGGAATCGGGCGCGCGTGCTCGCGGTGGCGCGTAGCCTGTTCGCCGAGTTCGGCGACCAGGTGCAGATGGCGGAGGTGGCCAGGGTCGCCGAGGTGGGCATCGGCACCGTCTACCGCCACTTCCCCACGCGCAAGGCACTGGTGGAAGCGGCCGCGCAGCACCGGTTCGCGGAGATCCTCGCCTTCGCCGAAACCCGGTGCCTGGCGGCGCCCGATCCAGCCGATGGGCTGGCTTTCCTGCTGGGGCACATCGGTGAGGTGCTCGCCAGAGACCAAGGCCTGTCCGGCGCGATCGAGTCGGCCATGGGCTCCGCCGAGCCGTCCGGTGACAGCAGGATCGCGCTGGAGGGCCTCGCGGCGACGCTGATCGAGCGGGGGCAGGCGGCGGGATCCGTCCGGGAGGACGCCACGGTCCATGACGTCTACATGATCGTCTGTGGGCTGGCCGCGGTGATCCGGACCGGCAGCGGAGAATGGCGGAGATTCGTGCGGATCGCCCTCGACGGCTTGCGGCCCGTGCCGGCTCCGGCGACGCCCTCCCGGCGCTGACAGCGAGCACCAGGGCGAGCCCCGCGCCCTCACGATCATGACTCGCCGCCCGGGTATCAGCCCCTAGTTCTCCTCGTAGACCACGTGGTACGGGCGTGTGTACCGGTTGAGGGCGGCCGGGTCGAAGCGGCCCGCCACACTCACCTCTGACCTGTGCTCGATCAGGGCCTCCACCACACACTCCCAGCCCCCGGGAGAGGAAATCTGGATCACCCTCGGCGGCGGGTTGGAGCCGGGACGCAGCGCGTGCGGCACGCCATGCGGCAGCAGGACGAACTGCCCCGCTCCCGCGGTGTGGCTCCTGCCGTCGAACTCGATCTCCAGCTCGCCGTTCAGCACGTAGACGCATTCATCGGCGACGTGGTGGGTGTGCCGCGGGATCGGCTGCGCCACGACGACCTCCAGCAGGGAGAACAGTCCGTCGGTGTCGGCCGTGCGCGCCTTGACGGAGAACGCCGGCGGGACGGCGATCCGGCCCGGCCGCGCCTCACCGGCGTCGAGCACGAAGAAGCGTTCCTTGTCGCCCCACTCGTCGGCGTCGCCCTCCCCGGTGTGGTAGCGCATGCCGTACGGCTTGCCCACCTCGTTGGCCTTGGTCCAGTCGCCCCCCAGGCCTGCCTCGGCGATGTCTTCCATGTAACGCTCCCAGCCCGCCGGCGCCGAGAGTTGCAGCGCGTGTACGGCGGAGCCGTCGGGGCCGAGATTGCGCATGGCATGAGTGACCCCGCGAGGTACCAGGAAGGACATGCCGGCGGTCAGATGGTGGGTCGTGCCGTCGTAGTCGAGGCCAAGGTCGCCCTCCACGACGTAGACGAACTCATCGAAGGTGTCGTGGACGTGCGGGGGGATGCTTCCGCCACCGCGGTTCTCCATGAGGGTGAAGCGGCCCTGGGTGTCCTCGACACCCGCTTTGACCGTCGCCCACGGCGGCAGCGGCACACGGGTGGGGCGGGAGGCGCCGGCGTCCAGCAGAAAAAAGCGGTCCTTGGACATGGAAGGTCCTTTGCTAAGAGGATGCGGAATCCGATTCCGTATAGATGTAAGCAGAGTGCGCGGGGCGAAGTCAAAGAGACGTTCAGCAGCCCGAAACGACGGTGGGCACTGCGGAGATGCCGCGACGACCGCCCCGGGCGCCGGGACGGCGCACGTGGGAAAACGGGCACGTGGCTGCCGGCCACGAAGGTCAGCAGGTCGGCCAGATCACGCGGGTGCCGATGGTGAAGGTGGCGCCGCCGGCCCGCGGGGCGGTCGACGCGGCGAGAATGGCCTGCGCCGCGTCGTCGAGCCGGAACGGCTAATTGACGGTGACGAAACCGGTGCCGGGGCGGTAGTTGGGCGACTGGTGCCGGAAGTAGGTGTTGTACACCTCGCAGTAGCGCCCGCCCCTGGCCAGCAGGGTGGCGTGATCGCCCTGCTCCACGATCCGGCCGTGGTCGAGCACGAGGATCCTGTCCACGTGCTCGATCGTCGACAACCGGTGCGCGATCACTATGGAGGTCCGGCCGGCCAGCACGGTGTCGAGCCCGTCCTGGATCTGCGCCTCGGTCAGCGGGTCGACGCTGGCAGTCGCTTCGTCCAGGACGACGATCGCAGGGTTCTGGATGAGGAGCCTGGCCAGGGCCACGAGCTGGCGCTGGCCCATGGACAGCGATCTGCCGTGCTCGCCGACGTCGGTGGCCAGGCCGTCGGGCAGCGTCTCGATCCAGTCGCCGCCTCCCACGCCGACGGCCGCCTCCAGCACCTCATCGTCCGTGGCCTCCGGGCGCGGGTAGCGGATGTTGTCGGCGACCGTACCGCTGAACAGGAACGGCAATTGCGGCACCGCCCCGATCTGCCGGCGGTACGCCGGGAGGTCAAGGGTCCTGATGTCGCGGCCGTCGATGAGGAGGGTGCCGCCCTGGAACTCGTAGAAGCGGGTGATGAGCTTACTCAGCGTGGACTTGCCCGCCCCCGTGTGGCCGACCAACGCCACGGTCTGCCCGGCCTCGATCGTGAGGCTGAAGTCCTGAAGGACCGGGACCTCGGCGGAGTAGCCGAAGCTCACGTCATGGAACTCGATCCGCCCGGCCAGCTCGCCGACCGGCAGCGCGTCGGTCTGCACCACTCGTGGAGGCGCGTCGATCAGTGCGAACACCCGCTCGGCCGCCGTCAGACCCTGCTGGAACTGCGACCAGAAGGCGGCGATCGAGGTCAGCGGGAACCAGAAGAACGCGATGGCCT
Source organism: Nonomuraea sp. NPDC050540 (assembly GCF_044457485.1). NCBI lineage: Bacteria > Bacillati > Actinomycetota > Actinomycetes > Streptosporangiales > Streptosporangiaceae > Nonomuraea > Nonomuraea sp. NPDC050540. Next base: position 166,720 of record NZ_JBITHA010000006.1, read on the forward strand.
GCAGGAACAGATACCAGTCACCGGCCGACAGACCGCCGTCCAGCACCGACCTGCCGCCGACCAGGACCAGCCCCACCTCTGCCAGTCCGGCGATGAGGAACAGCAGCGGAAAGATGCTGGAAAAGACGAAGCCCTGCCGCAGGTTCACCGCGTAGCTTTGCTCGTTGATCGGGCGGAACTCGTCGTAGACCCGCTGCTCCTGGCGGAAGTTCTTGGCGACGGAGATCCCGCCCATGGTCTCGTTGAGGTTGGCGTTGACCCGGCTCATCGAGCGCTGGGCCCGGCGCGTGGTGGTGCGCGCGATCCGCCGGAACTGCAGCGCGCACAGGATCACGATCGGCGCGATGACCAGCGTCAGCAGGGCGAGCGGAGCGCTCCGCGTGAACAGCAGCGTGGTGACGAAGCCGACGACCAGCACCTGGCTGAGCAGGTCCATGCTGAGGCCGACGACGTTGGCGAAGTCGTCGGTGTCGGAGGTGACCCGGCTGACGATCCGCCCGGACGGGTTCTCGTCGTAGAACGACATGTCCCGCTCCAGGACCGCGTCGAAGGCGTCCTCGCGCAGGCTGAGCACCACGTCGCCGGTGGCCTTGGCGTTGAACCACTGCCGGACGAAGCTGAACGCCCAGCCGAGGGCGCCGGCGAGCAGGATGCCTCCGGCCAGTGCCCAGATGTTGCCGCCCGCGACGATCCTGTCAATGCCCGAGCTGATCATCAGAGGTACGGCCGCCTGTGCCGCGGAGCCGAGCACGACCATCAGGGCGACCAGGAGCATCGCCCATCGTTTGGGCCAGAAGTAGCGCAGGATACGGCGGAGCAGGTCGCGGTCGCTGTACACGCGGTCGTAGTCCTCGGCCTCCAGGCCGTCCATCAGGAAACCCATCTAGACGGGCACCTCCACCTCGTCGTAGTGGGAGAAGATCCGGCGGTAGAGCGGGCTTCGGCCGAGCAGCTCGGTATGGGTGCCGAAGTCGATCACCTCGCCCCGCCTGAGCAGCAGGACCTTGTCGGCCCAGCGGATCTGGGCGAGCCGGTGGGTGATCAGCAGCGTCGTGCGGCCGGACTGGATGCGTTCGATCGCCTGCTGGATCAGGTCCTCCGTGCCGGAGTCGATGGCGCTGGTCGAGTCGTCGAGGATCAGGATGGCCGGGTCGGTGAGCAGTGCGCGAGCGATGGCCAGGCGCTGGCGCTGGCCGCCGGACAGCGTGACGCCGCGCTCGCCGATCACGGTGTCGTAGCCGTCCTCGAGCTCGGCGATGAACTCCGCGGCCTGCGCGTCGGCCGCGGCGGCTTCGATGGCCTCGCGGCTGGCCTGCTGGCCCAGGCCGAAGGCGATGTTCTCGGCCACGGGACGGGAGAACAGCACGATGTCCTGCTCGATGGTGGAGATCTGCGAGCGCAGCGAGTCGAGGTTCCAGTCGCGTACGTCCACGCCGTCGATCTGGATCTTCCCGGAGTCGACGTCGAAGATCCTGGAGACGAGCTTGGTCAGCGTGCTCTTGCCCGAGCCGGTTTCGCCGACGATGGCCACCGTTTCGCCGCGCCGTACCGTGAAGGACACGTTTTTCAGGACCTGTGCGCCCTCATAGCCGAACGAGACGTCCTCGAACACGACCTCGCCACGCATCGGAGCCGTGCGGCCGTCCGTGTGCTGGTCGAGCTCGGTCTCGGCGTTCATGATCTCCAGGATGCGGCGCGCGCCGACCAAGCCCAGCTGGACCAGGGAGAACGTGAACGTCGACACGTTCGTCGGGAAATGCAGCAGGCCCATCAGGCCCATGAACGCGATCAGCTGGCCGAGGGTCAGGTCACCCGCGGCGTGCAGGTGGACGCCGTGCCACAGGGCACCGGCCATGGCCACGGCGAGCAGCAGGGTCGGCAGGTAGCGGGCGCGGACCAGGCCCTCGCGGACGAACAGGTCGCGGTAGCTCCGGGCGTTGCGCCGGAACCTGAGCCGCTCGCCGCCTTCCTGCGCGGTCACCTTGATGACCTCCATGCCGCGCACGGCCTCGCTCAGCCCGGCGTTCAGCGTGCCGAACTCCTCGCGCATGCCGGTCGCGACCGGGTTGAGCTGCCGCATGTAGTGCCACAGCGCGAGGCCGAAGGCGACCATGAAGATCGCGGGCACGAGCAGCAGCCGCGGGTCGATGAACGCAATGAACACCAGCGGGATGACGGCCTGGGCGCCGGAGTCGACGATCATGTCGAGGCCGGGCGCGACCAGCATGCGCAGCTGCCTGATGTCGTTGGCCGCGCGGGCCATCAGATCGCCGACGCGCTGGCGGTTGTGGAAGGTCTGGCTCTTGCCGAGCAGGCTCACGTACAGCTCGTCGCGGGTGTCGCGGTTGAGCCGGTTGGCGAGCAGCTCGCTGCTCAGGCGCGCGCAGAAGTCGAGCAGGCCGCGCAGCGCGACGACGCCGAGCAGCACCAGGGCGATCGGGAGCACGTCCCGCCGGGCGAGCACGGCGTCGAAGGCGTCGCCGACCAGGCCGGGGATGGCCGCGTTGAGCACCACCATCACGACCGCTCCGACCAGGGACCCGGTCAGGTACAGCGGCTGGCGGCGCAGGTGCGACCAGATCCAGCGGGCCGGACCCCGCCGATCATGGCGCGCGCCTGGGACCGTGAACTCCGCCCGTGTTGTCACGCTCTTCCCTTCGCCAAGCTCGCCGGCGACTGTTGTATCAAATTCGACCGACAGTTCGGAATCGGTTATCCGGGCACCGGATCAGGCCTCGGCCCGCACGCGCTCGCTTGACACGCCGACGTGCTCCGGCGCCTGGGGACACGTCCGGGAACCGAGGTCCTTCCCGGTCAGGTAGTGAGCGTCCGTGGCCGGACGCAGCTATGCGTTCACCGCGGCCAGCAGGGTGCGGACGTCTTCGGCCTCCGGCAGCGAGAGGCGGTCGAAGATCTCCAGCGCTTCGGCGTGGCAGACGTGACCGCGTTCCCGCTGGCCGGTGGCGGTGAGGGCCTGGCCGAGGATCATCAGGGCCTTGCCCTGCCAGTGCTCGTCGTCGGCTTCCCGCAGCGCGGCCAGGCCCTGCTCGGCGAGTTCGAGGGCGCGGGCGTGATCGCCCAGGGTGAGGTGGATGCCGGCCATCCGGGTGGCGGCCGTGCCGATCCAGTCGAGCTCGCCGATCTCGCGGAAGCCCGTGACCGCGCTCTCGTACATGCGCAGCGCCTCCTCCAGCGAACCCACGGCCTGCAGCGTGAACGCGAGCTGGTAGGGCGCCCACGGGTGCCGCGGGGTGCCGCCGCCAAGCTCGGCGTGGACGCGGTAGGCCGATCTGGCCGCCTCCACGGCCTGGCCGGGCTCGTCGGCGGCGGCGAGTGAGCGGGCCAGCAAGCCGAGCCAGAGAGCTTGGGCGCCCCTGTCGCCGCGGCCGGCGAAGATCTCCACGCCTCGCCTGATGAGCTCGACCGAGCCCTGGTAGTCGCCGTCGTCGTAGGCCTGGACGCCGAGGGAGGCGGTGGCGACGGCCGTCACGTAGGGGTCGCCCTGGGCCAGATCGATGGCCGCCAGGGCGTCGGACCGGCGTGCCTCCCGGTCGGCCGAGGACAGCGTCGAGCGGAGGTAGCGGGCCAGGCCCTCGGCCCGCGGCTCGCCGCCGGCCCGCGCGACCAGGAGGTCGAGGGTGTGCTGGTAGGCCACCGACTCCGGGGCGACGTCCGTGAGCATGTCCACGATCCAGGCCAGCCGGTAGCGGTCGGCGTGCTCGCGCGTGGCGGCCTGCCGTACGACAGAGAGCAGGGCGTCGGTCTCGGCGGGATCGAAGGCGTCCCGGCACTCGCCGGTGGGCAGCAGCTCGGCGCGCAGGTCGCCGGGAAACAGCGAGCGGAAGCGGCCGGCGACAGCGGCGGCGGAGTACTCGAGCAGCCGGTCGAGCGCCGCGCCGGCGCCGGAATCCGCCCGGCTCCTGGCGAACACGCGCAGCAGATCGTGGAAGCGGTAGCGGCCGGGCGAGAGCGACTCGAGCATGCTGACGTCGACCAGCGCCTCGCACACCGCCTCCGCCTCCTGCTCGGGCAGATCCAGCAGCGCGGCCGCGGCACGCAGCGAAACATCCGCCATATCCGGTACGGCCAGCAGCCGGAAGGCCCGAGCGTGCGCCTCGTCGAGCTGCTCATACCCCAGCGCGAACGTGGCCTCGATCGCCAGATCGCCGGCGCGCAGCTCCGACAGCCTGCGCCGCTCGTCGGAGAGCCGGTCGCGCATGCCGGCCACACTCCAGCCGGGCCGGGCGGCCAGCCGGGCGGCCGCGATCCTGATCGCCAGCGGCAAGAACCCGCAGGCCGCGACCAGATCCATCGCCGCGCCCCGCTCGGCCGCCACCCGCGACTCACCCACGATCCCGGACAACAGCCGCAACGCGGCCACCGGCCCGAGCACCTCCAGGTCCAGCTGGCGTGCGCCGGTCAGCCCGATCAGCCGGGCCCTGCTGGTCACCAGCACCCCGCAGGTGGCCGAGCCGGGCAGCAACGGCCGCACCTGAGCCACCCCGGCCGCGTTGTCGAGCACCACCAGCATCCGCCGGTCGGCCACCATCGAGCGATACAACGCCGCCCGCTCGGCCGGCTCCTCCGGCGCCTCCTCCACACCCAGCGCGCGCAGAAACGCGCCGAGCACCAGTTCGGCCTCCAGCGGCTGGACGCCCGAGCCGCGCAGATCGACGAACAACTGCCCGTCCGGGTAGTCCCCGGCCAGCCGGTGCGCCACGTGCACGGCCAGCGTGGTCTTGCCCACCCCGCCCGCACCCGCCACCGCGCAGACCACCAGCGCCGACGCCTCCCCTGGACGCAACGCCTGCGCCATCGCCTCCACCTCGCTCCGGCGGCCGGTGAAGTCGGCCACGTCAGCGGGCAGCTGACGCGGCACCCGCCGGGCCGGCGGCCCTGCGGCGGCTCCCGGCCGGGCGGGTGCGCGGCCGAGCGCCGGGTCGGCGCTGATGATCCGCTGGTAGAGCTCGGCCAGCTCGGGCGAGGGATCCACGCCGAGCTCATCGGCCAGCAGCCTGCGGGTGTCGGTGTAGACGCCGATGGCCTCGGCCTGCCGCCCACCGCGATAGAGGCCCAGCATGAGCAGGCCGCGCAGGCGTTCCCTGGTCGGGTACTCGGCGCACAGGGTGCTCAGCTCGACGACCACCTCGGCGTGCTTGCCTTCGTCGAGGTCCTGGCCGAGGCGGTGTTCGAGGGCGGCCAGCCGCTGCTCGGCCAGGCGGGCGCGCTGGGCCTCGGCGTAGTCGCCGCCGAGCCCGGCCAGCGGCTCGCCGCGCCACAGGGCCAGCGCCTCGGCGTAGCGGCCTTCGCCGTACAGCATCCGCAACTCGGCGGCATCACACGCGCCCGCCCGCAGCGCGTACCCATCGCCAACCGACACCAACGCATCGGCCCCCAGCACCGCACGCAACCGCGACACATACGTGCGCAACACCTGAAGCGCGGTACGCGGCCGCCCTTGACCCCACAGCGCATCCATGAGCTGGTCACCGCCGACCGCCCTGCCGTCGGCGAGCAGGAGCACGGCCAGCACCAGGCGCTGCTGCGGCGAGCCAAGCTCCAACTCCCGGCCGTCACGCCACGCCTGCACCGGGCCGAGCACCGAAAACCTGAGCTCATCCCCCATGCCCGCCCACCCCCGTCATCCTTCACCGCAAGGACGATCACCCTACCGTCCACCCCGAGCGCGGCCTTCCCCACAATCTCCCAGCCCCGCCTACACGCCAGTGCGCGGCTCGGGCACGTCACCCCGGGAGGCCGGCAGCTCGCTCGTCGGTGTGCGGGTGTAGAAAACCGCCGGGCAGCGCATGCCAGGAGCGGGAAGCGCCTGCTCGATGAGGTAGCGGTCGAACGCGTCGCGAGTGCACGCACGCCGGTTGTGGATGCTGTGCCCCCAGCCCTCGTAGGTCAGCAGCCGCGCCTCACCGCCGATCTGGCCGGCCGCGTTCACCGCCCAGGCAGCGTGTCGACGTGGTCGAACAGCGGTCCGGTCCTGGCCCGGCAGTCGGCGCGGAGCCGGTCGTTGTGGTCGTGCCATCGATCGAAGTCGGCCTGGCTCTTCAGGAAGGGGTCGGCTGGTTCCTGCCGCATGAGTTCGGCGGAGCAGACCACGGGATTGCTGCGCGCCACACCGCGGGGGTCGAACCCGACGATGTCGAACCTTCGGGTGATCTCCTCGCTGAAGTAGCCCTGGCGTCTCAGGATGAAGTCGACCCCGGATTCGCCGGGACCACCCGGGTTGACGATCAGGGAGCCCGTTCTGGCCGTGGGATCGGTGGCCTTCCGTCTGGCCACGGCCAGATCGACGGTGGGGCCGCCGGGCTTCGCCCCATCGACGGGGACGGTCAAGGTGCCGCATTCCGCGCTCGTGTCCGCGGCGCACGGCGTCCAGGCGATGGCCCGGACGGCCGGCGTACCGGCGCCCACAGGAACAGCCGCCGCCGCGTTCCCGAGGAGGACCAGGACCGTGACCATCGTCAGAAGAACGGGCAGGGTACGAACGGATCTTGTCATGCTTCTCCGGTCATCAAGTCGAAAGGCAGGCGAAGCGCCTGTTCCTCATCGTCGGATCAGGACGTCGCCAGTGAGACGAGGATGGCCGGCGAGCCCGCCGTCGTCAGGAGAAAGCGGGTCATGACCAGGGGCCGGAACCAGCCGGGGAAGGCTTCCTCGGCTGCTCTCATCAGTACCTAACCTCTGTGATCAGTACATCTAGAAGGTAACCGGTAGTTCGCGTACGCCGTAGACGTTGGAGTTGGTGCGCATCGGCACCTCTTCTGGCGTGACGGCCAGCCGTAGGCCGGGGAAGCGGGTGAGCAGCGCGGGAAGGGCGACGCGTAGCTCGACGCGGGCCAGTTGCTGGCCGAGGCACTGGTGGATGCCGTGGGCGAAGGCGAGGTGCCCGGTGGCCTGACGGTTCAGGTCGAGGGTGTCGGGGTCGGGGAACCTGGCCGGGTCGCGGTTGGCGGCGTTGGCCGCCAGGACCACCGTTTCGCCTTCCCTGATCAGATGGCCGTTCAGTTCGACATCTCGCAAGGCGGCGCGGATGCCGGTGTGGGCGATGGTCAGGTAGCGCAGCAGTTCCTCCACCGCCTTGTCGGCGAGGCCCGGGTCCTCGCGCAGTGCGGTGAGCTGGCCGGGGTGCTGGAGCAGGGCGAAGGTGCCGAGGGCGATCATGTTGGCGGTGGTGTCCAGGCCGGCTCCCAGCAGGAGGGTGCCGACACCGGCGAGTTCCTCGTCGGACAGGTCGGTGCCGGTCAGGTCACTGAGCACGTCGTCGGTCGGGTCGGCCCGTTTGGCCAGGACGAGATCGCCGATGTACTCGCCGAGCGCGGCGAAGGCGGTGAACTGGTCCTGCGGCGAGGAGGCGGCGATGCTGTCGGCCGCCTGGCGGCGGAAGGTGTCGCGGTCCGCGTACGGCACGCCGAGCACCTCGCAGATCATGATCGCGGGGATCGGCTGCGCGTAGGCCTTGAGCAGGTCGAGCGGCGGGCCCTGCCGTTGCATGGCGTCCAGGTGCTCGGCGGTGACCTCCTCGACGCGTCCGGTGAGCTGCCGCATCCGGCGGACGGTGAACTGGCCGGTCAGCAGCTTGCGGTAGCGGGTGTGCTCGGGGGCGTCCAGTCCGGACAGGTCTCCGATCGGCGCCGGGGGCATCGGGCCCGATCCGGCGGGGACGAGGGGGTGGTGCAGCAGTTCGTAGCGTGAGGTGAAGCGGGGGTCGGCGAGCACCTCGCGGACCAGGGAGTGGCTGGTCACCAGCCAGCCCTGGTGACCGTCGGCGAACGCCAGCCGGGCGATCGGCTGCCGCTCGCGCAGGCTCGCCAGTTCCTCGGGGGGATCGAAGGGGCATCGCGCGGGGCGCTCGTGGGGGAAGGCTACAGATTCGGACATTTCATACTCCCTGATTCCAAAGGTGGGGGCGTGCAGGGGTGCGGAGCTCGCGCGGGCTGTTCCGGCCGGGCAGTCCGGCCGTGGCGGTGGTGGGCGACGACGGACCGGTCGTGGGGCAGGGTTCATTCGGTGATCTTGATGGCCATGGCCGGGCAGACCTGGGCCGCCTGGCGGGTCGCCTCCTGGAACTGGGGTGCGGGTTGCGGTCGCAGGAGTACGACGAGGCCGTCGTCGTCGCGCTGGTCGAAGACGTCGGGTGCGAGCAGGGCGCACTGGCCGGCGCCGACGCAGGCGGGAGTGTCCACGTCGATGTGCATGACTGGGTTCCCTCGGCTTCAGTGATGGGTGCCGGCGACGATGTCCGGCACGGCCCGCAGGCCCTCGCGGTCGCGGAGGGCCGAACTCCAGATCGAGGCCGCCCTGCGCCGCTCGTCGTCGTCGAAGACGGTGATGAGGATCGACAGCGTGCCGGGCATGACGAGCGCGCCGCAGCAGTCCGGCGAAGACCAGGATGTAGGACGCGGTGATCCACTGGAGGTCCTGAGCGGTGGCGCCCAGGTCGTGGGTGAGGGTCGGGATCGCCACGGTGAGTACGCCGTTGTCGACGACCAGGACCAGGGCGCACAGGCACAGGACGGCCAGGATCAGCCAGCGCCGGGGATGGCGTTCCATCCGCGACACCTCCTTCTTGAACGTTGTTTGACAGTTTTAACGCCGTTAGAAACAGTCAACACCGTACATGAAGTCTTACGTTGTTCAACAGAGCGGCTATGCTGGGCCGTGAAGAAGGAGGTCGCATGTCAGGCGATGAGCAGGCGCTCGGCTCGGTGTGGACCCGCCCGGCCCGCACGAAGCGGGCACGGCCCGAGCTGAGCCGCGAGCAGATCGTGTCCGAGGCGATCCGGCTGCTCGACGAAGAGGGCATCGACGCGCTGACGATGCGGCGGCTCGGCAGCCGGCTCGGCGCCGTCGCCCCGGCGCTCTACTACCACGTGAGCAGCAAGGACGAACTTCTCGAACTCATCGTGGACCAGATCTACGGCGAGATCGAGGTGGCCGGGGAATCGGCCGGCTGGCGGGGCGGCGCCGTTCGCACCGCGCGCAGCCTGCGCTCGGTGATCCTGCGCCATCCCTGGTTCGCCTCGGTGATCGGCGAGGCCGGTCTGGTCTTCCTCGGGCCCAACATGATGCGCGCCTCGGAGGACATTCTCGCCCTGTTCGAACGCGGCGGCTTCACCCTGGAGCAGGCCGACCACGCGCTGAACACGCTGATCGCCTACGTCCTCGGGTCGGCGATCAGCGAAGCCGCGTTCCTGACCACGCTGGCCCGCAGCGGACGCTCCGAGCGCGACCTGGTCGAGCAGGTATGGCCGGCGGCCGAGAAGGCGGCGCAGCCGTTCCCGCGCCTGAGCAGGCTGTACGCCCTCCACCACGGAAGGAACCTCCACAGCACCGGCGACGCGGACTTCGACCGCCGACTCGACCTGTTCCTGGACGGCCTGCAGACCTGGCTCACCCCCGCGAACGGCCACGACGGTCCTTGACCCGCTGCGGGCCCGAGGCACGTCTCCGACCCCGGTTGTGATCTTCGGTGCTCACCGGCTTCGTGACGCGGGCGATCGGTGGGACACGTCACATCGTCGATCTGTCACACCGATCATGCGGCCGGCGTCTCTTGGTCGTCAGGGCGCCGACGCGCCTCCTCCGGTTCAGGGAGTCGAGCATGACCGAACAGGCACACCAGAAGATCGCGCTGGTCACCGGTGCGAACAAGGGGATCGGGCGGGCGGCCGCCGAGCGGCTGGCCGTACTGGGAATGACGGTTCTGATCGGCGCCAGGGACCGGCGGCGCGGTGAGGAGACCGCGGCGGCGCTGCGCGCGGCGGGTGGCGACGCGCGCGCGATCGTCCTGGACGTCACCGACCAGGTCACCGTCCAGGCCGCCGCCCAGCGGATCGAGGCGGAGTTCGGCCACCTCGACGTGCTGATCAACAATGCCGGCATCACCGGCTCCGGGCGGACCTCACCCATGGACGCCACCGACCAGATCCCCAGCACCGTCGATCTGCACATGGTGCGAGCGGTGTTCGAGACCAACGTCTTCGGGGTGATCGCGGTGACCAACGCCATGTTGCCGCTGCTGCGACGTTCACCCGGGCCGCGCATCGTCAACGTCAGCAGTCACGCCGCGTCGCTGACCCTCACCAGCGACCCGGACGGGCCCTTCGCCGCGCTACTGCCCTCAGCCGCGTACACGCCGTCGAAGTCCGCGCTCAGCGCGCTGACCGTCCAATACGCCAACGAACTGCGCAAAGACGACATCCTCGTCAACGCCGTCGCCCCCGGATACGTCGACACCGACAGCAACAACCACACCGGGCACCTGACCCCCGCCCAGGGCGCGGCGGTCCTGGTCCGCCTGGCCACCCTCGCCGCCGACGGGCCGACCGGCGGGTTCTTCAGCGAGGAGGGCCCGGTGCCCTGGTGACAGAAGTCCGGTACCGCATGCGGGACCGGCTGACCAGGCCGGGGAGCCGGCTCAGCTCATCGCAACACGCGGGCCGGAGGGACCGCCGTCAGGCGTCGGGGATCCAGTTGCCGTGGAAGCCCAGAGGAACGCGGACGGGCAGGTGGACGCGGGCCACCGGCGGGCCGGTGAAGTCCTGGGCGGACAGGATCACCAGGTCGGAGGCGCCGCGGTCGGGGTCTGCGACATAGGCCATCAGGTAGCCGTCGTCCTCCTCGCCGCCGCCGGACGGGTTGGCCGCGAACGCCGCCTCCCCGACCGCCGCGTCGCGCGCGAACCCGTGGACCTCGGTCGTGCCGCTTACGAGATCGTGCTTGACCAGCGCGTTGGTGAACGCCTCGTCGGGGTGCGGCCCGTCGGGCGTGAACGGCGTGCCGTACAGAGGACTCACCGCGGAGTAGCCGAAGCGGTGAGGGAGAGAGGCGAACGCGTCGTTGACCCGCGGGAAGTCCTGCGGCCGGTCGTCTATGCGGCGCTGGTCGACCGTGCCGGCCGCCAGGTCGATGGTCCAGCGGTCGAGCGTCGGCTCGATCCCGCCCGGGTCGGTGACGTCCATCGGGCCCGCGGATCTGATCAGGTCGACGGTGATCGTGGAGCCGTCGTCGTAGGCGTTGAGCGTGTGGCTGACGAAGAACGGGTCGACGGGCAGCCAGCGCACCTCCCCGCCCGTCCGGGGGAGGACCCCCACGCGTGCCTGGTGCGCCGGGTTCCACCGGAAGGGAACCGCCTCCATGCTGAAGACCAGCGGGATGTCGAAGACGATGACGTAGTTCTGCGACAGCGCGAAATCGTGCAGGAACGGGGTCTCCTCGCCGGCCAGCGGGATGTCGGTCACGCGCGTCACCGTGCCCGCGGGGTCGGTGACGATGTGCTGCGCGAACGGCTGCCCCATCAGGTACGCCAGGGAGTGCAGGTCACCGGTGCGCGGATCCACCTTGGAATGCGCGTTGGCGCTGAAGCCCTCCGGGGTGGCGCCCATCGGGCAGGGACCGACCGTATCCAGTTCGTAGCCCAGTTCGTGGGTGAGCCCGCCGGCCTCGACGAGGGCGAGCGTGCGCCCAGCATGACCGATCACGTGCACATTGGGGGACGGCAGGATGAACCCGGGAGGCTCCTCGCCGTCTCGCAGCTTGTCCAGCGCGTCGGCGACCTCCGTCGAGCGGACCCAGCGGTTGCGATACCACTCGGCGCGGCCGTCCCGGATCCGAACGCCGTGCACCATGCCGGCGCCAAGAGCCCAGAAGTGGGCGGTGGGATCCTCCACGCCGAGCGGATTGGGCCCTATTCGCAGATAACGGCCCTCAAGATCGGCGGGAAGGCTGCCGGTCACCGGCAGGTCGAGGGCGGTCACCTCCTCCTTCACCGGGGCGAAGGGACCCTCCAGGTAGCGGTTGCTCATTCTCACTCCTCTTGTACGGTGTACGAGCAGGACGGTACGCCGTACAAGGCATCGAGCAACCGCTGGAGCCGCGTGTGCTAGCCCAGCCTGACGCGTGCATACCACACGACTTGGCTGCCGTTGCCCGCATGCTGTGTACTAGCACAATGGGTCCAGGTGAGCCGCCGTACCGGCAGATCGTCACGGAGATCAAGCGGCGCGTCGCGGAGGGCGAACTCCGCGCCGGCGACCGCGTCCCGTCGACCCGGCAGGTCGCCGTGCAGTGGGGCGTGGCCACGGCGACCGCCGCCAAGGCGCTGAGCACGCTGCGCCAGGAGGGCGTGGTGGTGGCCGTCCCGCGCGTCGGCACCGTGGTCGCGGAAAAGCCCCGGATCCGGCCCGTACGGCAGGCCGCCCCGAGGGTGGATCGCGAACGTCTCGTCGGCATGGCTATCGCCATCGCGGACGCCCAGGGATTCGCCGCGGTGTCCATGCGCGGCCTCGCCACAGCGCTCGACATCCCCACCCTGTCGCTCTATCGCCACGTACGCGGCGAGGAGGACCTGGCCGCGCTGATGTCCGACAGCGCGTTCGGCGAAATGGAGTTCCCCGCGACCTCGCCCGCGGGCTGGCGGGCCAGGCTCGAAATGGCGGCCCGCCTTCAGTGGAACCTCTACCAGCGGCACCCGTGGCTGCCCCGGCTCGTCTCGCTCACCCACCCCCAGCCCATGCCGAACATGTTGCGACACGCGGACTGGGTCCTGCACGCGTTGCGCGAACTCGGGCTCGACACGGAGACCGGCCAGATGGCGTGGTGGACGGTGGTCAACTACGTCAGGGGAACGGCGACGAACCTGGAGCCGCAGGCGGAGTCGGAACGCCACACCGGCCTGACCTCCGAGCAGTGGTGCGCCTCCCACATGCCGCTCTTCCACGCCGGCCTGCCCTCGGGCTCCCTCCCGGAGCAGCTGCCACACCCCGACTTCGACCTGACCGCCTACTTCGAGTTCGGCCTGCAGCGCGTGCTGGACGGCATCGCCGTCCTCGTCGGCCGCCGGCACCGCCACTGACCAGACACAGAGCAGATGCCAAGATCACAACCAGTACGGTGGCGCGAGGGTGAAGCTCTACAACGCTTCACAAGCGGAGATCGCGTCCTACGGAAAGGGCAGGCACGGCATCCCCAACGAAATTCTGTACGCGACGGAGTGGATCAGAATCTGCTGAACCAGCCTCCTGGGAACGACCGCCCTACGCCCCCACCTGTCACCAAGCGGGGGCGTAGGCCATTCGACGGTCTTCTGCGCCCAAACCGGCACCGCGCGATTCTTGCTGCCGTACGCACCTGGCGCTCAGCAGGCTCCGGGGTCGATCCGGTTCATGCGGCGGCCGAACTTGGACTTGGTGCTGTAGAAGCGGGAGTAGTCGCCCTTGGCGGCCCGGTGCGCCTCGCGGACGCGGCCGTCACCGTAGGTGTCGACGAAGCAGGCGTCGGCCTCGGCGATGAACGACCTCACGTTGTCGGCCAGGCAGGACTCCAGGTAGCGGACGCCGTCGGCGGGCTTCCACTGCAACGTACACGTGTTGACCTTGAAGTCCGTCTCGTTGTAGAGGCAGACGTGGCCGTCCGGGCATATCGGCGCCGCCGCGGCCGGTGAGGCGGCGAAGGGCGAAGGGATCATGGACACCGCGGCCAGGCTCAGGGCGGCGGCGGTGACACGGGACGTGGCGAAGAGTGTCATGGGAAGGCCTTTCGCGAGGGCGGGTCGTGGGTCAGCAGGAGGGGTCGATGCGGTCCCAGTTGAGGCCGTATCCGCCGCCGTACTTGTAGGCGCGCGAGTAGTCGCCCTTGACGGCGCGGTGCGACTGCCGGATCTGGCCCCTCCAGCTGTCGACGAAGCAGGCGCCGACCTCGGCCCTGAACGAGCCGACCCAGTCGCGCAGGCAGACGGGCAGGGTCTGGACGCCGTCGGCGGGCTTCCAGATCCACTCGCAGCCCGATCTCACGTAGTCGTGCTCGCGCCAGAGGCAGACGTGTCCGTCGGGACAGTCGGCGGATGACACGGCCGGTGCGGCGGCGGCCGGCAGCGGGGCCGCGGTGATGATCGTCAGAGCGCAGGTGGCCGCTGTGGCGAGCCCTGCCCATCGGATGTGCATGGTGACGCTCCTGTGTACGGGCGAGCGGCCTGTTCAGCCGCCGGTTCATCGCTTACACAGTCAGGACAGCGCGGTCGCCGGGGTGTCCAACAGGGCTTCGGACGGGCTCGGACAACCTCGGACGGTGCGTGCCGCGCCCGGCTCGGCTACGGTCGCCGTGCGCGCCCGGAGCCCGGCCCCGTCCAACAGGCTTACCACCAGTGACAGCCCGAGGGCCTGCGGTTACGTGGCGGTGGACAGCCAGGTGGTGATGTCGGTGTTCAGGCGGTCTTTGAGGGCGGCCGGGGCGAAGGAGGCGTTCACCGCGTTTCTGGCGAGGCCGGCCAGGACGGCGTCGCCGTATCCGAAGACGTCGCGCAGGCGCTCGTACTCGGCGGCCAGGTCCGTCTCCCCGTCGGTGTTGATCGTCACCGTCAGGCCGGCGTCGAGGAGGCGGGGCAGGGGGTGTTCAGGGAGGGAGGGGACGAGTTTGAGCAGGACGTTCGAGCTCGGGCAGACCTCCAGCGCGATGCCGGCCGCGGCCACCCGCGCGGTGAGGGCCGGGTCGTCGAGGATGCGGATGCCGTGGCCGAGGCGGGCGGTGCGGCCGGGGCCCAGTGCGGCGCGGATGCTGTCCGGGCCCGCGGACTCGCCGGCGTGGTGGACCAGGCGGATGCCGGAGGCGTGGGCGGCGTCGATGACCTCGGTGAAGGGGGCCAGCGGGTACTCCTCGTCGCCGGCCAGGCCGATGGCGACGACCTCCGGATGGCTTTGGGCTAGTTTGAGGGTTTTCCAGAGGCGTTCGACGGGGCGGCGGCGGGAGTGGTCGAGGATCACCCGGCATTCGACGCCGTACTGGCGGCCCTCGGCCAGGCCCTCCAGGACGGACTCCAGCGGCATGTCCGGGCGGCCGAGCCGTTCGCCGTGGGCGGCCGCGGTGAAACTCACCTCCGCGTAACGAGTCCCCTGGGCCGCCTCGTCCTCGCAGAACTCCCTGGCTATGCGGCGGAAGTGCTCGGGTTCGACCAGGCGCTGCCTGACCTGCGCGCGGTGGTCGGCGAAGTCGCGGAAGGTGGCGAACGGGCCGCCGCGTCCGGCGGGGCCGCCGAGCTCCTCCGAGGTCTCGGGGCGGACGGTGCTCTCCAGGTGTACGTGCAGGTGCGCCTTGGGCAGCGCGCGCAGGTCTCTCACCGCACGGACCCTAACCGACCGCCCACCTGCGAAGCAGCCCATTTTCGCCCGGGAAGGAACTCACACGGGGGCGTCGAGCTAGCTGAGGTAGTCGCGCAGGGCCAGGGCGCGGGAGGGGTGGCGGAGTTTGGACATGGTCTTGGACTCGATCTGGCGGATGCGCTCGCGGGTCACCCCGTACACCTTGCCGATCTCGTCGAGGGTCATGGGCTTGCCGTCGGCCAGGCCGTACCGCATGGTGATGACGCCCGCCTCGCGCTCGGTCAGGTCGTCCAGCAGCGACCGGAGCTGCTGCTGCATGAGCGTGAACGAGACCGCGTCGGCCGGTGAGACCGCCTCGGTGTCCTCGATGAGGTCGCCGAACTCGCTGTCGCCCTCCTCGCCGAGCGGGAGGTGCAGGGAGATGGGCTCGCGGCTGTACGACTGGACCTCGACCACGCGCTCGGGCGTGATCTCGACCTCGGGGGCGAGTTCCTCCGGCGTGGGCTCGCGGCCGAGTTCGATCTGCATGCGCCGCTGGACCCGGGCGACCTTATTGATCAGTTCGACCATGTGCACCGGGATGCGGATGGTACGGGCCTGGTCGGCCATCGCGCGGGTGATGGCCTGCTTGATCCACCAGGTGGCGTAGGTGGAGAACTTGAAGCCCAGGCGGTAGTCGAACTTCTCGATGGTGCGGATGAGGCCGAGATTGCCTTCCTGGATGAGGTCGAGGAAGAGCATGCCGCGGCCGGTGTAGCGCTTGGCGATGGAGACGACCAGGCGCAGGTTGGCCTCCAGCATGCGCTCCTTGGCGCGCAGGCCGTCCTCGGCGACCCATTCCAGGTCGGCCCGCAGGTCGAGGGGGAGGCCGGTCTCGGTGTCGAGCCGTTCGCGGGCGAACAGACCGGCCTCGATGCGCTTGGCCAGCTCGATCTCCTGCTCGGCGGTGAGCAGGGGGACCCGGCCGATCTCCTTCAGGTACGCCTTGACCGAGTCGCCGGTGCCCGGGGCGCTGTCGTCCAGGACGGGAAGCTCTGCTACTTCGGACAAGACGCTCTCCTCGCTTCGGTGGGCCGGCTTCGTCGGTGACGCGGTGACTAGAGGCAAGAGGGACCCTTCTCCAAACTTAGGACGCGCCCAACTTTAGGTCGACACGATGATGATGTCAACCTAAAATAAGGACCGACCTAAAATTTTTAGATGGGGATGCTGAGGTGAGGCTGCCTCTTTCACGCTACCCAACGCCGGGGCGAACAAAGCTCCATCAGCTGAGGCTCTTGACATCATCGGCGGCTTCGGCGATGGGCGGCCCCTAGATCGGCATCGGGGTTCCGGGAGCCCGCCACTCGATCGCCCCGCCCTCATGTCCGGCGAAGGCCAGCAGTCGCGCGCCCTCCTCGGCCAGTTCGGCCCGAGCCGCCTGCGGCAGCGGTGAGAAGGGCACCAGGACCAGGGCGCTGTCCTTGAAGTCCCACATGCCGCCGACGGTTCCGTCGACGAGGAAGGTGGGGTAGATGGTCGAGCCGACGCAGATCACCTTGCGCTGCTCGTCGGTCATCATGCGGCGCCGGTCGGCGAAGGCCACGATCAGATTGTCGAACCACGGCAGGAACCGCACCGGCGCCGGGGCGTCGGCCGAGACCAGCGCCGCCCCCGGCAGGTCATAGAGAACTTTGCCGGAAATATCGCGATACTTTGCCAGGTCCATCGCCTCCATCACCGGCTTCAACCGGGTCAGGCCCGACCAGGCCTGGACGTCCATCACGCCGGCCGGGCCGTACGCGGCCAGATACCGCGCCACCAGCCGCTCCACCGGCGGCGACGGCTCCAGCGCGCGGCCCAGCCACTCCTCCGCCAGTGTGAACGGCGTGGCCCCGCCCCGGTTCCAGGTCCCGTTGGGCGGCGTGTGGATGATCGGCAGCAACGACTGCGCCGACCAGCCCAGCCCGGACGGCTCCACCTCCGGCCAGCGCACGGCCAGCAGGTCGCGCAACTGCGGCCGGGTCAGCGTCCGCCCGGTCAGGTGTTCTCGGGCCAGCTTGACCAGCTCCTCCAGATCCACCTCCCGCATGGACTTGCCGAAGGAGGCCTGCCGCGCCCGGCTCATCGGCACCTGCATCAGGGGCCGCAGCCAGAGGTAGTCGTCGGAGACGGCCAGGTGCTGGGTGGCCCGCAGCATGGTGCCGCGCACGACCTGCTTGCCGTACAGCAGGGAGGTCAGGTCGTCCTGGGTGAAGGAGGCCAGGCGCGACCACAGTCCGACGTACGGCGCGTTGGCCTCCTGGCCCTGCACGGCGACCAGGCGTTCGACGGCGGTCCGCGCGTCCAGGCCGGCGCGCTCCAGCAGCAGCTGCCGGTGCAACGTGGTGCGGTTGAGTACCCTCTGGCTCAGCTCCATGGACTCAACCTAGAACTCCATGCGGAAAGGTTCATTCCGCGTTGAGCAGCTCGTCGAGGGCTTCGCGCAGATATCCGGTCAGCTCCCACGGGTCCGGAACCATCTGCCGGTCGGTGATGACGCCGATGTCCAGCGAGCCGTCGTAGGAGAAGGCGGTGATGTTGATCCCGCCACTCACGTCGGTGATCACCGAGACCGGGTAGTGGGTCAGCAGCCGCGCCCCGCACACGTACAGGGGGAACTGCGGGCCCGGCACGTTCGAGATCGCCACGTTGATCGGCGGCGCCGTCTGCCCCACCAGCCCGAACGCCGAACGCGAGGCCAGCCCCATGAGCGCGGCGGGCATCGACTCGCTGAACTCCCGCAGCCAGCGCGCGGGCGCGAGCGAGAACCTGTCCTTGATCCGCCCCATCGAGTCACGCACGTGCCGCAGCCGTTCCAGAGGATCCTCCACGTGTACGGCCAGCGGCGCCGTCATGATCGCCACCTGGTTACCAGGCCCCTCCTCCCCCGCCGAACGCAGCGAGAACGGCACCCCGGCGGCCAGCGGCATCCTCGGCACCCCGCCGTGGGCGGCCAGCCAGCGCCGCAGGGCGCCCGCGCACACCGCCATGACCACGTCGTTGACGGTGACGCCGTTCGCCTTGCGCACCAGCTTGATCTCATCCAGCGGCAGGGAGACGAAGGCGAAGCGCCGGTGGGCGGAGACCGGCCCGCTGAACGGCGTGCGGGGCGCGGGCAGCGAGGGCAGGTCGGGCAGCTTCCCCGATCCGGCCAGGCGGCGCGCCAGCCCCGAGACCAGCCGGCTGCCGGGAATCCATGACACCACCGGGATCTCGTCCAGGTGCGGCAGCGCCCGCGCGGCGAAGCGCACCGCCTGGGCCGGGTTGGCGCTCATCCTGATCAGGGCCCGTCCGACCATCTCCAGCCCGTCGGGCGCGGGTTCGTCCCGATCGGGGGCGGTCTGGGGCGGCGGCGCGGGCACCGGGGTGAGGTCGAGCAAGGCGGCCAGCACGTCGGCGCCGCCCACGCCGTCCACGGCCGCGTGGTGGATCTTGGTGTAGAGGCCCATGCGGCCGCCCGGCAGGCCGTGGATCAGGTAGATCTCCCACAACGGGTGACCGCGGTCCAGGCGGCGTGGGTGCAGCCGGGAGACCTGGTCGGCGAGCTGGCGTTCGTCGCCCGGCGGCGGCAGGCCGATCTCGCGCACGTGGTAGTCGAGGTCGAGGTCGTCCTCCTGCACCCAGTACGGATGGTCCAGCCCGAACGGCACCGGCGCGAGCTTGCGGCGCAGCGCCGCCACGTACGGCAGCCGCTGCTCCAGCAGGGCCTGCAGATCCGAGCGGTTGAGGTCGCCCTCGAGGATGGCCAGCCCGGCGATGTTGGGCACGTTGGTGGCGGTCTCGAAATGCAGGAACTGGGCGTCCAGGGCGGTCAGCTGTGGCACAGGTCACACCTCCGCCCCGAACCAATCAGACTTGCTCCACGACTTCAAGTGCGGGGGCGTCGGGTTCGGCGAAGGCCAGCAGCCGCAGGGCCTCCTCCTCCAGCCTCGCGCGCGGGACCGGCGTGAACGGCGAGAGCAGCAGCGTCGCCTTGCGGGCCGTGCGCTTGATCTGCCAGGTTCCGGCCACGAAGCCGTCGGACAGGTAGACCGCGCGCACCCGCAGGTTCTTGGTGGTGACGGGGAAGGCCGGGTCGACGATCCTGCCGCGGTCGGCGTGGCCGAGGAGCAGGGTGTCGAAGTCGGGCAGGAAACGCACCGGCGCCTCGGCCCCGCCGCCGGGCAGCGGGGCGCCGGGCAGGTCGAACAGCTCTCTGCCGCGTTCGTCGCGCAGGCGGTCGAGCGGCATGCCGTTCAGGATGGGTTTGAGGCCGCCGAGGCCCGACCAGGCCTGTACGTCGGCGACGGTGGCGGGGCCGAAGGCGGCCAGATGCCGGGTGACGAGGTCCTCCTTGGCGGCCGGCGTGAGCGTGAGGCCGGGCAGGCCGAACGCGGCGTCGCGCGGGAAGCTCCACGGGTCGCCGGTCGGGGCCATGGTGAGCGGCATGAGCATGCGCACCGCGTAGCCGAGCGCCCGGTCGTTGACGTCGGGGAAGAGCGTCTGGAGGCGGGGCCGGATCTCGTTGAAGGTCAGCGGCCCGTCCTCGGCCAGCATCTTCCCCGCCGCCTCGATCACGCCGTCGAAGGCGACGCCGGGGAAGCGGCTGGACAGCGCGCCGGAGAGCACCTCGTCCAGCAGCGGGCGGAAGGCGGCGAAGTCGGCCGCGGTCACCAGGTGGAGCGTGCCACGCCACAGGGTGGCGCGCACCAGCGTGCGCGCGTGCAGCGCCGCGTGCAGGTCCGCGCGTTCGAAGCGGGCGAGCCTGGCCCACGCTCCCAGGTACGGCGGCCGCGGCTCCTGGGCCTGCAGCCCGCCCACGCGCCCGACCACCTCGCCCACCGGCCCGTCGAACGGCGTGAGCAGGTGCTGTCGTGCCAGCGTGGCCCGGTTGAGATCCCTCAGCGTGAGCATGAAGACATCATGGCCTTTCCCCCCAGACAAGATGCAACCACTACGTACTCCCCCGAAACGGTACGCGCCGCCTACCCCGCCCTCTCCGACGGCCACGCCTACCTCGACGGCGCGGCCGGCACCCAGACCCCGCGGCCCGTCATCGACGCCATCGTCGGCGCCTACCGGGCGGGGCTGTCCAACGTGGGCGGGGCCTTCCCCGCCAGCCACCGCGCCGACGAGATCGTGGCCGCCTGCCGCGCCGCCGTGGCCGACCTGGTCGGCGGCGTGCCGCACGGGGTGATCCTGGGCGCCAACATGACCACGCTCACCTACCGGCTGGCCCGGGTGCTGACCGGGCCGGGCGACGAGGTCGTGGTCTCCCGCCTGGACCACGACGCGAACGTGCGGCCGTGGACCCAGACGGGCGCGCGGGTGCGCTGGGCCGAGGTCGACCCGGTGACCGGTGAGCTGCCTCTTGACCAGTTCGCCGAGCTGGTGGGCCCGCGTACGCGGCTGGTGGCGGTCAGCGCGGCCAGCAACATCCTGGGCACGCGGCCGGACGTGGCGGGAATCTGCGAGATCGCGCACGCGGCCGGGGCGCTGACGTACGTGGACGGGGTGCACGCCACCGCGCACGGCCCGGTCGACGTGCACGCGCTCGGCGCCGACTTCTACGCCACCAGCGCCTACAAGTGGTCGGGCCCGCACGTCGGCGCGGTGATCGCCGACCCGGTGGCGCTGGAGTCGCTGCACCCGGACAAGCTGCTGCCCTCGCCCGACACCGTTCCCGAACGGTTCGAGCTGGGCACGGCCGCGCTGGCCGACCTCGCCGGCGTGACGGCGGCCGTGGACCACCTGGCCGGCCTGCTGCCGGGCTCGGGCGGGCGGCGCGAGCGGCTGCTGGCCTCGATGGCCGCCGCGGAGGAGCACGAGCTGGGGCTGTTCGCCGAGATGCTGGCGGGCCTGGAGACGATGCCGCACGTCACGCTGTACGGCAAGCCCGCCCGCCGTACCGCCACCGCCTACTTCACGGTGGCGGGGCTGGCGCCCCGGCGGGTGGCCGAGCACCTGGCCGCCCGGGGGGTCAACGTGTGGAGCGGCCACAACTACGCCTGGGAGCTGACCGGCGCGCTGGGCGTGCGCGACTCGGGCGGGGCGGTGCGCGCCGGGCTGGTCCACTACAACGACCACTCCGATGTGGAGCGGCTGCTGGAGGGGGTGGCCGAGCTCAGATCCAGCCCTCCAGCGAGGCCATGAAGCCGGGCAGGTCGTCGCGGTGGACGCAGTGGCCGGCGCCCTTGACGGTGCGGACCTCGAAGCCGCGGCGCTCCAGCTCGGCGGCCAGTTCCGCGTTGATGGTGAAGCTGGGGTCGGCCACCTGCACCAGCGAGGGCACGACGGGCCGCTCGGGCACGTAGTCGCCCCTGACGCCGTCGAAGAAGGCCGGGTCGAACAACGCGAACCCGGCCAGTTCGGCGTCGATGTCGGCCTGCGACCAGCGCGGGTTCATGGTCCTGACGCTGTCCTGGGTGGCGGTGGCGACCATCCGGCGCATGAAGGCGGTGGCCTCGGCGGGCACGGCGTCGAGGGCGAAGCCGGGGTCGGAGTAGATCGCCTTCTTCGGCCGCAGCCGTTCGGCGGCCAGCGACAGCGACAGGCCGCCGAGCGAGTGGCCGATGGCCACGTCGGCGCCGCTCGGGAGGTTCTCGGCCAGGTCGTCGCCGAGCAGTTCCGGCCGATACTCGCCGCGCGGGCTGGCGCCGTGACCGCGCAGGTCGGGGGCGATCACCCGGTAGCCGCGGGCGACGAGCTCGTCCTCGACGGCGTGCCAGGTGCGGTGGTCGGACATGCCGCCGTGGATGAGCAGCGCCAGCTTGTCGCCGTCACCGCGTTCGTGGACGTGGAGCTTCATGATGCCCAGTTTATACGTATAACCATGGAATGAATCAAGAGGCCACCTTGCTTGCACGTACAAGAAAATCGGAAAGAAGAGAGAAGGCTCACCCGATGGACGCGGCCAGGCTGTTGGTGAAGGCGCTCGAGGCGGAGGGCGTCGAGTACGTCTTCGGCATCCCCGGAGAAGAGAACATCCACTTCGTCGACGCGCTCAACGACTCCCCCATCCGCTACATCCTCGTCCGCCACGAGCAGGGCGCCGCCTTCATGGCCGAGATGTACGGCAGGCTGACCGGCAAGGCCGGCGTCGCCTCCGCCACGCTCGGGCCCGGGGCCATCAACCTGCAGCTCGGCGTGGCCGACGCCACCACCAACTCCACCCCCGTGGTCGCCATCACCGCCCAGGTGGGCCTCGACCGCATCTACAAGGAATCCCACCAGGTCGTCGACCTGGTCTCGCTGTTCCGGCCGATCACCAAGTGGGCCGACCTGGTCCCCGCCGGCGAGGCGCTGCCCGAGATGCTGCGCAAGGCGTTCAAGACCGCCCAGACCGAGCGTCCCGGCGCCGTCTACCTGGCCATTCCCGAGGACGTGGAGTCCGCCCAGGTCTCCGACGACCTGACGCCGCTGCGCGTCAACGTCGTACGGCCGCAGGACCCCTCCCCCGGGCAGGTGGCCCGCGCCGCCGAGGTCCTGGCCGGCGCCCGGCGCCCGATCATCCTGGCCGGCCACGGCGCCAGCCGCGCCGGCGCCTCCGCCGCGCTGATCCGCTTCTCCGAGCAGCTCGGCCTGCCCGTGGCCACCACCTTCAACGGCAAGGGCGTCTTCCCCGACGACCACCGGCACGCCCTGGGCGCGGTCGGCTTCATGCGCCACGACTACGTCAACTTCGGCTTCGACGAGGCCGACGTGCTCATCAGCGTCGGCTACGAGCTGCAGGAGTTCGACCCGGTCAAGATCAACCCCCACGGCGACAAGAAGATCATCCACATCCACCAGTTCCCCGCCGAGGTCGACGACCACTACCCCGTCGAGGTCGGCATCCAGGGCGACATCTCCCGTTCCCTGGACGCGCTGGCCGCCGCCGCGCCCAGGCCCTTCGCCGTCAACGGCACCGGCGAGAAGATCCGCAGGCTCATCCGCGAGGAGATGGCGCAGGCCGCCGCCGACGACGCCTTCCCGCTGTCGCCGCGCCGCGTGGTCGCCGACATCCGCGCCGCGATGGGCCGCGAGGACATCGTGCTGGCCGACACCGGCGCGGTGAAGATGTGGATGGCCCGCATGTACCCCACCTACGAGCCCAACACCATGCTCGTCTCCAACGGCCTGTCGTCGATGGGCTTCTCGGTGCCGGGGGCGCTGGCCGCCAAGCTCGCCTTCCCCGAGCGCAAGGTCCTGGCCGCCACCGGCGACGGCGCCTTCCTCATGAACTCCCAGGAGATCGAGACCGCGGTGCGCGAGCGCATCCCGATGGTGGTGCTGGTCTGGGTGGACGACGCCTACGGGCTCATCGAGTGGAAGATGGACCTGGAGCTCGGGCGCAGCTCCAACATCGCCTTCGGCAACCCCGACTTCGTCAAGTACGCCGAGGCGTTCGGGGCTCGCGGCTACCGGGTCACCTCCGCGGACGAACTGCTGCCCACGCTGCGCAAGGCACTCGACGACGACACGGTGTCGGTGATCGCGGTACCGGTCGACTACTCGGCCAACCTGGAGCTGACCAGCAAGCTCGGCGAGCTGACCGGCCCGTTCTGAGCCCGGCCCCTAAGATCGTGCCCGATGACCGACCTCCCCGACGCGGGCGGGGCGCTGCCGGTGCTCCCCACCGGCCAGGCGCCCCCCGCCGAGCCCGCCCGCGACCCCTACCACGTCTACCTCGCCTCGCTGACCAGCATCGAGTCGCGCCGCACCATGCGCGGCTGCCTCGACCGCATCGCCCGCCTGCTGACCGGCGAACCCGCCTCCACCGGCGCCGGCCAGCCCTGGCACCTGCTGCGCTATGAGCACACCGTCCGCATCCGCACGCTGCTCACCGAACAGGGCTGGTCACCGGCCTACGTCAACAAGCACCTGGTCGCGCTGCGCCGCGTGCTGAAGGAGGCCTGGCGCCTCGGCCAGACCTCCGCCGAGGACTTCGCCCGCGCCTCCGACCTCTCTCCGGTACGGCAGAGCCGCCTGCCCACCGGTCACCACGTCCCGCCCGAGGTCGTCGGCGCGGCGCTGTCGGCCTGCGACGACTCGGTGGCGGGGGTGCGCGACGCCGCCCTGATCGCCGCCCTGTACTCCACCGGCTGCCGCAGGGCCGAGATCGCCGGCCTGGAGCTGGCCGACTACGATCCGGCGGCCCGCTCGTTGCGCGTGCGCGGCAAGCGGGACAAGGAGCGCATGGTCTATCTGACCACCGACGCCATCGGCCTGCTCGAGCGCTGGCTGGCGGTGCGCGGAGGCGGACCCGGCCCGCTGTTCAGCCCGGTGAGCAAGGCCGGGCGGCTGCGTCCCCGGCCGCTGAGCGGGCAGGGCATCGCCGACATCCTGACCCGGCGGCTGGGCGAGGCGGGGGCGGCCCGCCGTACCGCGCACGACTTCCGCCGCACCTTCATCGGCGAGCTGCTGGACGCGGGCGTGGACCTGGCGACGGCGCAGGCGCTGGTCGGGCACTCCTCCCCCGCCACCACCGCCCGCTACGACCGCCGCCCGGAGAAGACCCGGCGCGAGGCCGTCGACCGCATCAAGCTTCCGCGGGCGCGGCCGCTGGCGTGAGGGCGGTCAACCGGCGACCATGCCGATGACCAGGTTGATGGTGGTGGCCAGGATGCTGGTGCCGAAGACGTAGGACAGCAGGCAGTGCCGCAGCACGACCTTGCGGATCGCCCGGCTGGAGACGCCGGTGTCGGAGACCTGGTAGGTCATGCCGAGGTTGTAGCTGAAGTAGAGGAAGTCGCTGTAGGCGGGTGGCTGGTCGGAGTTGAAGTCGATGCCGCCCGGGGTCTCCTGGTAGTACAGGTAGGCGTAGCGGGTGGCGTACATCAGGTGGAGGGCCGCCCAGGCCATGAACACGCCGCCGAGCGCGGTCGCGGCGGCGGCGTGACCGGGGTCGGCGTTGCCGACCGCGAGCAGCACGACGATGGCGACCAGCCCGCACAGCGCGACCGCGACGACCACGAGCTCGTCGGCGACGGGCCGGAAGTCCTCGCGTCCGGCGTTGCGCCGGGTGGTGTGGGCGTCCATCGGCCACAGGACGGCCAGGCCCGCGACGACGAAGACGGTCTCGGTCGCGGCGATGGCGGCCAGGACGCCCAGGGGCGGATGCGTCAGCAGTCCGACGGCCGTCCCTGCCAGCGCGCCCGCGACCGCCGCGCCGACCAGCCGGGTGACCGCTGAGCCCGGGGACCACAGGTTCATGGTGGACACTCATACACGCCCGGATCACCGGAAGCCGCAGCGACACGGCCGGGTAGGCTGCGGAACGTGAGTCCTTTCGACGCGCTCGCCGGCCTGGTCGCCGGCGGCGCAGTGGTCGTGCTGAGCGGCGCCGGGCTCTCCACCGAGTCCGGCATCCCCGACTACCGGGGCCCGAGTGGCCGCAGGCGCCCGTCCAGCCCGATGACCTACCAGGACTTCACCGGCTCGGCCGCCGCCCGCAGGCGCTACTGGGCCCGCAGCCACCTCGGCTGGCGGCACATCGAGCGCGCCCGGCCCAACCCCGGCCACCGGGCGGTCGCCCGGCTCCAGGAGCTGGGTCTGCTCTCGGCGATCATCACGCAGAACGTCGACGGGCTGCACCAGGAGGCCGGCGCCGGCGGCGTGATCGAACTGCACGGCAGCCTGTACCGGGTGCGCTGCCTGTCCTGCGGCGAGCGCACCCCTCGCGCGCGCCTGGACGCGCGGCTGTCGGCCGCCAACCCCGGCTGGGCCGCCGACGCCGGCCAGGTCAACCCCGACGGCGACGCCGCCGTGGAGGACTCCCTGATCGACGGCTTCACGGTCGTGGACTGCGAGGGCTGCGGCGGGCTGCTCAAGCCCGACGTGATCTTCTTCGGCGAGAACGTGCCGCCGCCCAGGGTGGCCGAGTGCTACACGCTGTCGGAACGCGCCGGCCTGCTCCTGGTGCTCGGCTCCTCTCTGACGGTCCTTTCCGGCTACCGGTTCGTACGGCACGCCGCCCGCCACGCCGTACCGGTGGCGATCGTCAACCAGGGCGCCACCCGGGGCGACGAGCACGCCCGCCTCACCCTGGACGCGCCCCTGGGCAGCACGCTGACCACCCTGGCCGCGGAGCTGGCACGCTGAGGCGTCGCCTGTGACGTGCTCTAGGAGCGCTCGGCGATCTGCTGGAACTTGCCGAGGATCGCGCGCGGGTCGCCGCTGGGCCCGACGGCGGTGCCGAGTTCCGCGGCGACCGAGCCGCGCAGCTCGGACCACACCGGCTGCGAGGTCGGGTCGAAGCGCGCCTTGGCCACCATGTCGACGATCGGGCTGACCTTCGGGTCCTTGCGCATCAGCGTCGAGGCCGAGGAGGTCGTCGGCAGCAGGCCCTCGACCTTCAGGTACTTGGCGTAGTTGTCGGCCTGGTAGAAGTAGTCGAGGAACTCGCGGACCAGCTGCTGGTTGCCGTCCTTCTTGAAGGCCATCAGGTAGTCCTGGATGCCGTGCGTGCTCGGCTCGGCGCCGTGGTTGGTGGGGTGGGTGGTGGCGCCGTACTTGACCCCCGCCTTGTCCACCGCGTCGAGGAAGGCCCTGGTACCGAAGGAGGCGTACACCATGCCCACCTTGCCCTGGGCGAACAACGGCCACGTGCCGTCCGGGCGGTTGGTCTGGCCCGGGTTCGGCTGGGTGTAGCCGTCCTGGGTCAGCGTCTTCAGAAACTCCAGCGTCTCGACGGCGCGATCGCCGTTGACGGTCCACTTGCCGTCGGTACGCCAGTCGGTGCCGTTGGCGCGCATCCAGGTGCCGAACTCGTAGTCGCCGGCTTCGGCGCCCAGCGCCAGCCCGTACGGCACGTAGCCGCCGGGCAGGGCCTTGATCGCCTTGACCGCGGCGCGGAACTCGTCCCAGGTGGCCGGGGGCTTCTTGAAGCCGGCCTTCTCCAGGATCGTCTTGTTGTAGTACATGCCGTTGACGGTGGCGACGAACGGCAGGCCGTACTGGGCGCCGTCGTAGGAGGCGTTCTCGGCGAAGGACGGCAGGAAGTCCGCCATCACCTCCTTGGACACCACCTCGTCGGCGCGGTACAGCAGCCCGGCCTCGGCGTAGTCGGCGAAGACGTTGATGTTCAGGACGTCGGGGAACTGCTTGGTCTGCACCATGGTGTTCACCTGGCTCTGCAGGTTGCCCCAGTCGATCACCTGCAGGTCCACGTTCTTGCCGGGATGGGCGGCCTCGAAGGACTTGATCAGCTCGTCCCAGTAGGGCCGCGTGCCCTCGGTGTACTGGGCGACGACCAGCTTGATGGACTTCTGCTCGCCGCCGGCCGTACCGCCGCCGGAGCCTCCGCACGCGGTCAGGGCGAGCGTGAGGGCGGCGATCGCGGCCAGGCCCGCTCTTCTTCTGAAGGTCATGTCATACCGATCTTTCTCGTGTTCACTTGGTGCTGCCCGTGGTGAGGCCGCTCACCAGGTGCTTCTCAATGAGCGCGAAGAGGATGACGGCCGGCACGATCGCCATCAGCGCCGCGGCGAACAGGTACTGGTAGTTGGTCTCGTACAGGCCGATGAACTGCTGGATGCCGACCGTGAGCGGCACGCGGCCGGAGGCCGGGTCGTTGAAGAGCGTCAGCGCGATGACGAACTCGTTCCACACCTGGATGAACGTGAAGATCATCACGGTGACGAGGCCGGGCGCGGCCAGCGGGAGGATCATCCGCAGCAGGATCCGGAACTTGCCGAGGCCGTCCATCATCGCGGCCTCGTCGATGTCGACGGGGATCGAGCTGAAGTGCGCGTGCAGGATCCACACCGCGAAGGCGAGGTTGAAGGCGGAGTTGATGGCGATGATGACGGCGTAGCTGTGGATCCCGTCCACGAACAGCGCCTGCCGGTAGAGCCCGATGAGCAGCGCGACCGCGGGGAACATCTGCGTCACCAGGATGACGCCGAGGAACGCCGTGCGCCCCCGGAACCGCGACCTGGCCAGCACGTACGCCGCCGGAGCCGCCACGAGCAGCACCAGCGCCGTGGAGGCCAGCGCGACGGTCAGGCTGACCCGGAAGTAGTCGGCCAGCGGGATGCGCTGCCACACGTCGGCGTAGTTGGACCACGCCCAGCTCCCGGGCAGGTAGTCGGCGGGCACGGCGAACAGTTCGGCGTCGGTCTTGAGCGAGCCGGACAGCATCGCGGCGTACGGAGCCAGGAAGAACAGCGCCACCGCGAACCCGATGATCGGCAGCACCACGGGACGCACCCGCGCCCAGCCCCGGCCCGCCCGCGCGAGCACCGGCCGGGCCTTGACCGGAGCCGGCCGCCATGGGGTGGCGGCCGCGGGGGGTTCGGCAGCGGCGGCGGAGACCGAACCCGCGGGCCGGTCGTCCGTCGCCGAGGGGTTGCGATACGGCCGCAGCACCAGCACGAACGCCAGGATGAGCAGCAGCAGGAACGCCACGTTGAGCACGCCGAGCGCGGCCGCCTCGCCCGAGTCGAGCTGCGCGGTGAACGCGATCTTGTACAACCACGTCACGGTCGTGTCGGCGTGGTTGCCCGCCGTCTTGCCCATGATCACCCAGATGACGGTGAACGCGTTGAAGACGTGCAGCATGTTGAGGACCAGCGCGATCATGAGCGAGGGCCGCAGGATCGGCAGCGTCACCCGACGCCAGGTCGCCCACGCGCTCGCCCCGTCGATCTTCGCCGCCTCCAGCACGTCGTGCGGCACCGTCTGCAGCCCGGACAGCAGCACATAGGTGGTGAACGGCATCGAGGTGATGATCCCGACCGCCATGACCGAGTACAGCGCGGTGGCCGGGTCCTTGTACCAGTCGACGGGCGCCGAGATGATCGACAGGTCCATCAGCAGCCGGTTGAGCAGGCCGTTGCCGCCCTCGTAGATGAAGCGCCACACGGTCGCCGTCATCACCAGCGAGGCCGCCCACGGGACGACCAGCGCCAGCCTGACGAACTTCCTGCCGAAGAAGTCCTTGGACAGGAACTGCGCCAGCGCCAGCGAGAGCAGCACGGTGAGCCCGACGACGAGCACCAGCCACAGCAGCGTGTTGCCGGCCACCTGGCCGAACGCGTCCTCCTTGAGGAGCCTCGCGTAGTTGTCCAGCCCGGCGAAGCCCCTGACCAGCCCGATCCTGCTGATGTCGAGGAAGGACATCCAGACCATGTAGACGGCAGGGAAGCCGACGACGCAGGCGATCAGCGCGGTGCTCGGCGTGAGCCAGCGCCACGGCACCGTGCGCTGCCACAGGTCGGCGATCCGGCTCACCGCGGGTTCCTGAGGTTCGCGGTCCAGGCGTCCAGCGTGGCCTGCCACTCCAGCGGGTCCTCGGGGCGGCCGGGCACTCCCGGGCGCGTCTGCCACGGCATCGGGCCGGACTCGCGGCGGTACTCGACCCCGATCGCCTCCAGCCGGGGCAGGTGGGCGGCCAGCCGGCCCCGGAAGTCGGCCAGGTCCCGCTCGGGCCCCGACCAGACGGTCTCGGCGAAGGCGGCCAGCCTCGGGAAGGCCATGTAGTCGACATGCCGGCTGGAGTCGATCAGCTCGGTCCAGATCCCGCACTGGGCGCCGAGGACGTGCTGGGCGGCCGGGTCGCCGCGCAGGTCGGCGGGGACGGGTTCGAAGGCGTAGACGTCCTCGACGGTGAGCACGGTACCGAACGGCACGGGCTCGTCCTCGCGCGGGCTCTGCCGGTAGTCGAAGTAGACGGCGGTGTTGGAGCAGTTGATGACGTCGTGCCCGGCGCGGGCGGCGGCCACCGCGCCCAGGTCGGCCCGCCAGGCGGCCACGACCGCGCCGGGGGCGAGGCCGCCCTCCAGGATCTCGTCCCAGCCGACCAGGCGCCGCCCGCGCTCGGCCAGGTACTCGTCGAACTGGTGGATGAACCAGCTCTGCAGCTCGTCCTCGTCGCGCAGGCCCAGCTCGGCGACGCGGCGCCGGGCCGACGGGCTGGTGCGCCACTGGTCCTTGGGGCACTCGTCGCCGCCGACGCACACGTACTGGCTGGGAAACAGCTCCAGCACCTCGTCGAAGACGTTCTTGAAGAAGTCGATCGTGGCGTCCTCGACGTTCAGCACGTTGACGCCGACGCCCCAGGTGGTGCCCACGTCCAGCGGGGTGTCCAGGTTGCCCAGCTCGGGGTAGGCGGCGATGGCCGACTGGGTGTGGCCGGGCAGGTCGATCTCGGGCACGACCGAGATGTGGCGGCGGGCGGCGTAGGCGACGATCTCCCGGATGTCGTCCTGGGTGTAGTAGCCGCCGTGCGGGCGGCCGTCCATCTCGCCCATCCAGCCGACCTGGCTCTCCTCGCGCCAGGAGCCGATCTCGGTCAGGCGCGGGTAGCGCTTGATCTCGATGCGCCAGCCCTGGTCGTCGGTGAGGTGCAGGTGCAGGACGTTCAGCTTGTGCAGGGCCATCAGGTCGATGAAGCGCAGCACGTCCGCCTTGGTCATGAAGTGCCGGGCCACGTCGAGGATCGCGCCGCGCCAGCCGAACCGCGGCCCGTCCTCCACGTGTACGGCCGGCAGCTCCAGCACTCCGGCGCCCACCGCGCGGCGGAAGGCGGCGGGCGGCATGAGCTGGCGCAGCGTCTGGGCGCCGTAGAAGGCCCCGGCCGGCGAACCGGCGTCCAGGGCGATCCCGTCGGGCGCGACGGTCAGCCGGTAGGCCTCGGGCGGCAGGTCGTCGAGGCCGAGAGTGATCGTTCCCGGGCCGGGGGCGGCGGGGAGCAGTTCGCCGCCGGTGACCGGGCTGAGCTCACCGCGCAACCAGGCGGCGACCTCGCCGAGCGCGGGGTCGGCGGTGAGCGCGGTGCTCCGGTCGAGGATGAAACGGCCGGGCCCTGCCGCGTACCGCGTGGGCTTGGGGACGATCATTCGGCGGGTCTCCTTGGAGAGGGGTGACAGACTTACGAAGGAGTGCATCATTATTAACACCCGACTCCACGAGGGTCAATGCTCATTTCTGCTCACTTACCTGCTGCGTGGACACCTTTGGACCTTGAATGCGGCATAATGCATCATGACTTACAGAGGACACCTGCATTAGGACGGCGATGGCCACACTTCGGGGCGGCGACCTGTCGCGGCTCAGGCAACTCAACTCCCTGACCGCGATCGGGGCCCTGCGCGGCGCGGGCCCGCTGACACTGTCCGCCCTGGCCAAACGCACCGGACTGTCGCGGCCCTCCATGAAGGAGGTCGTCGACGAGCTCATGCAGCTCGGCTGGGTGGAGGAGACTCCGCCCGCGCAGGGCACGATAGGCCGCCCCGCCCGCCGCTACCGCTTCCGGGCGAGCAGCGGCTACCTGGTGGGGCTCGACATCGGCGGCCACAACATCCGCGCCGCGCTGGCGAACCTCAACGGCGAGATCCTCGCCGAGACCCGCCAGCCCGTGCAGCCGGACACGCCCGTGGAGGAGCGGCTGGCCGCGATCGAACGCACCGTCGCGAGCTGCCTGGCGCTCGGCGGCAAGACGATCGCCGACGTGTGGATCGTCGCGGCCGGCACGATCGGCGTCATCACCCCCGAGGGCCGCATCCACTACTGCGCGGCGATCCCCGCCTGGACCGGGCTCGACCTGGCCGGGCGGCTGCGCGAGATGTTCCCCTGCGACGTCGTCGTCGAGAACGACAGCCGCCTGGCCGCCAGGGCCGAGTCCGAGCGCGGCACCGCCCGCGACGCCGACGACGTGGTCTTCCTGCACGTCGGACGCCGGATGGGGGCCGCGCTCATCATCGGCGGCAACGTCCACCGCGGGTTCGGCGCCGCGGCCGGCGAGATCGCGATGCTGCCGCAGGCCCAGTGGTTCGACGCGCCGGAGCACCTGCAGAACTGCTCGATCATCCCCCCGGACACCTCGCCCGCCGACGCCGCCGGCTACACGCTGGCGGCCGCCCGCGCGGGCGACCCCGTCGCGCTGGCCGCGGTCGAGCGGTACGTGGACGACCTGGCGGTGGGGACCAGCGCGATGGTCCTGCTGCTCGACCCGCAGGTGGTGGTACTGGGGGGCGGGTTCTCGCGCTCGGCCGACGTGCTGCTGCCCCCGCTGCGCGAGCGCCTGCGACGCACCTGCATCCGCCTGCCGGACGTGCGCGCGTCGACGCTGGGCGACGAATGCGTGGTCACCGGGGCCATCGACTACGCCGTCGCCCATCTCGACCTGCAACTCTTCACCCCCGACGTGCCTCTCCCCACGTCGCGCTGACCTTCCGCCCTTGACGGCCTTCCCGCCGTTTCGGGTGCTCTTCCGTCCCATCTTTTACGGCAAGCCGCCCCCACCACCGCCCGCCGACGTGGGCGGCGGCCCGTCGTCTCCACGCCCATCGGGCGCGTCTCACCTCACCGTGACGTCGCCCTCTTGACCTGCGCCCTGGGGCGCATGGCGGGCGGGCAGGTGGGCGCGGTGAAGGTGACGCATGCTGCGCGGCCCGGCCACGACCCCGGTTCGACGGGCACCCGCGGGCTCGGTCATGGGCTCGACCGCGGGCTTGATGGTGGACTCGGTCATGGGCTCGGCCGTGGGCTCGGAGTTGGGCTCGGTCGTGGGCCTGGTCTTGGGCCACAGGAGGCGGGCGGTGATCGCGGCGGTCACGGCCAGGCTTGTCAGCGCCGTCGCGGCGGCTGTCATGCCGGCGCTGGTCGCCAGCCAGCCCGCCAGCGGGTAGGTGACGAGCCAGGCGGCGTGGGACAGCGCGAACTGGGCGGCGAAGGCGGCGGGCAGGCCGGCCGATGTCACCGAGCGGCGGATGAGGCGGCCGGTCGGGGTGAGCACCGCGGCCGTGGCGGCGCCCAGGACCGCCCACGTGGACAGCATCGCCCACCAGGTCAGCGTTCCCGTGGCCAGCGTCGCGGTGATCGCGGCCAGGCCGGCGAACAGGGTGAACGATCCGGCCAGCATCACCGCGCGGTCGGACAGCCTCTCCAGGATTCCGGGCAGGAGCAGGGCCACGGCCATCGAGCCGGCCCCGAAGGCGCCCAAGGCCAGGGAGACCTCGCCGGTGCTGCGCTGCAGGTGCTCGCGGACCAGGACCACCGTGTTGACGATGACCATCGCACCGGCCGCCGCCACGGCCAGGTTCATGGCCAGCAGGGCGCGCAGGGGCGCCGTGGTCAGGAAGCGCCTGACGCCGGAGGCGGCCTTGGCGAAGGGGCCGGCGGCGTGGCGTACCGGCTGGGGCTTGGGCAGGACGACGGACAGCACGAAGGCGGCGGACGCCAGGAAGCCGAGAGCGGTGCCCATGAACAGCCAGTTGTAGGTGATCAGGCTGAGGAGGGCGGCAGCCAGGACCGGGCTGAGCAGGCTCTCCAGGTCGTAGGCGAGACGGGACAGGGACAGGGCGCGGGTGTAGTCGCGCTCCTTCGGCAGGAGTTCGGGGATGGTCGCCTGGAAGGTCGGGGTGAAGGCGGCCGAGGCCAGCTGGAGCAGGAAGATGAGCACATAGATGTGCCACACCTGGCTGACGAACGGCAGCGCGAGCGCGACCCCCGCGCGGATCAGGTCGGAGCCGACCAGCAGCGCGCGGCGCGGGAGGCGGTCGGCGAAGGCGCCGATCACCGGGGCGACGCCGACGTAGGCCACCATCTTGATGGCCAGCGCGGTGCCGAGGATCGCGGAGGCGTCGGCCCCGGCGAGGTCGTAGGCGAGCAGGCTCAGCGCCACCGTGGCCAGTCCGGTGCCCACGAGGGCGACGACCTGGGCGGCGAACAGACGGCGGTAGGCACGATCGCGCAGTACCTGGAACATGGCCACGGTCCTCCCGGCTCGAACTCAACATATGCGTATATGCGCATGTGTTGAACTCAAAAGGGGCCGGGAAGATTCCCGCTAGGCGTGCCAGGGGTCGCCGGTCACCTTGTGCTCGGCGTGACTCAGCGCTTCGGTGACGAGATTGCGCAGGTGGCCGTCGCGCAACGAGTACACCACGCGGCGCCCCTCCCTGCGCGACTGCACCAGACTGGCCAGCCGGAGCTTGGCCAGGTGCTGGCTGACGGCGGGCTGCGCCGCGCCGCTGGCCGCGGCGAGGTGGCTCACGTCCGCCTCCCCCTCCGACAGCAACCACAGCAGATGCAGCCGCGTCGAGTCGGCCAGCAGGCCGAACACCCGGCTCGCGGCGTCCAGCTGCTCCCGGTCGGGCACCGGCCGGTGCCGATGAACCGTTCGGGACGAGGGCTGATCGCTCATGCAGTCATCGTAGGGCGAGGCGCGCGGGCGCGAACTTTCCCGGTCCGAGAGCTCTCCAACATGGAGTAAGCACCAGTTCCCGACGGGGGGATCACGATGGACATGTCAACCTGCCTGCGGTCGGCCGCGGTGATCGCGCTGGCCGCGGTCGGCTGCGCGGTGCCGGCCGGCACCGCGGGGGCGTCGACGCCGGGCAAGCCGCCGGCTTTACCGGAATCCGGCGCGGGGGCCGCGGCCTTCGCCTATCTGTGCGCCGCGGGCAAGGATCTGCTGCCCACCGGCAAGTGCGACGCCTGGCGCGTGGTGACGCTCGACGGGCGGGTCTACTCCTTCCCGGAGGCGCTCGCGTACGAGAAGGGCAAGAAGGCCGACGACGCCGGCGAGGCGGGGGCCTTCGCCATCAGCCCGGACGGCGCCCGCGTCGCCTACCAGCGCGCTTCCGACGACCGCGTGGTGGTCCGCGACCTGGGCACGGGGCAGACCTGGGAGCTTCCCCACCGGGCGCCGAAGGGGTCGGTCGGCTCGCCGTTCAGCCTGAGGTTCGTGCGGGACGGCGGCGGCCTGGCGATCACCCACCCGCGCTACTCCGACAGCCCGGTCACCACCTACGTCGAGGTGGAGGCGGGCACGGCGCGGAACAAGACCAAGGGCCTGACGCTGCTGGACGTCGAGCCCGGTTCGGGACGGGTGACCTTGCTGAGCGAGCCCGGGATCGGGCAGCGGGGCTGGTTCCGCACGGTCGCTGACGGGCACACGACCAAGGCCAAGATCCCGGAGAAGGCCGGCAAGCACCTCATCTGGGGCGCCTTCGCCGCGCGCGACGGCCGGGCGGCGAACCTGGTGCCCAAGGGCCCGCCCGCGTGCGGGCCGGACATGACGCCGGTGTGGCTGACGGTGCACTCCACCACGACGGGCAAGATGACCAAGGTCAAGCCGAGGCTGCCGGCCGACGTGAACCGGGCCGACGCGATCGACTGGCTCGGCACGGACGAGATCGTGGCCGCGGCCAGCCGGGAACGTCCGGGCAAGAAGGAGTCCACGGTGCTGGGCGCCTACGTCTACGCGGTGAACGTCAAGTCGGGCGCCTCCCGGCTGCTGACCAAGCTGTCCACCGGCGAGCACGTCTTCGAGGAGCGGCTGGTGGTGGGCGGCTACGCGGCGGCCAAGACCGGCGCGGCGGGGGGCAAGATCGCCAAGCCGGGCAAGCGCGGCTGCGAGTGAGCGCTGGGGGCAACCCGCCGGGTTGCCCCCTTTTACCGGCCTTACAGGCCGCGCAGGAACGCCGCGGCGACCGGGGCCGCGACCTTGCCGCCGCCACCGCCGCCCTCCACCACGATGGCGAAGGCCAGCGAGCCCTTGTAGCCCATGAACCAGGCGTGGGAGTCGAGCTTGGGGCCGCTGCCGTACTCGGCGGTGCCGGTCTTGCCGCGGGTGCCGCCGGGTAGCCCGGCAGCCTTGGCGGTGCCCTTGGTGACCACGGCCGACATCATCGAGCCCAGCTTGTCGCTCACGCCCTCGGGCAGTTCGCGCGGCTCGGCCTTCTGCTTCATGTCGGGTACGAGCGTGGGCGGGCGCCAGGTGCCGTCGGCGATCGCGGCGGCCACCGAGGCCATGGTGAGCGGGCTGGCGGTGATGCGGGCCTGGCCGAAGGACTCGGCCGCCAGCTCCGCGTCCGACTCGGCCTTGGGGAAGCTCGGTTTGGTGGCGGGCACGCCGATCGCCAGCGGCTGGTTGAAGCCGACCCGCTCGGCCGTCTCCAGCAGCTTGGCGGCGCCGAGGTGCCGCTGGGCGAGGGGGGCGAAGGTGGTGTTGCAGGAGTAGGCGAAGGAGTCGGAGAAGCTGAGCGAGCCGTACTCGGCCCGCTCGGAGTTGCGGATCTTCAGCCCGCCGACGGTGGCGTACTTGGGGCAGGTGACCCGCTCCTGCGGGCCGACGCCTCCGGCCAGCAGTCCGATGGCGGTGACCGCCTTGAACGTCGAGCCGGGCGCGTACCGTCCGTTGATGGCCCGGTCGAAGCCGCCCCGGTTGTTGACCACGGCCTTGATCTCGCCGCTGTCGCTCTCGACGGCGACGAGCGCGGCCGGCTTGTCCAGGTCCTTGACGGCGGCGACGGCGGCGTCCTGGACGCGCGGGTCCAGGGTGGTCTCCACGCTCCCGCCCTTCTCGCCGTCGATCGTCTCCAGCGTTTTGCCGCCGAGCTGGATCTCGGTGGTGGGCGTGCCGGCCAGGCGCTTCTGGAAGTTCTCCTGCAGACCGCCCCGGCCAACGGCCTGGCCGACCTTGTAGGAGGGGCCGAGCTGTTCGATGTCCTTCTTGGTCGCCTTGTCCAGGAACCCGACCAGTTGCTGCACCGAACCGCCCACCTGGCCGGTGTCGATGCGCGCGCCGGTGCTGTCGGTGATCTCGCCGCGCTCCGGCCAGCGCGTCTTGAGCGCGAACGCGGCGCCGTTGCTCATCGACGGGTGCAGGGTCTGCGGCGTCCAGTCGACCTTCCAGGTGCGGTCGGTCACCTTCACGGGGATCTGTCCCTGGTAACTCCAGTCGCCGACGTTCTTGAGCTTCATGCTCGCCGTGTACGGCACCGCCGAGCGCCCGTCCTTCTCCGGGGCCGCCTGGCCGAGCGTGACCTTGAGCGTCTCCATGGCCAGGCCGGTGCGCATCTGCTCGTACCCGGCCAGCGACTGCGGCGCCGCGAGCTCCCTGGTCATGGCCGCGTTGTCGCCGTTCTGCCAGGCGGCGGCGAAGCGCCCGGCGGTCTCGGCCGGACTTCCCGTGGTGCGCAACAAGAAGTAGGCGCCGGTGCCGGCGGCCCCCAGCGCCACCACCGTCACCACGGAAACGATCGCGATGGTCGTACCACGCGCCACAGCTCAGCCCCCTGCTCGTCGACGGATCCCCGAGCTTAGTAGGCGACAAATCCTGACATGTCCCACTTTCTCGGATCGCCTTGCCCGTCCCATCCTTCCCACATTCCCCACCCGGCGGCTGACCAGCCCTCTGCCTCCACGTCAGACCCGACCCGGCCGATTCTCCGCCCCCGGCCGCCCCCGCGCACCACGATCGGCAAAGGCCGGCCCCGTGCCGAGGCCGTCACAGGGAAACCGGCGGCGGGTAGCCGGGGATCGGCCGGGGGGCGCGCCACGGCTCGTGGATCAGCTCGGCGGGGACGCCGGCCAGTTCGGGGATGTGGCGGCGCACGTACGCGCCGTCGGGGTCGAAGCGCCTGGCCTGCCGGATCGGGTTGAACGTGCGGTTGGGACGGGTGTCGTTGCCGGTGCCCGCGATCCACTGCCAGTTGCCGGAGTTGTTGGCCACCTCGCCGTCGAGCAGCAGCTCGAAGAAGTGGGCGGCGCCCGCCCGCCAGTCGACGCGCAGGTGCTTGACGAGGTAGGAGGCGGTGATCATGCGGGCGCGGTTGTGCATCCACCCCTCGGCGAGCAGCTGGCGCATCCCGGCGTCCACGATCGGGACGCCGGTCTGGCCGGCGGCCCATGCCTCGGTGGCGCCGGGGTCGTCGCTCCAGCGGTGGCCGCGCGGGCGGTAGTCGGCGCGCGCGATGTCCGGGAAGGCGAAGGCCACCTGGTGGTGGAAGTCGCGCCAGCACAGCTGCCTGGTGAAGGGCTCGTTGCCGTGTCCGGCCAGTTCCAGGGGTGACAGGCAGCCGAAGCGCAGGTAGGGGCTCAGTCTGGAGGTACGGTCCCCGGCGAGGTCGTCGTGCCTGTCGGAGTAGTCGTCGAGATGGGCGCCGATCCAGGCGCGCATGCGGGCGCGGGCATGGGTCTCGCCGCCGGGTATCGCGCCCCAGCGCGGCGCGTGCGGGATCTTTCCCGGCTCCAGGTCATCCGGGACCGTGATCGTGGCCGGGACCGGCGCGAGAGCACGCCGTTCCGCCTGGGTCCAGGCTCGCCAGTAGGGGGTGAAGATCCGGTAGTGGTCGCTTCCGGCGGGCCGCAGCCGCCCGGGCGGGACGACGGTCACGCCGGGGAAGAGGTGCAGGCCGATCCGCTCGGCCGCCAGCCGCCGTTCTCTTCGGCGGGCCAGGGCGCTGACGTCGGCGGAGGCGAAGACCGCTTCCGCGGCGACCCGCCGGGCCAGGCGCACGGTTTCGGCCACGGTGTCGCCGTGCCGTACGAACAGATCGGCGCCCTTGGCGCGCAGGCGGGCGCGCAGGTCGGTGAGGCTGTCGAGCAGGAAGCTCGTGCGGCGGCCCGCGGGCACGGCGGGATCGAGCACGAACAGCGGAACCACCGTGCGGGCGCGCTCGCAGGCGGCGGCCAGCGCGGGGTGGTCGTGCAGACGCAGGTCCCGGTTGAACAGGACGATCACAGTATCCATCACCAGCGTGTTCGCGGCCGCCACGGTCCCGGTTGCAACTTCGGGGGGCCGGCGTCCGAAAGAATGAGGGAAGATGTCGACCGAGAACGCGCCTGCCGAGGAGCCGGGATACGGCATTGGAGCCGTGGCCAGGCGGCTTGGCGTGCCCGCTCCCACGTTGCGCACCTGGAACCTGCGCTATGGCATCGGCCCGAGCCGGCGCAGCCCGGGCGGCCATCGCCGCTACGACCAGGCGGATCTGCGCCGGTTGGAGGAGATGGCCCGGCTGATCCACCAGGGGGTCGCGCCCGCGGACGCCGCACGCGAGGCCCTGGGGGTCCGGCTGGACGAGACGCCGGCGGTCGCCGAGGTCCCGCGCCCCCCGTCACCACGCCTGCCGGAGGCGGCGGTGCCATCGGCGGACATGCTGGCGCGGGCGGCGGCGGTGCTGGACGGCCGCACGCTCGACGAGGGCCTGTCGGCGGCGCTGAGCCGGCACGGCGTGGCGTGGACGTGGCAGCGGCTCGTCCTGCCGGTCTTCGGGACGATCAGCAGGGGCCAGGAGCGCACGGGGACGGGGATCGAGGTCGAGCACGTGTTCTCCGACCGGGTGATGGCCGCCCTGCATCCACTGATCGCCCGGCCGGCCGCGCCCGTCAACGTCCGTCCCGCGCTGCTGGCGTGTGCCGAGGACGAGCAGCACAGCCTGCCCGTCTACGCGCTGGCCGCGACGCTCGCGACGCGGTGCCGCCTGGAAAGCCGGGTGCTGGGCGCCCGCACGCCGACGTCCGCGCTGGCCGGCGCGATGCGGGCGCTGTCGCCGGGGGTGGTGTTCGTGTGGTCGCAGCAGCCGGCGACCGGGGATCCGGAGCCGCTGGGCGCGCTGCCCGCGCTGCGCCCGCCGTACCGGCTCATGGTGGGAGGGCCGGGCTGGCGGGGCGAGTTGCCGCGCGCGGCCGTGCGGGTCGGCTCGCTGGAGGACGCCGTGCGGGCGATCACCGCGGCGCTGACGTGATCGGCGCCGCGGCGGCGATCACGTTGCGGGGCATTCTGCCGAAGATGAGCCGGTGGAACGGCGCGAGCGCCCACCAGTACACGTGTCCGGCCAGCCCGCGCGGGTGGAACAGCGCGCGCTGCTCGTAGACCGTCCGCCCGTCCTTGACGTGGACCCCGAGTTCGAGCCAGGCCGCCCCGGGCAGCCGCATCTCGGCGCGCAGGCGCAGGAGCCGGCCGGGCTCGATCTCCTCCACGCGCCAGAAGTCGATGGTGTCGCCGACCCGCAGCAGGCGTGGGTGGCGGCGGCCGCGTCGCAGGCCCACGCCGCCCATGACGCGGTCCAGGACGCCGCGCAGGCGCCAGGCGACGGGCAGGGAGTACCAGCCGTTCTCGCCGCCGATCGCCTCGATGACCCGCCACACCGCCTCGGGCGTGACGTCGGTGCTCTGGGTGCGGTGGTCGATGTAGAGGCTGCCGCCGGCCCAGCCGGGGTCGGTGGGCAGCGGGTCGCTGGGCGCGCCCGGGGTGGAGGCCGAGGACCAGCGGGTGTCGACGTCGGCCTCCTTGATCTTCTTGAGCGCCAGCTCGCACGCGTGGCGGAAGCCGATCAGGTCGTCCGGAGGGTCGGGGACGTATCGGGCGATGTCGTGTTCCCGGCAGACGGTCTCGTTACGCAGCGACTCCACCAGAGGCCGGGCGATGGCGGCGGGAACGGGGGTGACCAGTCCGACCCAGAGGCTGGACAGCCAGGGGCTCAGCAGCGGAACCGAGATGATCAGCCGGGGCGGCAGGCCGGCCGTGGCGGCGTAACCGCGCATCATGTCGGCGTAGGTGAGCACGTCCGGGCCGCCGATGTCGAAGGCGCGGTCGACCTCGCCGGGCACCGACGCCCAGGCGGTCAGGTAGCGGAGCACGTCGCGGACGGCGATCGGCTGGGTCCGGGTGCGCACCCATCGCGGAGTCGTCATCAGCGGCAGCCGTTCGGTGAGATGCCTGAGCATCTCGAACGAGGCGGAACCCGAGCCGATGATCACGCCCGCGCGCAGCACGACAGCGGGCACCGCGCCGTCGAGCAGGACCCGCGCCACCTCGGCGCGCGAGCGCAGGTGCGGCGACAGATCCTCGTCGGCCGCCAGCCCGCCCAGATAGACGATCCTGTCCACGCCCGCCGCCTCGGCCGCCTCGGCGAAGACGTGCGCGGCCCGGCGGTCGGCGGCGGCGAAGTCCCGTCCCCCGCCCATGGTGTGAATCAGGTAGTAGGCCACCTGCACGCCCTCCAGCGCCGCCCGCGTGGCGTCGGCGTCGAGCGCGTCGGCGGCGGCGATCTCGGCCCGGGCGGCCCACGGCAGGTCACGCAGCCGCGCGGGTGAGCGGACCATGCAACGTACCTGGTGGCCCGCGGCCAGCAGGCTGGGCACGAGACGCCCGCCGATGTAGCCGCTCGCCCCGGTCACCAGGCAAAGCGCCATGATTCTCCGCCCTTCTTCCCGGCTCGTGCGGGTCGTCGGTGAACTGATCAGGCGGGCACGTGGTTGCGCAGCCGCAGCGTGTCGGGATAGGGGGCGAGGTAGCTTTGGTCGCGCACGTATCCGGCGCCCTGCCCGCGCGCGTGGTGGCGCACCAACGTGGCGGGCACGCTGAGCGGCACCAGGCCCGCCCGGTAGGAGTCGATGACCGCGAGCAGGTCGTCCCGCCGGGCCTTGTCCAGGGTCAGCATGCCCAGGCAGTGATGCAGCACGTTGACGGTCCTGCCCAGGGTCGCCCTCTTCGCCAGCGACCCCCGGAAGGCGTCGGCGTAGGCGCAGGCCAGTTCCTCGCGCGCGCCGCTACCCGCACCGGCCACGATCCGGCCCGCCCGCCGGTATCCGACAGGGTCATGGGCGAGGATCTGCATCTTGTGCCGGGAGTGGAAGGCCACCAGGTCCCGCGGGCGCCAGTCGCCGGCCAGGAGCTCGCGCAACCGCGCGTGCGCGAAGACCCGCTCGACGAAGGACTCCCTCAGCAGCGCGTCGTTCAGCCGCCCTTCGTCCTCTACCGGAAGCAGCGGATGCGCGCGCAGGATGACGTCGGCGAACAGGCCCCGACGGCGGCGGTCGATCGGCGGGCCGTCCGGGAGGTAGAGCGCCACTCCATGGATCCCGCAGGTCGGGCTCTTGGCCTTGAACACGTACCCGTCGACGTCGAGGACGGCGGCGCGGCGCCCGGCCAGAGCGGTCATCCGGTCGGTGAGGTCCACGCTGGTCTTGCGCACCTTCAGGCGCGGCCCGGCGGCCTCGTTCTCCAGGCGCAGGGTGTCGCGCGGCGCGCCCAGCCCGAGCTCCATCTCCGGGCAGATCGGCATCCAGTCGACGAACGGCGCCAGCAGCCCGGTGAGGAACCGGTCGCGGCTGTGGCCGCCGTTGAACCGGACCGGTTCGCCGAGCAGGCAGCTGGAGACGGCGATCACCGGCCGGTTCATGCCGCCGCCAGAAGGGTGTGCAGGCGGTGCAGTCCACGCGCGGTCCTGGCCTTGACCGTTCCGAGCGGCACGTGCAGGCGTTCGGCGATCTCGCGCTGGCTGAGCTCGCCGTAGTACGCCAGCTCGATGGCCTCACGCTGAGGATCGGGCAGTACGGCCAGCGCCTGCCGGACCCGGTCACGGTCGGCCAGCCGCTCGATGTCGACGCGCCCGTCCTGCCCCGGCGGATCCGCCACCACGTCGAGCGAGACCGTGCTCAGGCGGCGTACCCGCAGATGGTCGACGGCCCGCCGGTGGGCGATGCTCAGCAGCCACGTCTCCAGGCTCCGGTCCGGGTCATAACGCGCCCTCGAGCGCCACACCTCCGCGAAGACCACCTGCGCGACGTCGTCGACCTCCTGCCACGGGATCAACCGGCGCAGGTACGACCGGACCAGCGCCGCGTGGGTGCGGAAACAGTCGTTGATCGGTTCCATGGCGCCTCCCCCGAAAAATAACCTCTTCAAAAGTTATTCAATCGCGGTGGCCGCCCGCGTACAACCAAGCCGGCGAAGATTCCTTCCAAGGGTTGGCCGCCTCACGCCCGGCCCGCCTTGCTTGGCGCGCATGAGGCAGCCGGGGATCGTCCCTGCCAAGGGCTTCCGCGCGTACTCCTCGCTCGAGATCGGGACACAATGGCGTTATTGGATTTCGAATCCAGTTTGGGTCTTGTCGGGCCTGGAGCTCCAGGGGATGGTGAGGGCGCGCGGTTCGAAGCCCCGGACAAGGAAGGCACGCTCATGGCACGTCGCTCCTTACAGGCTCTCGCCCTGCTCGCCGTAGCGCTGCTCACGCCGGCGCTCATCCCCGCCGCGGCGCACGCCGACCCCGCCGTCTTCCCGCTGGTCGACCAGGCGGGCCCGCCGCCCGCGGGCGCCGCCGCGCTCGCACCGGGCGACATCCGGATCGTGGCCGTACAAAGCGACCAAGGCTGGATCAACTGCCAGCGGCCCTCGCTGTCCACCGGTTTCGGCCCGGTCGCGCAGTGCAGCATGATCTCCGGAGGCAAAGCCCGTTTCGGGCTCTACAGCCCCTTCACCAATGACTTCGGCCCCAGCACCGACTGGCTGGACGTGCTCGACGGCCGCGGCTTCCGCTTCGCATGTACGGCTACCGCCGAATCGGGCGGCGCGGCCGGCACCTGCCTGGGCGGCCCGATCGTCAACACCGCCTTCGGCGGCGGCTACAAGGCCACGCAGTATCAGGCCACCCGGGGCCGCTGGGGCTGGTGGAACGTGGTGACCACCCGGTTCTACCCCGACGGCGACGGCGCCTGGTCACCCCGGGTCAACGACTGACATATCAGCGGAGCCGTCCATCGCGGGCCAAGCCACGGCTCCCGGCGACTGATCGATGCCCTTGCGGGCGTGGTTGACGCGGGTCGCCGCCGGAAAGGCGGCCACGTCTGAAATCCTCCAGAGAGTGGACCGCGCGAGCCTCCGTCGAACGGACCGGCGCGGCTACCTCCAGACGCACGTGGGCGGCCGCCCATCGTCGA
Organism: Nonomuraea sp. NPDC050540; assembly: GCF_044457485.1. NCBI lineage: Bacteria > Bacillati > Actinomycetota > Actinomycetes > Streptosporangiales > Streptosporangiaceae > Nonomuraea > Nonomuraea sp. NPDC050540. The sequence continues at coordinate 210,261 of NZ_JBITHA010000006.1, forward strand.
TCGGGATGTCGCACAGGGAGCTGAACAGTTCGCCGTCGACGAACACCTTGATCGTATGCCGCCCAGTCCGCTCAACCCGGACCGGTGCACCCTGGAGAGACGAGATCTCCTCTGTCCGGGCGTGGACCCCCCGGGCTCGCTCACGCGTGGCGCGGGTCACGCGCCCTGCCAGGTTCTCACCGGCCGGCCAGAGGACCACATACACATCCTTTGCGGTGCCGAAGCCCGCACGGGTCCCGAACTGACCTGTGTAATTGCGGCGGATGATCCCGTAACAGCAGTTCCCTCCGCCTGTGCCCCACTCGTGCAGGAAGAAGCGTGGCATGTCCGGCCTCGACGGAGAAGAAGGCGTCCGAGCCGGGTTCGAGGCGGGAGCCGACGGTGATGGGATGGGCGTGGCCCGCGGGATGCGCCACAGGGTGAAAACCCGATCTCCCAGGTGGAGAGTGCCGTCGGCCTTGATCTCCTGGCCGAAGGCACCGATCTTCCCTTCGGCCTTCAGCTCCGGCTCGATCTTGAACTCGCCCTTGAACTCCTGTCGTGAGCTGGTGACTTCGGGGCCGGCGGTGACACGGAAGCCCAGGCTCACCTCGGCCGTACCAAAGGGAATCGGGTCTTTCCCCTTCAACCCGATCTCGAAGCCCAGCGAGGCGCCGAAGGACGACTCGTGCCCGGGAAGGTCCGGCGGAGCGTTCACCAGGTCGTTGTCCAGGTCGGCGTCGCCATGAAACCCGCCGTCATCGGAGTCGTAGCCGGCCTCGAATCCGATCCGTGTCCGAGCCTCGATCTTGCCGGAGTTCCAGGTCGCCTTCGCCTCGGCCTTGGCCTTGCCGACAATGTTGAACTCGCATTCCAGTGAGATCGGCCCGATCCTGGCGATTTCTCCAGGGAGGCTGTCGCAGCCGAGGGGAACCTCGCGCTCCATCTCGCAGGTGAGCGCAGCTTCGATGTCGGCTTCTATCCCGTGCGTGAGAGTCAGCCGGGCGCCGACCGCGAGTGAGACGGATTTCGGCGCGTACGGAACGCCGAATGCCTTTTTCCACGCCACCTCCGGGCCATCACCGGTGAAGTCGAAAGACGCCTCCTTCAACTCATAGGTGATCTTGGCCGAAACGGCACTTGCTTCATCCTTCGCCGAACAGGCTCTTACTTTGGTGTCGGCCGAGAACTCCACCGAGGCGAGCGGATCATCTTTGTAGGCCACCGGCCGCATCAGGGAAAGGCTTCGCTGGCGGACGCGGACCACACCGGCGGGAAGAGCGTCGTCCAATGCGGCCGGGGAAGTATCGACGATGATCTGATCACCGGCACGCCTCGTAGCCTCAACTCGACGCACGAGCATGTGCGGAACTCCCGGGCCCTCTCCCGAAATCAGATAACGCCCGGCCGCGAGCGTGCCCGCCATCGGCGAGTCGGCCCGGAGATGGACTTTCGCGCCGCGCACCCGGACAACGTCTCGCGCAGGCTGGAGCACCGTCGTCGTATCCGGGATCACCACCCGATAAGCCGCCCTCGCAGTCGTGACACGGCCTTGCGCCACGGTGACGTGCCGAACGTCATCGGCGGGGTAGTACACCTGCGCGTCACTCCGAACAGGGTGAATGGCCAAGCTGTAGCGACCTGGCGGCACAGCCCGCACGTCCGGGGCGGTCACGGTGTAGGTGGTGGATTTCGAGCCGGAAACCACCACCTTCGCCGCTGTGTCAGGAGGCAGGCCGGGGATGTCGACGCGCAGCAGCGTGGCCGGCTGGAACCGGGCCACCCCGATGACGGCCACAGCCACGCCCGTCAGCAGGGCCGCGATGACGGCGATCGAACGGAACCGTTTCACTGGTCCCTCCTCCGCAGACGTCAACGTCTCACAAAGGATCAGCCGCGGCAATCAGGCCCATGGCTCGAAGGGGCCTGCCAGGGCGTCGAGAATCGCTGATAATTCTCCTCGCGAAAGGGCATCCACCCGCGGCCGAGGCCATGGTGCACCGTTACAAGACATCAGCTCCGGTTTACCGGGCTGGGCGTCGTCGTCTCCTTTATCGACCGGGTCCGGGGCGTCCGTCATGTTCCCGGGTCGGTTCGACCGGAAGGACGGTCCCTCGGATTACAGACCTCTTACCGAGCCGCTTCGCAGGTTGATCACGAGGCCGGAACCGATCGATATTCATGGTCACGGTTGCCGACGCATCGGATGCCAGAGGAGTTCCCGTGGCGAAGCTCAGCGTGCAAGCGAACCAGCGACGAGTCCGACCGCTCTTACGGTCAGCGCTCAGCGCCGCCGCACTGATTCTGCTCATTGCGGCCTGTAGCAGGTCGGTCGACGCGGCCACGGCCTGCACGGAGGCCTTCAAAGTGATCGACGCCGCAGAAACCAGGTCGAACCAGCAAGCCACCGACCGTGCTGACACGGCGACGATAGCGAAGACCTTCGCCGACGCCGGAGACGGCCTGCAGAAGGTCGAAAACGAATCGTCAGATCCGGAGGTGGCGAAGCGGATCGGCAGGGTGCGCGGCTCGTACACCTTCCTCCTGAACCAGGCCGCGGGAGACGGGAACTTCGCCCTCCCCCTGGCCATGGTGAAGCAGACCGTCCAGGACCTGCGCGATCACTGCAAGTCGAAGGGGTGATCGCGGGCGCCGGCCGAACGGCCACACGTCACGCTGCGGCCTCCGCCGACATCTAGTACCGCCTGCGTCTGACCCGCGGCGACCATTCTCAACAACAGGGCGTGGCTTCGTCCTGGTATTGCGTCCAGCCCTCATCGAGGAGTCGGAATCCTGCATCGATGGTCGACTCCGGATCGGCGTCGCGGGTGGCGTTGAGTTGTATCTGGAGGGCGAACCGGACGTAGAAGCGGATCTCGTCGCTCGGTTCGGTGAGCCCGAAGTCCTCGGTGATCGCTGCGATCAGGGCGTCTTCGTGGCGGAACCACATCCGTTCGGCGTACTCGACGAGAGCGGGTGTCTGTTCCATCAGGGCGAGGATCTGGCGTTGGGGTTCTGTTCCGAACCCGGCGATCTCCACGAGGTAGTGGGACTTGAGAGCGGCGGAGATCGAGGTCCCCGGCGGCCGGTCACGGATCGCGGCCACGAGCTGCTCGTGCCGCTCGTCCTCGTCGCCGAACGCGAGGGCCTCTTTCTGCGGGAAGTGGGCGAAGACGGTGGTCGGCGACACGTCGGCCTTGTCAGCGATCTCGCGCACGCTCACAGCGTCGAAACCACGCTCAAGGAACAGCTCGTGCGCGGCTTCCACGATCAACGCCCGGGTCGCGGCCTTCTTACGTTCCCGCCGCCCCGGCCGGTGCACATCGCTCATGCCCGTCATCGTACTGGATCCAGCCAATAGTTGGCTTGACACCTAAACTGGTATCGATACAGTCATGTACTGACACCAGGTTGAAGACGCTGGGGCAGCCGGACGAAGCAACCAGGCACTGACCCGAACCAGCGGGCCCGGGACGCCTCTCCACAGACATCCGAAAGCCCCGTCATCGCGAGCCACCGAAAGAAGGCAACCGTGAACGACCTAGAGACCGAGCCGCTCGCCTCAAGCGGTGATCGGATGATGCAACGTCGCACCGCCGGTGCCGTACTCATCGCCGGAGGATTCATCTTCTTCCTCGCCGAATTCATCGCCGCCGCGGCCTGGACGAATCCTCCCTACAGCTACACCCACCACTACATCAGCAACCTCGGCGTCCGCGGCCCTTCAGAGGCATTCGGGCAGTTCATGAACTCGCCGCTCGCGTGGGTCATGAACACCGGCTTCTTCCTCTTCGGAATCACCCTGTTCATCGGTGCCGCCATGCTCAGGGGGCTGCACGGCCGGCGCCGCTGGGCGGTGCTCACACCGGCAGCTCTGCTGGCTGCTGGCGGCGTCCTGCTGGCGTTCTTCCCCGGATCCGGCGAAACGGCGAACAACGCGGCCATCGACTATCACGCGCTGGGCGCCTTTGCCGGCATCGGCGGCGGCAACATCCTCATCATCGTTCTTGGACGGCTCCACCGAGACGCCGGAATCACTCAGAAGACCGGCAAGGCCATGGTCATCCTCGGTGTGATCGGCCTCCTGGCCCTGGTGGGCTTCCTCACTCTCGCCGGCTCAGGAACCAACGTCCTCATCGGCCTTGTCGAACGCGGCGCCGTCTACCCGCTCCTGATCGGCCTCATCTGCGCGGGAGCATCCATCAGAACCAGCACCACTCCAGAACACACCAGAGACGCACTCCCCCAACCCGGACGAGATCACCAGCACGGCACCTGAAGATCCCTGGCGGACGACGCTCCAGCTGGCCCCTTATCTGCTGCCGTTGCCGGTGCTTGCCCTCCTATCGCGCATTGTGGAAATGATCACCGGCGGGCGCGGCCTCACGTTTGTCCTGCTGTCTCATCTTTGGCCGACCTCGTTCACGACCGCGACCCTGAGTGCGGCGGACATGAAGAGGACCTTGCCTTCGGGCATGTTCTTCCTCATCTCCGCGGAAGGCTGCCACGGGGTCTCCTCAGGGGACTTGCCGCCGGAGGGATGGAAGGAGTCGTCGTAGTCGACGACCTGTCGTTCGCCGAGGTATTTGAAGGTCTCCGGGTCGAAGATGAGGTCGTGGCGGACGCCGTGGAAGGTCTGGCCGACGGCGATTCCGGGACGTCCGGCGGAGTCTGTCACGTTGTCGTACACCTTGGTGCCGGGGATCTCCGCGGCGGCCTTGAACATCGCGGCCAGGGACTTGGGGCCGACGTAGGCTTCGCGGATCGTGTCGCCCACGGTGACGAAGGCCTGAACGTCCGGCGGGTTGCCGCCGTGGCTGTTGCGGTAGAGCCAGTCCTTCATGGCCTTGACGTCGGTGGGCAGGTCGGTGCGGTAGGCGGGGGCGTCCTCGCAGCCTGTCGGCGGCTTGGCGAGGTCGATCTCTTCCTCGACCTTCTCCTCGGCCGGCGGCGTGGCGCCGTCGTTCTTGTGGCACAGCCAGGTGCCGTTTCCTTGGCCGCCGTCCTCACGCAGCAGCCCGGCCTGGCCGCCGAACGCCGGGAGCCAGACGTGCCGGTGGGAGGCTTCGGGGGGCTGGCCCTGGCCGCGTTCGTCGAGGATCCCGCTCTGGGCGCTCTTGGATTCGAAGTACATGAACTGGCCTCGCGCCGGCTTCAGTTCGGGCTCGCTCGCGGCGTACTGGGACGCCTTGACGAGCACGGCGGGGGCTCCGGCGAGCGTCACGGAGGCGTCGGGCGCGAGTTCGTGGGGGCGGCCGGTCTCGTCGTGGAGTCCGGGAATGATCAGGGCGACGGCTGTGCCCGTGGCCAAGGCCGAGGCGGCGAGGGCGCTGAAGAAGAGCCTGCGGCGAGGCGGCGTGCGGTGAAGGGTGGACAGTTCGGACATCAGATGCTGCTTCCTGCTCTCGTGGCCGGGCAGGTCCCGTCGTGCCGGAATGTTCATGACAGTTCCTCCCTGAAGGCGTTGTCTCTGCCTTTGTGTCCGATCGACGGTGGAGGTTCCAGGAGCTTTGCCCGCAGGCGGCTGAGGCGGGAGCGGACGGTCCCGATCGGGATGTTCAGGGCGGCGGCCGCTTCGGCGTAGGAGAGCCCCTCCCAGACGCAGAGCGCGAGCAGTTCCTGGTCGCGGCGGGGAAGCGTCTGGATATGGCTGAGGATGTCACGCATACGCCGCTGGTCGTCCACGCGGGCCGCCACGAGGTCGGCGACCTCGTGCGCCGGGATGGGTCTGGGCAGGCGGGCAAGGGCGTCGCCGTGCCGTCGCAGCGCGCGCCGGTGGTTGCGCAGGCAGTTGGTCGCCACGCCGTAAAGCCAGGCCAGCAACGAGCCGCCCTCCATGCGGACCTGCGCGCGACGCCGCCAGGTCTCCAGGAACACCACCGAGGTCAGTTCCTCGGCCACCGACCAGTCGGCCGTCCGCCGGAAGCAGTAGTTGTAGACGGCCCGGCTGTGCCGGTCAAAGAGGTCGCCGAAGGCGCGCTCATCGCCGGCGAGCGCCAACGCCCACAACTCGGCATCGCTGTTACTGGTCACGTTCCTCTTGTGTCCGAAGCCGGCCACCGGTTCCGGCCGTGGAGCCTCACGTCTTTCGGGAACGCGGGTTGGTGATCACGCCCACCAACAGTGGCCCGTTCAGCAGGTCGGAGGTGAAGCGACCCCGATCCTGGCAGGCCCCTCCACCGATCCGCGTGCGAGGGTCACGGCGGAGCGCGTTCCGTCTGCGTCATTGACCCTCGCCTGGCGGGGTCCTCAGATGTTCAGGCGGGCGGCGATGCCCTCGAGAAGGCAGTTGAGGCCGAGGTCGAACTGCCACTGCCTGTCGTCCTTGCGGGTGGCGGTGCGCAGGTAGTGCTGGTAGGTGGGGTAGTGGCCGGTGCGCATGTGCCAGGCCATGAGGGGCGCGAGTTCGGTGCGCAGTTCGTCGTCGGTGGACAGGCTCTGCTCGCTCATGAACGCATCGACGGCGCTGTCGTGGCTCATGGCGCCGTGCACGTAGGCGTCCACACCGCGGAAGATGCCCATCATCGTGTCGGTGTCCAGGCCGAGACCGTCGAGCGCCGTCAGGGCCTGCTCGGCCACGGCCATGCGGCTGGGGGTCAGGGCGAGCTTGGTTCGCGGCGGGAGCTGAGCCAGCCACCGGTGCTCCAGCATCAGCTCGCGGGTACGCACGGCCAGGGCGTGCAGGCTCTCCCGCCAGCCCAGGCCGGCGGGCAGGCGCATGCCCGCGTAGACGTGGTCGACCATGAGTTCCAGCAGGTCGTCCTTGCCTGACACGTAGCGGTACGGCGCCATGGGAGCGACGCCCAGTTCTGTGGCCAGGCGGCGCATGGTGATGGCTTCCAGGCCCTCGGCGTCGGCGACCGTGACGGCGGCCGAGGCGATGCGCTGCGCGGACAACGTCTGGCGTGGAGCTGGCGCGGGCCGTTCCAGCCGCTCCCACAGCGGTGCGCGCTTGTCGGTGGTCATGCCGTTGCCCCTTTTTCCTCGCCTGCCGATACAACGTACCGGCAGTAGACAACGTACACCCGAATGTGTACGTTGTATCCGCTCGATACGGCGTACACTAAGGGAAGATTCGTGCTCAAGATCTCCGTCATTCTCGGCAGCACCCGTGAGGGACGCTTCGGACCCGCCGTGGCGAACTGGCTGCTCGACCACCTCCATCAGCGTGACGACATGAGCGCCGACCTGATCGACCTGGCCGAGACCCCGCTGCCGACCGTGCTGCCGGAGCTCGGCCGGCCACCGGCCTCTCAAGAGGACAGAGATCTGCTGGCGGCCGTCTCACCGCGCCTGGCGACGGCCGACGCCTTCGTGATCGTGACACCCGAGTACAACCACAGCTTCCCGGCCGCGCTGAAGAACGCCATCGACTGGCACGGCGTCGAATGGCAGGCCAAGCCCGTCTCTTTCGTCTCCTACGGCGCCTTCTCCGCCGGGCTGCGCGCGGTCGAGCAGCTCCGGCTCGTACTGGCCGAGCTGCACGCCGTCACCCTGCGTGACAGCGTCGGCCTGCAACATCCGTGGGCGCAGTTCGACGGCGACGGCAGGGCCCTCGACCCGGCCGCCGATGCCGCCGCCAAGGTCATGCTGGACCGGCTCGCCTGGTGGGCGCACGCGCTGCGCGAGGCCAGGACCGCCCACCCCTACACCGTCTGAGGCGCCATGACCCGCCTGGGTGTCTTCGGGCTGCTGACCGGCATGTTCCTGGCCATGCTCGACGGCCTGATCGTCGGCACCGCGCTGCCCACCATCGCCGGTGACCTCGGTGGCCTGGACCAGCTGCCGGGGGTGGTGACCGCGTACATGCTCGCCGCCGCGGCGACCACCCCGATCTGGGGCAAGCTCGGCGACCTGTTCGGCCGCAAGGCCACCTTCATCTGCTCCATCGTGCTGTTCCTGGCCGGATCCGCGCTGTGCGGCCTGGCTCAGACCATGCCGCAGCTCATCGCCTTCCGCGCCGTGCAGGGGCTCGGCGCGGGCGGGCTCATGGTCGGCGCGCTGGCCATCATCGGCGTACTGGTCCCGCCCCGCGACAGCGGCAGGCTGCAGTCGATGATCGGCGCCATCATGCCCGTCGCCTACGTCGGCGGGCCGCTGCTGGGCGGGTTGCTCACCGACCATCTCAGCTGGCGCTGGACCTTCTACGTCAACCTGCCCATCGGCGTACTCGCGCTGCTGCTCATCGCCATCCGGATCCACCTGCCACCCGCGAAACGGGGCCGACCGCGCATCGACTACGCCGGAGCGGTGCTGCTGACCATCGCCATCGTGGCCCTGACCCTGCTGGCGGGCGGAACCCCCTGGCCCTGGGCGCTCGGCGCGGTCGGCGCGCTGGCCCTGGCGGCGTTCGTGGCCGTCGAACGCCGCGCCGCCGAGCCGATCATCCCGCCCCGGCTGTTCACCGACCGCGACTTCGTCCTCGCCCAGGTCCTGAGCTTCCTGGTCGGCGCGGTGATGCTCACCGTCACCAACTACCTGCCGCAGTACCTGCAGCTCGTGCAGGGCTCCTCCCCCGCGGCCAGCGGCATGTTACTGCTCCCGCTGATGTTCGGCATGCTCGGCGCGCAGCTGCTCACCGGCCGCCTCATCAGCGCCAACGGCCGCTACCGCGCGTACCCGATCCTCGGCGCGGCCCTCATGGCCGGCGGCGCGCTGGCGCTGTTCCCCCTTGACGGAGACACCCCCGTCGCGCTCGCCTCGGCCCTGACCCTCCCCATCGGAGCGGGCCTGGGCCTGGTACTGCAGAGCACCACCCTGATCACCATGAACAGCGCCGACCCGCGCGACATGGGCGCGGCCGGCGGCACTCTCACGCTGCTGCGCACCATCGGCGGCTCGCTCGGCATCGCCCTGCTGGGCGCCCTGTACGCCGCCCAGGTACGCGGCGACCTGGCCGCCCGCCTGGGTCCGGCCGCCGCCGACCGGCTGACCACGCGAGGCGACCTCACCCCCGCCCTGCTGCCGGACCTGCCCGCCCAGGTGACCGACGCGGTACGGCCGGCCGTCACCGCGGGCCTGCACGTCATCCTCGTCGGCGCCGCCGTCCTGTCCGTCGCCGCCTTCGCCATCGCCTGGCTGATCCGCGAAACCCCGCTGCGCACCGGCCCATGATGGATGGGCACGGCACGCGATTCCTCTGTCACCACCGTGAAACTGGTGGAGGCGGGGCAGCATGCGTTGGAGAACTCCAGCCCCGCCGCGGGCCTTCCTTGCTCGGGTACGCGTCAGCTGTGCCGGGCCGGGATCGTCACGGGAGGGCAGCGGGGGTCGAGTCGGACCTTGGCCAGGTCCCGGCCGACGATCGTCCAGGCGTTGAACGAGCCGGGCTCGAACTGCAGCTGCGGATTGGTGTGCCATTCGTCGCCCAGCCCGGTTGCCAGCAGCCTGGCCTCCGATCCGAGCTCGTAGGCGTTGCCGCCGCCGAAGTAGGTGGAGGTGAACACCCGGCCTCTGTGGACGTTCAGCTCTCCGTGGCCCGAAAGCAGGCCCTGGTGCTTGATGGTCCCGGTGGCGGGGTCAAGGGCGATCCAGGCGCCGAGCACACGCTTGTAGACCGCGTACAACAGCCCGTCGTGCACCTTGAGATCCTGGAAGGTGCGGTGATTGGGCAGGGGATCGATCTGCCACAGCACCGTGCGCCGCTTCAGGTCGAAGGCGGCGATCGAGGCCGTCGCCTTGGTCGGCGGGGTGCCGCCTCCGCCGAGCACGTCGCCGCCCAGATAGACGATGCCCCGCGCGGCGTCGACGCTCAGGCTCATCAGGCTCTGGTCGGGGATGACGTTCGGGTAGACGTCCAGCTTCCCGGCATCGGGGTCGAGCACCGTCAGGGCGCCGCTCAGCTTCGCGCCGGTCGGGGCCGATGCCACCAGGATGGTGTCGGTGACGGGGTCGTGCTCGATGTCCCACGGGCGTGACTGGCCATGGCCGATGTAGCCGTGGCTGCGCACCTTGTCGGTGTGCACGTCGATGGAGATGATCTCACCGCTCGGGTACAGCGCGGCGTAGATCTCGTTGCCCCGCCATACCATGGCCTTCGGCTCGCCCACCACGCGGATTCTGCGCTGCTTTCCGGTCCGCAGGTCACGTACCTCCACGGCGAAGTGGCCGCCGATGTACAGCGCCCGGTTCGGCACCAGCAGCATGCTCTGGGTCCGCTCGGGACCCGCCGGGAAGCCCGCGTCGATGAGGTCGACGAACGCGGAGGTCCCGCTCGGCAGGTCCAGCCACCACATGCCGCCGCTGCCGGCGAAGCCGATGAGCTGCTGCCCGTTCAGGTGCAGCGCCCGGGTCTCCTCGCCCGGGGAGGGCGGGCCGGCCACCTTGGTCACCGCGTTCTGCCCGGTACGGTAGCTGTAGACGGCGCCGTCGGGGCGTGAGGTGAGGTAGACCGTGCCGTCGGGGCGACCTCGAAGGCGTCGATGGTGCCCACTCCGGCGTCGAACTGCCGGCGGTCGGTGCGGTCCTTGCGGACGTCGATCAGCGTGCTCCCACTCGCCGCCAGGATCCGCTCGCCGTACAGCGCCACCGTGCCGACGGCCGTGGGCCCCTGGGCGAGTTCCCTGACGGCGCCGCTGACCCGGTCGACGGCCAGCAGCTTGCCCTTTTCCAGCAGGCCGGCGTAGGCGGTGGTGTCGTCGGCGGCGACGGCCCTGACGTAGTGCTCGCCCTGGGCCAGCACGCCGTATCGGCGGACCGCGCCGGTCGAGGGGATGTACTCCCAGAGCCGGCCGTCGGAGGAGGTGCCGAGGTAGAGGGCGCCATCCGGGGCTGCGGCCATGCTCCAGACGAAACCGCCGTTCGCTCCGAAGGAGCGCAGGTGAGCCACCTGGCCCGTGGCCAGGTCGTAGCTGTACAGATCGGGCACGGGATAGGTGCCGATGTACAGCTTGCCGCCGGCGACGGCGGTGGCCCAACCGCCTTCCGGCTCGCCCGCGGCGGGGCCGTCCGGCAGGGTGGCCGTACGCGTCACCTTGCGGGTGGCCAGGTCGATCTCGGCTACTACCGGAGGCTTCGGCCCGCGCGAGACCACGTAGGCGTGACCGTCGTGGACCGTGGCGCCGACGATCGCGCCGGTGACGGAGGCCGGGCCGTACGTGGTGACCGCCTGCGTGCCGCAGCCCGGCGGGGAGCTCGCGTGGGCGGAGGCCGGGACCAGCACAACGGTCAGGACCATAAGTAAGGACACGCAGAGTCGTGGCACAGCAGACCTCCAGATTGTCCATTCGTGCTCAATTATGGTCAGGACCGTAATCTTTCGCGCGCAGCACGTCAATACGGCTGACGACCGTGACCCGCTCGCTCCGAGTTGCGGGCGCCTGGGGACCGCACGCGCGGAGGAATGCCGGACGGCTCCGTGGCAGCGCCGGGTCCGTGCCGGGTGGCGGACCCCAGGTCGTCCGATCGTCCACACCAGGCGGAGGGTTGTAGAATGTCGAGAAAGTCCACCCCCGAACCCCAGGCCTGACCTGGGGTTTTCGTGTTCTGCGGACCGTTAACGTCGCTCCGCCCGAGGCATGTGAGGTGGCTATGTACCCGGTGCCAAGCCATGACCCGCGCCAGGCGCTTGCCCGTGTGGTCGCTCACGAGATGTCTCAGGGATGGCGTGTGGAGACGCTGACGGATTACGTGGCCGTCCTCTCCCGCGGCTGTACGTATGCGCCAAGGGTCAATCACCTATTGCATCTGCTTCTCACGGTTTTTACCTGCGGTTTCTGGGCGCCGGTTTGGATACTTCTCTCGATCTTCCGCCCCAGGCCTCCGTGTTACGAGCGTCGCATCCTCTCAGTGGACGCCTACGGGCGAGTGCATCAGCAATAGCGCCGGGGACGAGGCCTCGGATGCTTGTCTACCGTGCTGCCGTCGACGGTCGCGTGCAGCCGGCTCGCCATCCAGACCCGCACGAGACAGCGGCCCGCCCGCTCGGCCCCGGCCCCTGTTTCTGTTCGAACACCGGCCGCTAGAAGGTGTAGCGAGTGTGGCTGAACACCTGGCTGTCGTGCCCGAATCCGTACGCCGTGCCGGGTGCCACCGCGAACAGCAGGTCCTTGCCCTGGCGGATGCTGTCGCCGAAGCCGTAGAAGGTCCCCTCCGGCGAGGTGATGTGGTCGCCGTATTGCGTCTCGAACGCGGCGATGACCTCGTCCTGCCGTGCCGGATTCGTCACCCGCTCCGCCGTACCCTCGATCACGATGTCGAGGCCTTCGGACAGGGAGTTGTTCCCGGTCGTGAGTGCGCAGTGGGCGTTGCCGGCCAGGTTCTTCGCCTTCTGCTCGCCCGGCCCGGTGCTGAAGTGCAGCGCCCCGTCGTGCCAGGCGGCGATGAGGGGCGTGACGTGCAGCCGGCCATCCGGCCGGACCGTGGTGATCCAGAAGATCTCGGCGGCCCGCAGCTGGTCCTGGGTCTGGTCCCAGTCGGTGGCGGTGACGTTCTCCGCGCCCGGGCGCGGGTTCAGCGCGGAGCTGTAGCGGGCGTCGAGCTCGGTCTTGGGCTGTTTCGGTGTCATGCGGAACTCCCTTCCCCTTCTCGCCGAAGACTACGGGGGCTGCCGGTCGGCCGGGCGTCCGACATCGTCCGCGACGCCCTCGGCGGCGCCGACCCCATGGCGGGCCGTCTCACCCCGCCCGTACCGCGCTCATGGCCGAAGTCCGCAGAAAGCGGCGGCCCCGGGCCCGGCCGGCCGACCAGGAGCAGCTCCAGCGCAGGCAGGCCGAACGCGGTAACGAGGCCTTGGGATATTCAGTGGCCCGCCTGCCCCTGAGGACCCAGGATGGTGCGCATGACTCTGGCCACCCCCGTACTGCACACCGATCGCCTGCGCCTGCGGCCGTTCACCGACGCCGACGCCGACCCCCTCTTCGCGCTGCACAGCAGCAGCTACGTGATGCGCTACTGGGACTCTCCGCCGTGGACCGAACGGGCTCGCGCCGGGCGCTTCATCGAGATGTGCCGGAAGATGGCGGACGAAGGCACCGGGGCCAGGGTGGCCATCGACCGTGCTTCTGACGGGGCCTTCGTCGGCTGGTGCGGCCTGACCCAATGGAACCCGGACTACCGCAGTGCGTCGCTGGGCTACGTCCTCGGCGACGCGATGTGGGGCCAGGGCTTCGCGACGGAGGCCGCGCACGCCTTGCTGCGGTGGGCATTCGACGCACTGGACCTGAATCGAGTCCAGGCCGAGACCGATACGCGCAACGTGGCATCCGCCCGCGTACTGGAGAAGGTGGGCTTCGTGCGCGAAGGGACGTTGCGGGAAGATTGCATCGTGAACGATGAGGTATCCGACTCGTGGGTGTTCGGGTTGATCAGGCGAGAATGGCGACCGTCGGACGCGCCGATCTCAGGGCCCCGTCAGGCTCACATCGTGCGATAGCACGGATGCCGAGAGCACACGTTCACACAGTTCCTTCTGCCCGCCGCGTGCCTGCTGTCTTCGTTCGCGTGGAGTGACCTGCGCCACACGTTCCGTCCTGATGTCACACCGCTTCCTGCCGCTCCGTCCTTGGGATGTTCAGTCGAGGCAGGAGGTCTTCATGGCACGGGCTGTGACGAGGGTTGTCGTGGTCGTCAGCGCGCTCTACACGCTGTACTTCGGCGTTTGGATGTGGGGGTGGCCGCGCGAGTTCGCCGAGTTCGTCAACTATCCCAATCATGTTCATTTCCTGCATGACCTGGGTGCTTTCCACCTGGGCATCGGGGTCGCCCTGCTGGTCGCGCTGATCTGGCGGGACGCCATCCTCGTCGCCCTCGTCGGCCTCGCGGCGGCCAGCTTGATCCACACGGTCAACCACACGATCGACTCTCATCTCGGCGGCGCCTCGAGCGATCCCTACGTGATCGGCGCGCAGACCCTCCTCGCACTCGTGGGCATCGCCTTCCGGGTCCGGCATCTGCGCGCGCGCGAGACCAAGGAGCAAGGGCGATGAGGGTACTGCTCGCCGGAGCGACCGGCGCGATCGGGGTCCCGCTGCTGTCGGCGCTGGCCGCCGCGGGTCACGAGGTGACCGCCGTCATCCGCGATCCCGCCAAGCGACGGCTGGTCGCCGACCACGGCGCGGACCCGGTGATCGCCGATGTGATGGATCGGGACGCGTTGCTCCGCGCCGTCGGCGGCCGTACAGCCGACGTGGTCATGCACCAGGCCACAGCGCTGCGGAACGCTCCGCGCATGCTGCGCCCCGACGACCCCACGCTGGCCCTGCGCGGTCAGGGGACCGAGCACCTCCTGGCGGCCGCGCGCCTGGTCGGCGCGCGGCGGTTCGTCACGCAATCGCTGATCACCGGGTACGGCTACCGCGATCACGGCGACGCCGTCCTGACCGAGGACGACGCCTTCGGCTCTCGCGTCGGCACCATCGGCGACCTGGTCACCGACGCCAGCGTGGCCACCGAAAGCCAGGTGTTCGCCGCGGACGGCATCGAGGGCATCGCTCTGCGGTACGGGATGTTCTACGGCCAGAACGCGTTCAGCGACATGTTCGCCGACCTGATGCGTAAGCGGGCTCCCATCCTGCCTCGAGGCAAGACCGCCACCACCTCCTTCGTCCACGTGAGTGACGCGGCCGCCGCCACGGTCGCGGCGATGGAACGCGGCCGGGCCGGCGAGGCGTACAACATCGTGGACGACCAGCCGGTGAGCTGGCGCGCCTTCCTCACCGAGGTCTCCCGAGCCCACGGCACCCCGCGGCCCGTGGTGACGCCGAGATGGTTGATCCGGCTCGCCGTGCCGTATCTGGGTTGCTTGATGATCGACACGACGATGCGGATCTCCCATGCCAAGGCCACCAGGGAGCTCGGCTGGAACCCGGTGTACCGCACCTTGCGCGAGGGCCTGGAGGCGCATCATCCGTCACGTGAGAGGCCATGATGTCGAATCCGCTCGACGCGTTCGTCCCGAGATATCTGTTCCGTGAGAACCACGAGCTGCGCATCAGCCAGCCCCCCGACCTCGTCTGGCGGGCGTTGATGGGGGTGTCGGCGGCGGAGTTGCCGATGGTCCGGGCGCTGATGCGCCTTCGGGGGATGTCGTCAAGGGGAGGTGGGAGCGAGACCGTACTCGCCGGCCTGTCGAGGCGCGGGTGGTTCGAACTGGCGAAGGATCCGGGCCGGCTGGTCATCATGGGTTCGATCGGCCAGTTCTGGCGTCCGGGCTCCCAGCGACGTTTCTGCCCGGCTGACGACTTCCCGGCTCATGAAGAGGATGGTTACGCCAAGTCCGCCTCGGCCTTCGAGCTGGTTCCCGCCGGGACGGGGACTCTTCTGCGGACCGAGACGCGTGTCGCCCCGGCCGGGAACGTTCGTTTCAGGATGGGAGCCTACTGGCTGCTGATCCGGCCGTTCAGCGGGCTGATCCGGCGGATGATCCTTCACGCGGTCGCCGGCCGGGCCGGACGGCTCGCCGGCACCTCCAGCCCCGCGTAACCGGGGCCGAGCCCCGGCGGCGGGCCGTGGCGCGTACTGACACATCACAGAACCGGCGGTGAGGCATCTCACCTACACGAGACTGACCAGTAGTACCTATTTGGTCAGTTTTTCATTTAGCCTTCCGCTCAAGACGCAAACAATGAGGAGCTGTCATGACGAACACGGGCAAGGGCGGCCGGGCTCTGGTAGTTGGCCTCGGCGTCACGGGAATCGCCACCGCGCTGCGGCTGCGCCAGGTGGGCTGGGAGCCCGTTGTCGTGGAACGAGCAGCCGCCCGTCGAGCGGGCGGGTACTTCATCATGTTGTTCAAGGCGGGCGCCGCCCCCGCGCGCAGGCTCGGCGTACTGGAGGCGATCGGAGATCGGACGCCCGCCCGGATGGTCAGCCATGACGTGAACCGGGCCGGGCGCCGCAGCCCCGGAATGAGCCCGGCCGCCCTGCCCGCCATCCCCCGGCAGCTACTGCGCGGCGACATCGAGCAGGCCCTGTTCTCCGCGCTGCCCGCCGACGTGGAGATCCGCTACTCGACGGTGCCCACCCAGATCACGCAGGACGACTCCGCGGCCGAGGTCACTCTCCTGGACACCGTCTCCGGCACCACCGTCACCGAGCGCTTCGACCTGGTGGTGGGCGCCGACGGCATGCGCTCGACCGTGCGCGAGCTGGCCTTCGGGCCCGAAGAGTACCTGCACCCGCTCAACTACATGATCGGCGCCACCGTCCTTGACCAGCCGATCGCGGGTCTCGGCCTGGACGTGGGCCTGTCCCTGGCCGAACCGGGACGCTCAGCGATCATCTTCCCCTTCAGCGACCACACGCCGAGCCTGCTGTTCTCCTACCGCACTCACGACGTCGACGCCGAGTTCCGCCGCCCGCCGATCGAGTCCATCCGCGCCGCCTTCGGCCCCGAACCCACCGGGCGGCTGCTGGAAGAGTTGTTCACGCGGTTCGAACAGGCCCCGGAATACCTGTTCGACTCCGTGAATCAGGTCAAGATGCCACGATGGCACCGCGGGCGGGTCGTCCTGATCGGCGACGCCGCCTGGTGCGTGACCTTGTACGCGGGCATGGGCGCCTCCAGCGGAATCGCCGGAGCCGAGTTGCTGGGCACCATGCTGAAACGCCACCCGGGTGACCAGCCTGGCGCGTTGCGGGCGTGGGAGGCCAGGATGCGGCCTTTCATCCATACCGAGCAGAACAGCGCGCTGCAGATGCGCAAGATCTTCACGCCGCATGACCGCAAGGAGCGGCTCCTGCGCACCCTGATGATGCGCCTCGTGCACACCCCGGCCATCGGGCGGTTCCTGGGCAAGATAATAGGCCCGGACATGCGCAACAAAGAGGTGGACGTCGCCGCCGTCTGAGACGTCCCGGATCTGAATAAAGGAACGAACCCGATGAGCCAGCTGGTCGAACACCACTCGCGCAAAGCCGCCCGCATCCTGGACAGCGCACGCGAACTGGTGCTCGACCACGGCGCGGGCAAGGTCACGGTGTCCGAGATCAGCCGCGCGGCCGGAGTCGGCAAGGGCACCGTCTATCTGTACTGGCCGAGCAAGGAAGACCTCATTCGCGGGCTGTTCGCCCGTGACCTGCTGACGCTGATGGACCAGAGCATCAGCCGCATCACCGCCGACCCCGCCACGGTCCAGCCTCGCCACCTGGCCGCGCTGCTCCTGCGCACCACCCGTCAGCTCCCGCTGGCAAACCGTACGTACAGGGGCGACACGGAACTGCTGCGGCTGTTCGCCGAAGAGCCCGCCGACCGTGAGCTGTTCGCCCGCATCAATCCCGCCGCGATGTGCTCGGCGGTCATGCCGATCCTGCACCGCCACGGGCTGATCCGCGATGACCAGCCTCTGCCTCGCCAGACCTATGTCGTGCATGCCGTACTCGGCGGATTCTTCGCCGCCGTCTCCGAACCGGCCATCGCCCCGCCCGGTGTTGACGACCCGGTCGAAGTCCTCGCCGACACCATGGCCACGCTGCTCGAACCCGCCGCCCCACCCGGCCGGGCGGCCATCGCCGCGGCAGCCGAGGAGACCGTCGCCGTCTTCCGCGACGTCCGCGCCGCCGTGCTCGACCTCATCCACCGCGGCCAGACCCCCGAACCCTGATCAGCCCGTCCGGCGCCCGAACAGCGCTGATACAAGGGAGCGCCGGCCGCGCTCGACTCTCTTTCTCCGCCCCGTGACTGAGTCGACAGCGAGAGTCCGCGAGACGCGGCGTGTCGCACGCTCACGTCTCATCAGCGGTTCCATGCGGTGATGTGCGGTTTCGTACCAGCAGTCAGTGGCTGGATCTGCCCGCCGGGTACGCGCCGTGGCCCGCTGCCTATGACCTGTTCCGGTCGTGGGTGGTGGCGGGCGCGTTCGAGCAACCGATGCGGGCGAACTGGCCCGAGCGCTGGAAGAGGCCGCCGGCGAGGCAAGGGGGCTGTGGCCAAAGGGCAAACCTCCACTCAGCAGGGTGGCAGGATCCAGCACGCGAACCTCGGACATCAATGGCCGGAACGGCTACAGGTCGCGATTCCTGCTCAAGATGTCGTCCGCTGCCCGGCGGCTGGGCAAGGAAGGCCTGAACCGGACCGAGAGGGTCCGGCGGCCTGGTCGCGTACGTCGCGGGCGTCCATCACGCAACCGCTCGGACCGCCAGGCAGAACGCCTATAGACAGCGTCGCGTAATTGAGTGAACACTTTGAGCGACAAGTCCTCCCCCCCCGGCGGCCATTTCCTGCAGCCTCACCGTCACCGGTGTGTTTCGTGCTGCCCGAAGTGCGTCCGCCAAGGACACCACGAAGGAGAAGCCATGCTGTCCAAGAAACTCCTGGCCCTTCCGCTCGCCCTCCTGGCGGCCGGAGCGTGCGTGTGCGCGGCCACCACCGCCACCGCCAGCACCGCGGCCAAGCCGGCCTCGGCCCGACAGGCGGCACTGCCGCCGGGCTACCAGATCGTCACGCTGCCCAACGCCAACGTCCCCAACTTCCAGCGCCGCACGCTGCTCTGCCCCGGCACCAAGCGCGTCCTCGGCGGCGGCGCCGAAGCCCAAGGCAACCGGGCGATCCTCGTCGGCTCCTTCCCCACCACCGACGGGCGCGGCTGGATCGGAATCGGCCGCCAGGACGGCTTTAGCGACGTCGGCATCAGCGTCTACGCCATCTGCGCCGACTAGATCCTCTCCGGCTTCTGTCTCGGCCCAATGCGGCCGAGACAGAAGCCCCTCGCTCACCCGGCCCCTGACCACGGTGAGGACCAGCATCCCCCGAACCTGCTCACGATGAGCCAACCCAGCACGCCTTCGAGACGGCGGCACCTTCGTACCGTAGCCAGCGGGAGAATCGGTTGCTTGCCTCACCCCGCAGACCCGAGAGGCTGCAATGGGCCGATGAGAGGGAGATCTCCCCCGCGAGGTCCTTGCCGCGGCGTCCACCGCCCGGACCCACCCGACGACAAGAAGGGAGAGGGTGGTCATCCAGCTCTACGCGCTGCGTTACCCCGACGACATAGCAGGGCTGGTCTTCGTCGACCCCACCGTCACCCGGTTCAGCGCTGGTGCGCACGACGTCGTTCGCCCTCGCCTCGAAACTGCTCCGCCTGCGCGCGCTCATGCCCTCCAAGGCCTCCCGGTCCCTCCGTGAACTCGCCGGCACCCTGGCGGCCATGCCCCACCACCTGCGCGAGGTCGCCGACGCACTGGACCAGAGCACCCTGCCGCCCGCGCCCATCCGAGTGATCACCGCCGGCCAACGCCCCCGCATGCCCCAAACCCAGCTTGCGCACCTGAACGCCACCCATCACGAGCTGGCCGCCCAATCTCCCCGAGGACGCCTCATCATCGCCGAATGCGCCACCCACCAGATCCCCCACACGATCAACCCGAGATCATCATCCAGGCAGTCGAGGACGTTCTGCGACAGCTCGACGCCCCGCAGGCAGAGCCATGACACCAGCCGGGGAAACGATCAACGGATTCGGGCGGACTACTCCCCGCGGAGTACGGGTCGCGTGCGCTCCGACGTGGCCGGCGGCCTCCCCTGGGGAGAACCCCCTACGCTGAAAGGCTGGTACTGGCGGGCTCATCGTACGCGCGACGGAGTAGCCCAAGTGCGTCCGCCGGCCTGACGTTCTCCGGCGACGTTTTCGCGAGTCTGAACCCAGACGAAAACGGCATCCACCCGGGAGGACGAAATGACCGGCACCATCGAGAACATGATCGTCAAACTGACCGGCTGGCTGTCCCGCCACAGCATCGACGTGCTGCGCGTCAGCCTCGGCCTGGTCTTCGTGGCCTTCGGGACGCTCAAGTACTTCCCGGGAGTCAGCCCGGCGGAGGCCTTGTCGGTGGCCACTCTGGAGAAGCTGTCGCTGGGAATGGTGTCGGGCTACGCGGCACAGTTCGTGATCGCCGGCATGGAGGTCTTCATCGGTCTCACGCTGGTCACCGGCAAGCTGCTGAAGACCGGGCTGGTCGTGATGACCGGAGCGATGGCCGGGTTCTTCGCACCGTACGTCCTGTTCTTCACGGACCTGTTCCCCGGCGCGCCGACACTGGAGGCGCAGTACATCTTCAAGGACATCGTCCTGGCCGCCGCCGCCATGGTGATCGGCGCCCGGGCGCTGGGCGCCCGCCTGATTCCGGCGTACGAGCATCAGGCGCCCGCCCACGAAATCCACGAGCGCGTGGCGGCCTAGGTGTACCTTGGCCGAGATCTTGGTATCCATGGCCACAGACAGCTGATCACATAGAAGACCTCCGGGCTTGGTGGAGTTAGCCGCTTCACCGAACGCTCGGAGGTCTCAATGGCACACGCTAACGCCCGCCTGACGTTCCACGGCAGATGCCTGCTGGTCCGCCGCGTCGTGGAGGTAGGCCGCCCGACGCCCATGTCGCCGCCGAGCTGGGCATCTGCCGACAGTGCGGACACCGCTGGGTCACTCGACTCCGTCAGGAAGGCTGGGATGGTCCGCGGGAACGACGCAGCGGCCCCGACCGGCTCGCCACCGTCACCGGAGTACCGGCCCGGACCATCACCCGCATCCTGCGCCGCCACCACATCGCGCCCTTAGCCGCCTGCGACCCGGTGACCGGCACCCCGATCCGAGCGCACCGCATGAGCGAGCGCCGCTACGAGCCCCCGGCGACCTGATCCACCTGGACGTCAAGAAACTCGGCCGCATCCCCGACGGCGGCGGCCGGCGCGTCCACAGCCGCAACGAACAGGTGCGCTGCCGCGGCATCGGCTACGGCTACCTCCACACCGCCTGATCGCGGACGCGGCCATGGTCCCGTCCGGGGCTCGCACCAGGATGTGAAGGCCGGAACGGTAGGGCCGGTTTCCGCGAACGCCTTCGTCAGCGAAGCGCGTTCAGCTCTTCGAGGGCGCGATATCCGCGCTTGACCATCCCTGGAACGACATCGTGGCGTCCGTGACGGATGGGGACCTCGAGCGTGAGGAGGGTCTGTGCCGCTGCGAGCACCGCCGCCCCCTCCCAGCCGACCAGGTCGAGGATTCTCGTCCACAGTCGCCTTCGGACACCGTCCAGCAGCGGATCCTGGAAGGTGTACCACACGAGGGCGGTGAGATCAGTCGCCCGCGTGCCGCTGCCCGCGTTCCCGATATCCACGACCGCCACCACCGCTCCGTCACGGACCAGGACATTGCTGGGGGTTGAGAGATCGGCATGGACCATGTCCGGCGCCTCTTGTGGTGGTGGGACGTCGGCACACACGAGCCGCAGGCGCTCGGCCAAGGCCGACACCACGGAGGAATACCCCGAGAGCCTGGCCACGGACTGGCGGAGACGCGCCTGCTCCGGCGTCTCGTTGAAATCCAGCCCGGAGACAGCCGAATCCTGACCGGTGGCCACCCGCCAGGCGTACGACCAGTGGTCGTACGGCTCGGAGGCTTGACCGGCCTGGAGTTCGATGATCTCCATCAGCTGCTCAACGAGGGACGGGGTCAGCTCTGGCGCGGGAGCCGCGTCGACGAAGTCCATCAGATGCCAGACATGAGTGCCTGTGGCTCCCACTCCGAGCCAGGCCGGGGTGGGATAGCCGCGCCTGCGCATGTGCTCGACCACTCTCTGGGCCCGCAACGTCTCATCCAGGTGGCCGGGGTGGGCCCGGGGCACTGCTTTGAGCACCGCATTCGCCTTTCCGGCCAACTGGACGCGCATGGCACCCCCATTGACGCCTCCAGGCAGGCGGCTGAGACGAGTGACCTCTGCCCCAACCACGCCGGCCACGTCGTCCAGGACCTCGTCCGGCAGCTCTTCGGGATGGGCCCCCTGGTTCATCGACTCGACCTCGAAATCTCAGCGCATTGACCGAAAGCTACTTGGCGCTTGGCGGCAACTTCGGCGGCATCAAGGCGTGAAGCTGGCGCCCCTGGCTGGGAGTGTTCGCGGCGGCGGGGGCTTCGAGTCATCGGATCATGAAACAGGTCTCGGTCCGGCGTGTCATCCGGATTCTTCCCCTCGGGCTTCCCGGTGCGTTCGGGCGGAAGCGGCGTTCGACCCAGAACGGCCCGTAACCATCTTGGGTGGCCCGCGCCGGGTCCTACAGCGCAGGCCAGTTCATCGTACGAGTTCATCGGACGTCACCTGCGGCGGAGCGACCATCGATTACCGCGGGCTCGGGGTACACCCGGACGGCCAGCAGAAGGTCGATGGCACCGCCCCGAACTGAATGAGCGCGCCAACACCGGCGACACAGCCGAGGGAGCAGGCTCGACGGTGCCGCCGCCCGCGGCACGGCGTCCGCTGAATCATTGGATGCGCCGTCCGGGGATGGTGCGCCTGTAGACGGACGTGCGAACCGGTCGAACGGCCGAGGCGGTGGCCGGGAGCAGCATCCTAGGTTGATCCCGACTCACACCTGAGCCTTGGGAGCAGAAATGACGTCCGCTTGGATCGTCGTGCTTGCCGTCGCGATGGGCGCCCCAGCCGCGGTGCCCGGGTACGACAGGACGCGACTTCGCCAGGATGTGGCCGCGATACGCGAGGCGGAGGTGACCGGGGTGGAAGCCCAGTTCTGGGCGCCGCACGGCCGCATCACCGCTCGCGCCGGGGTCGCCGACCTGCGCAGCCGCCGGGCCATGCTGGCCGAGGGCTACTTCCGCATCGCGAGCACCACCAAGACCTTCGTCGCCACCGTCGTCCTGCAATTGGTTGCCGAAGGCAAGGTGGCGCTCGATGACCCCGTCGACAAACATCTGCCGAAGGTGGTGCGCGGCCACGGAAACGACGGCCGCGTCATCACCATCCGCCAGCTCCTCCAGCACACCAGCGGCCTGTACGACTACGCCAGCGACATCAACGCCACCATCGCCAGCCGCGCCGACTGGCAAGAGCGCCGGCTGGCCCGCTACTCGGTACGACAGCTGGTGGCCATGGCGCTGCGGCACAAGCCCGCGTTCAAGCCCGGCGCGCGGTGGGCCTACAGCAACACCAACTACCTCCTGGCAGGGATGATCATCCAGAAGGTGACCGGGAGATCCTGGGACCGGGAAGTACGGGAGCGGATCGTGAAGCCGCTCGGGCTCCGCCGTACCTTCAACCCCGCCACCACGTCCCTGCCCGAGCCGCACGCGAAGGCCTACGTGAAGTTTCGTCCAGGCGAGCCGTGGACCGACACCACCAGGAGCCGGGACAACTTCGCCGATGGCGGGCTGGTCAGCACGATCACCGATCTCAACCGCTTCTTCCGTGCCCTGATCGGCGGCCGGCTGCTTCCCGCCGCCGAACTGGCCGAGATGCGCAGGACCGTCCCGGCCCGTGTGCCCGACATACCCGGCCAGAGGTATGGACTAGGGCTGTTCTGGACCCCGCTGACCTGCGGCGGCGGATACTGGGGGCACGGCGGCGACGGAGCGGGCCACAAATCCAGGGAAGGCGTACTGGACGGCGGCCGGCGCAGCGTGATCGTCTTCACCCAGAGCATGATCGTCGAGGACGCGGCGCTACGACGCCACGAGCGAGCCGGCCAGCGGCTCATCGATCACGCGTTGTGCGCGTCCAAGACCGGCTCCTGAGATCGCCCGCACGGCCCATCGCGGAGCGGGTGGGTGCTCGGCGGCGGCGGTCTTGAGCTCGGACAGTCGCTCCCGGAGCTGCGGCCGCGCCTCCTCCAGGCGGGCCACGTGGGCAACGCGTGGCGGCTCCGAGGGAACTCTCGCCGGTGGCGGGACCCGGGGCGGCGCGCTCTGAACGATGCGCCTTGCCGCAGGTTCGTTGACGAAGCCCGGGGGTGCGTGGCGCGAGGCCGGTTGCGGGGCGTGGGTGACCTGGCCTCGATCGAGGTGCTCCAACCGGGCAACTCCTGATCTGACCACTTGTGGCCATATCTGTTGCCCGGCCCGGTGCCCGGCGGGATGCTGCGGGCAACCGCTTCCCCCCGGCAGAAAGGCATGATCGTGCCACGGACCCGTGGAGCGCGTTTCGCCGCCACTCTTCTGCTCCTGGTCGGCGTCGCCGGCCTGGGCAATCAGGCTTCGGCCTCGGCCCTGCCCAGGCCACTGGCCTTCGCCGAGAACCTGGATCTGGAGTGCTTCAGAACCGACCCGTATGTCCCCGCGCAGCCGGTGACGCTCCTGTTCCGCCACCTCAATCCGGTCCTGGAGAAGCTGCCGCCGGAGAAGGTCACCCTGGGAGAAAGGCAGCAGCTGTGCGTCCCGGTCACCAAGAACGGGGTCATCCCACCCGACGACGTGCTGCCCTACCTCAAGTACGTAGACCTTTCCTGCTACAAGGTCGCCAGTGACAACCGCATCAGCGAGGACCTGCGGCTCAGCCACCTCAACCCGGTGCTGCAAAAGCTCGGCGCCCCCAGGCACGTGGTGACGATGGTCGAGCTCCAGCAGCTGTGCGTACCTGTGGCGAAGGACGACTTCTTCCCGCCCAAGGAGATCCAGCACGTCGTCCAGCACCTCGACCTGGCGTGCTACCTGGTGAAGACCGAGGAGGCGCTCAACGAGGAACTCAGGCTGGGACAGCTCAACCCGCGCCTGGCCCACCTGCCCGACTCCCCCGCCAAGGTCACCTTCAGCCACCAGCTCTGCGTCCCCGTACAGAAGGAGGGCGACGACATCCCCGGCGACGTGCGCGAGATCGTCCAGTGGATCGACCTGGAGAAGTACGAGATCGTGGCGCCCAAGCTGCCCGCTGTCCAGCGGCTGACGCTCACCCACCTCAACCCCGTGCTGAGCCGGCTGCCCAGGGAACGAGCCACGTTCAACCTGCCCCAGCACCTCGCCGTCCCGGTCGCCAAGAACGACCTC
Source organism: Nonomuraea sp. NPDC050540 (assembly GCF_044457485.1). NCBI lineage: Bacteria > Bacillati > Actinomycetota > Actinomycetes > Streptosporangiales > Streptosporangiaceae > Nonomuraea > Nonomuraea sp. NPDC050540. Next base: position 234,940 of record NZ_JBITHA010000006.1, read on the forward strand.
ATCCCACCGGGCTGACAGAAGTTACGGCAGTGGCTCGCCGTCGAGGATCGCACTGCGACGGCCGCCGAGACCTCCCCGGCACCAGGTACCCGCCCTGCCGCCCGGGGAGTTCCGGTCCTCGAAAGCGTGAACGGCCGGCGCATCGTGAGCCTTCTTCCTCTCGGAAGGGTCGCCGGGGGCGGTTCATCGGTTCTCGCCGGAGCGACGGGGCCTAGCCGACGTCGACGGCGTCTATCCGGGCCTGTGCTGGCCGGCGACACGCTCTACGCCGTCGATGTCCGCTGAGCGACGCACCGCCGCACCGTCGCGGGCGACCTCCTGCTGCTCGCCGACCGCAACGACGGCGCGCGGCGCTACAACAACTGCCGCAGTTCCGTACCAAGCTGGCACAGCACCCGCTGCGGCGGGCTGCTCCAGGGCTCATGACCGTCCCATCACACGATCCGGCGATCGTCGGGCACCGGTGGGGCTTCGCCGGCGCCACCGTCTGCCTGGCCGCCGCGCTGCGCCCGAGGGCGGTTGACCGTGATCGTTAGGTGCGGCAGGAAGCGGGCAGCCATCCCTCAGTTGGCGGGTCCGGGCCCTAGGTCGATCACGGTGGTCTTGAGTTCGGTGTAGTGCTCGACCCCGGCGAAGCCCAGTTCGCGACCGAACCCGGAGCTCTTCACTCCCCCGAAGGGCAAGGAGGGGTGGAAGATGCCGTACGAGTTCGCCCAGACGATGCCGGCCCGCAGGCGGCGGGCGACCCGGTGCACCGTGGCGTTGGCCGTGCTCCATACGCCGGCGGCAAGGCCGTAGCAGGAGTTGTTGGCCAGCCGTACGGCATCGTCCTCGGTATCGAAGGGCACCACCGTCAGCACGGGGCCGAACACCTCGTCTCGTTCGATCTGTGTGCCGGGAGCGACGTTGGTCAGGACGGCCGGGGCGGTGAAGAAGCCGTTACCCTCGGGTGGCGTTGGCCCGTCGTGTGCTTCGGCGCCCTCGGCGACAGCGTGCGCCACCATGCGGTTCACCCGGCCACGCTGCGCGGCGGACACGAGCGGGCCCATGTGGGTGCCGGGCGCCAGTCCATGACCGATGGTCAGCTGCCGAGTACGGCGCACCAGTTCGGTCACGAACTCGTCGTGGATGCCACGGTCGATGATCAGTCGGCTACCGGCCACACAGATCTGTCCGGCGTTGGTCCATATGCCGTCCATGACGCCCTTGATCGCGGCGTCCCAGTCCGCGTCGGCGAAGACCAGCTGGGGGCTCTTGCCGCCGAGTTCCAACGTGACCTTGGTGAGGGTGTCGGCGGCGGCGCGCATGACGGCCTGCCCGGTCCGGGTCGACCCGGTGAAGGCGATCTTGTCGATGCCGGGGGCGGAGGTGAGAGTCGCCCCCGTGGCGCCTCCTCCGGGCAGAACGTTGACCACTCCGTCCGGGATGCCGGCTTCAGCGCACAGCTGGGCGAAGTACACGGTCGACAGCGGCGCCTGTTCCGAGGGCTTGGCCACGAAGGTGTTGCCGAAGGCCAGGGCGGGAGCCAGCTTGTACATGAGGATCGGCAGCGGATAGTTCCACGGTGTGATCGCGGCGCATACTCCGAGCGCTTCGCGGGTGCCGGTCGCGAGCAGGCGCCGGGGGGCGGGGATCACCGCTCCTTCGATCTTCGTCGCCCAGCCCGCGTAGTAGCGCAGGACGGCGACCGCCTCGGCGATGTCCAGGCGGGCCTCGGCCAAGGGCTTGCCGGTGTCCAGCGACTCGAGCTGGGCGACCGCTTCGGAGTCCCGATCAAGCAGACCGGCCAGGTAACGCAGCCGCGCTTCACGTGCCTCGGGATCGAGTTCGCTCCAACGGCCGTCATCGAACGCCGCGCGGGCCGCGCGGACGGCGTCGGCGACGTCCTCGGACGAGGCGGTGACGTACTCGGTCATTGTGACCCCGCTGCCCGGGTCGACGACGGGCAGGCGATGCTCCGAGCGGGCCGCGCGGAAGGCGCCGTCGATGAACGGGCTGAGCGGTGGCCTGTCGAGCCAGTTCCGCGCATCGGGCAGCAGCAGGTCACGGACCGACGGGTCCAGTTTCGCGGTCATCGCGTGCTCGATTCTGTGTGCCTGGGGGCTACCACTGGGTGGCGATGTACTTGGTCTCGAGGAATTCGTTGATGCCGTGGTGTCCGCCTTCGCGGCCGATGCGCTTTGCTTGACGCCGCCGAATGGCGCCGCAGGGTCGGAGAACACGCCGGTGTTGAGGCCGACCATGCCGGTTTCGAGCTGTTCGGCCACGCGTAGCCCGCGCGGCAGGTCACGGGTGTAGACATAGGAGCCCAGGCCCATCTCGGTGCTGTTGGCCATGGCGATCACGTCGTCTTCGCTGTCGAAGGAGACCACCGGAGCAACGGGCCCGAACAGTTCGTGGTCCAGCACCGGCGCGGTGGCGGGGACGGAGTCGATGAGAGTCGGCGGGAAGAAGTAGCCGGGGCCGGGCAACGGGTCCCCGCCCACGACGACGCGGCCTCCGGAGTCGAGCGCGGACCTGACCGCCCCGGCCAGGGAGTCGCGTGCCGCGGCTGAGGCCATCGGTCCCACGGTCACCGAGGGATCCGTGCCGGGGCCGACCTTCAGCGCGGACAGTGCCTGGGCGAAGCGGGAGACGAACTCATCGTGTACGCGGGTGTGGACGTAGAACCGGTTGGCCGCGGTGCACGCCTCGGCGTTGTGCCGCATCTTGGCCACCAGCGCGCCGGCGACGGCCGCGTCCAGGTCGGCATCCGAGAAGACGATGAAGGGGGCGTTGCCGCCCAGCTCCATCGAGGTCTTCAGCACCCGTTTGGCCGCTTGGCCCAGCAGGGCGCTGCCCACCCGGGTGGAGCCGGTGAAGGACAGCGCCCGGACCGGACCGGCGTCGATGAGATCGGCGGTGAGGGTGATGTCGCGGGTGGTCGGAAGCACGTTGACCACGCCGGGGGGAACGCCCGCGGCGGCGAGCAGGCCGGCCAGGAGGAGAGCGGTCAGCGGCGTCTGGTGGGAGGGTTTGATCACGACGGTGCATCCGGCCGCGAGCGCCGGGGCGACTTTGCGGGTGATCATGGCCGCCGGGAGGTTCCAGGGCGTGAGCAGCAGTGCCACTCCGACCGGCTGGGAGATCTCGATGATGCGTCGGTCGCCGCCGGGCGCGTGGCCGAGGTGGCCGGACACGCGCACGGCTTCTTCGCTGTACCAGCGGAAGAACTCGGCGGCATAGGCGACCTCCGCGTGAGCGTCGGCGCGGGCCTTGCCGTTCTCGGCGGTGATGAGGGCGGCGATCTCGCCCCGGGACCGGATCATCAGCTCGTAGGCCCGGCGCAGGATCTCGGCGCGCTCCCTGGGCGCGCGCTCGCGCCACGCGGGCAGAGCCGTGGCGGCGGCTGCTGCCGCATCCCTGCCGTCGTCGACGGCGGCGTCGGCCACCGTGGCGATGACCTGCTGCGTGGCGGGGTCTTCGACGTTGAACGTGCCGCGCCCTGTGGCGGGACGCCAGGCCCCGTCGATGAACAGATCGGTGAAGGTGACGGTGCTCACTGGGGCCGCTCCGTGGGGTGCGGAAGACGGAACTCGTCGTTGTCGGCGCCCAGCCGGGGAACGCCCCCGGGTCGGGCACCCTGCCCGTCGAAGAGCAAGGGCAGGCGGGGCAGGCGGAGGACGGAGCCGTCGGCGCGCACGGCGCGTTCGTCGTCGAGCGGAGCGAACAGCCCGCGGTGGGCGAGTTGCGGGCAGGCCCGGACGTCGGCAATGGTCTGCACGACGCCGGCGGGCTGCCCGGCCGCGCGCAGGGCGGCCACCGCCTCGTGCCGGTCCTTGTCCTTGGCCCACTCCTCCAGCAGCGGAACGATTCGGTCGCTCATGTGCTCGGCGCGCTTGAGGGTCGTGTCGAGCTCGGGATCTGTTTCCAGGCCGGGGTCGCCGAGCGCGACACAGCATCGGCGCCACATCTCGTCGGTAGGGATCACGATGGACACCCACGCGCCATCACCGGCGCGGAACGCCCCGACGGGGCTGAAGCGGTCAACACCTCGGCCGGGAACTTCGCCGGTGTACTCGTGCAGGGTGAGCGGGCGTTCCAGGAACGCCGCACCGATGTCGTACATGGCGGCATCCACGTGGGCTCCTCTACCGGTGGAGACGCGCGCGACCAGGGCGGTGAGGATGCCGAGGGCGGCGTAGACGCCCGCGAGCAGGTCCATGGTGCCCATCGGGGCCAGGCCGGGCGGCCCGTCCGCATCGCCGATCAGGCTGGACAGGCCACTCATGCCCTGGATGACCGAGTCGAACGCCGGCCAGCTGGTGTAGGGCCCGCCGGAGCCTCCGAAGCCGGAGATCTCGCAGACCACCAGGTGGGGGTGCCGTTCGAGGAGCAGGGCGGGAGCCAGTCCCTGGCGTTCCAGCGACCCGGGGCGCAGGTTGCCGACGAGGACATCGGCGGACCGCAGCAGTTCGTGGAAGATCCGCCGGTCGTCCTCGAAGCTCAGGTTGAGCTCGACGGACTTCTTGCCGCGGTTGTAGGAGGCGAAGCCGCCGCTGATGTAGTCGTCGTCCGGGCCGAGCTTGGGGTCGTACCGGCGGCGAGGGTCACCCGTTCCGGGGCGTTCGATCTTGATGATCTCGGCGCCCGCGTCGGCGAGCAGTTGCGTGCAATACGGTGCCGCGATGAACTGCTCCAGCGACACCACGCGGATGTCGCGCAGGAGTCGCAGTCCTTCAGTCACGGTCCGCGCCGATCGTTCCGGCGACCAGCGCCACGGGGCGGAAGTCAAGGAGGTTCACTGACTCGCCCGCCTGCCGCAGGGTCTGTCCTTTGATGCGGAAGGCGATCAGTGCCCCGCCGTCGACCGGCAACAGTTCGTCGCAGGTGATGTCGAAGGACAGGAGATCGCCTTCGAATGCCGGGGCGAGATGGTCGCAGGAGCGCCACCCGACGACGGCGGCCAGGCCCGGTACGAGGCGGGTCAGGGATGCCTGCGCGAGGGCGGCGACGTGACCTCCATAGACGAGGCGGCGTCCGTGCCGGCCGCGTGCGGGGTCGCGGTGTGCGGCGGCCTGATTCTGGGTGAGGCGGACGAGGTCCAGGGCGCCGCTGATCGAGTCGCGCAAGGGATCGGTGGCCTGCCAGCCGGCAGGTGGCAGCGGCCGTCGCGACAGCTCGGACAGGTTCCAGTCCTTGGGCACCACGGGCAGCAGGGCCTCCAGCGGGCGGCTGGAGTCGGCGGTCCCGACCTCTCCTGCTTCCACCAGCCGGTCCTGGTCGCGCACGGGTAGCAGGGCGAGTCGCTCCAGCGAGGCGACCAGCACGTCGTGCTGGTCGCGGGTCTCCACGGACAGCAGGACCTTCGCGCGCCGGCCGTTGCCGTTGTCCCGGGTGAAGGCGCGGGCGATGGGAGTGACCGTCGAGGTCAGCGTCGAACCCAGATGAATCTGCCTGTGCAGCGTCACATCGCGGTAGAAGAGGTTGGCGATGACGATCCGGGTGGCGACGGTGGACTGGCCGATCGCGAGGTGAAGCACGAGAGCCGAGTTGACCACGCGAGCTTCCGCTCCGGTGGTGGCGTAGGCTCGCGGGCCGCTCAGTGTCAGGCCGGCGGGGTCTCCGCTGATCGCCTGGTATTGCGCGGCCAGGCCTTCGTCGATGGTGATCGCAGGTGCCGGTGGGAGGGACTCGCCGATGACGAAGTCGTCGCCGTAGGGGCCGTCCGGGAGCATGGTGGTACTCAGTGTGATGGTGCTCATTGTCCTGCCTCCGCGAGTATGTTCAGGGCGCGGTCGATAGCCGGCCGGTCGACCATGGCGCCGTTCACGACGATCGCGCCGGTGGCGTGCTCGTCGGCGACGGCGCCGACGATGCGGTGCGCCCAGGCCACCATGTCCGGGTCCGGCCCGAACAGTTGCCCCACGGCGGCGATTTGGGCCGGGTGTATGCAGAGCTTGCCGGTGAAGCCGAGGGCCGCCTGCCGGGCGCAGTGGGCACGGAGCAGCCGCTCGTCGTCGACCGCCACTGTGGGCCCGGCGATCGCCGGTATCTCGGCGCTCGCCGCGGCGTTCACGATCCGGGCCTGTGCCCAGGAGGTGTCCTCGGCGCGCAGGCCGCCGCAGCGGGTGAGCTCGGCACGGTAGTCCAGCTCGCCGAACATGACCGCCTTCACCGCCCTGTGGTGGGTGGTGAGCCAGGTGTGCTCGACCCCTTCGGCGGTCTCGATCAGCGCCACGACCGGCAGCTTCGTCCTGCTCGACAGGTCCGCGACCGCGTCCGGCGTGGCCTTGGGCAGCACCAGGGCGTCGATGCGGTCCAGCACGTCGCGCAGCGTGGCCAGATCGGCCGCCAGGTGGGGCGAATCTGTGGAATTGACGCGCAGCCACAGCCGGCGCGCCGGCGCGGCCAGTCTCCCGGCCCACTGCCGGGCGAGATCGCGGGCGTTGTGCTTGTCGATCTCGGCGACGCCGTCTTCGAGGTCGACCATGAGCGCGGAGGCCGTGGAGGCCTGAGCCTTGGCGAGGAACCGTTCGGAGGAGGCCGGCACGGCCAGGACAGTGCGGGCGGGCGTCCGCTTCATGCCGGCGGGCCCTTCACCGCTCGTGGCTCGCCCTCGATCTGCCCGGCGAGCGGCCGCCCGGCCTCGGGTGGCTGAAGCCGGCGGATGTCGTTCATGAGGACACAGCCCTTTCTTCTCGCATCAGAGGTCGAGTACGAGCTTTGGGGACAGGCAGCGGCCGACGCAGATCATCATCGTCTCGTTGCCGTCCCGTTCCTCCGGGGAGAGCACTTGGTCTCGGTGGTCGGGAACGCCGTCCAGCACGGTGGTCTCGCAGGAGCCGCAATAGCCTTCTTCGCAGGAGAACGGGACCTGGGGCATGAGCTTGCGGATGACGTCGATCAGGCGCTGGTCGGCCGGCACGGTCAGGGTCCGTCCGAAGCGGGCCAGCTCGACCTCGAAGGCACGGTCGGCCGGCGCGGGCTCGTTCTCGTCCTTCGGCTGCGCGCCGAACCGCTCCAGGTGCAGCGTTCCCGGCGGCAGCAGTTCGTCGCCGCGGGCCTCGACGGCCCGCAACATCGGTTCGGGGCCACAGGCGAACACGGCCGTGCCGACCGGCAGGCCCGTGAAGGCGGCGGCGAAGTCGGGGTGCCCGAGTTCGTCCTGCGGGATCAGGCGCACCTCCCCCCTGGACCGCTGGGCGAGTTCGGTGAGTTCGCCGGTGTAGGCCATCGAGGAGCGGGCCCGGCCGCCATAGACCAACGTCCATGGGGTGCCGGTCGCGACCGCTTCGCGGATCATCGCGAGGATGGGGGTGATGCCGATTCCTCCGGCGAGGAAGAGGTACCGGTCCGCTGGGACCAGGCGGAAATGGTTACGCGGTGCGCGGACCTTGACGATCGTTCCTTCGGTCAGCTGGTCGTGCACCTCTCTGGAGCCACCCCGGCTCGCCGGCTCGCGAAGGACGGCGACGACGTACTCGCCCGTGCGCTCACCGTGGCCGCACAGGGAGTATTGGCGCACGGTCCCGGACGGCAGGACGAGATCGATGTGCGCTCCTGGCGTCCACTCCTCCAGTGGATGGTGAGCGGGATCGGTCAGGGTGAGTTCGACGACGCCCGCCGCCACGGCGCGCCGTCGGGCGACTGTTACCTGCCGCACTCCGGCGAACTGGGTGTTCATGACCGCACCTCGCTCTCTGTGATGGTCTCGGGGCTGAAGCCAACTCGGACGGCCGCCTCAGCACGGCTTGTCAGCGCGGATGGCCGGTGGCGGCCCGGCCGAGCGCGAAGGCCATCTCCGCGCCCGAATCGACGACGACGTCTGTGCCGTTGATCCATCCGGCCTGCGCACCGGCCAGAAAGTGGATCACTGAGGCGATCTCGTGAGGCTGACCATTGCGTCCTCCCGCCAGCTCGGTGAGGGTATCGAGCTCGTCGTGGCCCATCGACTCGTAGAACGCCGGCAGGAGCGGGGTCTCCACAGCGCCGGGGCTGACCGTGTTGACGCGCACGTGTCCGCGGTAGCGCTGGGCGGCGTAGGACGTCCACACGATGAGGGCCTCCTTGCTCCGTGTGTAGGCGTCCTTGCCGTTCGTCAGTAGGTCCGCACCCGTCCGCAGGCCGGTGTGGAAGTCCGGCGTATTCACGAGCCGGCCGACCTCGTCGAGGTGGTCGCGCCAGTGCCAGCCGGCGGTGGAGGCGACACTCACCACCGATCCACCGGGTTTCATGCGAGGCACGAGGCGTTCGGTCAGGTGCCGTAGCCCGAAGAAGTTGACTCCGAGGATCAGCGGGACGGGCGAGGCCCCCGAGACACCGGCCACGTTGCACAGCACGTCGACGGGATCCGGCAACGCCTCGATCGCGGCGTCGATGGAGCGGGGGTCGCCGATGTCGGTCTCGATGTAATGGCCGACGGCGCCACCGGGCCTGAGGTCGAGCACGACGACCTCGTCCCCGTGCGCCAGAAACCGCTCCACGACGGCTTCGCCGATGCCTGATGCTCCGCCGGTGACCACCACCGTGCGAGACAGGGCCATCGCCGGCTCCCTTCGATCTTCGATTGCCTCGAATCAGCTGGATATCTCTACGATGACACGGCCTGCCGGTTGATACAAGAGAATATTGCATCATGGGCACCATAGACACGTGAACTTTGCGCTCATTCGCCAGAGTGCAAGCGTGGTGAGCATACGCATATCCCGTGCCAGGGAGCGCGGGACGGTCAGCCGCTTTCGCGCCGCAGACCGCGGCCGCAGGTCAGATAGATCGCGAGGCTGACCATCGGCCCCGCGAGCACGGCGAGGTCGACGCCGCCCAGCCCCGAGGCGACGGGTCCTTGCCACACCGTGGTGTTGACGCAGACCAGCGCGGCGGCCGTACCCGCCGCCAGCGCGGCGATGCCCGCGATGTTGTACCCGCCGCGATACCAGAAAGGGCCGCCTGGCCGCAGATCGTGGAGCGCCGGCCCGTCGTAGCGGTTGCGCCGAAGCCACACGTCCACGGCGTAGATGGTGAGCGCCGGCGCAAGGAAGGTGACGCTGAGCGACAGAAGGTTTCGGAACGCGGTGAGGAATTCCGTGGTGATCAGGATGTAACACAGCGCTTCGCCGAGCGCTGTGGCCACCAGGACGGACGTGGCACGACTCAGCGCGACACCCACCGCCTGCAGGGCCAATCCGGCCGAGTAGGCGGTGATGATGTTGTTGGTGATGAGCCCCACGACCACGGTGAGCAGGAAGACCCGGTAGAACCAGCCGGGGAGCAGCTCACCCATCGAAACCTGCGGCTCGGTCATGTCGACGACCGTGCCGGCGAACACTCCGATCGTCCCCAGGACGACCGCGGGAAGCCAACCCCCGAGCGCGGTCCAGCCGAAAACGGCTCTCCTTGAGGACCCGGTGGGGAGATATCGCGAGTAGTCAGCACCGTTGCAGTACGACAGCGGACCAGCCGCGACCACGGCCAGGCCGGCCAGCATCGCCGCCCAGAGGTCGCCGCCCTGCAGCGGGGTGAAGTCCGACGGGACGCTCTGCGCCTCGACTGCCACGAAGCCGCCGAGAAGCAGCATGCTCCCACCGAGCAACAAGCTGAACAGCCCGCTGCACCGCACGATCGTCGCATGGCCGTACACGCTGATGGCGAACGTCGCCACGCCGATCGCGACGGCCGTGACGATCCTCAGGAGGGTACTCATGGACAGGCCGAGAGATTCCAGGAGCGCGTAGCCGGCCAGGGAGGTCACAGCGAGGTTGACGCCAACGTAGCCGACCCAGGTGATCCAGCTCAGTCCCGCGCTGAAGGGCCGGTTCCCCCTCACGCCGTAGATCGCGCGGGTGACCACCGTGCTCGGCGTGCCCGAACTCGGCCCGCTCGTCGCCGTGTATCCCACGAGCAGCCAGAAGCCGTTGCCGAGAACGACGATCAACAGCGCCTGCGGCACGGACAGTCCGATGACCGGCAGGCTGCCGCCGATCAGAAGGTACAGATAGCTGACATTGGCCCCCAGCCACACGGGGAAGAGCTCCAAGGGACGGCCGTGCCGTTCGGCTTCGGGTACGTGGTCGATGCCCCGGCCCTCCACTCGTCCGGCCCGGTCTTCGGCCTGATCGGCCGCCGGGCCGGGAGAGACGCTGGGGAGTTGATCGTGCTTGACGACGTCCTTGGGCATCTCGGGCTCCTAACCGTCCTCTTTCAAGCGGGGTCGGCTGATTCAGAGATCGTCGCGGAGGAGTTCCATGGTGGAGCAGTGGATGCCGCCGCCGTTCGCCTCCACCGCGTCGTAGTCGATCACCGTCACCTTGACCCCAAGGGAATCCAGCGTTTCGGCGGTCCTCGGCGCGGAGGACGACATGAGGAAGTGGCCGGGCGAGATCGCCAGGCCGTTGATGGCCCAAACCTCCGCAGGGTCCACCCAGATCGGCTGGACGCCGTGTTCCCGGAGCAGGTCCGGCAGCCAGTGGGGAACCGAGCTCGGTGACAGCAGGGCGCGGTCGACGTCGATCATGGCGAGTGATCCGTCGATATGGAACTCGAAACCACTCAGCGGCACGGTGAGGAGTTCGACGCCGAAGTAGCGGAGGATGTCGGCGAGCTGATCGGCGCCCTGCCGGTTGCAGCGGATGGACGTTCCGAAGAGCGCGAGTTTCGCGTTCAGTTTGGCGAAGGAGCCCCCTTCGACGTGGCCGGTTCCGCCGATCGTGCCGAGAATCGGCATGCCGATGGCCGCCACGGCGCGGGTCACATGCGCCTCCTCGCCGCGGCGCATGGTGGGGGCGAGGCGGCCGATGACCGCCCCACCCCTGATAGTGATCATGGGATCGCGCACATAGATCGACTTGGTGTACACCCCCGGTAGCGGTGGCAGGACGTCGGTGGTGACGCCGAAGGATCGCAGGGTTTCCGCCAGGGTGTCGTGCTGTGCCTGCATCCGCCGCAGGTCAGGGCCTTGGGGGCGAATCCAGTACCAGCGCCCGTCCGGGTCGAAGGCCGCGCCGAGCTTCGCGTCCCACCGTCCGGCGTCGATCTCGTCGAACTCGGTTCCGGGACGGCGCAGCATGACCCGTCGCAGAACGCCAACCTCGGAGGACGCTCCCCAAGCCGCCCCCCAGACGGATCGCAGTTCGTCGTCGTCCGAGAACGAGGAACGGCACAGAGGCACCCGCCCCTGAATGTAGGCGCTGTCGTTGGTGATCTCGGCGGGCAAGCGCCGCTCCGGGCGGATCTCCATGTCTGACTCTCCACTGCCTCTGGCACGCATCGATGCGAGCGATAAATTTGCTCACAGCGAGCAGATTTACCGTGAACTGCTCTAGAAAACTAGAGCTCACCCAGATATTTTGCAAGAATCGCATGCATGAGACGCCATTTGAACCACCGTGGAGACAGGACATCATGAGTCGACCGACGGCTGCGGCATCCGCCGAGATCCTTACCGATCCCGACTTCTGGCAGGGAAACCGCCAGGATGCGACCTTCCGGATCCTGCGCGAGAGGGCCCCGATCAGCTGGCAGCCCGAACCGGTCACGAGCTGGAACCCGAAAGGAGGGCCCGGCTTCTGGTCGGTGGTGACCCACGCACTGGTCACCGAGGTCAGCCGCAACCCGGACATCTTCGGTTCCCGCCACGGGACGGAGATCATCGATCTGGAGCCGGAGGTCTACCAGCTGGCGGGCATGCTCAACATGGACGCCCCCGAGCACACCCGGCTCCGCCAGATCGTCTCCCGCGTGTTCACACCGCGTCGCGTCACCGCCATGCTGCGGGACATCCGACTGCGCGCCCACGACATCGTCGACAGGATGGCCGGGGCAGGCGAGTTCGACTTCGTCGCGGAGGTCGCCGACACCTATCCCGCGGGGATCGTCGCGGACGTGATGGGGGTCGCCCCATCGGACGTCCCGGACCTGGTCGACCTGACCAAGCAGATCCTGTCGCCCCCGCCAGAGCGCGCGCACCACGCGAACCTGCAGATGATCGAGTACGGCACCGGCCTGGCCCGCGAGCGGGCGACCACGCCCACCGACGACCTGCTGTCGCTGCTTGTGCAGGCAGAGGTCGATGGCCGGCGGCTGACACCTGAGGAGATTGGTGTGTTCTTCGCCCTGCTGCTGACCGCCGGCATCGAAACGACCGGTACGGCACTCAACCACGCCATCGTCGCGCTGCACGACTTTCCCGGCCAGCGGGCCCTCTGGCTCACCGACTACCCCGCGCTGGCTCCCGCAGCCGTGGAGGAGGTGTTCCGCTGGGCCAGTCCCGTACGGCGTTTCCGCCGTACCGCCTTGGCGGACACCGAACTGGCCGGCACACCGATCGCGGCCGGCGACAAGGTCGTGATGTGGTACTCCTCAGCCAACCGCGATGATACGGCGTTCGCCGACCCCGCCACCTTCGACATCACGCGCAGCCCCAATCCTCACCTGGCCTTCGGCGGAGGAGGGCACCACTTCTGTCTCGGCGCCAACCTCGCCCGTGCCGAGACGGCCGCGTTCCTGGACGCCTTCCTGCACGCCTTCCCTCGCTACGAACTGACGGGTGAGGTCGTCTACGCCCAGAACGACATGTTCAACGTGATCACCTCGATCCCGTGCGCCTCGGGCGGCCCACGGTGACCGAACCGGACCCCTGGAAGCCGTCATGCACCTGACTCTGCGAGAACGAGAACGACTCGACATCTTCAACGCCGCCCAGCTCGCGCGACGCCGCCTCACCCGAGGGCAGCGGCTCAACGCCCCCGAAGCCGTCGCGCTCGTCTGCGACGAGATTCTCGAACTCGCCTGGGACGGTCTGAGCCTGGCCCAGGTCGTCGAGTTCGCCCGCCTGGTCGTCACCCCCGGGCAACTGCGTGAGGGGGTCGCCGAACTCGTCCCCCACCTCCAGGTCGAGGCGCTGTTCCCGCACGGCACCTCCCTCGTCGCGGTCGACCAGCCGTTCGGGGCCCCTTCACCCGGCGGCCCCGGGGCGCACGCCGTGGCCGGGGGTGAGATCGAACTCAACGCGGGCCGCCCGGCCTGGACCACGACCGTCCGCAACCCGGGCCCCCTCCCGGTCCATGTCTCCTCGCACTTTCCCTTCGCCGAGGTGAACGGCGCCTTGGAATTCGACAGAGAGATCGCGCGCGGGGCACGGCTCAACATCCCCGCCGGCACATCGGCGACCTTCGACCCTGGGGCGACCCGCGAGGTCGAGCTCATCGCCCTTGCGCTGCCCGCCGTTCCCTCTGACCACCAAGGCGACACATGAAGATCACTCGCGACCGATACGCACAGCTGTACGGACCGACCGCCGGCGACTCCATTCGTCTCGGCGACACCGACCTGTGGGTCACCGTCGCCGCCGACGACGCGCTGTACGGGGACGAACTCCTGGGCGGATGCGGCAAGACCTTGCGCGACGGACTCCTCGTCAGCCCGGCGTCCGGCGGTGACTCGGCCCTGGACATGGTGATCACCAGCGTCGTCATCCTGGATCCCGTTCTGGGCGTCAGGAAGACGAACATCGGCATCAAGGACGGACGCATCGCTTCCGTGGGGCGCGCGGGCGATCCCGGCCACGACCCCGACGTGACGGGCATGGTCGACAGCCACACCGCCATCGTGCCCGGCGAAGGACTGATCGCGACGGCGGGCGCGGTCGACTCCCATGTTCACCTGTCCTCTCCAGAGCTGGTTCCCGCCGCCCTGTCCGCCGGGGTGACCACCCTGGTCGGCATGGGGCTGGGAGGCGTGTGGGATGTGGGCTGCAATCCCGCGTACAACCTGCACACGCTCTTCGAGTCCTGGCGGGGGCTGCCGATGAACGTGGCCTTCCTCGCCCGCGGTTCCACTGCCGCCGGCGCCCTGCACGAACACGCGATCGCCTCCGGTGCCGGCGGCTTCAAGGTGCACGAGGACTTCGGCGCGACCCCTGCCATCATCGACGCCTGCCTGAGCGCCGCCGAACACGCCGATCTGCCGGTCGCCCTGCACACCGACTCCCTCAACGAATCGGGCTCCCTGCACGACACGGTGGACGCGACCCGGGGCCGAACCGTGCACGCCTACCACGTGGAAGGCGGGGGCGGGCACCCGAACCTCCTGGAGATCCTTTCCGTCCCCCACATCCTGCCGTCCTCGACGACGCCGACGATTCCCCTCACAGCCGCCACCGCGCTCGAGCTCATGCCGATGACGATGACCGTTCACCGGCAGAATGATGCGATCGCCTCCGATCTGGCCGTCTCCGCGAGCCGTATCCGGGAGCGTGCCATCGCCGCGGAGAACCTGCTGCACGACCTCGGCGCCATCGGTATCGTGAACTCCGATTCCATGGGCATGGGCCGTATCGCCGAAACGATCCGTCGCACCTGGCAGCTCGCCCACCTCTGCGCGCACCACGCCGGGCAGGCGGGACAGTCGGTGGACTCGACCGAACGCGTGCTGCGCTTCCTAGCCAAGATCACGCTGAACCCGGCCATCGCTCACGGCATGGCCCACGAGGTGGGCAGCCTCCAGGTGGGTCGCATGGCCGACGTCGTCCTGTGGCAGCCGGCCTGGTTCGGCGCCAAACCCGAACTGGTCCTCAAGGGAGGCTTCGCGGTCTGGGGCAACGTCGGCAGTTCCTCCGGATCGACCCGTCTGGGACAACCCCGCGCCTACCGGCCCTACTTCGGAGCCGTGGGCAGTGCGCCAGGCCGCCTGTCCGGCGTCTTCGTCTCCGGTGAGACGCTCGACGACTCCCGCCTGCGACGCGCGCTTCCGTCAGGACTGACCTACCTGCGGGTATCGGGCTCGCGGGCACTGAGCAGGACCGACCTGTCCCGCAACACCGCCACCCCGACGGTCGTGGTGCCGACCGACCGATCACCGGTCACCGTGAACGGCGCCGAGGCCCACTTTCACCCGGCCGAGGTCACCCCCCTCGGGCAGCTGCACCACTTCGCCTGAAGGTTCGCGCCCCTACAGGTCGGCCCAGGTGTAGGGCAGCTTGTGAATGTTGATGTAGTTGAACGTCTCCGTGGACATGACGCCAGGAACGCTGCGAAGCTTCGTCCCCGTCAGGTCGTACAAGTCGGCACGGCTCGCACAGCTGGCCTCGATCAGCAAGTCATAAGGCCCTGTCGTGGCGACGACCACCTCCACCTCAGGGAGTTCCTTCAGCTGCCGGACCGCCTCCGGGATGGGGCCGTGCACACGAACGCCGATCCCCGCCTGGACGCGGTGGCTGAAGAGGATCTGGTTCGTGACCGTCACGATCCGCACCACACCACGCTCCAGCAGTCGCACCACGCGCCGCCGTGCGCTGGCATAGGGCACGCCGGACTGCTCGGCCAGCTGCCGGTAGCTGGCGCGGCCGTCCTGCTGGAGCACGGCGGCCAGCGCACGGTCCGCGTCGTCGAGATCTTCCCTCACCTCCGGCTTGGGCGAGCCGACATGGCGGCCTCCCCCGAGGAGGATCTGCCGGGGACCGCCGGCTGCGTATTTCTCGACGGACAAGTACTGCATGACCAGGCACCGTCCCACCTCGGGAATGGTCCGGACCGATTCGTCGAGAACCTGCAGGATCTCCCGGTCGTCTCGGCCCACGAGTTCGGCGATGATGTCGAACATTCCCGCCGTCTGCACCACCAGGTCAGTGGCCGGCAGTTCGGTCAGGGCGCGGGCGATCGGCTGGACCGGCCCGTTCGCCGTGATGCCGACCAGGGCGAAGCTGCCCAGCCCGAGGGTGGGAGCGGAGACACTCCCGACGACCTTGATGACGTCCTCGGAGATGAGGCGCTTCAGCCGCTCGCGAACGGCGTCGCCCGACAGTTCGACTCTGGCGCCAAGATCGGCGTAGGCGGCCCGCCCGTCTGCGACGAGGAGTTTGATGAGTTCTTCGTCGATCGAATCGAGCGTCACTCCCCGCGCACCGTCAACCCTGGTTTCCCGGCTCGCCGACTGCATCGCCGCACCTTACCTCGATCGGAAGTCAATTCCACAATGTAGCACTCGGGCACGAGAATTTTTCCGTGTCGACGCTGCCGCAAGCGTTTTGTGGTGTGTTTGCCGGGGCAGCGCGCGAATAGTGCCGCCCGCCCGCGTTCAGGCAGCCGAGGCATCGTGCCCGTCGGCGCTCGCGGACCGCGGGCCCGTCTCGGCGCCCGGCCGAGCCGGTCACCGCGGCGGGGACTCCCGCGCTGCCCGCTCGGAGACGATCTCCCTCGCCAGTTGCAGGCACTCGGTGCAGATCGTGGAGGGACGGTCCGTCCCGCGCGTCTCCGCCATGCCGGACACCCGCCGACACCGCCGTGCGCAGAAACCGCAGCGTGTCCGCGCGGAGGTGACGGGCCCCAGGCAGGCCGTCCCGCTGGAGCGATCACTGTACTGGCGTTGCGCACCGGGTCCCCTTTCGGACGCGCCGTCCGTCACGCGAACGATCGGGCGGGCCCGGACAGGAGGTGCGGCACTCGAAGAAGGCGCTCGACAAAATAACAATATATCCATACGATTATTTCCATGCCGAGAGTCGCCGATCGTTCTCAGCGCCGCCAACCGGCCGAGGCCGCAATGCGGGTCATCGCGGCTTGGAGGATGAAAGGGCCCGCGGTGGCCGAGGACGCGGTCTCGGCGGGGCCGATGCGGCCCCGCTTTCCGGCCGAGGACGAGATGCCGCTCGTGGAAGCCGGCAGGTGTCAGGTTCGCCGCGGTAGGGCGTTGAGTAGTCCCGCCCTGCGCAGGGCACAGGTGGCGCCGTGTTCCACGGCCCGGGCCGGCCTCGCGGCGGCCGTCGTGCGGGCGCAGACCGAGGAGGAGATCCCGGCCGAGGAGGTGGCGCACGAATGCGCCGATCCCGGCAGGATGCCGCCGGCCGTGGCCGAGCGCCCGGCCGGCCGGCACTGGTACCGGCCGTTCGACTGAGCCACCCAACCGGCGGCTTTTTTTGAACAACTGCCCAGCAAAAGATGCTATACGTACGTTCAATAAAGAGGTGAAGTGAATGACGGACACCGCGACCCAGCTGCTGCCGGCGCATGCCTACTTCGACGCCGGCTGGTACGAACGCGAGCAGCCGGAGCTGTTCGGCCGCACCTGGCGCTACGCAGGGACCACCGACGATCTCAAGACTCCGGGTTCCTACCGCTCTGTGCAGGCAGGGCGGCACCCGCTGGTCGTCGTGCGCGGCAAGGACGGTGAACTGCGCGCCTTCCACAACGTCTGCCGTCACCGCGGCACGGCCGTCCTGTCCGGCAGCGGGGTGGTGGACAAGCAGATCGTCTGCCCCTACCACAACTGGACCTACGGCCTCGATGGCTGCCTGCTGGCCGTCACCCAGCGCAACGAGGTCGATCGTCACCTCGACCGCTCCAAGCTCGGCCTGCACCCGGCCTCCGTGGCGGTCTGGCGCGGTCTGGTGTTCGTCCACCCGGAGCCCGAGCCGCAACCGCTGACCGACTGGCTGGGCGATCTGCCCGACCGGATGGCGCCGTACGACCCGGAGCAACTGGCCGAGGTGGTGCCGCCGCAGGTGCATCACATCAAGGCCAACTGGAAGGTGTTCATCGAGAACGCCTTGGACAACTACCACCTGGGCTACGTGCACAAGAACACGCTCATCGGCTACGACCACAAGCGTCAGGAACAGTACGCCTGCGGGGACCGGCACTGGTTCTTCTACGAGCCGCCGCTGGAGCCCGGCCAGGTGACGCCCGTGGAGGCCGCGGCGGGGCTCGACCCGATCGCGGCCGAACCCCGCTGGTACGGCTCGGCCTTCGGCTTTTTCTTCCCGAACCTGTTCGTGCTGTCCTCGGCCGTCTCCTGGTCGAGTATCGAGGTGATCCCCACGGGTCCCGAGACCACCACGTTTGAGATGCGCATGCGTTTTCTGCCTGGTCAGAGCAGCAAGCTCGCCGTGGCCGGCGCGAAGGCGGCCGTGTCCACGGTGGCCCGGCGGGTCCTGGACAAGGAACGCACGTACGACCTCATCGAGGAGGATGTGTTCTGCTGCGAGGCCGTGCAGGTGGGGATCAGGTCGCCGCGCTTCTCCGTCGGCCCGATCGCCTACCGCTACGAGCGCGGCATCCAGGCCTTCCAGCGCAACGTCCTCGACTACGTGCCGCTGGAGACGGGGCGGTGATCGTCACGGTGCCCGGTGGCCGGCTGGCCGTCGTGGTGCGGGAGGGCGGCGCCGCCACGCCCGTGCTGTTCCTGCACGGGCTCAACAGCTCGGCCGACGTGTGGACCGCCGTCGTCGATCTGCTGCCGCGCGACCGCGCGCTGGCCGCCATGGATCTGCGGGGGCACGGCGGCTCCACCCGTGAGGGTTCCTTCGAGGTCGAGCGCCAGACGGCCGACGTGCTCGCCGTCGTCAACGGGCTCGGCTGGCCGAGGGTCCACCTCGTCGGCTCCTCGTACGGCGGCGGCCTCGCCCTGGCCGTGGCCGCCGCGCACCCCGGCCGGGCCGCCACGGTCACGATGTTCGGCACCGCGCTGGACCCGGCTCCCGAGACCTTGAAGCCGGCCCTGGACCTGCTGGCCCGCGTCGGCGTCACGGGCTTCTTCACCGCGATCGCCCCCGAGTGGACCTTCGCCCCCGGCGCCGATCCCGGCTTGGTGGCCGAGGCCAGCCGGGTGGCCGCCGCCAACTCCCCGGCGACCGTCGCCCGGCTGCTGGAAGCGGGGTTCACCGCCGACTTCCGGCCGGCGGCGGCAGAGGTGGGCTGCCCCGTGCTCGTCGCGCGCGGCGAGCACGACAGGACCTGCCCGCACGAGGCCGCGGCGAAGACGGCGGCGGCGCTGGGCACCGAGCAGCGCACCGTGCCGGGGGCCGGTCACCTGCCCATGGCCGAGGCGCCCGAGCCGACCGCCGCCCTGATCGCGAGCTCCTGGAGGCGGACATGACCCACGGCCACGGCAGCCGCTCATGACCATCACCGAGGTACGCGTGGGCGTGGGCTTCCGGCTGGGTTTCGGCGCGGTCGCCTTCGGCATGCTGGCGGCGCTGCTCACTCCCGCGCAGATCCTGCTGCCGCTGCAGGCCGCCGAGTTGAGCGGCGAAGCCAAGGCGGGAACGCTGGCGCTGGTCTCCTCCATCGGCGGCGTCGTCGGCGTCGTCGCCGCGCCGCTGGTCGGCATGGCCTCCGACCGCACCCGATCCCGGTACGGCAGACGCCGCGGCTGGGCGCTGGCCGGCGCGGTGACCGGGGCGCTCGGGCTGACCGGGCTGGCCGCGGCGACCAGCGTCCCGGCGCTGATGCTGGCCTTCGCCGTGCTCCAGATCGGTATCGCCGGCGTGATCGCCGGCGCTCTGGCGCTCGTCGCCGACCAGGTGCCACAGAGCCAGCGCGGCGAGATCTCCGGCGTGGCCGGCGTGGCCGGCGCGCTCTCCCCCGTCTTCGGCGCCTGGGCCTTCAGCCTGCTGGGCGGCGACGTGCGGGCGACCTACCTGGTGCTCGCCACGCTGATGCTGGGCGGCGGGGCGCTGCTGCTGGCCACCGTCCGCGAACCGTCCAGCAGAGCGGAGGCCGCCAAGCCGTGGGACTGGCAGGAGTGGGTGGGCTGCTTCCGGCTCAACCCCCGCCGCGACCCCGACCTCGGCTGGATGTGGCTGACCCGGTTCCTGGTCTTCCTCGGGATGGCGCTCTCGCTCGGTTTCGTCCTGTACTGGGTGCAAGGGGTGCTCGGCCCCGGCACCGGACCGGCCGAGCTGGCCGAGTCCATGGCTGTGGTCACGTCCGTGTACGCGCTGGTGGCCGTGATCTCCGGAGTGATCGCCGGCATCGTCTCCGACCGGCTGATGCGCAGGAAGGCGTTCGTCGTCGCCGCCGGGCTCGTGCTCAGTTTGTGTTCGGTGGCCAACCTGGCCTGGCCGACGTGGACCGGGGTCCTGATCGTCTCGGCGATCGCCGGGCTGGCCTTCGGCGTGTACTCGACCATGGACCTCGCCGTCGCCGCCGACGTGCTTCCCCGCGCCGATCAGCGCGCCCGCGACCTGGGCGTGCTGCAGAGCGCCAACACCCTTCCCAGCCTGGCGGGACCGGCCCTCGGCGCCGTGATGCTGTCCGGCGCCGGATTCACCGGCCTCTACGCGGCCGCCGCGCTGTGCATGGCCGGTGCCGCCTTCACCGTCACCCGGATCACCGCGATCCGTTAGCCGAAGGAGTACACCGTGCGATTGAGCCTCAGCTTCAGCGGCTTCGGGCCGCTGCCGCCCACACTGCGCGCGGCCGCCGCGGCGGAGGCGGCCGGGCTGGACGGCGTGTGGATGTGCGAGCATCTCGGCTTCACCGACTCCGTGGTGCCCGCCGCCGCGGTGCTCGCCCGCACCGGCCGCCTTGAGGTGGGCCTGGTCGGGCCCGCTCCGATCGCCCGGCATCCCGCGCTGCTGGCGATGGAGCTGTCCTCGCTGGCCGCGCTCGCTCCCGGACGGGTTCGGGCGCAGGTCGGGCTGGGGGACGCCCTGCTGGCCGGGATGCTCGGTGGCGACCACCGCCAGGGCTTGCGAGTCGCCCGCGAGTACGTCGACGCGCTGCGGCGGCTCCTGGCCGGGGAACGCGTCGACGGGGAACTGGCCGGGCACCGCTTCTCCGGGTGCGCCGTCGCCCCGCCGCACGAGCCATCGGCCATCGATCTGCTGGCCGTACGGCCGCGCATGCTGGATCTGGCGGGGCGGGTCGCCGACGGCGTCTCGCTGACCGCCGGGGCCTCGCTCGGCTACCTGGCCGGTGCCGTGTCCTCCGTGGTCGAGGCGCTGGCCCAGGCCCGGCGCGACCGGGCGGACTTCCGGATCTCGGCGACGGTGCTCGGCTCGATCGGCGAGGACGAGGAGAGCGCCGCGGCGATGCTCCGGCCGATCCTGGCCGGGTTCAGCCCGTCCGGGTTCGAGGTGACCGCACCCGGCCTGTTCGACCCCACCGCGCTGGCGGACGCCCAGGCGGGCCGACTGCGGATGGCCGAGTTGCTGACCCCTGCCGCCCTGTGCGAACTGGCCCTCGTCGCCACGCCGAGCACGCTCCCCGAGGCGCTGGCCCGCCTGGCCGCGACCGGGATCGACGAGGTCGCGCTCGGCCTGGTCAACCCGCCCGAGCTGCTGCCCGGCCTGGTGGAGTCTCTCGGAACGGCCCGGCCATGACCTACACCCTCGCGAGCCTGATCGCGCCCGACCCCTATCCGCTCTACCGGGAACTGCGCAAACACGCCCCGGTCCACCTGACGCCCGAGGGCATCTGGCTGATCAGCCGGTACGCCGACGTGCGGGCGCTGCTGCTCGACCCGCGCGCCACCAGCAACCCGGCGGCCCGGCCCAACTATCGGGACTGGGCCGAGCGGCACCTCGACGGGGTGGACGGGCCGGTGGCCCGCTGGCAGCGCTCGATGTTCGTCTTCATGGACGACCCCGAGCACCGGCGGCTACGGCAGCTGTTCCAGCAGGCGTTCACCCCCGCCTCCGTGCAGGCGCTCCGTCCCGGGCTTGAGGCTCACGCTTCCGAGCTGATGAAGGCGGCCGGAACCTCCCTGGAGGTGGTGTCGGAGTTCGCCCTGCCGCTGACGACCGCGCTCATCGGCGAACTGCTCGGCGTGCCGGAGCAGGACCGGGTCGCGTGCGTGCGCAGGGCCGAGATCACCGGGCGCACGCTGGCGCCGGTCGTGCCGCCCGCGGTGCTGGCGGCGGCAGCGGAGTCGCTGGCCGAGTCGACCGGCTACTTCCTCGACCTGGTCGAACGGCGCAAGAGAGAGCCGCGCGACGATCTGCTGACCGCGCTCACCGCGGTCATGACGCCGCAGGAGGTGGTCTCCAGCGCCCTGCTGCTGTTCAACGCCGGGCACGAGACGACCACCGCGCTCATCGCCAACGCCGTGCACGTGCTGCTCGGGCACCCCGGCCAGCTCGGCCTGCTGCGCACCCGACCGTCGCTAGTGGCCGGGGCGGTCGAGGAGGTGCTCAGGTTCGAACCGTCCTTCCAGTTCGGGCTCAAGGTGACCCGCGCGCCGATCGAGCTGGACGGGGTCACGATCCCGGCCGGGGCCGCGGTCATCCTGCTGGGCGCGGCGGCCAACCGGGATCCGGCCGAGTTCCCCGACCCGGATCGCTTCCTGATCACCCGCGGCGAGGGGAGGCACCTGGCGTTCGGGATGGGGACGCATCACTGCCTGGGCGCGCCGCTGGCCCGCATGGAGGCGCAGGTCGCGCTCGGCGCGCTCCTGGCCGCGTGGCCGTCCTTCGAGGCCGGACCGGATGAGCCGGTGCGAGCGGCACCGGCCGGCGCGCTGCGCACCCTCGAACGCCTGCCCATCAGGAGGTGCTGAACGATGAACATCACCACCCGCGTGGCCGTACCGGCCGGGGGCGGCGCGGCCGTACGGGGGAAGGTCAGGGAGGATCTCGCCCGGCATCTCGCCTCGGGTGGCGACAGCGCGTTGCACCACTCACCGGAGGCGGCGCTGGCCGCCATCCGCGCCGCCGCGCTGCGCGGCCGCGGCGGCGCGGGCTTCCCGGTCGCCGCGAAGATCGAGGCGGTCCGCGCGGCGAGCGGGCCGCGCGTGCTCGTCGCCAACGGGGAAGAGGGCGAGCCTGCCAGCGTCAAGGACCGCTACCTGATGCGCACCCGCCCCCACCTGGTGATCGAGGGCATGCTCCTCGCCCGCCGCATCGTGGGAGCCGACCGGGCGATCCTCTACGTCTCCGACGCCCTCTCCGCCCGATCGGTACGGCTGGCGCTGAAGGAACGCCGGCCGGCCTGCCCGCCAGAGGTCTTCGACGCCGAGCCCGGATTCGTCAGCGGCGAGGAGACCGCGCTCGTGCGCGCGATCGACGGCGGCCCGGCCAAGCCCACGGCCAAGCCGCCCCGTCCCTACGAACAGGGCGTCGCGGGCCGTCCCACGCTGGTGCTCAACGTCGAGTCGCTGGCCAGGATGGCGTTGCTGACCCGCTTCCGGCGCAGCGGCCTGCTGGTGACGCTCTCGGGCTCGGGTGGCGCGCCGGTGCTGACGGAGATCCCTCATGGGGTACGGCCGGCCGAACTGGCCGCCCGTTTCGGTTTCGACGCCTGCCGGGGCTTCCTGGCCGGTGGCTTCTCCGGCGGCCTGCTGCCGCCCTCGGCCGGGGACACGCCCCTGACCCACGAGGCCATGCGCGCCATCGGCAGCGCACTCGGCTGCGGCGCCCTGGTGGCCATCGGGCGTGAGGACTGCCCGGTGGCGGCCGCCGCCGACGTACTGGCCTTCTTCGACCGGGCCAACGCCGGCCAGTGCGGAAGCTGCTTCAAGGGAACGAGCGCCATGGCCGGGGCCGCGGCGGCGCTGCGCGCGGGCACCGCGGTCCCCGAGCAGGTGGACCGGCTGGAGCAGTGGGCGCGGCGGCTGCGCGGCCGCGGCGCCTGCGGCACCCTCGACGCCGCCTGCCTGACCGCGGACAGCCTGCTCCGCCACTTCCCGGAGGAGATCCGGCACCACCTGGCCGAGTCGTGCGCGCGCTGCGCCCGGCTGCCGGTGGGCGCCGACACCCGCTTCCGGGTGCACCCACCCGAACCCGAGGAGGACTGACAGATGCGCGTGAACGTCGACGGCACCAAATGCGCCGCCTACGCGCTGTGCGTGGAGATCGCGCCTCAGGTCTTCGACCTTGACGACTTCGGCTACGCCATGGCGACGCGGGAGGACGTCCCGGCGGAGCTGGAGGCGGCGACCGGGGAGGCCATTGAGGCCTGCCCCGCCCAGGCGATCCGCCGCCTCGCCCCCGGCGGACCAACCAAAGGAGTGTGACATGAGCGACGACGAGCGGCGTATCCGCGAACTGCACGACGGCTGGGTGACGGCCAACGGCACCGGTGACATCGGCTGGCTGCGTGCCCATCTGGCCGGTGACGACTTCGTCATGTGGAACACGCTGGGCAGCAACTTCTTCGGCCTCGACGGCATCGTCGAGCTCTGGAAGCAGTTGATCGCGATGGCGGGCGAGGCCGTACCCCAGAAGGTCGTTTCGCAGGCGTGGGACGAGCGGATCACGGTCGGCGGTGATCTGGCCGTGGTCAGCTACCTGTGCCGGCTGACCGTCGACTTCGGGCCGCGCGGTGAGGAGGCGGGCGGCGACCTGGACCAGCGCTACCGCGCCACCGAGGTCTACCGGCGGCACGACGGCGACTGGAAGATGATCCACTACCACGGCTCGCCGCACCAGCCCGGCGTCATGGGCGGGTCATGACCTTCTCCCTGGCCGCCCGCTGCGCACGCACCGGCCAACTGGGCGTCGCAGTGGCCTCGCACTCGCTGGGGGTGGGCGCGGTGGTTCCGTGGGCCCGCCCGGGGGTAGGCGTCGGCGTCACCCAGGCGCTCACCGATCGGCGGTACGGCAGGCTGCTGCCCGACCTGCTGGCCAACGGGCTGGCGCCGCCGCTGGCGCTGAAGCTCGCCATGATCGACGACGAGAAGGCCGCGCTGCGCCAGATCGGCCTCGTCGACGTCCAGGGCCGCACCGCCGGGCACACCGGCGGCGCCTGCGTCGCCCACGCCGGCCGGCGGGCCGGCGTGGGCGTCGTGGCCCAGGGCAACATGCTCGCCGCCGACGGGTTGTGGGACGTCATGGTCGACCGGTTCACCACCACGCCGGGCGCACTGGCCGAGCGACTCCTGGCCGCCATGCGGGCTGCCGATGAGGCGGGTGGTGACGTGCGCGGCAGACAGGCTGCCGCTGTGCGCGTCGTGGACGGGACGGCGGAGGGTGGCGTCGTGCTGGACCTGCGCGTCGACGACCACCCCGACCCGCTGGCCGAGCTGGAGCGCCTGCACGGGCTCTGGCGCGGCGACCGGCTGATGCACGCCTCCATCGCCGCCATGCTCGCCGGCAGCGAGCCGGAGCCGATCCTGGCCGATCTCGACCTGGCCCAGGACGCCTTCGGCACGGGCAACCGGGAGCCGTCCTTCTGGCGGTGCGTCGCGCTGGCCGCCGCCGGCCGTCCCGATCGGCTCCTGCTCAACGAGCTCGTCCGCCGGCGCCCCGGCTGGGGGGAGCTCTACCGCAGCATCACATCCACCGTGGAGAGAACATCATGATCGAGATCAATGTCACCAGCGACATCGGTGTGCTCCGTGAGGTGATCCTGGGCCCTTGCAAGGCGTTCACCATGGAGGACCTCATCAGCGAGGCCCGGGTCGACGGCGGCGGCGGGGACCAGCGGCTCCTCGACGAGTTGTACGCCCGCTACTCCATCGAGGCCCCCGACCCCACGATCGCGGCCAAGCAGCACGCCCAGCTCATCGCGGTGCTGGAGGCGCACGACGTGAACGTCCACTGGGCGGCTCCCGTCGACTGCGTCATCCAGATGTACACCAGGGACATGGGCTTCGCCATCGACGACGTCTTCTTCCTGGCCCGCCCGGCCACACCCACCCGGCGCCGCGAGCAGGCGGCGTTGCTGAGCCTGCACTCGCGCATGTCCAAGGTACGCGCGCTGGACGCCGGCCACATCGAGGGCGGCGACGTCCTTGTCACCCCCTCCGAGGTGCTGGTCGGGATCGGCGACAGCACCAATGAGGCAGGGGCCGAGGCGCTGCGCAGGGCCATGGCGGCCGCCGGCCTGTCGCGCGAGGTGGTGCCGATGCGCTTCACCCACCGCGGCGTGGTCCATCTGGACGTGCACTTCACCCTCGCCTCGCCCGACGTCGGCCTCGTCAGCCCCGCCGCCTTCGACGCCGAGAGCCTCGACCACCTCAAGAGCCGCTTCAAACTGATCACCGTGACACCGCAGGAGATGCGGGCGCTCGCGGTCAACACGGTCGCGCTCGGGCCCGACCGGCTCATCATCCAGGCCGGGCACGAGCGGCTCGAAGCCGAGCTGTCCCGGCACGGCGTCACCCCCGTCCCGGTTGAGTTCTCGGAGATCACCCGCTTCCCCGGCGGTCTGCACTGCGCGACGCTCCCGCTGGTCAGGGAGTAGGCCGTTCGTGGCCGGCCTTCGTCCGGACATCGCCCGCTCATGGCGGCGTGCGGCCCTGTGCGGTCTCGATCCCGGTTCGGGCGTGGCCGGGGAACGGCTGGAGGAGGTCGACTCCGGCAGCAGGCTGATGGTGGCCGCGAAGCCGGTGCTCGACGCCGTCGCCGAGCAACTGCGGAACACCCGGTTCAGCGTGCTGCTCGCCGACGGCGAGGGCCGCATCGTGGATCGGCGGCTCGGCGACCCGCGACTTGCGGACGCGCTGGACGAGGTGTTCGCGGTGCCCGGGTGCCGCTACACCGAGGACGTCGCCGGGACCAACGCGCTGGCGACCGCGTTCGAGCTCCGCCGCGGGGTCTCGGTGGTCGGTCCCGAGCATTTCCTCGAGCGGCTGAAGGGGTTCTGCTGCTACGGCCATCCCGTCACCCACCCCGTGACGGGCCGGCTGGAGGGGGTGCTCGACGTGACGGGGCTGGCGCGGGATGCCACCGGACTGCTCGAACCCTTCCTCGCCCAGGCCGTACGCGGCATCGAGCAGCGGCTGATAGAGGGAAGCAGGCTCTCCGATCAGCGCATGCTGGCCGCCTTCCGCGCCCGCACCGCCCGTACCGGCGCGCCCGTCATCGTCGTGGGCGATGGGATCACCATGGCCAATCGAGCGGCACACGAAACGTTCGACGCCGCCATCCTGCGCGAGCTCGGCCGGGAACTGACCGGCGACCATGGCGTCTGCCTGCTCCACAGCCGCGCCGGGATCCCGGTCCGCGCACGCTACTCAGTGGTTCCGGGTGCCGTACGGGCGGTGCTGTTCGAGGCCATCGACACCGGCCGGGCACAGCCGGTCGTGCCCCGCACACGCGCGACGGAAGGGACCGCGGATCCGCTCGAGCCGTTCCGCCGGCGGCGCCGCAGGCTGCTGATCCACGGTGAGCCCGGCAGCGGGCGCACGTACGCGGCGCACGCTCTGGCCGGAGATCACCCCAGCACCGTGCTCGACGCCGCGTCGCTGTCGGCCGGCGACATCACCTCCGCGCTGGATCGCGGCCCCGATCACCTCGTCGTCATCGACGGCATCCATCTGCTCGACGATCCCACGGCGGCGACGCTCGCTCACCTTCTGGACGGCACGACCGGCTGGTACGCCCTCACCAGCGGACCGGTCGAGGAGCTGACCGGCGAACGGATCGGCCCGGCCGCGCGATGCGCCTCCCGCTGGGAGACCATCCCGCTGCGCTCGCGTCGCCACGACATCCCCGCCCTGGCCCGCGCGCTGCTGAAAGGCCACGGCAGCACGACCCACCTCACCCCCGCCGCCCTGGACGCCCTGAGCCGCCACACCTGGCCCGGCAACCTCGCGGAACTGTCGGCCGTGATGGCCGAGCTCGCCCGCCGTACCGAAGCCGGGGTGATCACCGAGCTGGACCTGCCCACCACCTTCCGGCGCCCCAGGCGGCGGCTGTCCGCGCTCGAACAGGCGGAGTTCGACACCATCAGATCCGTCCTGGACCGCTGCCGCGGCAACAAGGTTCACGCCGCCGCGATGCTGGGAATCGCCCGGACCACGCTGTATCGCCGGCTCAAGGAGCTCGGCCTCGGCTGAGCGCTGTATCGGATCGCGACAGTTACCGGCCCTCGTCCCGGTCCACGATGGCTGCCAAAGGCAATGACCTGCGGGAGGCTGATATGTCCATTCAGTTCGACGGCGACTACGTCCTGACCATCAACGGAAAGCCGGAGCGGTCCGTGACCACCTCGACAGTGGTCAATCCCGCGACCGGCGAGACCATCGCGGAGGTGCCGGTCGCCGGCCCGGAGCAGCTCGATCAGGCCGTGGAAGCGGCGCGGGCGGCCTTCCCCACATGGGCGGCCACCCCGCTCCCCCAACGGCAGGCGATCGTGAGCGCCATCGGCGACCGGCTGGAGGCCCACGCCGAGGAGTTCATGACGCTGCTGACCCGCGAGCAGGGCAAACCCGGCAGCGGTGCCATGTGGGAGGTCTTCGGCTCGATCCTGTGGCTGCGCGCGATCGCCGCCCAGTCCCTTCCCGAGGAGGTCGTCGAAGACACCGCCGACCGGCGCGTGATCACCCGCCACACACCCCTCGGCGTGGTCGGCGGCATCACACCGTGGAACTTCCCCATCCTGCTCGCGGTGTGGAAGATCGCCCCCGCGCTCGTGGCCGGCAACTGCATCGTCGTCAAACCCTCGCCGTTCACCCCGCTGTGTACTCTCAAGCTCGCCGAACTGGTCCAGGACCTGCTTCCCCCCGGTGTGTTCAGCGTCCTGTCGGGCGACGACGAACTGGGAAAGCGGCTCACCGCGCATCCCGGAATCGACAAGATCGCCTTCACCGGCAACACCGAGACCGGCAGGCACGTCATGCGTTCGGCGGCCGGCAACCTCAAGCGGATCACCCTGGAGCTCGGCGGCAACGACCCGGCGATCGTGCTGCCGGACGTGGACCCGGTCAAGATCGCGCCACAACTGTTCTGGGCGGCGTTCCAGAACAACGCGCAGTTCTGCAACGCCGCCAAGCGCCTGTACATCCACGCCGACGTCTACGAGCAGGTGCGCGACGCTCTCGTCGCCTACGCCCGCACGATCACGGTGGGCGACGGCGCCGACCCGAGCACCGACCTCGGCCCGATTCAGAACAGGCCCCAGTTCGAGAAGGTCAAGGAGTACTTCGACGACTGCGCCCGCAACGGGTACACCTTCGCGCTCGGCGGCGAGATCGACGAGTCCGCCCGGGGCTGGTTCGTGCCCGTGACCCTGGTGGACGACCCGCCGGAGAACTCACGGCTGATGCGCGAGGAGCCGTTCGGCCCCATCCTGCCGCTGGTGCGCTGGACCGACGAGGCCGACGTGATCGCGCGCGCCAACGACACCGAGTACGGCCTGGGCGCCAGCGTGTGGGGCAAGGACCTGGAGGCCGTCGAGCGCATCGGGCGGCAGATCGACGCGGGCACCGTGTGGCTCAACGAGGTGCACCAGTACTCCCCCGCCCAGGCCTTCGGCGGGCACAAGCAGTCCGGCATCGGCTGTGAGAACTCGCTGCACGGGCTGATGGAGTACACCAACTGGCAGACGGTCACCCTCAACAAGCGGCCCGACGCCGTCTGAGATCCCTGACAAGGATGGCTGAGATGAACGGGCCCGGTGAGATCCTGCCGCACAGCGCGGCGCTGTTCCCGCACAAGACGGCGCTGGTGACGGCGGCGCGCGAACTGACCTACGCCGAGCTCGACCATGCCTCCGCGTCCGTCGCCGCGGCGCTGGCCGAGCGCGGCATCCGTCCCGGCGACCGCGTCTCGCTGTACGCGCAGAACCGGTGGGAGTGGGTCGTGGCCTATCACGCCGTGCTCAGGGCCGGCGCGGTGGTGAACCCGATCAACGTGATGCTCACCGCGGACGAGGTGCGCCACGTCCTGCGCGACTGTCAGGCGGTGGCGCTGTTCGCCGCACGCGACCAGCTCGCCGCCCTGGGCGGGGTGCTCGACGCGGTCGGCACGCTGCGCACGGTGGTCTGCTTCGACGACCCGCCTCCCGGCGCCGAGGCCTTCGCCGGCTGTCTCGCCACGACCGCGCCGCCGAAGCCCGTACAGGTGCGCCGGGAGCAGCCGTCCACGATCGGCTACACCTCGGGCACGACGGGACGCCCCAAGGGTGCCGTCCAGTCACAGCACGCGGTGCTGCTGAACTGCGAGCTGACCGCCCGCATGCACCGCAGAACCGCGGCGGACACGCTCCTCACCGCGCTGCCCGCCCCGCACGTCTACGGCAACGTGGCGATCAACAGCACGTTCCTTTCCGGCGGGACGGTCGTGCTGCTGGAACGCTTCGACGCCTCCACCGTGCTGGAACTCATCGCCAAGCACCGGGTGACCATGTTCGAGGGCGTACCGGCGATGTACGCGATGCTGCTGGCCCACGAGCGGATCGGCGCCGCCGATCTGAGCTCTCTGACGCGCTGCACCGTCGGCGGGCAGACCATCGCCCGCTCCACCATCGATCGCTGGCAGCGGGTCAGCGGCGCCCCGCTGATCGAGTTGTGGGGCATGACCGAGCTGTCCGGGCTGGGGACGACGCATTGGGCCGGCGCCGAGCCATGCCCCGGCTCGATCGGCGTGGCCCTGCCCGGTGTCGAGGTGCGGATCGGCGACCTGGGCGACGCCTCCCGCACCGCACCGGCCGGCACACCGGGGGAACTGCTCGTGCGGGGCCCGTTGGTCATGCTCGGCTACTTCGGCGACGACGAGGCCACGGCGGAGACGATCGACGAGGACGGCTGGCTGCGCACCGGCGACATCGCCTATGAGGACGGCACCGGCCATCTCTTCATCGTCGACCGCCGCAAGGACATGATCATCACGGCGGGTTACAACGTCTATCCCGCCGAGATCGAACGCGTCCTGGCCGCACACCACGCCGTGGCGATGGTCGCGGTCGGACCGATTCCCGACGAGGTCAAGGGTGAGACCGCCCGCGCCTACGTCGTCCTGTCCGGCGGCGCCACGACCACCCCGGAGGAACTGATCGCGTACTGCCGCGGCAGGCTCGCCGCCTACAAGCTTCCCCGTTCCATCCAGTTCGTCACGGCGCTGCCCCAGACGTCCACCGGCAAGATCATGCGCCGGAAACTGATCGAGCTGGCCGATCGGATCGGCTGACCGGCCACCGGACACGACAGATCCCGGGAGAGACACCGGCCGCCGAGCGACTCGGTCACCCGCAGCCGTTCGGCAACCTCGTCTCCGGCTGCGCCCGACGACCGGCTCATCGTGCGGCGCCCCCGCCGGGAACCGCATGGTTCCCGGAGCTGAAGCCCTCAGCTCCCATTGACGAATGGTTATCGACTGATATCCTTGTCGAAGGTTATCGATTGATAACGCACCATGAGAGGATTCACCATGACCGTGATCGCTCCAGAGGGAACCGAGGAGATCCTTGCCGAGTTGCGGCGCTACCTCGACGAGGACCCGCCGGCGATCAGCCTCCCGCCGCGCGCCTACACCTCGCCCGAGATGTGGGAGCTGGAGAAGGAGCGGATCTTCAGCCGCGCCTGGATGCACGTTGCCCACGTCGACCAGCTCGCCGAAGCCGGCGACTACGTCTCGCTGTCCATCGCCGGCGAGGCGGTCGTCGTCACCCGCGGCAAGGACGGCGCGCTGCACGCGATGTCGCCGGTATGCCGGCACCGGCTGATGCCCCTGGTGGGGCCGGGAGCCGGCCGCGCCCAATCCTTCACCTGCCCGTACCACCTGTGGAACTACGGCCTCGACGGACGGCTGCGCGGCGCGCCGCACATGGGCGGGAACCCGGACTTCGACCCGAAGAACTGCCGGCTGCCCGGCTTCGCGGTCGAGGAATGGAACGGCCTCGTCTACGTCAACCTCGACGCCGCCGCCGAACCCATCGGCCCGCACCTCGACCTGGCCACGCCCGAATTCGGGAACTACCGGATCGGCGACCTGGTCCAGGTCGTCTCCTTCACGGAGGAATGGCAGGCCAACTGGAAGCTCGCGCTGGAGAACGGCCACGAGAACTACCACGTCATCGGCCTGCATCGGCAGACCCTGGAGCCGTTCATGCCCGGCGGCGGCGACATCTACGTCAAGCAGTACTCGCCCTGGGCGCTGCATGCCCGCGTCCCGTTCGTCGAACCCATCGAGCCGGAGGCGCTCAAACTGGGCGAGGTGGAGAAGGCGCACGCGATGTTCCTGCTGTCCTTCCCGACCGGCGGCCTCGCCGGCCTGGGCGACCAGATCGTCTGGCTCAGCTTCATCCCGCAGTCCATCGACACCCTTCAGGTGCGCGGCGGCATGCTCATGCCGCCCGAACTGGTGGCTTCGGTAGATCCAGAAGCGCTCGCCAGAGCCCAGCAGGCATTCACCACCATGGTCAACGACGAGGACAAGACGGGACTCGAAGCCGTGCAGCGCGGCGTCACCTCACGCTTCGCCGAACGCGGCCACCTCAGCCCCAAGGAAGCCGGCGTGATCGCCTTCTACAAGAACCTGGCCCGCGCCCTGACCCGCCAGGGCAACGCCTGGCCCGGGGAGCTGTGACATGGCGCGCTACCTCACGAAGGACTGGATGGACCTCGTGCTCAAGGAGACCCAGGACCTTCCCGAACGCCGGGGCGGCAACGCCCGCCTGCAGTACGTCCTGACCGGCGACAGCGACGTGCACTACTACTGGGTGCTGGAGCACGGCCGGGTGACCGACGTCGCGCTGGGCACCCTCGACAAACCCGACTACACGATCACCATGACCTACGACGACAGCGTGCTCATCGAGCGGGGCGAACTGACCGAGGAGGCCGCGTTCGCCCAGGGCCGGATGAAGTTCACCGGCAGCATGGTCAAGGCCATGACGCTGATGCCGGTCATGGACGCGCCCGAGTTCAAGGCGGCGATGGCCCGTCTCCGCGCGGCCACCGAACTGTGACCGGCTAGTCTGGCCTCCATGCCCGCACCGCGATGGAGCCCGTCGGCCGAGCGCATTCTCCGCACGGCCGCCAGGCTCTTCGCGACGCACGGCTACTCCGCCACCTCCACCCGCGACATCGCCGCCGCCGTCGGCGTCAAGCAGCCGGCCATCTACAAGCACTTCTCCGCCAAGGACGACATCCTGGCCGCACTCGTGAGACTGGGCCTGGAGCGGCCCTTGGCCGTGGGCGACTCGCTGGAGCTCGTGGCGGCGCCCGCGGCGGTCAAACTGCATCGATGGCTGCGCGAGTCGCTGCAGCACCTGCTGGACTCGCCGTACGTGCTGGTGTCCATCCTCACCACGCCCGAGCTGGAACGCGACCGGTTCGCGGCCGAACGCAAACTCATCGAACGGCTCGAAGTGCAGGTCACCGACCTGATCGTGCAGGGACAGCGCGAAGGCGACGTGCGGCCGGTCAACCCGGTGACGGGGGCACGGCTGGTGCTGGTGCTGTTCGACGCGATGGCGCTGCCGGAGATCGCGGTCAGCCCGCCCGACATCATCGACTTCGCCCTCACCGCCCTCCTGAACGACCCCTCCCGCCTGCCCGAACTCCACCAGCAGGCGAACGCCCTCGTCCTCCCCTAGGAGACCTTCCGCGGTCCCAGGCCACCTCGGCCCGAACTGTCACGCGGAACCCCCCAGATCGTCCCGCCGCCGACGTCCCGTCAGATCACGTGGTCCTCGAAGTCAACCGCATCGATCGGATGTACGGCTGCCGCGATCCGCATCACCAAAGCTTGGCTGGAAGACCGGCCCGGCGAGTGCCATCCCACAACAGGTAGTCGAACGTGACCGTAGGAGTCCTGGTGGCCCGCCGCCTGGGCCCGGCTCTCGCGGATGGGCGCAGAACCACAGGACAGTCTGCTTCGGCGGCAACACGCTCCACCTTGGTAGCCGTCGCAGCGGGGTCAGGTTGAGGTCAGCCGGCTCTGGCGGAGTCGAGGTGGCGGGTGTCACCGAGGTTCGCGACCTGGCGGTTGTGGAAGAAGTCGTCCTGGCGCAGTGTGGTGATGCTGCCGGAGGGCGCCCGGAAATCGGCGTAGCCGGCCGCCTCGATCGGCATCTTGATCCAGGCGGCGACGACGAAGGTCAGGGACCCACCGTGCGTCACGATGTTCGCAGGGGGCTCCGCACGATCTCGTCCATGGCCGCGTAGACGCGCTGTGCCCAAACCGCCTTGGTCTCGGCTCCCTGGACGCCCTCGTCATGGTCCAACCGCTCTCCGACGGCCGGCGGCGGGACGAATCGCTGGTCCAGCCATTGCTGTGGCCGTCCTCCCGCCTGGCCGTAGGACTTCTCCCGCAGTCTGCGATCCAGGAACGGGTTCACGCCGAACAGATCGGCGATCTTCTCGGCCGTTTGCCGGGTACGCCGCAGATCCGAGGAGAACAGCTCCACCTCGGCGCGCTCGGGGATCTGTGCCCGCAACGCTCGGGCGATCAAGGCCGCCGCGCTGAGCCCGGCTGGTGTCAGCTGCGCATCATGCCAGCCGCCGACGACCCTCTCGACGTGGTGGGTCGCCTCCGGATGGGTGACGGCTGGGGCGGTGGACCTGCCGCGCGGGCCACAGCCCGTCCTGAGGATCATTCCGCATGGTTGCGCCGGGGCACGAAGATCAGTGACATCAGCGCGCCCACCGTGATGAGCACGGTCGCCACCACGACCACTGCGCGAAAGCCTGAAAGCCAGGCGTCACGGGCGACATCCAGGACGACCTGCCCGGCGGTCCCGGGCAGCCGGTGGGCGACCGCCGCCGCCTCGGTGATCGACGTTCGCACGATGGCCTGATCGCTCGAAGCGAGGCCGGCGACCGGGCCGATGACGTTGCTGTAGATCGCCACGCCCACGGCGCCGAGGACGGCCACCCCGATGCCGCCGCCCAGTTCGTAGACGGTCGACTCGATCGAGCCCGCCTGACCCGCGTCATCCACCGAGACCGCGGAGAGCATCGCGTCGTTGGCCGCGACCATGGCCGCTTCGAGAGCCAGCCCCAGAACAACGAACGGGATCCACAGGAGCGCGTAGCTGGGCCGGGTGTCCAGCGCGAGCAACGGTGGGAGCGCGGCGGCGGACAGGCCGAACCCGGCCGCCAAAGTCATCCGGGTGCCGAGTCGTTGCAGCACAGGAGCTGCGATGAGCGAGCCGGCGAACGTCGCGGCCAGCAACGGGAGCAGCCGGAGACTCGCTTGCGAGGGGCTGAGGCCGAGCACGAGCTGCAGATACTGAGCGAAGTAGAGCTCGAGTCCCACCAGCGCGAAGACGACCAGGAGCACCCCGGCGGACGAGACGGCGAAGACCGGGCGAGTGAACAGCCGGATGTTGAGGAGGGGTTGGTCCCTGCGGAGTTGCCGCATGACGAACAGGATCAGCAGGATGGTGGCGGCGGTCAGGGACATGATCGACCACGCCGCGAGAAAGCCGTGCCGTACACCCTCCTTGATGCCGTACGCGAGGCCGAGCACACCGCCAGCCACGAGGAGCACGCTGAGCGTGTCCCACGGTGGGGGCGCGCTGTGGCGGCTCTCGGGCAGGAGGCGGACGGCGAACGGCAACACGACGGCCAGCACGGGCACGTTGATCAGGAACACCGCGCCCCACCAGAAATGCTCGACCAGGAACCCGCCCAGCAGCGGGCCCGCGGCCGCGCCGCCGGCCAGCAGCGCCGACCAGATGCCGATGGCCTGGGCCCGCTCCCGACGGTCGGGGAAGACCGCGCGGATGATGGCCATCGCGTTGGGCATGACCAGCGCGCCACCAAGCCCCTGGGCGGCGCGGGCGCCGATCAGCGCCGCCGGCGACCAGGCGTAGGCGGCGAGCGCCGAGGCCAGCGTGAACACCACCAGCCCGACGATGAGCATCCTCTTGCGCCCGAACCGGTCGCCCAAGGTGCTCGCCGCGACCAGGAGCGGCGCCACGACGAGAGGGTAGACGTCGATGATCCACAACAGCGATACCGGTGATGGCCGTAGCGCCTCGGCGATCCTGGGAGAGGCGATGTGCAGCACCGTTATGTCGATCACGATGATGAGCACGGCGGCCGACATGACCGCGAGCACCCACCACCGGTTGTGCGTGACGGCATCGGCGCGCTCATCGCGGGTTTCCGTCGACGTCATCGCACACCCACTCCACCCATGACCGTGGTGACGAACAGCCGCTTTACGGCGCGCCCGCCGACAAAGCCCGACCGCACGGCGTAGAAGAGCGCAAGCGCCTGCGCGCCGATCGAGTAGCCGATCCAGCCATCGGGAACATCCTTGCGGAAGCTCCCTTCAGCCTGCCCGCGAGCGGCGAAACGGGCGAAGCGCTCGTCCTGGGTCTCGGCCTCGGCGTGTAGGTCGGCCAGCGCGGTGATCGGCGGCTCGGCCCACAACAAGGTGAAGGCGACAGCCAGATCCAGTACCTCATCTCCCATCTTCTCCAGGACCGCCTCGACGGGGTCGTCGTCAAGGCCGATCCTGTCGTAGATCCGGGCCACCTCCGCGACAGCGAACCGTGCCACGTCGCGTTGCAGAATCTCGCGCGTCGGGAAGGCACGGTGCAAGGTCGTCCTCCCCACTCCAGCGCGCGCGGCCAGGTCGCCCAGAGGCACGCTCAGGTCATTCGCCAGGGCGGTGGCCACCTTTCGCAGCAACAGATCTCGTTCCATAGCGAACAAAATAGCACCTAATGAAAGTATTTAGCTCCAACTGGAACAGATTTGTTCCATCAGTCGGGCTCATGGCCACCTTGAGGTGCCTCAACGGGCACGGGGCATGTGCTCCACGTCGCAGCCGACGCGAGACGACATCGTGGTCAGGTACCGGGCGAATCGGAGGGCGGCACCACCCAGCGGATCAGTGGTGGTGCCCGCCGCCGGTCGGCACCGCGGCCATCGCCCCACTTGCCATTCGCGCGCCGGCCCGCTTTCCGGTCAGGTCGCTCATGCCACAGTCCGTCGATCGCGGGGTGGGCGCCATGCCGATGGCCCATCTGGTCACCGCGGCGACCAGACGGGCCCGACCACGTCCGGGACTCAGATCGGCACGGGTGCGGCATATCCGAGAAGACCTTCACGCACCTGCTTCTCGCAGTCCGCCCGTGCCGAGACGAAGTGGTCGCCGTTGGCCGCCACCCGGCACCGGTAGAGCGCGGTCCGGCCGTCCGACGGTGTGGTGGCGATGAAGCCGACAGGCCCCAGCGGCCGCAGGCCCTCGCATCCCGGTTCACGGCTCAGCAGGTTGTGCCCTCCGACCGCGCACTCGAACAGGGGCGCGGTGCCCAGCTCGGGACCGCGCCGCAGCAGCCAGGCGCCTTCGGCCGTGAACCCGGAGGGCAGCAGCCGGGTCGAGGCCCAGTGACCTCGGCCGGAGTGGAAGCCGCGCACCAGCTTGACGTCGGGCAGGGTCTCGAAGCCGCACGAAAGCCGCGGCGGCGAAAGATCCGCCCGGTTGGCCAACGCCCACACCGACCAGGCCGGCTTGGCCGAGCCGTCGGCGTTGCGCAGCCCGAGCGCCAGCCCGCCGGCGACCTCGTCGGGATGGTCTCGCATGCGGTGGTAGACGTAGTTGACGATGCCGGGAGTGCCCAGCACATTGCGGAAGGAGTCGCACACCGCGGCGGCCTGCCGTTCCGGAGAGGACGGCGCCAGGGAGTTGACGCCGCTCTCGGTGAGCTGGACCTCGGACCAGGCGGCCGGGTTACCGGGGAAGGTCGCGCGCAGCCAGCCGACCAGGGCACCCAGGTTGCCGTAGGTGACGAGAGGGTAGTCATCGGGGCCGAAAGCGGACCCGCGCAGGTTGGGCGGGTACGGGTGGAAGGCGACCCGCCAGGGCCTGCCGCCCGTCCGCGCCGCCAGGCCGCGCAGGACGGTCTGCCCGGACAGCACCGGCTCGGCCGCCGCCGGAGCGTCGAGTTCGGCGCCGAAACGGTGGTCGAGGGAGATCAGCGTCTTGGCCGCCGGTTGTTCGGCCGCGACACGGTCGTGGGCGGCGTTGTAGGACGCGGCGATCTCCTCCAGCCAGCGGCCCGCGTCGCACGGGACGCCCTGCCCGCAGCCGATGTCGAACCAGGTGCTGTGGTTGACCTCATTGTTGACGACGAAGTCGGCGACGCGGCCGTGACCACGCCGTCCGTCGTAACGCTGGGCGAGCATGCCGGCGAAGCGGCCGTAGTCGGCCGGGTCTCGGGGCGTGCAGAAGATCTCGAAGCCCGGGGCGGCGGGTGTGCACGGTTTGCCGGCTCGTGCCCAGGCCGGCGTCCCGTACACGATGGCCGTCACCACGAGGCCGCGCTCGCTCCACCCGCGGACCTCGGCGTCGACGTCGGCCGGCACGGTGAAACAGCGGCCGTCGTACTCCTGCTGTCCGGCCACGCATGGCGCGGCCTTCACCTCGGGCTCCCAATGCGCCCACACGAGGTTGAGCGCGACTCCGCCGGTGTTGTTGCCGGCGATCTCCTGCTTGTCGGGCCAGAAATCGGGCTGCACCGATTTGATCCGGTAGGCGTCGCGTTCCGGGTACGGCAGGGCCGGCGAGACCGGCGCCAGCAGGCTCATGAGGGCGACCAGCGCCAGGGCAGCCTTCACAGACTGCCTCGCGCGTATCCCAGCATCCCGTCGACCGCGTGTCCCTCGCAGTCCGGGCGGACGGAGATGAAATGGTCGCCGTTGTCGGCCACGTTGCAGCGGTACACGGCCACCGCTGCTCCGCTCGGCGGCGGATCCACCCACAGGTGCCCCAGCAGCCCGATCACCACCTTGCCTTCACAGTCAGGACGGACCGACACGAACTCCTCGGTGTCGTCCAGGCAGCTCAGCAGCGGCCGCGTGCCCGCCTCTTCGACGGCGGTGACGTAGCCGATGGTGGCCTCCAGCAGGTATCCGGGCGGCAGCGCGCCGGTGGAGGCACGATGGTCGGGGCCACGGGTGCTGCGCGCCAGCGGCAGGTAGGCGTGGATGTAGCCGAGCAGACCGTCCACACGGTGGCCTTCGCAGCCGGAGTCGCGGGAGTCGAAGTGCTCGCCGGTCGCCGCCACCACGCAGCGGTGCAGGGCGACGACGGGTGTGTCCGCGGGCTTCGCGGTCCAGACCCAGCCCATCGGGCCGATCGTCGTGTGACCTTCGCAACCGGGATCGCGTGAGGTGAACGCCTCGTCGCCGATACGGCAGCTGAACAACAGCGCCGTGCCGTCCACCTGGATCATGGAGATCAGTCCGAGCCCCTGCTCGGGAGAGTAGCCGGACGGCATTCCCTGGGCCGCGCTGCGATGCTCGCCCGGCTTGGACGTCTGCACGTAGCGAGTGAGGGAGGCGTAGGCGGCGAGGTACCCGAGCGGGCCGTCGACCCTCTGCCCCTCGCACTCGGGGCTGTGGGAGTCGAAGTGGTCACCGGTCCTGTTGTCCACGCAGCGGAACAACGCGGCCGAGGGTCGCCCGGCCGGCCTGTCGGTGTGGATCCAGCCGAGAACGCCGAGCCTGCCCTCACCCTCACAGTCCTCGCGCAGGGAGCTGAACTGGTCGGCCCCGGTCTGGCAGGAGTACAAGGGCCGGGTTCCAGGTACGTGGACGGGTGACAGATGTCCGAACGCGCCCACGAACCGGTAGCCGGGCGGCACGGAGCCCGAGCTGCTGCGTACCTCTCCGGTGGGCCCTCGATAGCGGGTGAGCTGGCCGTAGGCCGGACCTCTGTTGGAGATGGGGTCGGCGAGCACCTCGACCGAGTGCTGGTTCACCGGTACGGCACGGCCGCACTCCGGCGCGCCGGGACACCGATCGGAGACATCGGCCTGGCCGCCCACCATCAGGTAGACGGTGCCGTTGCCGGCGTCAGCGGCCTGCAGCAGGGTGCCCTCGACC
Organism: Nonomuraea sp. NPDC050540; assembly: GCF_044457485.1. NCBI lineage: Bacteria > Bacillati > Actinomycetota > Actinomycetes > Streptosporangiales > Streptosporangiaceae > Nonomuraea > Nonomuraea sp. NPDC050540. Next base: position 274,144 of record NZ_JBITHA010000006.1, read on the forward strand.
GGCCGTTCCAGCATGTGGTCGCGGGCGTCCACGCTCCACGCCGTCACCCGTACGTAGTGGCCGCAGCCGACCGTGCAGTCGGCCAGCTGAAGGGGCGCGCCGCCGGCGAACTTGAACACGCGCAGCGTCTCGTCCTGGACGGTGGTGCCGTCCTTCGGCTGCGGAAGCATGTGGTCGAGCCTGACCACGCTGCCGGCCGAGATCGGCACCGGGTCGCCGCACTCGGCCGAGCAGTTGGCCAGCCGGATCGGGGCGCCGCCGGCGAACTTGAACACGTTGCCCGCCTCGTCGCGGGCGGTGGCGCCGTCGTGCGGGTGGGGGCGCATGTGTTCCAGCTCTCTGACGCTCCACGCGGTGATCGGGACCGGGTTGCCGCAGCCGACCGAACAGGTGGTGAGGTGGATGGGGGCGCCGCCGACGAACTTGAAGACGTTGCCCGCCTCGTCCTTCGCCGTCGCACCGTCACGCGGATGGGGCAGCATGTGCTCCAGGTTCGCCACACTCCACCCCGTGACCGGCACAGGATCACCACAGCCAACCGAACAACTCGACAGGCGGATCGGGGCGCCGCCGACGAACTTGAAGACGTTGCCCGCCTCGTCCTTCGCCGTCGCACCGTCACGCGGATGGGGCAGCATGTGCTCCAGGTTCGCCACACTCCACCCCGTGACCGGCACAGGATCACCACAACCGACCGAACAACTCGACAGGTGAATCGGGGCGCCACCCACGAACTTGAAGACGTTGCCCGCCTCGTCCTTCGCCGTCGCGCCGTCACGCGGCTGAGCCTCCATGTGGTCGAGGTTCGCCACACTCCACCCCGTGATCGGCACAGGGCGTCCGCAGCCGACCGAGCAACTCGACAGGTGAACCGGCGCCCCACCCACGAACTTGAACACATGGCCGGCTTCGTCGCGGGCGGTCGCGCCGTCCACCGGGCGTTGACGCAGATGGTTGCCTGGATGCTCAAGCTGAAGCGTACCGGCCGGAACGGGCACCGGGCTGCCGCAGCCGGGCGCGCAGCTGGACAGGTGGATGGGCGCGCCACCGACGAACTTGAAGATGTTGCCGCCTTCGTCCCTGACGCTCGCGCCATCGCGCGGGTACGGCCGGGCCGCGTCGACGATCCGCTGCGTCACCTTGACATGCCTGCCCGGGCACAGCCCGTTGGCACACGTCGTCATCCACAGCGGCGCACCCCCGGCCATCTTGTAGACGCGCCCGGTGTCACATGTCGCCAGGACGGTGCCGTCGGCCAGGTTGCCGACCGAGGGCAACTCGGGGCAGGGCGTCTCCACCGGCGGCTGCTCCCCCGGAGGGGGATCGTCCGGCGGCGGCGGGTCGTTCGGCGGGAACGTCGGCGGCACACCGGTGATCTCCCGGCACACCCGCGCCGTCGGGTCCGTGGGGGACGGCCCCTGCATGCCGCCGGCCACCCACTTCTCCGCTTCTCTGAGCATGTACTGCAGGTCGGTGTACGTGGCCCTGCCGCAGTAGGTGCCGGGCCCGGTGAACCGCATCCGGACTGTCCTGGCGCACGGGTTTCCGGCGAGATCCTTGTCGGTCATGCACACCGGGGTGCTGACCATGTCACCCCCGCGGTAGGGGTCGCTGCCGGCCTTCCATATCGCCACCGTCAGTGTCCCGTCGCCCAGGCACATCGGGCCGGTGCGCTTCCGGCACTTCCACGGGCCGGCCAGCTCACCTATGCAACCGAGGAAGCGGCCACTGACATAGATGGTGCCGTCGGCACCGACCTGTGAGCCCATGCTCGCGGTGATTCTGCACTCACCGGTGTAGGACTTGCCGCCGAGTGGCCAGGAGAACGAGGTGTTACCCGGATCGGCACGAGCCGGCTCAGCCCTGCCGACCTGCCAGGTCACCAGGAACGCGGCCATCATTACCCACGCCACGGCAAGAACCCCGAACCTTCGTAAACGAACCCGTATAGCCATGAATCCTCCTGTTGATGACACGCGCTGCGACGAACCTCGCGTTCGCCGACAGGGGGACAGCCACCACGGCAGCCACCGGCTGCCCGCCGAATCAGGCGCTCACCGAGCCGAAACCCGAACGCGAGCGGCCATCTTTTATGAACGAATGTCCAATATCCTAGTGAGCGTCTGTTCACAACAGCTCGTGAACGGGGCCCACTCCCTCGTGATCCAGGGTTGCCCGAGCATCCGCGGGCCGTCGAGTGGCCACCACCGCGTCAGCACCCGGGCGACGCGGCCATGCACGATCTACGACTCTTGCTACAACGATAAGAGTATGTTCACACTTTTATTTTCCCGGCCAGGGCCACTTCGTGGTCAGCTTCAGCCATGATGACCTCGCTGGAACGCCGGTCTTCGACCTCTTCCCGTTCGCGGTCGGCCCGACCATCGAGAACCGGGAGGCAAGCCGCCGGTCACGACACCACAAGACGCGAAGAACCGGCGCGACGTTCTGCTGGGGCAGGTCGAAGAGGCCAGCGCCTTCGCCCTGAAGGAAGGCGCCCCCATCGAGGACCTTCGCGCCGCGGCCGACCCCTTGTTCAGCTCGTACGTGGCCATGGGTCCCGCGATGCCGGACCCCACGACCGCAACTTCGCTCGCCACACCGACCCCCTGGCTATCGATCGATAACCGTCACGAGCGGAAGGTTATCAATTGATAATCTTCCGGGCAACCGGAGGAGGATCGCGGCAATCCGTGCGCCAGCCGCAGGGCACGGAGTCGTCTCCCGTCGTGTATACCTTTGGCGGTGTCGCACGCCCGACTTGCCGGGGACCATGGGGAGGATGTCGCACCAAGAGACGGATCCACGTGATCAACCGGCCCCTTTCGGCACCATCGTCGTGCTGACCACGCTGTCAGCCATCGTCGTGATGGCGATCGAGCGCCTGCTGGCGACACCCGTGAGCATGAAATGGCTGCTCGTGGGGCCGATGGCGCTCGTGGTCTACGAGGTGGTGATCCACGACGTCTGGTGGAGGCGATGGTGGGGCGCCGTCCCCGGAGCGTTGGCGGGACTGGCGATCTACTTCGAGGGGCGCGAGATGGTCACCGTCGTCGTGGGGCCGTCGTGGGCCCACGACGTGGCGTATGTCGTGGCCTGGTCCGCCTTCGCGGCGATCTTCGCGGCGGCCAGCCGGGCCGCCGTCCTGGACGGGGATCGAGCACCTCGCAACAGTGGTGAGGACCAAGAGCCCGGACCTGCATGACCTCGCGGAGCTCGAACAGCCAGAGCGAGGACACCGACGAACCGGCGGCATCCTCGATCGCGCCGTCCGCCGAGCCCACGACTTGCGGGTTCGCAGACTGCTACACCGACGGTGCAGGTTGGGCGAAAAGGCGCCGGGCGATCCTTCACAGCGCGCGAGGGATCCTGTGGGGATCGAGCAGGCGGCGTCGATGTTCCGAGAACGGGGTTCGACAATAATAAAAATATAGTGATACGATTTCGTGCATGCCGAGAGTCGCCGACCACGCAGAGCGCCGCCGCCAGGTGGTGGAGGCCACGCTCCGGGTGATGGCGGCCCGGGGAGTGGAAGGGCCCACGATGGCCGAGGTCGCCGCGGAGGCGGGGGTCTCCGTGGGGCTGGTGCAGCGCTACTTCCCGACCAAGGACGAGATGCTGCTGCTGACCTTCGAGTTCCTCGGCGCCCGGCTGATGGTGCGGATCAAGACGGCGTGGCAGGCCGGTCACTCGGTCAGGGAACGCCTGCGCCGGTGCCTGCTGGAGTTGCTCCCGCTGGACGACGAGCGGATCGCGGAGATCAAGATTTACCAGGTGTTCTGCGGCAGGGCGATGAGCAATCCCGCGCTGCGACGAGTGCAGGTGACGCTGCACGCCACCGCACGGGCCGACCTCGGGGCGGCCATCGCGCGGGCGCAGGACGAGGGGGAGATCCCGGGCGAGCTGAATCCGGGCGAGGAGGCGGCGTTGTTGTGGGCATTGGTCGATGGACTCGCGGCGCACGGTTGTGCCGATCCAGCCGGAATGCCGCCGGCCATGGCCGAGCGTCTGGTCGACCGGCAACTGGACCGGCTGTTCAGCTGAGGCGCGGCATGTCCTCATGACTTGTTTTTGAACAAGAGTTCAGCAAAGAGTGAAGATGCTCGGGAGGGCCGCTTCGTCTTCCCGCGCACCGTCGTCGAGGGCGGCCTGGCCGCCCAGCTGAACGGCGGGCACCCTGGTCCGACTGTGAAGCCGAGCAGCGCCAACAGCACGGTCAACCGTGACCGATTCGGCGTCACTGACGGGCCTGCGGTCTCTCGGGGACCAAGGCAGGAGAAACGATCAAACCGAAGGAGCACGACCATGAAACTGAACGGTGTCTACGTAGGTCTCCCGGCCGTCGATCTGGCGGTCTCACAGCAGTGGTACGAGCGGGTCACCGGCCTGACGGGGGACGCGGAGTCGGCCCCCGACATGGTCGTCTTCGAGGTCTCCGGAGACAACGGGTTCGAGCTCGAGCGCGTCGAAGTCGTCCCGGCCGGGCTCGGCTGGGGTCTCCGGCTCGTGGTCGAGGACGTGGAGCGCGAGCGCGCGAGCCTGGTCGAGAACGGTTTCACGCCCAGTGCGATCGAATCCGTCCCCGGCCTCGTGGCCTTCTGCCACCTGCACGACCCTGACGGCAACCTGGTCACCGTGGTCCAGGAGCTGAGTTAGGTCCTTGTCTCAAAGCCGGTCAACGCGTGTCGCATCCGGATGGACGAAGAGGTCTCCGGTACAGGGTTCGCCGACGAAGGAGAACCTGAACATCGGAGACCTCATGGCCGCCTCAACGGTGACGCGGCGGTGCAGGCCCTGGCCGATGCTGCAGGCCTGATCCCTGCGTCACTTCCAGCGCTTTGCGCAGTTCTGCGGTCTCGTGGCGCCGAGCGGCTCGTTCTTCCTCCAGCGTGCGAGCCAGCGCCCTCAGCGCCGATGACGGGGCAGCGGGTTCGGCATCCTTACCGCGGGGTCCGCCATACCGCGCGACGTCGATCGTTGCCGTTCGATCCGCGCACGTGGTTCCGGGTGACGGCAGAGGGAGTCCGTGCTCACCCCAGCAGCTGTGGCGACGGCGGTGAAGCTGACCGGGCAGGGGCGACGCGGCCATGCGGCGTCGCCCCTGCCCGGTCGCCCTGCGAGCTCACTCGCGCCGCGGTCCTCCCGCGTTCAGGGCGGTCATGAAACGCGTGAGGAGCGGGCCCATGTCCCCGGCTCGCCAGACCAGGTGCAAGGTGGTGGCGGTACCCGCGAGTCGTCGAGCCGTCACGCCGTCCCGGTGCAGCACTCGATAGGAGTCGGCCATCACGGCCGCGCCGAACCCGGCGGCGACCAGCGCGAGGATCGTCTGGACGGTCCGGCCCCGTGCGCCGACGCGCGGAACGATCCCGGCGTGGTGGCACAACGAGGTGATCTCGTCGTGCGCGTGGGGCGCGGATTCGCGTGGCCACAGCACCAGGGGGATCTCGCTGAGTACGGACACCGGTGCCGGTTCACGGGTCGTGGCCAGGGCGTGGCCGGCCGGCAGGAAGAGGGTCAACGGCTCTCGCGCCCAGACTCGTGTGGCGAGACGGGCGTCGCGGACCGGCAGCCGCTGCACGGCCACGTCGAGGCTTCCGTCCAGGATGCCGGCCGACATCTCGGCGTCGTCGAACAGCTCCACCAGGGACAGGTCGACGTCGGGAAGTTCCGCTCGCAGCCGGCCGAGGGCGCCTCCCAGCGCGCCGTTGATGCCCGATCCGGCGAACCCGACCGTCACCCGGCCGGTCTTGCCTTCGGCGGCCAGCCGTACGTCGTGCAGGGCGGCTTCTGCTTCGGCCAGCATGCGCACGGCTCGCCGGAGCAGCGCCGCGCCGGCCGCGGTGGGCGCGAGGCCTCGGCCGGTGCGGACGAACAGCTCAGTATCCAAGCGTCGTTCCAGGTCACGCAGTTGCCGGCTCAGGGTCGGCTGGGTCAGCCGCAGGCGGCGAGCGGCTCCGCTGATGGATCCCTCTTCGGCGATCACCACCAGGTAGCCCATCACCCGCACATCCATCCATGCCTCCACAGCATGGATGGTATATCGATCGATGCCTTGCAGTAGGCGGGTTGGGGTCCTCAGGGGAAGAATGAAGCCGTCCCGCTGTTCTGAAACGCCGGAGTCGTCGTGAAACACCTTGGAGTTCTCGCTCACAGCACGGGAGGAGCCGCCCTTTGCTTCCTCACCTTCTGCGAGGAGGGATTTCGCCGTACCGGTCGCAACGAGCATCCCGACGTCACCCTGGACTACGTCGCCTTCGGGTACAGCATGCCCGCCTGGGAGAGCGGAGATCACGCGACCGTCCGGGCCACCCTGGCCACCAGCGCGCGGCGGCTCGCCCGGGCCGACGCCGACTTCTTCGCCTGCCCGGACAACACCGCCCACATGGCTCTGGAGGTGCCGGGACCGGACCTCCCGCTGCCGGGTCTCCACATCGCCGAGGTCGTCGCGGACCAGGCCGTGGCCGAAGGGCGTACCCGCGTCGGCGTGCTGGGCACCAAGTACACGATGGACGGCCCGATGTACCCGCGGGCGCTCGCCTCCCGTGGGATCGCCGCGGAGCTGCCGGACGCCGACGACCGCGACCTCGTCAACGAGGTGATCTTCAAGGAGCTGGTGAACGGTGTGATCAGCGACGCGTCGCGCCAGCAGTACCTCCGCGTCATCGAACGGCTGGCCGGCCGGGGCTGTGACGCGGTCGCGCTCGTCTGCACCGAGATCCCGTTGCTGATCACGCCCGATGTTTCTTGCCTGCCGACATTGGATTCGACCCGTCTGCTGGCCCGTGCGGCCTACGACGTCGCCGTTGGGGAGCGTGCGATGCCCGATTGGCGCGGTGGCCCTCGATGAGCCCGGGACGCCGCGCGACCCTCTCACACCCCGAACGGCGCCTCGAGGCGCTGGGGCTGAGGTTGCCGGAGGTCGTCCCTCCGGTCGCGGCCTACGTGCCCGCCGTACGCAGCGGTGACCACGTCCACGTCTCGGGCCAGGTGCCGCTGCGGGAGGGGCGGCTGATCGCGACCGGCCGGCTCGGTGACACCGTCAGCGTGGAAGTCGCCTACGAGTGCGCGTGTCAGTGCGCGCTGAACGCGCTGGCGGCGCTGAAGGCGGAGATCGGCGATCTGGCGGCGGTGGCGCGCGTGGTCAAGGCCCTGGTGTTCGTCGCGTCGACGCCCGATTTCACCCGGCTCCCACAGGTCGGCGATGGGGCGTCGGACCTGCTCCGCGAACTCTTCGGCGACGCCGGACGGCATGCCCGCTCAGCGGTCGGGGTGTCGTCGCTGCCGCTGAACTCACCCGTCGAACTGGAACTTCTGATCGAGATTCGCCGACCGGCACGCGGCTGAGCCCGCGAATCCCTGGAACCCCCGGCCGCCGGCCCGTGGGGACGGCAACACCTTTCGTCACAAGGAGCGCGTACGCATGCCCGTGAAAGTCCCGGCGGCGATCGTCGGTTCAGGCAACATCGGAACGGACTTGCTCTACAAGTTGCGCCGATCCGAACTCGTCGATCCTCGTTTCATGATCGGAATTGACCCTGGCAGCGAGGGCCTGCGGCGGGCGAGGGACCTCGGTGTCGAGGTGTCGGCGGAGGGCGTCGACTGGCTGCTCAGCCGATCGGACCGGCCCCCGCTGGTCTTCGAGGCGACCTCGGCGAAGGTACACGCCGCGGCCGCGCCACGCTACGCCGCCGCGGGGATCACCGCGATCGACCTGACACCCGCGTCGGTCGGCCCCTGGGTCGTCCCCGCCGTCAACCTCGACGAGCACCTGCGGGCGCCGAACCTCAACATGGTCAGCTGCGCGGGGCAGGCCACCATCCCCCTCCTGTACGCGATCGACCAGGTCGCCGACGTCTCGTACGGCGAGATCGTCGCCACCATCGCGAGCGCGGGCGCGGGTCCGGGCACTCGGCGGAATCTCAGCGAGTTCAGCGAGAAGACCGGACAGGCCCTGACCGCCGTCGCCGGGGTCGACGAGGCCAAGGCGTTCTCGCTGATCAATCCTGCCGAGCCGCCCATGGTCATGCGCGACACCGTGTACGCGAGGGTTCGCCGGACTGACGCGGAGCGAATCGAGCAGGCCGTACGAGACATCGTCGCCGAAGTCCGACGGTACGTGCCGGGTTACCGGCTGCGATTCTTGGAGGTCGACGGCAACCTGGTCACCGTCATGGTGCAGGTGGAGGGCGCCGGCGATTTCTTGCCCGCCTACGCGGGCAATCTCGACATCATCACCGCCGCCGCGACCGCCGTCGCCGAACGGATCGCGGAGAAGACCCTGGGAGCCGTGCGATGATCACTCTCGTGGACACGAGCCTGCGCGACGGCATGAGCAGCGTCTCGCACACGTTCACACCGGAACAGGTCGGCGCGGTGGCCGGTGGCCTCGACCGGGCCGGTGTCCGGGTCATCGAGGTCGCCCACGGCATCGGCATCGGCGCCTCCTCCATCCAGTACGGCTTCGCCGCCGCGACGGACGTCGAGTACGTACAGGCCGCCGTCGCCGCGGTGGACAGGGCGGACATCGCCGTGTTGTACGTCCCGGGGATCTCGACGCTCGCGGCCTTGGACGCCGTCCGCGACGCCGGGGCGACCACCGTACGGGTCGCCACGCACTGCACCGAGGCCGACTGCGCCGAGCAGCCGATCCGCCACGCCCGCGAGCGCGGCATGCGCGTCATGAGCTTCCTGATGATGAGCCACAAGCTCGAACCGGCGGCACTCGCCGAGCAGGCTGCCAAGCTGGACTCCTACGGCGCGCAGGTGATCTACGTGGTCGACTCCGCCGGGGCGCTCGTGCCCGGTTCCGCCGGAGCCCGCGTCGCCGCGCTGCGCGACGCGGTCCACGCGGACATCGGCTTCCACGCCCACAACAACCTGGGCGTGGGCATCGGCAACGCGCTCGCCGCGGTCGAGAACGGCGCGACCTACGTCGACGGTTCGCTCCGAGGTCTGGGAGCCAGCGCCGGCAACGCCCAGACGGAGGCTCTCGCGGCGGCGCTGGAACGTTCCGGTCACCACCCAGGAGTCGACGTCCTCGCCCTGATCGAGGTCGCCGAACACGTCCTCGCGCCGTTGATGACCGAACCGCAGATCATCGACGAGACCGCGCTCCTGCTCGGCTACACCGGTCTCTACTCCACCTTTTTCCACCCGGCGAAGCGCGCCGCGGACAAGTACGGCGTACCAGTGCGCACGCTTCTCCTGGAACTGGGGCGACGCGAGGTCATCGGAGGCCAGGAGGACATGATCATCGACGTGGCGGCGGAACTGTCGGGCCGAGCGCGAGGCGCGTGAACGATGAAGCCTTCTGAGGTCCGGGAGGCGGCGGCCGCGCTGCTTCACGCCTACCGGTCGGGCATACCGATTCCTCCCCTGAGCACCACCTATCCCGGCGCGACCGTCTCCGACGCCTACCGGATCCAGCAGGAGCAGGTGCGGTCCTGGACCGAGGCCGGAGACCAGGTCCGCGGCCACAAGATCGGCCTCGTCTCGGCCGCCATCCAGCGGCAGATGGGCGTCCACGAGCCTGACTACGGCCATCTGACCGCGAGCATGTTCCACGCCGAGCACCGGCCGATCCCCTACCGCGGGTTCACCCAGCCTCGGATCGAGCCGGAGATCGCCTTCGTCCTGGGCGCTCCTCTCCGGGGACCCGGCGTGACCGCCGACGACGCCATCAGGTCGGTGCGATACCTGCTGCCGGCGCTGGAAATCGTCGACTCCCGGATCCAGGACTGGAAGATCTCGATCGTCGACACGATCGCCGACAACGCATCGTCCGGGGCGGCGATCCTCGGGAGCAGGCCGATCGATCCCGCGGACGTCGACCTGCGATCCGCGACCTGCGCGCTGATCAGGAACGGCATGATCACCGAAACCGGCAGGGGGACGGCGGTCCTCGGTTCTCCGTTCAACGCACTGGCCTGGCTGGCGAACGCCATCGGTGCGCTGGGGGTGTCGCTGGAGCCGGGCCAGGTGGTGCTGTCCGGCTCCATGACCAGGGCCATCACGATCGCGCCGGGCGACAGCGTCACCGCGGACTTCCCCGGGATCGGCCGGGTCACGGCGACCCTGTCCTGACCTACGACGCAGGTCGTGGGATTGTCCACCCAGGAACCGGCGGGGTGAGCTTCCCGCCGTTCTCCGGACACATGATGTGAGGCCACCCCTGATCATCAGCGGGGAGGCCTCGATGGCCAGTCCAACCAGCGCGCGAACGAACTCCGGCGTCCTCAACCGACGGCCCATGCATGGCCGCAGGGCGAGTCGGGATCACGCCTGCGGTGGTGACCAGCCGTACTTGCGGATCAGGTCCTCGTCGAGCAGCTGCATCTTCCCGCCGCCCAAGGACCAGTCCTCCCGCCCGGTCTCCTGCAGCAGGATCAGCACATCCTCCGGTCGCACGCCGGCTTCGGACAGGTTGGCCACGATCGTCTGGTAGAGCGCGAGTTTCATGTCGCGTGTCCGCCCGCGGGTGAGCGTGATCTCCACCATCACCGGATCACGCCGATCACCGTCGAGGAAGTGGCGGTCTACGTGGAAGGCGGTGGCCGGTTGCGCGTCGACGATCTGGAACCGATCGTCCGGGGGAACACCGAGGGCGCTGACCAGCGCGCTGCGCACCCCTTCGGCGACGGCTGCGCGCATCGGTTCGGGACGGTCCGTACTCAACGTGATCCGGACGAACGGCATGGGGACCCCTTCGGTGGCAACATCGCCGATTGTCGTGACGTCTTCAGTGTCAGGTAGCGATCCGGCGGAGCGTTAATCAAGACCCGTGGATGAAGAACCCCGCCTCGGCCACGCCAACGACCGCCCCCTGCGCCTGGACACCGACCCGCCCGGCGGGGAGACGACCGCTGACAGGCCCGAATCCCGGACAGCCCGTCACCGTCACGGTCACTTCGCGGCGCACGTGCGATGGACGCCCGCTCGGGCGCCGGTTCAAACCCTTCTCCTTGAGGATCTCCCAGACCGTCGAGGAGTCCGGCCGGACAAGCGGCACGTATGCCTCGACGCTGTCGATCGGCCGTCCGATGCCGCTGTCACCGCACCCACGGGGTGACCGCTTTCCACGGCCGCTACACCTGTCGTCATGGCCGTCCCTATCATCTCGTCATGGTGTCGAATGCGCTGCCGCGGCTCAGCCGGCGGGCGGTGCTGGTGGCCGCCGGCGGGCTGCTGGCCGGGTGCGCCGCGGGCCCGGAGAGCGACGAGGTACGGCTGCGCCTGGCGACGGGCCCGGCGGGGGCGGTGTACCGGCGGATCGGCGGCGCGCTGGCCGAGCACGTCTCGCGGCAGGTGCCGGGCGTGACGATGAGCACGGTGCCGAGCGGCGCGTCCACCGACAACATCCGGATGTTGCGCGCCGGGGAGGTCCACCTCGGGTTGTCCAGCCTCGACGCGCTCATCACCGCCGACGGCGGCGCGCCCTCGGGGCTGTCCGCGCTCTGCCGGCTCTATGACAGCCATCTGCATCTCGTGGTCATGGCCGGATCGCCGATCGGGGCGCTGCGCGACCTCGTGGGCAGGCGGGTCTCCCTGGGCGCGCGTGACTCGGGCACGGAGTTCACCTCGCGGCGGGTGCTGGAGCTGAGCCGGGTCGCGGCGCAGGCGCGGCTCCTGAGCCAGGCGGAGTCGGCCGCGGCCCTGCGGGACGGGGCGATCGACGCGATGTTCTCGCTGACCGGGGTCCCGACTCCGGCGATCACGGAGCTGGCGCTGCGGCACCGGGTGCGGCTGATCCCGCTCGACTCGCAGGTGGACGCGCTCTTCACCGCCTATCCCGGCCCCTACAGCCCGGGGACGATCCCGGCGACCGCCTACGCGGGGGTTCCGGCGACGCCCGCCGTGGCCGTGCCGAACGTGTTGCTCGTGCGCGACGACGTGGCCGCCGATCTGGTGTACGCCATCGCCGACACGATCTTCACGCACACCCGGGCGATCACCGGGGGCGGGGACTCCGGTCCCGAGGCGGTGCCGGAGGCGTGGCACATCAATGTGCGTACCGGCATCTCCACCGGCCCGGTGCCCCTGCACCCGGGCGCGGCCGCGTGGTTCCGCGACCGCAAGCACTGACCGGTTGCCGTCTATCCGGTCTCGTCCGGTACGGCCGGCAGTGTGATCACCGTCGCGAAGCCGTATCCCCGGCCGTGGGTGGAGTCGTCGGGGCGCGGCAGCCCGTCCTCGACGCGCAGCCCGCCCCCGGCCGCGCCGACCAGGTCGGCGCAGATCGCCAGGCCCAGCCCGGTTCCCGGGAGGTTCTGGTGCCGGGGTGAGCGCCAGAAGCGCTGCAACGCCTGGGATCGTTCGGGCTCGTCCATGCCCTGGCCGTCGTCGCGGACGGCGATCGTGATCACCTCGTCGCGGGCGCGGGCGGAGACCTCCACGTGGCCCGCGTCCGACAACCGCAGCGCGTTGCTGACCAGCTCGTCCAGGATGCTGCCCAACCCGCCGGAGGGCTCCAGGACCCGCAGGCCCGGCGGCACGTCGACCGACAGCCGTTGCCCCGCCATACCCGTCAGTGCCCGCCAGCGCTCCACCCGGGTGGCCAGGACCTCGTCGAGGTCGACGGGCGAAGACGTACGGATGCTCTCCATGCGGGCGCTGGCCTGCAGTGAGTTGAGCAGGTCCTGCATCGCCTTGGCCTCGTCGACGGCCATGTCGTACACCGGCCGGCCCTCCGCCCGGAGATACGGCTCGACGCTCTCCACCGCCAGGCGCAGGCTGGTCAGGGGGTTGCGCAGCTGGTGGGAGGCGTCGGAGACGAACGCCCGCTGCCGCCTGACCGCGTTCTCGACCGCGTCCATCATCGTGTTGAACGAGCCGGCGAGGCGCCGCAGCTCCATCGGGCCCGCCTCGGCGTCCGCCCGGATCGTGAGATCGCCCTGGGAGATGCGCGAGCTGGCCGCGTCCAGCTCGCGCACGGGCCGGAGCACCCACGCCGACACCGGCCAGGCGACGGCCACCAGGCCGATGAGCGGGAGCAGTCCGAGTCCGGCCAGCTGGGCCCAGCGGACGAGGATGCGGTGCCTGGTTTTCGACAGGTCCGAGATGGTGACGACCGCGCCGACGACCTCGCTGTCACGGCCCACCGGCTCGGCGACGACCAGGGCGGCGTCGTCCCACGGCGCCCACTCGCCCGACGGCTCCGAGCGTGTGCCCGCCAGCGCCGCCGTCACGATCCCGGGCAGGGACGGCTGGACCCGCGCCGCCTCCAGGTAGGCGCCCGACGGCCCCAGCAGCACCGCGCCGGAGGTGTCGATGACGGCGGCCCGGATGCCGTAGAGCTCGTGGTAGGTGGCGAGCTCCTGCTGCAGCGCCTGCGTCCGGCCCGTCGACAGCGCGGCGTCGGCCAGCGAGGCGAAGCGGCCCGCGTCGTTGAGCCGGTCGACGTAGGTCTCCTGCATCTCCCGCTCGGCCACCGTGACGCCGAGCGGCGCCCCGAGCGCCACGACGAGCAGGACCGCGAGAGGTACCAGGACGACCAGCAGGCGGCGGTGCACGGCCGGTCAGGCCTGGATCCGGTAGCCGACCCCGTGGACCGTCCGGATGGGCACCGCCGGACCGAGTTTGTGGCGGACCGCGGCGATGTGGGTGTCCAGGGTACGGCTGGAGGCCTCCCAGGCCGCGCCCCAGACCTGGTCGAGGATGGTCTCGCGGCTGACCACGTTCGGCGCCCGGCGGGCCAGCAGCAGGAGCAACTCGAACTCCTTACGGGTCAGCGCCATGGGCACGCCGTCGACGCTCACCTCCCTGGTGCCCAGGACGATCCGCAGCGGGCCCAGTACCAGCGGCTCGTCCGGGTGGCTCAGCGACCGGGCGACCCTGGTGCGCCGCAGGACGGCGTCGATCCTGGCCAGCAGCTCAGGGACCCCGAACGGCTTGACGATGTAGTCGTCCGCGCCGGCGCGCAGCCCGCGTACCCGCTCATGCTCCTCGGAGCGGGCCGTCACCGCGATCACCGCGGTCTCCGGACGGTCGCGCAGCTTGCGGATCACGTCGAGCCCGTCGCCGTCGGGCAGGCCCAGGTCGACGAGGACCACATCGGCCGGATCAGCCTGTACGGCTTCCGCCGCGGTGGCGATGCGGCTGACGTCGAACCCCGACTGAGTTAGCACGGTCACCAGCGCCCGGGCCACGCGGTCGTCATCCTCGATGATGGTGATCCGCATGAAGGCGGATTGTAGGGGTATGCCCGATGTTTGTGTGACCCCCAGATTTCTTGGGATTCTTTTGACACCATCCGCGCTCCCGCCATCCCAGACTTAGGCCGCGCACTACGACATCTGCGCCTGCCCTGCCGAGGAGGCCGCGATATGCCTACGACCAGCACATTACGGATGATCGCCACGATCTGCGTCCTGTCCCTCACCGCCGCCTGTGGCGCAGGCGGGAGCGCGGGCGGCGGCTACCCGGAGCAGAACATCACCATCGTGGTCCCGTTCAGCGCGGGCGGGCCTACCGACACCGTCACCCGCATGATCGCCGAGCCGATGGCCGCCAAGCTCGGCGCCAAGATCGTCGTCCAGAACGTCGAGGGCGCGGGCGGCACCGTCGGCGCGGACGAGGTCGCCAACGCCGACCCCGACGGCTACACCGTGCTGATGCACCACATCGGCATGTCCACGGCCCCCGCCCTCTACGCCAACCTCGGCTTCAAGCCGCTGGAGAGCTTCGAGATGATCGGCCTGGTCACCGAGGTGCCCATGACCATCGTCGCGAGCAAGAACTTCGAGCCCAAGACGCTCCAGGAGCTGGTCACCTACGTGAAGGCGAACGCCGCCAAGGTCACCCTGGCCAACGCCGGCGTCGGCGCCGCCTCCCACCTGTGCGGCCTGCTGTTCCAGACGGCCACCGGGGTCAAGCTGCAGGAGGTCCCGTACAAGGGCACGGGGCCCGCGCTGACCGACCTGGTCGGCGGCCAGGTCGACTTCATGTGCGACCAGACGACCAACACCAGCGGCCAGATCAACGCCGGCGAGGTCAAGGCCTACGCCGTCACCACGCCCGAGCGGGTCAAGAGCCTGCCCAACCTGCCCACCACCGCCGAGGCGGGCCTGCCCGACCTCAAGGTGAGCGTGTGGCACGGACTGTACGCGCCCAAGGGCACGCCACAGAACGTCGTGCAGAAGCTGACGGAGGCGTTGAAGACCGCGCTGGCCGACCAGAAGGTCATCGACCAGATGGCCAAGCTCGGCACAGAGCCGGTCAAGGCCGAGGACGCCACCCCGCAGGCGCACCGCGCCAAGCTGGAGGAGCAGCTCGGCATCTGGGCCAAGGTCATCGCCGACGCAGGGGTCAAGGCCTCCTGAGGTGAAGCGCAGCCGATCCCTCCCCGACGTTCTCGCCGGGGGAATCTTCGTCCTGCTCGGCGGCGCGTTCGCGGCGGGGTCGCTCGGCTACGAGCTGGGCACCCCGCTGCGGATGGGCCCCGGCGCCTTCCCGCTGCTGGCGGGGTTGATCGTCGCCGCCCTGGGCCTGGCGATCGTCGTCAAGGGCCTGGTGGCGGGCGAGCTGATCGCGTTCGGGCCGATCCCGTGGCGGGCCGTCGCCGCGATCACCGCCGCGCTCGTCTTCTTCGGGCTCACGGTCCGCGGCCTCGGCTTCGTCCCGGCCTCGGCCGTGACCGTCCTGCTGACGGCGCTGGCCAGCACCCGCGTACGCCCGCTCACGGCCGTGGCCGTGACGGCCGGGCTGACCGCGGCGGCCACCGTCATCTTCGTCGTCGGACTGCGGCTGCGGATCCCGTTGATCGGCCCGTGGCTGGGAATGTGACATGGACCTCCTCGACAATCTCGCCCTGGGCTTCTCGACCGCCCTGCTGATCCAGAACGTCGTCTACTGCTTCGTCGGCGTCCTGCTCGGCACCGCCGTCGGCGTCCTGCCCGGCATCGGGCCGACGGCGACGGTGGCGATGCTGCTGCCGATCACCTTCAACTTCGAGCCGGTCACGGCGCTGATCATGCTGGCGGGCATCTACTACGGCGCGCAGTACGGCGGCTCGACCACGGCCATCCTGATCAACCTGCCCGGCGAGTCATCGGCGGCGGTCACCGCCCTCGACGGCCACGAGATGGCCCGCCAGGGCCGGGCGGGCGCGGCGCTTGCCGCGGCCGCGGTCGGCTCCTTCATCGCCGGTACGGTGGCGACCGTGGTGCTGGCCGTCGCAGCCCCTCCCCTGGCCCGCGTCGCGTTGCAGTTCGGGCCCGCCGAGTACTTCTCGCTCGTGCTCCTCGGCCTCATCGTCTCGATCTCGCTGGCGCGCGGCTCGGCGCTGAAGGCCCTGGCGATGATCGCGCTGGGCGTACTGCTCGGCACGGTCGGGCAGGACATCTACACCGGCACCCCGCGTTTCACCTTCGACCAGCGTGAGCTGTTCGGCGGCATCGACTTCGTATCGGTCGCGGTGGGCATGTTCGGCGTCGCGGAGATCCTGCGCAACCTGGAGAACGAGCACGCCCGCACCGCCATCGCCGGCCGGGTGCGCAACCTCTGGCCCACCCGCGAGGACCGCCGCCGGATCATCGGCCCGATCCTGCGCGGCACCGGGCTCGGCGCCGCGCTCGGCGTACTCCCCGGCGGGGGTCACGTGCTGGCCTCGTTCACCTCCTACGCCGTCGAGAAGCGCGTCTCGAAGCGCCGGGAGGAGTTCGGCCACGGCGCGATCGAGGGGGTCGCCGGCCCCGAGTCGGCGAACAACGCCGCGGCGCAGACCTCCTTCATCCCACTCCTCACTCTCGGCCTGCCCGCTCACCCGGTGATGGCGCTGATGGTCGGCGCGTTCATCGTCCACGGCATCACCCCCGGACCGAACGTCATCACCGACGAGCCGGCGCTGTTCTGGGGCCTGATCGCCTCGATGTGGATCGGCAACGTGCTGCTGGTCCTGCTCAACCTGCCGTTGATCGGCATCTGGGTACGCATGTTGCGCATCCCCTACCAGGTGCTCTTCCCGATGATCATCCTGTTCGCGGCGATCGGGACCTACTCCCTGGGGTTCAACGCCTACGACGTCTACGCGATCGTCTTCTTCGGGCTCCTGGGGTACGTCCTGATCAAGTGCGGCTGCGAGCCGGCGCCGCTGCTGCTCGGGTTCGTGCTCGGACCGCTGATCGAGGAGAACCTGCGGCGGGCGCTGATCATCTCGCGTGGCGACGCGACCGTCTTCCTCACCCGGCCGATCTCGGCGGTGCTGCTGGTGCTGGCCGTGGCGGCCCTGATCATCGCGGCGCTCCCGGCGATCCGGCGACGTCGCGAGATCGTGTTCACCGAGGAGGACTGACCCCATGCGCACGAGCCGGAGCGCCCACGTCTCACGCGTGCGGTGATCCAGACAGGCCTTCCGCGTTCGCCCGAGGGTGACTTCGCGCCGGTTCGGGAGCTGAAGGTTTCCTGGATGGCCCGGGAAGTCCGATGAGCTGCGAATTCTCCGCTGCCACCGGCCAGAACGTGACCAGCACTTGGCACCGCTTGGAATACAGGGTGCCGGAAGTCGGTTAGAGTCGAGTGGCCGCTGTGGTTAGTGTCCCCCGGGCCGCAAATTACCGCCTTCACGGAATACCGTTCGGCTGGAGCCGTGTTGTGCCTCTCGCCGAGGAGGCGACCGCCACAGCGGCCTTGACGTCTTACCAGGCGCCCCACATCGAGTGGGGCGCCTGCTTTGCTGCTCAGGCCCACACCACCTGCCACCGCGCGAGATCGTCTCAAGGCGCTGACGGACGGAGCGCGGTGGCGATGTCGGTCTCGATGGCTTCGACGGCGGTGATCACGCCGTAAGCCAGCAGGTGGGTGGTGCAGTGGTCGCTGAGGTGACGGTCGCCGGCCCGCCACTCCACGACGTCCTCGTCGGTGAGGACGTCGGGGGCCAGGCCTGCCAGGAGGGCGACCTTCGCGCCCGCCCGGCCGCCGCCCTCCAGCGGGGCCAGGGCCTCGTCCAGCCACGCACCCGCGGGCACGCGGCGGCCGCGGTGGGCGGTGATCGTCGCGGTCACCACGTCCGACGCCGCCGGGGAGAGCAGCGCGGCGCCCTGGCCCGCGGTCGCCGTCAGCGCGGCGTACGCGGCGCCGATCGGGGTGCCCTCGGCCCAGGCGGGCTCTTCCCGGGAGGGCAGGCCGTCCAGCAGCGCCAGGGTGGCGCCGGGCTTCAGTTCTCCGGTGGGCTCGCGCAGCACGGGAGCGTCCTCGAACGCCGGCGGGTCCTCGGGGTTCAGGGTGCCGGGCATCAGGCCCGCCGGCAGCATCGCCGCGGCCACCCGGTCAATGAAATGGGTGAAAAGGACTGTGCCGACCAGTTCGGCGGCCGTCTCGCCGGTGAACGGCGCTTCGCCCGGCTCACGTACGCCGGTGGAGGAAGCCCAGGAAAGCAGCGCGCCGAGCCGTACATCGGCCGGATCTTCACCACGCTGGACGGCGTCGGCGAGCGCGCCCGCCCCCAGGCGGCGCACCACCACCACGAGCGTCTCGATCTCGTACGGGACGCCGTTGGCCAGCGCCGCGCCCAGGGCGGCGACCGCCTTGTCGAGCATCGGGACTGAGCCGGCCAGCTGCGCCTCCCGCATCAGCGACCACCCGGCCGCCATCAGCTCCTCCGACTTCGACAACATCATCACCGCCGGGCCGATGCTGCTGAACTCCCGGTTCACCTGCGTGTACACCTCGGCGACCAGGCCGCGGGCCCGCTCCGGCCGGACAGGGCTGACATGACGGATGAGGGATGACATCCCCGATGCTCCTCACGATCGTGCGAGTGGAGCCTCGATCCTCGCCGCCCGCCGACCGGTGTGTCGTCGCACCGGGGAAGGCATCCGGCGGTGGTAGGGCGGCTACGACGACGGGCGTACGCGCCAGCCGGTTTCCGTGCCTGGCGTCTTCCGGAGTTCTACGTTTCACGCCGGGTGAGCACCAAGGGGACGTCGTCGGTGATGGCGATCGTGTGCTCGGAGTGGGCCGTGCGTGAGCCGTCGGCCGAGCGGATGGTCCAGCCGTCGGCGTCGTAGACGATCCGGTCGGTCGTCCGCGCGAACCAGGGTTCGAGCGCGAGAGTCAGTCCCGGCCGGAGTATCAGGCCGCGGCCCGCCCGGCCCTTGTTGGGAACGTGGAGTTCCTCGTGCATGGTACGGCCGATGCCGTGACCGCCGAACTCGGTGTTGACCGGATAGCCGTGGTCGCGGGCCACCGCCCAGACGGCCGCCGAGATGTCGCCCAGGCGGTTGCCGGGACGTGCCGCCTCGATCGCCGCCTCCAGCGCTTCCTCGGTGGCGCGGATGATCCGCAGGTCCTCCTCGGCAGCGGTGCCGACGACGATCGTACGCGCCGAGTCGGCCACCCAGCCGTCGATGCCGACCGCGAGGTCCGCGCTGAGCACGTCCCCGTCGCGCAGGGTGTAGTCGCGTGGCAGGCCGTGCAGGACGGCGTCGTTGACGGACAGGCAGATGACGTTGCGGAACGGGCCGCGCCCGAAGGACGGCGCGTAGTCCCAGTAGCACGAGTCCGCCCCGCGCCGTTTGATCATGCCGCGCACGTGGCGTTCCAGGTCCAGCAGGTTGACGCCCACCTCGGCGAGCCGGCCTACCTCGGAGAGCACCTCGGCGACGAAACGCCCGGCCACCTGCATGCGCTGGATCTCGGCAGGCGTCTTCAGTTCAATCACGAAAACCTCGCGTCAAAGTCGGTATTACTATACCGGCAACCCTAACACTTGCCGGTATAGTAATACCAACCCTATGCTGGGGGCATGGTCCGCCAACCGCTCACACCCGAGCAGATCGAAGCCGGCAGGCGTCTCGGCACCCTGTTGCGCCGCGCGCGAGCGGGACGCGACCTGGAGGAAGTCGCGGCCGCGGCCGGCATCTCGCCGGAGACCCTGCGCAAGATCGAGACGGGACGCCTGCCGTCCCCAGGATTCGGCACGATCGTCCGCCTCGGCGAGGCACTCAACCTGCCCGTTCAAGAGCTGGCCGCCACCTGGCGCGGCAACGATGTACCCCTGGAGGCCGCCTCGTAGCCGCCGACGCCCCCGCACGACCACCATCGCCCCGAGGCCAAGAGCCTGCGGGGCGTTGACTTTGTCGCAAGGCATGTCGCACTATGTTGCTACAAAGCTTGCGACAAAGGAGGCGCTGTGACGCGCGAACCCTTACCGGGCACCGACCCGCGAAGCCGTGCGGCCGACCTGCGGCTGGCGGGTGAGTGGCTCGCCCAGCACGACCTGGCCGGCGCCCGGCCGACCCCGCTGCTGGCCAGCCGGCTGGCGGTCCGCAGACGCGCCCGCCTGGCCACGTACGTCATCCTGGCCGCGCTGATCATCGTGAGCGCCCTCGCCGCCACTTCCGCCTTCGGCGGCCTCCAGCGGTATCGCCCGCTCCTGCTGCTGGCCCTGGCCGTGTCGGTGGCCGGGCTTCTGCTGGCGCAGTCCCTGCTCGGCCGGTGGGTGCGACGCGTCGACCGGCGAGCGGGCGCGACGCTGTCGCGCCGGGCCGCCCATCCGATCCAGCCCGGCTGGCGGGTCGTGCTCGGCCGGCCGTACGCCGTCTTCGCGATCGCCACGTTCGCCGGTGCGATGGCGCTGGCCGCCAGCGCCCTGACCGTGCCCGACCCCACCGTGCGGCAGCTGGCCGTCGTCGTGCTGATCGGCCTGCTCGGCGCGACGGCCATCACCGGCATGCAGCTGCGCCACCTGCTCAGGTTCCCGGTCGTGGCGGAGGACGAGGAGTCGCTGACCGCCGACGTCATCATGCGCGTCGAAGACGCCCGCGAGCTCACCACGCCGAGCGTGCAGTGGTCGCTTCCGGTGGTGCTGTTCGGCACCGCGCCCGGCTGGTGGGGCGCCGCCGCGTTCGCCTTCATCGTTCTGAGCCTGGCCGCGTGCGTCGCGCTCCACGCCAGGACGGCGTCGTGCGCGACGGTGGCCCGGCGGGCCATGATCGTTCAATGATCGTCATCGACGCGACCTCGCCGGTGCCGCCGTTCGAGCAGTTGCGGGTTCAGCTCGCCCGGCAGATCCAGGACCGCACGCTGGCCGTGGGCGCCCGGCTGCCGACCATCCGCCACCTGGCGGCCGACCTCGGCCTGGCCGTCAACACGGTCGGCCGGGCCTACCGGGAGCTGGAGGAGGCGGGGCTGATCGAGACCCGCGGGCGGGCCGGCTCGTTCGTGTCGTCCGCCGGCGAAGAAGGCCGGGAGCGAGCCCGCCGGGCCGCCGCCGACTACGCCGCCGTGATCGCCAGCGTCGGCCTCGACGCGGGCGAGGCGATCCGCATCGTCCAGGCGGCACTGGCCTCCGGAACGACAGCACCGGCCTCGCCGTAACGGCGACCCGAGGACCCGCGACCGCCGCCGGAACCATGATCCACAAGACGTCGTTTCGGAATACTCGCGGAATGATCAACGTTGGAGGATGGGGCCGGCCCCGCTCCGGCGCTGATCAGGCGACGATTTCGCACGCGAATCGATATTGCACATCGAGTGGGGTGCCTGCTTTATGGTGGGGTGCGCCGGAGCGAGATCGATTCAGGAGACCTGTTGCTGTACCAAGTGGTCAAGTTCGCCGCCACCCCCCTCGCGAACGTCATGTGCCGCCCGCACATCTCGGGTGGGTCGAACGTCCCCAGGACCGGCGGTGCCATCCTGGCCGCCAACCACCTGTCGATGATCGACTCCTTCCTGCTGCCCGCGCTGCTGCCCCGCCACGTGACCTTCGCCGCCAAGAGCGAGTACTTCTCCGGCAATCCGGTCTCCCAGTGGTTCATGCGGCTCGGCGGCAGCCTGCCCACCGACCGCGACAGCGCCCACGCCGCGCAGGCCATGCTCGAAGCCGCCGCCGACCTCCTGGAGCGCGGCGAACTGTTCGGCATCCACCCCGAGGGCACCCGCTCCCCCGACGGCCGCCTGTACCGGGGCAAGATCGGCGTGGCCTGGCTGGCGCTCAAGACGGGCAAGCCGGTGCTGCCGGTGGCGCTGTCCGGCACCGAGAAGGTCATGCCGGTCGGCGCCAGGGTCCCGCGCCCCGCCAAGATCGGGATCACGATCGGCGAGCCGATGCGCTTCGAGGGCGACTACAAGAGCGCCCGCGACCGGCGCCGCGTGACCGACGACATCATGTCCGCCATCCAGAAACTCTCCGGCCAGGAATACGTCGCCCAGTACGCCGCCAGCCTCAAAGCCGCCTCGTAGCGCACCTCGCCGCCCATCCGTCACGGCACCGTCCCGCTGTGGTGTCCGTGCCGTCACGCCGCCCATCCGTTACGGCAAGCCGCCCCACCCCCACCCGCCGCCGCGCGCGGGCGCCGATCGTGGGGATCGCTTCTCACGCCGGACAGACGCACCGCCGTAACGGCCCACGTGGACCAGCCGCACGGGGGCGCACAGCGAACGGCCGGAGCGGGATCTCCCGCCCCGGCCGGCCCCCGCTTGCTAGGTGTAGTTCTGGACCCGGACGTATGCCGTGCAGTTGACGGCCGCGACCCGGACGTCGTAGTACCGCGACGGGTTCAATCCGGTGATCTTGGTGGATCGGGCGATCGGGAACGCCCATCTGCCGCCGAAGTAGCTCTCCCTGTTGGTCGTCCGGTCCGTGTACCAGAAGTTCAGGTAGCACGATGCGGAGTTGACCGAGGAGTAGCGCACGTAGAGCCACCCCTCCGGGTTGTGCGGTTCGATGGCGCCGGGCTGCGAGCCGGCCTGGTTGACCACGCAGTCGATGATCACGTAGCTGGGGGCGCACCAGCGCCACCCCCAGGGGTCGGCGCTGGCCGGCGCCGGGTTCGCGGTGAACAGGGCCGCGGCCGTCGCGAGCGTCGTCGCGAGCACGACCAGGGTCCGCTTGATGCGTTTGCGCATGTCTCTCCCCGTGCTGTCGAGCAGGTGTGAGCTACCGAACGAGGCCAGCGAAAGGGATCTCCGGGGCGAGCGGCAACGGGCCACGAATTCTCCGCACAAGGCCGCACAAAAGGCCCGGCGCTCCGCCACTATGGGTGCGATGTCGCGCCAGGTTCGCGGAGGATGGCATGCCCGATGGCTTAGATCGTCCCGACCCCGACCGGGTCACCACCCCCGGGGAGTCCCGCCCCGACCGGGCGGCCACCACCCCTGACGATCCACGCCCCGACCGGGTCACCAACCCCGACGGTCCCCATTCCGGCCGGGCCACCACTCGCGAGGATCCCGATCCCGACCAGGTCGCCACCCGCGAGGATCTGGCTCGCGAGCTGACGCTTCTGCGCAACACGGCGCGAAAGACGATCAGGGAGCTCGGCAAGGCCGTCGACGTCCCCTACGGCACGCTGGGCGGATGGTTTCGCGGGGCGAACGTGCCGCTGGCCTCGCAGGCCGACCAGTACGAGAAGGTCCTGCTCACCTGCGGCGTGACCGACCCGGAGCAGCGTGAGCGGTGGGTGCGGGCGCTGCTGCGCGTACGGCGGGCGCCGGGCCGCCGCTCGGCCGACCAGGCGCCGCCGTACCGGGGACTGGAGTGTTTCCGGCCCGAGGACGCCGGCTGGTTCTTCGGGCGGCAGGAGCTGACCAGGCGGCTGATCGACCAGGTGTCGCCGGGGCTGACCATGGTGGTGGGGCCGTCCGGGTCGGGCAAGTCGTCGCTGTTGCGCGCCGGGCTGATCCCGGCCCTGCCGTCCTGGGTGCTGCTGAATCCCGGCGAGAGCCCGTACCCGCGAGCGACCGACGGGGTGGTGATCGTCGACCAGTTCGAGGAGATCTTCACCGAGGCGCTCACGGAAGGCGAACGGCTGCGTTTCATCGGCGAGCTCACCGAGCTGGCCGAGGCGGCGCCGGTCGTGGTGGGCATGCGCGCGGACTTCTATCCGCACGCCCTTCGCCACCCGGCGCTCGCCGGCGCACTGCAGACGCGTCAGCTCGTGGTCGGGCCGATGACCGAGAACCAGCTGCGCCAGGCCATCGAGGGCCCGGCCCGCCGCGCCCGCCTCGACCTCGACACCGGGCTGGTCGAACTGCTGCTGCGCGAGATCGCCCCCCACGAGGCGGGCACGCTCCCGCTGCTGTCGCACACACTGCTGTCCACCTGGGAGAACTCCCGCGGCCGCAGGATGACCGTCGAGCACTACCTGGCCAGCGGCGGCCTGCGGGGGGCGGTGGCGGCCACGGCCGAGTCCGTCTACGCCGAGCTGAAGCCCGACGGGCAGGAGCTGGCCAGGCAGACGTTCCTGCGGCTGACCCACATCGGGACCGACACTGCCGACACGCGCCGCCGGGTCACGCGGGACGAGCTGGCCGACGAGGCGGGGCCGGTTCTGGACCACTTCGTACGGCGCCGCCTGCTGACCGTGGACGCCGACACCGTGCAGATCAGCCACGAGACCCTGCTGTCGGCGTGGCCGAGGCTGCGGTCGTGGATCGACGCCGACCGGGCGGGGCTGCGCGTGCTGCGGCAGCTCACCCAGGCCGCCCAGTCGTGGGAGGCGGGCGAGCGGGACCCCGGCGCGCTCTACCGGGGCGGACGGCTGGAGGCGGCCCGTGAGTGGGCCGGCGACCCGATGCGCCGCGCCGAGCTGAACCCGCTGGAACGGCAGTTCCTCGACGTGAGCCTCCAGCAGCACCGGCGCAGGAACCGCCACCTCTACCAGCTGCTCGCCGCCCTGACCGTGCTCGCCGTGCTGGCGGGCGGGCTGGCCGCGTACTCCCAATGGAAAAGGGTGGAGGCCGACCAGGCGCGGGACATGGCGATCTCGCGGACCATGACGATGACGGCGGCGCGGCTGCGCGCCACGGACCCCGTGCTCGCCGCCCAGCTCGCGGTGGCCGCCTACCGGCTCGCGCCGACGGTCGAGGCGCGTTCCGGCCTGGTGGAGGCGGCCGGCGCGCCCGCGGCCACCCGGATGGTCCGCCCGGGGCGGGCGCTGCAGGCGGTGGCCACCTCGCCGTCCGGGCGGCTGCTGGCCGCCGCGGGCGCCGCCGTCACCGACAGCGCCGTCCTGCTGTGGGACCTGTCCGACCCCCGCCGTCCGGTACGGCTCGGCCCGCCGCTCACCGGGCACACCAGCTCGATCTACGCGGTGGCCTTCAGCCCGGACGGCCGCATCCTGGCCACCGGCGGCAAGGACCGCACCGTCCGGCTGTGGGACGTGTCCGACCCGGCGCACGCGAAGCCGCTGGGCGCCCCGATCAGCGGCCCCGCCGACACCGTCTACGCGCTCGACTTCAGCCCGGCCGGGCAGGTGCTGGCCATCGGCAGCCGCGACGGCACGATCCGCCTCTGGGACCTGCGCGCCTCCACCCTCACCACCCCGGCCCCCGCACAAGGCCAGGACACCCCCAAGGACACGAAAGACGCGAACAGCACACCAGGCGCACAGGGCGCAGAGAGCGCGAAACACGCGGAGGGCGCTGGAGAGGCGGAGGGCGCGGTGCGGGCGCTGGCGTTTCGGGCGGACGGGCGGGTGCTGGCGGTGGGGAGCGGGACCGACACCGCGGGTTCGCTGCGGCTCTGGGACACCGGTGACCTGACCGACGTGCGGCCCGCCGGTCCCCCGCTGCCGCTGCCGAGCCGGGTCAACGCCCTCGCCTACCACGGCGCCCTGGTCGCGGTCGGCAGCAACGACGGCTCCGTACGGCTGTGGGACACCACCCGCCCGGACCGGCCGGCGCCGTTCGGGCGCCCGCTGGTGGCCGAGGTGAGCGTGTGGGTGAACGTGGTCTCGTTCAGCTCCGACGGCCGCCTGCTGGGGGTCGGCAGCGCCGACAACAGCGCGCGTGTGTGGGAGGTGGCCACCGGGCGGGTGGTCGGTCTGCTGCCGCATCCGGAGCCGGTGACCGCCGTGCAGTTCAGGAACGGCGACCGCCTCGTCGTCACCGGCGGCGCCGACGGCGTGGCCCGCGTCTGGGACCTGCCGGGACCGGTGATCGAGGCGAGCGAGCACCCGATCGACAACGTGGCCTTCAGCGGCCGCTCCACCCTGCTGGCCGCCGCCGCGGGTGACATCAGGCTCTGGGACGTGGCCGGTCGCCGTCCCTCGCCGGTGAGCCCGCCGCTGACCGCGCCGGCGCCGTACGACCGGATGGGCAGCACGGTGGCGATCAGCCCGGACGGCCGCACGCTGGCGGGTGGCACGCGGCTCGGCAACGCCGTCCTGCTGTGGGACATCACGGACCCGGCGCGGCCGGTGCGCCGCGCCACGCTGCTCGGCCCGTCGGCGCTCGTCCAGGGTGTGGCCTTCAGTCCCGACGGCGCGCTGCTGGCGGCGGGCGGCGACGACGGCACGGTGCGCCTGTGGGACGCGCGCACGTGGCGGGCGCTCGCCACGCTGAACCCGGGATCGGGGCAGGTCTTCGCGGTCGCGTTCAGCCCGGACGGGCGGCGGCTGGCGGCGGCGACGCAGGGCGGCGTGGTGGCGCTGTGGGACGTGCGCGATCCGGTCGCGCCGGGGCGGGCGACGACGCTCCTGACCGCGATGGGCGACGACGTGCGCTCGGTCGCCTTCAGCCACGGCGGCGCGCTGCTGGCCGCGGGCAACGCGTCGGGGACCATCCGGCTGTGGCGGCTGGGCGGCGCGGCCGGTCCCGTCCTCGCGGGCGCGCCGCTGACCGGGCCGGACGGGCGGGTCTTCGCGGTGGCCTTCGACCCGCGCGACGGCATGCTCGCGGTGGGGACCGGGGCGGGCCAGCTGTGGCTCTGGGACATCGCCGACCCGGCGGCGCCGCTGCTGCGGGTGGCGGTCAACAGCCCCGGCGAGAGCTACACGGAGCTGGCCTTCAGCGCGGACGGCGGCATGCTGGCCAGCGCTGGGGGCGACGTGCGGCTGTGGGAGGTGGACCCGGCGCTGATCACGGCCAGGCTCTGCCGGGAGTCGGGAGACGCGATCACAGAGCCGGAGTGGCGCAAGCACGTGTCCGGTGTCGCCTTCCGGCCGCCCTGCCCCGCGTAAAGAATTTGCTGATCGCGCATCTTTTCCGATTCGGCAAGTTTGCGGCGGGCGTGACGGGCCTGCTGCTGCGTCCCGGCTGCCATGTCGCGTGGGCGTCGGCCGCGCCCCTGCCGGACGCTCAGGAACGCGAGGAACTTCGCACGGCCCCGTCACGCTGGTCCGGCACACCCCTCGCCGTGGCGGGGCGCGTGGGCTGAGGGATGTTCATCGCCGCGTCCAGGCGGGCTGGGCGACGTCGAAGACGCGCTGTTCACGGCCGCGCAGGCACACCTCGGCGAACTGCCACAGGATCGCCCCCGTCGGCGCGTGCACGAGGATCGCGGGCCCCAGCGGCATCTGCAGCAGAGGCCCGCGCCAGCGCGGCACACCGGGGGCCAGCAGCCGCTCCAGCGGCACCTCGTGCACGGAGGCGACCTCGCGCGGGTCGGGAACGGCCCGCTGATCGCCCCCGAACGCCACCACCGGAGTGATCACGAACCCGGAGTCGGTGACGAAGTCGTCCAGCAGCCCCGCCACCCGCACCCCGGTGATCCCGGTCTCCTCGGCCAGCTCGCGCAGCGCCCCCCGCACGGGCTCCTCGCCGTCGTCCAGCCGCCCGCCCGGCAGCGCCCACTGCCCCGCGTTGCGCCCGCGCGGCGCGCGCTTGATCACGATCAGGTGCGGCTCGCGCCCCTCCAGCACGCACACCGTGACCGCCGCCGCGCGCAACCCTTCGACCGGCGGCGCCGCCCGGCGCTCGAACCCGTCCAGGTTGGCCCGTACCGTCGCCTCCAAAGCCGCCAGCGCCTCGAACACCGGCCCAGGATCTCACCCCGCCCCGGCTCAGGAGGCGGCGGGCCGTACCGCGAAGGCGAGGGAGAGCTGGTGGAAGGCGCGCCCGGCGGCGGCGACCGCCTCGGGGTGGACCTCGTCGGCGGCACGGCCGCGGGAGAGCTCCAGCCACGTACGGCGGGCCAGCACCCGCTGCGCGGCCAGCACCTGGGCGGACAGCAGCGCCGCGGACAGCTCGTCGTAGTGCCCGGCCAGGGCGTCGGCGAGGGCGCTCTCGTCGGCGGCGACGTACACGGCCACGCGGGCGGCCAGGCTGGGCGTCTCGAAGACCATGCGGTGGAAGGCGAGCACCGCGGGGTGGTCGTTGAGCCCGGTGACCGGGTCGCGGCGGGCCAGCCCCGCCAGGAAGTGGTCCCGCAGGGCCGCCAGCGGGTCGCCGTCCGCGGCGCGCACGACGCGGGCGGCCTCGCCCTGGTGGTCGGCGATGCGGTGGACGACGAGGTCCTCCTTGGTGGCGAAGTACTTGAAGAGCGTGGGTTTGGAGACGTCCGCGGCGGCGGCCACCTCGGCCACGGACACCTCGTCGAAGCCCCGCTCCAGGAACAGCGTGATGGCCGCCGCCGAGATCGCCTCGTGTACCTGCTGCCGCTTGCGCTGGCGAAGTCCCGTCATGCCACTATGTTAACCTGGTTAATAACTTAACCGAGTTAAAGGAGTTGGATGAGCACGCTGGACCAGGAGCGTGACTACGTCGAGACGTGCCGCGCGGGGCTGCGGCGCATGCTGGCGGGGGCGCGCGAGAACGTCATCATCGGCGAGAGCGTGGCCGGCGACCGCTACAGCGCCGAGCGGCTGGGCCGCTACCTGAAGAGCCTGGCCAAGGAACTCGGCGAGGAGCCCGACGGGCCGCCGTTCTTCGGGCGGCTGGCGTTCGGCCAGGGCGAGCACCGCGACCGCTCCTACTACATCGGCCGCCGCCACATCCCCGGCGAGCACGGCGGCGTGCCGCTGGTCATCGACTGGCGGGCGCCGGTCTCGCGCGCCTTCTACCGGGCCGGCGCCCGCGACCCGCAGGGCGTGGCGACCCGGCGCCGCTACGGGTGGTCGGGGCCGCGGCTGACCGGGTTCGAGGACGAGGACCTGGGCCGGGGCGAGCAGGGCGGCGGCGCGATCCTGACCGCCGAGATCGAACGGCCGCGCGTGGGCCCGATGCGCGACATCGTGGCCACCATCCAGCCCGAGCAGGACGACCTGGTGCGGGTGGAGGTGGGCGAGTCGGTGTGCGTGCAGGGCGCGCCCGGCACCGGGAAGACGGCGGTGGGGCTGCACCGGGCGGCGTATCTGCTGTACGCGCACCGGGCGCGGCTGGAACGCTCGGGCGTGCTGGTGCTGGGGCCCAACCGGGCCTTCATCGGCTACATCTCCGCCGTGCTGCCCGCGCTGGGCGAGGTGGAGGTGGAGCAGACGACGCTGGAGGAACTGCTGGGCGGCGCCGAGGTCCGGGCCGGCGACCCGGCGCCCGCCGCGGCGGTCAAGCACGACGCGCGGATGGCCGAGGTGCTGCGCCGGGCGCTGTACGGACGGATCGCCAGACCCGTGGAACCGGTCGTGGTCAGCGACGGGGCGGCGCGGTGGCGGGTGTACGAGGACGAGCTGCGGCGCATCGTGGACGACACGCGGCGCGAGGGCCTGCCGTACCTGACCGGGCGCGAACGCGTGCGCTCGCGGATCATGGCGCGTGTCATCCGGCAGGCCGAGCTGCGCGGGCACCTCGTCAACGCGGCCTGGACGAAGCGGATGGGCCGGCAGGTCACGCCGTTCCTGGACGCGGTCTGGCCGGCGCCCAAGCCCGAGCAGGTGCTGGCCGACCTGCTCACCGATCCCGCGAAGGCGGCGGGCGGCGTCCTGGAGACGCACGAGATCGAGGCGATCACCTGGGCGCGGCCGCCGCGCTCGTACAAGAGCGCCCGCTGGTCGGCCGCCGACGCGGTGCTGCTCGACGAGCTGGCCGGGCTGCTGGAGCGGCCCGCGGGCTTCGGGCACGTGATCGTCGACGAGGCGCAGGACCTGTCGCCGATGCAGTGCCGCGCCATCGCCCGGCGCAGCGAGCACGGCTCGCTGACCGTCCTCGGCGACCTGGCCCAGGCCACCACGCCGTGGGCGGCGCGCGCGTGGGCCGCCCAGCTCGCCGCGCTCGGCAAGCCGGCGGCGCGCACGGTCGAGCTCACCACCGGCTTCCGTGTCCCGGCGGCGGTCGTGGAACTGGCCAACCGGCTGCTGGCCGCCCTGGAGGCCGACGTGCCGGCGACCCGTTCCTTCCGCCGGGACGGCGCGCTGAGCGTGCGGGAGACCGCCGACCTGCCCGCGGCGGTCGTGGCGGCGGTGCGGCGGGGACTGGAGCTGGAGGGCTCGATCGGGGTGATCGCCGCCGACCCGGCCGTCGACGGGCTGCGTGCGGCACTGTGGGACGCCGGCCTGGACGCCACCCTCGTCGAGCCCGGGACCGGCGGCGACACGGCGTTCCGGGTCAGCCTGGTGCCCGCCTCTGCGGCCAAGGGACTGGAGTACGACCACGTGATCGTCGCCGAGCCCGCCGAGATCGCCGAGGCCGAGGCGCGCGGGCTCAACCGGCTGTACGTGGCGCTGACGCGGGCCGTCTCCCGCCTGGACGTGCTGCACGCTCGCCCGCTGCCCGGCCCTCTGATCACCGCAGACTCGACAGGACATGCGCGTTCGGTGTGAGATGAAGTCCAGACACGCGTGACTTTCGGGGGTCCATACCTAGGGAGCAGTCCTATGACCACACCAGACGATCCCAACGCCCGGCCGCAGTGGTCACCGCCGCCCGAGCAGCCGGGGCCCGCTCCTCCCTACGACCAGCCGTACGGCCAGGCCCCCTACGGCACCCCGCCCAAGAGCGGCTCCGGCGTCCAGATCCTGTCGATCATCGGGTTCGTGTTCGCGGCCATCGCGCTGCTGTTCATCCCGATCCTGTTCGGCCTCATCGGCATCGTGCTCGGCATCGTCGGCCACACCCGGGGCGAGTCGCTCGGCAAGTGGGCCGCGGTCGCCTCCGGCGTCACCATGATCCTCGGTATGGTCATCGGATTCCTGGTGGTCCGGAGCATGACCGCTTGACCTTGTCGTAGCGTCAAGGTTTTTCATAGAGGTATGCGGATAGGAGAACTCGCCGCCCTGGCCGGCGTCTCGACCAGGGCGGTGCGCCACTACCATCACCTCGGCCTGCTGCCGGAGCCCGAGCGGCGGGCCAACGGCTATCGCCTCTACACCCTGCGCGACGCCGTCACCCTGTCGCGCATCCGGCGGCTGTCGGAGCTGGGCCTGTCGCTGGAGGAGATCCGCGACGTGCTGGCCGACCAGCAGGGCCGCGAGCTGCGCGAGGTGCTGACCGAGCTCGACGCCGACCTGGAGCGGCAGGAGGCGGAGATCAGGGAGCGGCGCGCCCGTCTGGCCACCCTGCTGGAGCAGGAGAACCCGCAACCCGACGACGCCCTCTCACCCGACATGGCGCGTATCCTCGGCCGGCTGCCCCGGGGCGGCGGCGGCATGGCCGCGCGCGACCGCGAGTTCCTGGCGCTGCTGGACACCTCGATGCCCGCCGACCGGCGGGCCGACTTCGTGGACCCCGTCCTGGCCCTGCCGGAGACCGACCCGGAGTTCCACGCCCAGGCCATGCAGGTCTATGCCGAACTCGACGCGTTCGCCGACATCGTCCCCGACGAGGACGACCCGCGGGTGGAGGAGCTGGCCTGGCGGCTGATCGAGCTGACGCCGCGCGAGCTGATCCCCGAAGGCAGCCTGCCTATGCCCGGTGAGGAAGACCCGTTCGTGCGGGCCTTCATGGCCGACCTGAGCCCCGGGCAGGCGGTCGTCATCCGCCGCGTCATGAAGCTGCTGAGCAAGCCGTGAGGGTGGCGCGCCGCATGCTGGCGCACGAACTGCGCGCTCTGGCCAGCCTCGGCTACTGGGTGCTGGGCCGGCGCCATGGCGTCGGGCCCGGCCAGGTGGCCATTCCCTACCACGCGGGCGGGTCGATCACGCTGTGGATGTTCCTGTTCGCGATCGTGGTGGAGGGCGTGGCGCTGGAGCTGTGGCTGGGCTGGCCGATCCTGACCGTCGCGCACGTCTACTTCGTGCTCGCCAACCTCGGCATGATCGCCGCCGCGCGCTCGCGGCCGCACGTGGTGGGCGAGCACGAGGTACGGCTGCGCCAAGGAGCCGCCTTCGACCTGCGCGTCCCCCGCGAGCTGATCGTCTCGGCGCGGGCCGCGAGCCGGATCCACGACTCCGGGTTCGTCACCCTGGCCGAGGGGCGCCTGGAACTGGTCGTCGACTCGCGCACCAACCTCGTGCTGGAGCTGTCGGAGCCGGTGACGGTGGTGCGGCCGCTGGGCCGTACCGGGGAGGCGAGTTCGATCAGGTTGTTCGCCGACGATCCGCGAGAATTTCTCCGGACGCTGTCGATTCCCGCGCCGCCCGCGCGTCATGGCAGTGACCGAAGGGAGAAATCATGAAGTACGTGCTGCTCGTCGTGGGCGATGAGAGGCCGTGGTCGCAGGCGGGTCCCGAGGAGCGCGCCGCCGTCTACGCCCGGTGGGGCGCCTACACCGCGATGCTCACCGAGCGCGGGGCGAACCTCGGCGGCAACGAGCTGGCCCACTCCTCCACCGCCACCACCGTCAGGAAGAACGGCGACCAGGTCCTCATCACCGACGGACCCTACGCCGAGACCGTGGAGCAGATCTCCGGCTACCAGATCGTGGAGGCCCGGGACCTGGACGAGGCGATCGAGCTGGCCGCGGCCATGCCGTCCGACGTGGAGATCAGGAGGTGCGCGTCGTGAAATACGCCCTGTTGCTGTACGGCAACGCCGCCGACTGGGCCAGCGCCACCCCGGAGCAGATCCAGGAGGGCATCGCCCGCCACGGCGCCTACATCGAGATGCTCAAGGGCCGCGGCGCCTACCTGGAAGGCGAGGAGCTCGGCGCGCCCGGCGAGGCGGTCTGCCTGCGCAGGGGCGAAGGGGCGGTGCTGCGCACCGACGGGCCGTTCGTGGAGACGGTCGAGCACCTGGGCGGCTACTACCTCATCGAGGCCAAGGACCTGGACGAGGCGATCGAGCTGGCGACCGCCTGCCCGGAGCGGACCGTGGAGGTGCGGCCGGTGGTGGAGTACTCGGGATGAGCGCCGTCGAGCAGGCGTACCGCGAGCATTGGGCGCGCCTGCTCGCCATCCTCACCGCCGAGCTGCGTGACCTCGACCTGGCGGAGGAGTCGTTGCAGGACGCCTTCGCGGCCGCGGTGCCGGCCTGGCCGCCGGTGCCGGACAACCCGCCGGCGTGGCTGCTGACCGCGGCGCGGCGGCGGGCGGTCTCGCGGCTGCGCCACATGGCGGTCGCGGCCCGCAAGCTGCCGCTGCTCGTGGTCGACGAGCCGCAGGCGGGCGACGACCTGCTCAGCCTGATCTTCACCTGCTGTCATCCGGCGCTGTCGATGGAGGCGCGGGTGGCGCTGACGCTGCGCTGCGTGGGCGGGCTGGGCACGCGGCAGATCGCCCGGTTGTTCCTGGTCGGCGAGGCGACGATGGCGGCCCGGATCACCCGCGCCAAGAAGAAGATCAGCCAGGCCGGCATCCCGTACCGGGTGCCGTCCGGGCCGGAGCTGGTGGCGCGCCGCGACGGGGTGCTGGCCGTGCTGTACCTGATCTTCACCGAGGGCTACGCGGCGGCCGAGGGCGAGGACCTCATCCGGACGGAACCGGCGGCGCAGGCGATCGCGCTGGCCCGGATGCTGGCCGCGCTGATGCCGCACGACAGCGAGGTCGGCGCGCTGCTGGCGCTGATGATGCTGCACCACGCGCGGCGCGATGCCCGGCTGGACGAGCGGGGGCGCATCGTGACGCTCGCCGAGCAGGACCGCGGGCGCTGGCACCGCGAGGAGATCGCCGAGGCCCTGGGCCTGCTGCGGCCGGGACCGCCGGGCCTCTACCAGGTGCAGGCGGCGATCGCCGCCGAGCACGCCTCGGCGATCCTGCCCCAGGACACCGACTGGACCGCGATCGCCCAGCTGTACGAACTGCTGGAGGCGCTGACCGGATCGGCGGTGGTCCGCCTGAACCGGGCCGTCGCGGTGGCCGAGTCGCAGGGGCCCGCCGACGGGCTGGAGCTGCTGGCGGGCCTGGAGGAGCGGTTGCCGCGCCATCACCTGCTCCCGGCGACGCGCGCCGAGCTGCTGCGGCGGCTGGGCCGGCTGGAAGAGGCGGTGGAGGAGTACGGCAAGGCGCTGGCGCTGGTGGGGACGGCGCCGGAGCGCGAGTTCCTGCAGTCCCGCCGCGCCACCCTGCGCGCGTGACGATCACGCGGGCTCGTGCAGCCAGGTCTCGTGCAGGTGCAGCCAGCGCAGTTCCCCGTCCGCTCGCTGGAGGACGGCCGTCGACCGGCGGGCGCCGCCCTCCTGCCACTCCTGGTAGGCGGCCACCAGCAGCGGCCCGGCCTCGGCCACCACGCGCACCTCCCGGATCTCGATCCGCAGGCCGGGCACCGCGCCGCGCAGTCCGCGCACCTGGCGCATCACCTGCTCCCGTTCCAGGGTGCGGCCGTCGGGCCCGGTCAGGGTGAAGGCGGCCGCGTGCGCCCGGTCGAACTCCTCGAACCCCTGCCCCGGCTCCCCCGACAGCCAGCGTTCGATCACCTGGTGGTGGCGGACGATCTCCTGCCGCGCCGTCATCGGGGCCGTCCGGTGAGCCAGTCGATCGGGGCGGCGGGCCGTACGCCCAGGAGGTCGAGCGCGGCGGGGTCGGCGGCCAGCAGCGCGCGGTCGGCGGCGGCCCAGCGGTAGGTGTCCGCGACGGCGGCGGCGGTGACCGGGCCGGTGAGAGCGCTCAGTGCCACCTCGAAGGCGGCGGGGTCCTGGGCGTGGAAGCGGGCGCCGATCGCGGCGGCCAGGTCCGCGCCGGTGACGGCCTCGGCCGCGCCGACGTTCAGGATCTCGCCC
The DNA here is from genome assembly GCF_044457485.1 of Nonomuraea sp. NPDC050540. Lineage (NCBI taxonomy): Bacteria > Bacillati > Actinomycetota > Actinomycetes > Streptosporangiales > Streptosporangiaceae > Nonomuraea > Nonomuraea sp. NPDC050540. Next base: position 308,825 of record NZ_JBITHA010000006.1, read on the forward strand.
TCCAGCCCGTCGAGGGTCAGCGCGGCGTGGGTGGCGGCGGCCAGGTCGGCGTGCGACAGCCAGGCCACGGGCAGGTCGGCGGGCAGCGGGTACGCCAGCACGCCCTCGGCGGCCAGCGGTCCCGCCACCCAGGGGGCGGCCAGGTTGTCGAGGTAGATCGGCGGGCGCAGCTCCACAACCGGCAGCCCGGCCGCGCGCAGGTCGTCCCCGGCGCGGCGGCGGGTCTCGAAGGCGGGCGCACCGGTGCCGGCGGCGGGCAGGCGGTTGCCGGTGTTGAACACCAGCCGCCGCACCCCCGCCGCCAGCGCCGCGTCCCGCACGTTGCGGACGTAGAGGTCCACGGTGCCGGCGTCGTAGACCATGGGCAGCATCACCGAGGCGTGGGTGACGCCGTCGAAGGCCGCCTTCACCGCCGCGCCGTCGGCCAGGTCTCCGGTGAACGGCCGCGCCCCCTCGGGAGCCGGGCCGCTCCGGGTGAAGGCGCGTACGGGAAGGCCCTCGGCCAGCAGGCGGCGGGCGACCGCGCCGCCCTGGGCGCCGGCGGCGTTCATCACAAGGAAGGTCATGGGAGACAGCCTGCCCGGCTCACGGGATACGCTCCATAAAGCACGCTCTCACAATCTTTAAGGATCGTCCGGTGGATGGGGACCTGCTCAGCGACCTGCTCGCCCCGCTGCGGCTGCACGGCGTCTTCCACAGCCGCTGGCAGGCCCGCGCGCCCTGGGGCGTGGCCGGGCGGCGGGAGAGCTGCGCCCTGCTGCACTACGTCGACCAGGGCTCGTGCACCGTCGAACTGCCCGGCCACCCGCCCGTCACCCTGGCCGCCGGCGACCTGGCCGTCTTCCCGCACGGCAGCGCCCACCGGCTGGCCGACCGGCCGGGGCGGGCCACCGTACCGCTGAGCGGGGTCCTTCCCGAACGCCAGCCCGGCGGCGTGCGCACCGTCGAGATCGACGGGCCGGGCGCGCGGACCGTCATGCTGTGCGGCGGCCTGCACTACGACCGTGCCGCCGCCGCTCCCCTCTACCAGGCGCTGCCGCCGCTGTTCGTGCTGGAGAGCGCGCGGTTGCGGGCCCATCCGCTGCTGGGCGCGACGCTGGAGCGGCTGGCCGGCGAATGGGACACCGCCGCGCCCGGCGCCCGGCTCGTCGCCCTGCGCGCGTTCGAACTCGTCTTCGTCCTCGCGCTGCGCGCCGCCCTCGACGCCCCCGGCTCGGCGCTGCCTGCGGGCGCGGCGGTCCTGGAGGCGCTGCGCCATCCGGGCGTGGCCGCCGCGCTGCACACCGTCCAGACCCGCTTCGCCGAGCCGTGGACCGTGGAGACGCTCGCCGCCCAGGCGGGCATGTCCCGTTCCGCCTTCGCCGCGACGTTCCGCCGCCTGGTCGGCCAGGCGCCCATGCGCCACCTGACCGCCCGCCGCATGCAGGAGGCGGCCCGCCTGTTGTCCGAGACCGCGCTGCCGCACAACCGCATCAGCGAACGCGTCGGCTACGGCACGCCGGTCGGCTTCCACCTGGCCTTCCGTCAGTGGTACGGGCTGACGCCCGGCGAGTACCGCGCCGAAGCCCGGCCGTGACTACAGGAGGGTCAGCTGTTCGGCGTCCGGTCCGGGCTTGGCAGGGGCGCGCCTGGCGAGGCGGCGGGGTCCGGCGGGGCCGGATCCGCCGATGCCGTGGCGGCGGGCCAGATCCTTCACCTGAGCGGTGACGCGCTCCTGGTAGGCGCGGGGCGCGTAGGCGCCTCTGCCGTAGAGCTCCAGGTAGCGCGGCACCAGGCGCGGGTGTTCCCTGGCCAGCCATCCCAGGTACCACTCCCTGGCCCCCGGTCGCAGATGCAGCACCAGGGGCGTCACGTGCACCGCGCCTGACACGGCGATCGCCTCGACGGTGCGTTCCAGCTCGGCCGGGGAGTCGGTCAGATACGGGAGGACGGGGGCCATCAGGACGCCGCAGCGGATCCCGGCGGCGTTGAGGCGGGCGCAGGCGGCCAGGCGGCGTGCGGGGTGCGGGGTGCCGGGCTCCACGGTGCGCCAGGCCCGCTCGTCGACGAAGCCCACCGACACGTTGACGGACACGTCGGTCACCCGCGCCGCCTCGGTCAGCAGGTCGAGGTCGCGCAGGATGAGCGTGCCCTTGGTGAGGATGGAGAACGGGTTGGCCGCATCGCGCAGCGCCTCCAGAATCCCCCGCATCAGCTGATACCGGCCCTCGGCCCGCTGGTAGCAGTCGACGTTGGTGCCCATCGCCACGTGCCCGCCCTGCCAGCGGGGCGCGGCCAGTTCGCGGCGGGTCAGCTCGGCGGCGTTGACCTTCACCACGACCTTGGAGTCGAAGTCGAGGCCGGCGTCCAGGTCGAGGTAGGTGTGGGTGTTGCGGGCGAAGCAGTAGCGGCAGGCGTGGGAGCAGCCCCGGTAGGGGTTGATCGTGTGCTGGAACGACATGCGGCTCGTGGCGGGGACGCGGCTGATGATCGAGCGGGCCCGCACCTCGAAGAAGGTCATCCCCCGGAATTCGGGCGTGTCGAATCTCCGCGTCACCGCCTCCTCGGCGAACAGCGGCACCGCAGGATCACGGTCGTCGGCCCCGGTGAGCCGCAGGTTGTCCCAGCGCATGACATGATTAGAACAGAGGTTCGACAGTGATTGCAAAGGAAAAGAGCGTACAATTACTGGGCAAGATCACGGCTAATGATCTTCATGGTTGGGCAGAAAGTCGGAACAGAGCTTGCGTTCCGGAGGTGCACCATGGCCTGGTCGCAGGACGAGGAGAGGCTGCTGGCCCAGATCGAGCGCCACCTCGTCGACGAGGACCCGCGGCTCGTCGCGCGTCTGGAGTCGTTCAACGAGCGCGCCCGGCGCAGCGAGGCCAGGGCCAACGCGGAGGCGGTCCCCCGCCGCCGCCCGCGCCGCTCGACGATCATCATCATGATCAGCTGGCTGCTCATCGCCACGCTCGTGGCCACGCTGCTCATCCTCGTACTCCGCAACGAGGCCGCCGCCCTGGCGTTCTGATTCAGATGTACGGCCCCGCGTCCCGCCATGCCCACCCACAGGCGAAATGTCGGATTTATGGAGTAAGTGGGTATTAACGGCGTTGATGTCGCATCGGGCATCACGAATACGTCGCGAGTACATCGGGGGAAGAGAGCAATGGCAGAGCAGCGCAAGAAACCCGCCGCCAAGTCCGGCAAGGCCAAGAAGGCCACCATCAAGGCCACCAGGCAGGCCAAGGCCGCCAAGCGCCAGGAAACGCGCAAGCCGGTGGAAGAAGCATAAGAGTCACCGGCACTGAAAGGATCAGACAGCCGGGACACCACGTCCCGGCTGTCTGACCACGGAGAGACGATGCCCGCCTACCTGCGCTTTCCCGCCATCTTCCAAGACGTCGTCGTCTTCGCCGCCGAGGACGACCTCTGGATGGTCTCCGCCCAGGGCGGGCGCGCGTTCCGTCTCACCGCCGGGCTGGCCGAGGCCGGATACCCGCGCATCTCCCCGCGCGGCGACCAGCTCGCCTTCGTCGGCCGCGAGGAAGGCCCGGAAGAGGTCTACGTCATGCCCGCCGAGGGCGGCGCCGCGACCCGCCTGACCTACCACGGCGCCCGCTGTACCGTCACCGGCTGGGACCACGACGACCGCATCCTGTACGCCAGCGACGCCGGCCAGCCCTTCGAGGGCCGCAAATGGCTCCACCGGGTCGCCCCGGGCGGGGTCCCGCAGCGCCTGCCGTACGGCCCCGCCAACTCCATCGCGTACGGCCCGCACCACATGATCGTCCTTGGCCGCAACACCGCCGACCCCGCCCGCTGGAAGCGCTACCGGGGCGGCACCGCAGGCGACCTGTGGATCGACCCCGACGGCCACGGCGACTTCCGCCGGCTCATCAAGCTGCCCGGCAACCTCGCCTCACCCTGCTGGAGCGGCGAGCGCGTCTCCTTCCTGTCCGACCACGAGGGCACCGGCAACGTCTACTCCTGCACCCCCACCGGCGAGGACCTCCGGCGCCACACCCACCACAGCGACTACTACGCCCGCAACCTCACCAGCGACGGCCACCACCTCGTCTACCACGCCGGCGCCGACCTCTACCTCCTCCCTCCCGGCGCCGACCATGCGCGGAAGATCGACGTGCGCCTGGCCTCCTCCCGCACCCAGCGCAACCGGCGCTTCGTCGAGGCCGCCGACTACCTCGACAGCGCCACCCTCGGCCCCGACGGCACCACCCTGGCCCTCACCACCCGCGGCAAGGCCTACACCATGGCCGCCTGGGAGGGCCCAGTCCGCCAGCACGGCGCGCCCCACGGCGTCCGCTACCGCCACCTGACCTGGCTCAACGACGGCGAGCGGCTGGTCGCGGCGGCCAGCGGCGCCGACGGCGACGAGACCGTCACCCTCCTCGGCCCCGGCTCCAGCACGGCGCTGGCCGAGCTCGGCCGCATCAACGAACTCGTCCCCGACCCCGCCCACGACCGCCTGGCCGTCACCAACCACCGGGGCGAACTCCACCTCCTCGACCTCGGCACCGGCCAGGCGACGCTGGTCGAGGCCAACCCCCACGCCGGCCCGCACGACCCCGCCTGGTCGGCCGACGGCACCTGGCTCGCCTACGCCAGCCCGCTCAACGCCCAGACCACCGCCATCAAGCTCCACCACCCGGAGTCGGGCCGCATCGTCCAGGCCAGCGAGCCCATCCTGGAGGACAGTGCGCCCTGCTTCGACCCGGAGGGCCGCTACCTCTACTTCATCGGCCAGCGCACCTTCTCCCCGGTCTGGGACCAGCTCCAGTTCGATCTCGGCTTCCCGCTCGGCACCCGCCCGTACGCCATCGCCCTGCAGGAGGACGCGCCCGACCCCTTCGTCCCCCAGCCCCGCCCGCTGGAGACCAAGGACGAGGAGGAGGACGAGGAGGAGGACCCCCCGCCCCTCCAGGTCGACGCCGAGGGCCTGATCCACCGGGTCACCGCCTTCCCGCTGCCCGAGGGCCGCTACGAGCGCATCGCCGCCCTGCATGGCAAGGCGCTCATCCTGTCGAGCCCGCTGGAGGGCGAACCCGTCCTGCACCTGTACGACTTCGCCAAGGCCAAGAACGAGACGTTCGCGGAGGACGTCACCGACCTCGAACTCGCCCGCGACCACAAGACGCTGCTCTACCGCGCCGACGCCCGGCTCCGCGTGGTCAAGGCCGGAGAGGTCCCCGAGCACGACGACGACCCGCCCAGCCGGGAGAGCGGCTGGATCGACCTGGCCCGCGTCAAGGTCTCGGTCTGGCCGGAGCACGAGTGGCGGCAGATGTTCCGCGAGGCCTGGCGCCTGCAGCGGGAGAACTTCTGGACCGCCGACATGTCCGGCGTCGACTGGCAGGCCGTCTACGAGCGCTACCTGCCCCTCGTCGAACGCGTCAGCACCCGGGGCGAATTCTCCGACCTGCTGTGGGAGCTGCACGGCGAGCTCGCCACCAGCCACGCCTACGAGAGCGGCGGGGAGTACCGCCCGGGTCCCGACTACAGCCAGGGCAAGCTGGGCGTCGACTGGGACTACCGCGACGGCGTCTACCACATCGGCGCCATCGTCACCGGCGACCCCTGGGACCCCGAGGCCACCTCGCCGCTCAACCGCATGGGCCTCGACGTACGGCCGGGCGACGCCGTACTGGCGATCAACGGGCACCCCATCGGCGCCGAGACCACCCCGAACGAACGGCTGGTCAGCCAGGCCGACCAGGAGGTCGAGCTCACGCTGCGCCGCGGCGAGGACACCTTCACCGCCACCGTCAGGGCCATCGCCGACGAAGGGCCCGCCCGCTACCGCGACTGGGTCAACCTCAACCGGGCCCGCTGCCACCAGCGCTCGGCCGGCCGCATCGGCTACCTGCACATCCCCGACATGAGCACCACCGGGTTCGCCGAGTTCCACCGCGGCTTCCTGGCCGAGTACGACCGGCACGCCCTCGTCGTGGACGTCCGCTTCAACGGCGGCGGCAGCGTCTCGGCCCTGCTGCTGGAGAAGCTGGCCCGGCGCCGCCTGGGCTACGACTACCCGCGCTGGGGCCACCCCGAGCCCTACCCGGCCGAGTCCCCGCGCGGCCCGCTGGTCGCCATCACCAACGAGTGGGCCGCCTCCGACGGCGACATCTTCAGCCACACCTTCAAGCTCCTCGGCCTCGGCCCGCTCATCGGCAAGCGCACCTGGGGCGGCGTCGTCGGCATCTGGCCGCGCCACCGGCTGGCCGACGGCACCGTCACCACCCAGCCGGAGTTCTCCTTCGCCTTCGACGACGTCGGCTGGAAAGTGGAGAACTACGGCACCGACCCCGACATCGAGGTCGACATCACCCCGCAGGACTACGCGGCTGGAATCGACACCCAACTGGAGAAGGCGATCGACACCGCCCTTGACCTGCTCGAACGCAAACCCCCGCACACACCGGCAACTCGCGTGCAACCTTGACGGGGTGAACAGCGTCTAAAAGGTCATAGAAGGGGCAGTGCCACGGGGACATCGGTGCTGCCCCGGCTACACAGATCCTGGAGCCGGTGGCGGGAACCTTCCGTCACCGGCCACGTGTGTCATGACACCGGACGAGGGGACAAGGACAAGGTGCGCGCACTGGCACGCAAAGGGAAGGCCGCGGCCGCCCGGCTGTACAGGGGATACAACCGGCGCAGGCAGCGCAACGCGCCGCCTCCCTCCATCGGCACGATCCGCATCCTGCTCCTGCACGCCAACGGCATGGGCGGCACGATCAGAACGGTGTTCAACCTGGCCAGCTACCTGGCCGCCACCGGGCGCGACGTGGAGATCGTCTCCATCCTCAAGGAGGCCGAGCGGCCGTTCTTCCCCGTCGACGAACGCGTGAGGTTCCGCTTCCTCGACGACCGGCTCAAGCCGCGCCGCGGCGTACGCGCGATGCTGTCGATGATGCCCAGCCGCCTGATCCCCGAGGGGGAGTCGGCCGCCCACCGCTTCAACGCCTGGACCGACCTGCAGCTGGCCCGCTACATCCGCTCGCTCGACACCGGCGTCCTCATGGGCACCCGCCCCGGCCTCAACCTGGCCATGGCGCAGCTCGCCAACCCCAACGTGATCACCGTCGCGCAGGAGCACGTCGGGCTCAACGCCAAGCCCGAGGCCCTGCAGGAGCTCATCAAGTGGCGCTACCGCCGCTTCGACGCCCTGGTCACCCTCACCAAGGCCGACCTGCGCGACTACCGCAACACCCTGCCGAAGCGGCCCAGACGGCTGGTACGCATCCCGAACGCGGTGCCGCCCATGACCGGCGGCCAGGCCAAGCTCGACGCCAAGCTCGTCATCGCGGTCGGCCGCATCACCCGGCTCAAGGGCTTCCACCGCCTCATCACCGCGTGGGAGCAGATCGCCAAGGCCCACCCCGACTGGAAGCTGCGCATCTACGGCGACGGGCCCCAGCTCGACAACCTGCGCGCCCAGATCGCCGAGGCGGGCCTGGAGGACAAGGTCGAGCTGCCGGGACCCACGCAGGACGTGGGCGCCGAGCTGGAGAAGGCCTCGATCTTCGTGCTGAGCTCGCGCCACGAGGGCTTCCCCATGACGATCCTGGAGGCCATGGCCAAGGGGCTCGCCATCGTCAGCTTCAACAGCCCCCACGGGCCCAAGGAGATGATCAGCGACGAGGTCGACGGGCTGCTGGTCAAGCCCCGCACCAACGACAACCTCGCCGCCTCGATCCTGCGCGTCATCGAGGACGAGCAGCTGCGCCGTTCCCTGGCCGCCGGCGCCCTGGAGACCGCCCGTACCTACGACGTGGACGCGGTCGGCCGCATCTGGGACGACCTGCTGGAAGAACTGCTGGCCCGCCGCAACGGCACCTACGTGCCCAAGCCCAAGCCCGTCGCGTAACCCCTTTCCGACCGGCCGTTCCTCCGGGAGGCGGCCGGTCAGACGGTCAGCTCCAGCGGCTCGGCGATCACGTCCACGAGCGCGCCGTTGCGGTAGACGGTGATCGGCAGCGGGCGTCCGATCGCGTCGGCGAACATCAGCCGCTGCAGGCTCTGCGCGTCGCCCACCGGGGTACGGCCGGCGCTCAGCACCAGGTCGCCGCCCCGCAGCCCGGCCCGCTCCGCGGGCGAACCCGCCACCACCTCCACCACCCGCAACGCCGCCGCCTGCCCCGTGCGCCTGCGCAGCGGCTCCGGCAGCGGCGCGGGCGAGGTCACCAGGCCGAGGAAGGCCCGCCGTACCCTTCCGTCGCGGATGAGCGCCGCGATGATCGAGCGCGTCGTGCTGTTCATGGGTACGGCCAGCCCCACCCCCATCCCGGCCACCGCGGTGTTCACGCCCACCACCCGGGCCCGCGAGTCGGCCAGGGCGCCGCCGGAGTTGCCCGGGTTCAGGGCGGCGTCGGTCTGGATGACGTCCTCGATCATCCGTACTGCCGACCCGGCCCGCGCCGGCAGCGAACGGCCCAGCCCCGAGACCACGCCGGCCGTCAGCGACCCGGCCAGCCCGAGCGGGTTGCCGACCGCCACGACGAGCTGCCCGACCACGAGCTTGTCGCTGTCGCCCAGGACCGCGGGCTCGGGCGTGGGCCCCTGCGCCCTGATCACCGCGAGGTCCGACAGCGGGTCGCGGCCGACCACCGCGAACTCCTCCACCGTGCCGTCGGCGAAGGCCACCGTGCCGGCCCGCGAGGAGCCGACCACGTGCGCGTTGGTGAGCAGGAACCCGTCGGAGGTGAACACCACCGCCGAGCCGCTGTTGCGTCCCGCCCGTACGCCGGCCACCTTGGGCAGCAGCTCCGCGGCGACGGAGGAGACCACTTGAGAGTAGGCGTCGAGGGGATCCGCCATCGCGCGCTCCTTCGTTGCTTACAGGATTACACGCTAACTCTTCACGATCGGCCGTGCGTCGTCACGACCAGGCGTGCGTTCGTCACGATCACACGTGCCTGTTCACGACCGGGTGTGCGTCTTCATGACCAGGCGTGCGCGAGGGCCGCCCCCGCCGCGGCGGCGCCCAGCCCGGCCGCCACGCTGAGCACCGCGTTGCCCGCCGCCGCCGGCCCCGCGCCGCCCTCCGCCAGCCGCAGCGTCTCATATCCCAGCGTCGAATAGGTGCTCAGCGCCCCGCACAACCCGGTGCCCGCCAGCGCCATCAGCCCCTCACCCGTGGGCCAGGCCACCAGGAACCCCAGCACCGCAGAACCGACCACGTTCACCACGAGCGTCCCCCAGGGGAACACCACCGGGCCCGACCAGCCGCGCGCCGCCACCCAGCCCTGGACCGCCCGGTCCAGCAGGAACCGCGTCGGCGCGCCCACCGCCGCCCCTATCGCCACCAGCAGCACGTTCATCCGGCCCACCGCCGGGCCAGCAGGCGCGCGAGCCGTACCCCTGACCAGGTCGCCACGACGGCGCCCGCCATCGTCCCCACGAGGTAGACGAGCGCGAGCCAGAACGGCCCCTCCCCCGTCAGGAGCCGCACATCCACCACATAACCCGAGAACGTCGTGAAACCCCCCAGAACCCCGACCCCCAGGAACGGCCGCGCCAGCCGGTGCATCCGCGGCGCCGCCACCATGAGCATCCCGATCAGCAGGCAGCCCGCCACGTTGATCACCAGGGTCGCCCACACCGACGGCCACCACGTCTGCAGCCCGAACCGGGCCAGCGACCCAGCCACCCCACCCGCCGAGACCGCGCCGAGAACCCGCCACTGCCCCACAACACCCTCCTTCATCGTGTCAAAGCAGGCGATCATGGGAATTCACCGAGAAGAGGCCAAGCCTACGGAGGCTCCTTGAGCACACGGGACGCGGTCGCCCTTCTCGCCGGCGGCGTAATGATCGTTTCCTTGCTCGGCACCACGAACCGCACCCAGGCGGGCACCGCCACCAGCCCCCTGGCCAACACCACCGGCACCGGCACCGGCCTGGCGCCCCTCACCAGCCAAGCCGACAAGCAGGACGCCCGCGCCCTCATCTCCCGCCTGCGCGTCAAGGACCGCGGCTCCAGCACCGGCTACCAGCGCACCAACTACGGCGGCAACTGGGCCGACTCCGCCCCCGGCGTCCCCTACGCAGGCAACGGCTGCCGCACCCGCGACGACCTGCTGGCCCGCGACGGCCGCGACGTCGTCCGCGCCGGCTGCACCGTCCTGTCGTTAACCCTGACCGACCCCTACACCGGCCGCGACATCCACTGGCGCGTCTCCGACGCCGACGAGATCCAGGTCGACCACGTCGTCCCCCTCTCCTACGGCTGGCGCATGGCCGCCAAGTCCTGGCCGAAGTCCAAGCGCCTCGACTTCGCCAACGACCCCCTCAACCTCCTGCCCGTCGACGGCCGGGCCAACGAGGAGAAGGACGGATCGGGGCCCGCCGCCTGGCTGCCGCCCCAGCGCCGCATCCGCTGCGCCTACGTCACCCGCTTCGCCCAGGTCGCCGTCAAGTACGACATCCCGGTCACCCGCGCCGACAAGCAGACCATGCTCGACCAGTGCCGCTAGCCCTGCCGGCGCGCGTCCGTCCAGTCGAAGCCGTGCTTGAACGTCTGCTCGGCCAGCGCCCGCTGGCCCGCCGCGTTCGGATGGAAGAAGTCCCACTTGCTGATGTGATCCAGCGTGTACGGGAAGGAGAACACCGCCCCGCCGTCGCTGCGGCAGTTGGGGCCGTAACCGGCGCAGGCCCGCTCCAGCACCCGGTTGAAGTCCACGACCCGCTCCCGCACGCGCGCCCGCCGCTGCACGTCCTTGCGCTTGGTGGAGTCCGGCGCGGCCAGCATCGGCCGGCAGATCCGCCCCAGCGTCCAGAACGTCCGCGCGATCGGGTTGTCCTTGCCCGCCTGCCACAGCCGCCGAAGGTCCGGAATCGTGGCCACGAACACCCGCGCCCCCGGCAGCCCCGCCCGCAACGCCGCCAGCGACTCGGCTATCCGCCGCTCGAACACCGGCACCGGCGTCATCGTCTTCTCGGTGCCCGCGCACACGTCCTGGGCGCCGATGAGAATCGTCACATATTCCGCGTCGGCCGCCACCGCCTTGCCCACCTGAGCGCGCAGGTCGGCGCTCGTCGAGCCCGGCACCGCGAAGGTGAGATTGCCGTCCTTCATCCCCAGCCGGGTGAAATGACTGCCGACCGCGGGGTCCTTGCCCGCCGCCCACGAACGCGACGTGCACGAGACGTACCACCCGCACGCGTTGAACCCCGACGTGATCGAATCCCCAAGCGCCGCCATGACCTGCGGAACCGGAGCGACGATCGACCCAGACACCAGCACCGCGACCGCGGCCAAAGGCGTGATCATGGACACAAGGTAGATCGGCCCTTGCCTCCCGGCCAGGCGAACGGCCCGCACCACACCCACTTCGCATCGCCGCTTGACACGCCCGATCCGCAACACGCGAAAATTTTCGTGTTCATGGTCCGTAACCGGTCATTCACGGGGCCGGGAGTCGAACGTGTTCAGTTCCCGCATAGAGTGTCTTGAGTGAGTGTCGCGCTCGGAATCACCCGCCCTCTGCCGGTTCGCACCACCTCGGTAGGCGACCCCGGCGACCTGCTGCAATCCCTGCCGAAGACCGCGCCCTACGCGTGGATCCGGCATGGAGAAGGACTGGTCGGCTGGGGAGAAGCCGCCCGCGTGGCCGTTCCGCCCGGCCCCGGGCGCTTCGCCTGGGCCCGCGAGTGGCTGACCGACGTCTTCGGCCACGCCGCCGTCCGCGACGACGTGGGCACCCCCGGCACCGGGCCCGTGGCGTTCGGCACCTTCACCTTCGACGAGGACTCCCCCGGCTCCGTCCTCGTCGTCCCGCAGGCGATCCTGGCCCGCCGCGACGGCCACGCGTGGCTCACCACGATCGGCGACGCCCCCCTCGAACGCTTCAGCCCGATCCGCACCCCGGGCCGCATCAGCTACGGCGACGGCAGCCTCACCGCACCCGAATGGGAGACCATCGTCGCCCGCGCCGCCCAGCGCATCCGCGACGGCGAACTCGAGAAGGTCGTCCTGGCCCGCGACCTGCTCGCCACGGCCGAACGCGCCATCGACATCCGGCTGCTGCTGGGGCGCCTGGCCACCCGCTACCCCGACTGCTACACCTTCTCCGTGGCCGGCATGGTCGGCGCCACGCCGGAACTCCTCATCCGGCGCACCGGCCAGGAGATCGAATCCCTGGTCCTGGCCGGCACCACCCCGCGCGGCACCAGCCCCTCCGACGACCTCTCCCGCGGCGCCGCGCTGCTGGCCAGCGCCAAGGACCGGCACGAGCACGAGTGCGCGATCGCCAGTGTCCGCGACACGCTGGCCCCGCTCTGCTCGGCCCTGCAGACCCCCGACGAGCCGGAACTCCTCGTGCTGCCCAACGTCCAGCACCTGGCCAGCCACGTGACCGGCCGCCTGGCCGACGGCGCCTCCGTCCTGGACGTAGTGGCCGCCATGCACCCCACGGCCGCCGTCGGCGGCACTCCCACCGACACCGCCATCGACGTGATCCGCGAACTCGAGGGCATGGACCGCGCGGGCTACGCGGGCCCGGTGGGCTGGATCGACGCCCACGGCGACGGCGAGTGGGGTATCGCCCTGCGCTCGGCCCAGATCAGCGGCCGCCGCGCCCGCCTGTTCGCCGGCGGCGGCATCATGTCCACCAGCGACCCCGCCCTCGAACTCGCCGAGGCCCAGGCGAAGTTTCGCGTCATGCAGTACGCCCTCGAAGGGCCCTGAGCCCCTTTTTCATCCTTTACGGCTCCGCCACCCCCACCCCACCCGCCGATGTCGGCGCGCGCAGGTCGGGGGGATCGCTTCTCACGCCGGACGGGCCGGGCGCCGCAACGGCGCCCGTCAACCACCCGACCGGGAACCCCAACCGATACCCCGGCCGTCCCGGCCCCTGCCGAACCGGGGTCAGGGGGTGATGCCGGCTGCTGCGATTCCGCGGCGGGTGTAGCCGATTCGGGTGTAGACGCCCAGGGCCGGCCCGTTGTCGTCGTCGACCATCAGGGCCACCCGGCCGTAGGCGTACACCAGTTCCCGTGACACCCACCGGCACACCCGCTCGCCCAGCCCCCTCCCGCGGAACGGCCCAGCGGTCGCGACCCCGGCCAATAAGCCCACGTCCGGCGCGCTCCACGCGTCCGCCGCCACCGCGGCCAGCTTGCCCTCCGCCCGCAGGCCCGCCCACCGCGTCACCCCGGCGGCGCCGGGCACCGCGTAGGACTCCGGAGCGAAGTCCGTCAGCAGCGCCGCCACCTCCGGGGACGCCTCGCCGGGCAGCCAGCCCACCTCAAGCTCGTCGGCCGGAACGGGGACAGCAGGCTCGCGAAGCAGGCTCATCCAGGAGAATTCGCCCGCCACCTCCATCCCCTCGACCTTCGCCGCCACCTCGGCGATCGTCCGCGTCTCGCCCAGCGGGCGGTAGGCAGGGCCCAGTTCGGCCAGGGCGTGGCGGACCAGCGGGACGGCGCTCGCCGTACCGCCGGAAACTGCCAGGCGGGCGCGACGGGCGAGGTCCGGTGCGGCCGTCACCACCGCGTCGCCCAGCGACCAGGCCCGCGCGCCGGGCCTGAGGCCCTGGGCCGCCCACATCAGCAGGTCGTCGTCGCCGCACGCGGCCCTGACCTGCGCCGGTGAGGTGAGCTCGTGGATCACAGAATCGAACCCGGCCGGTACGCCGCCGCCTCCGGGTGGGCCGAGACCACGTGGCCCACCCGCTGCGAGACCGACTCCACCTGGTCGGCCGCGGCGCCGGTGAAGGAGACGCGGTCGGCCAGGAGAGCGTCCAGGGCCGGGCGGTCCAGCGGGAAACGTTCGTCGGCGGCCAGACGGTCCAGGAGCTCGTTGGCGGCGCCGCGCGAGCGCATCGCCAGCGCCGCCGCCACCGCGTGCTCCTTGATCAGCTCATGCGCGTGCTCCCTGCCCACCCCGGCCCGCACCGCCGCCATCAGCATCTTCGTCGTCGCCAGGAACGGCAGGTAGCGGTCGAGCTCGGCGGCGATCACCGCGGGGAAGGCGCCGAACTCGTCCAGCACCGTCAGCATCGTCTCCACCAGCCCGTCGAAGGCGAAGAACGCGTCCGGCAACGCCACGCGGCGCACGACCGAGCACGAGACGTCGCCCTCGTTCCACTGGTCGCCCGCCAGCTCGCCCACCATCGAGGCGTAGCCGCGCAGGATCACGGTGAGCCCGTTGACCCGCTCGCACGAGCGCGTGTTCATCTTGTGCGGCATCGCCGACGAGCCGACCTGGCCCTCCTTGAAGCCCTCGGTCACCAGCTCGTGCCCGGCCATCAGCCGGATCGTCTTGGCCAGCGACGACGGCGCCCCGGCCAGCTGCACCAGCGCGGTGACCACGTCGTAGTCGAGCGAGCGCGGATACACCTGCCCCACCGAGGTGAACCGCCGCTCGAAGCCCAGGTGGGCGGCGACCCGGTTCTCCAGCTCGGCCAGCTTCTCACGGTCGCCGCCCAGCAGGTCGAGCATGTCCTGGGCGGTGCCGACCGGGCCCTTGATCCCGCGCAGCGGGTAGCGGGCGATCAGCTCCTCCAGCCGCGTGTACGCCACCAGCAGTTCGTCGGCCGCGCTCGCGAACCGCTTGCCCAGCGTCGTCGCCTGCGCCGCCACGTTGTGGGAACGGCCGGCCATCACCGTGGCCTCGTGCTCCTCGGCCAGCGTCGCCAGCCGGGCCAGCAGCGCCACCGTGCGCTCGCGCACCAGCAGCAGGCTGTCGCGGATCTGGAGCTGCTCGACGTTCTCGGTCAGGTCGCGCGAGGTCATCCCCTTGTGGACCTGTTCGTGCCCGGCCAGCGCGTTGAACTCCTCGATACGCGCCTTCACATCGTGCCGGCTGACCCGCTCCCGCTCGGCGATCGAGGCCAGATCGACGTCCTCGACGACCTTCTCGTAGTCGGCGACCGCGCCCTCGGGCACCGTCACGCCCAGCTCCGCCTGCGCCCGCAGCACCGCCAGCCACAGCCGCCGCTCGGCGACGACCTTGTGCTCGGGAGACCACAGACGCGCCAGCTCAGGGGAGGCGTAGCGGGCGGCCAGGACATTGGGGATACGCGGCTTAGTCACGTTCCATGAGTCTATGGTGCGCCCATCGCCCAGGGCACGCCGACCCGGCCTGCCGTACCAGGGAGAAGAGCCACTGCGGTCTGCCGTGGTGGCGGACCCGAGCAGCAACAAGGCGACCTACCCGGATGCTGCGAGTCCCGGCGCCGACCTGGTGCTCATCGCCCTGCCGACGGGGTATCGCCAGGAGATCGTCCTTCGAGAGAAGCCCGCCAAACCGGTGGAGACGTGGTCACCGACAAGCAGCTTTCCGAGACCGGGGGGCAGGTGGTGATCGGCATTGAGGCTCGTCATGAGTGTGAACCCCTCTTCCCCTGGGAAGAAGGGGTCACCACATTCGCCGTGGGATACCGGCTCGAACTCCGCTTCGATCTGAAGAGCCCTCTGAAGGGGCGGCAGATCATAGACAGGGCAACGCGACAAGCCGTTCCCATGCTGTAGCCACATGCGCGCCTGTACGGCCCCGCATCGCCGTCAGACGGATCTCGTGGGTGAGAAGGCGCTGCGGCGGGCGGGGCACCACACCCGTCCGCCGCAGCGCGCTCATACCCCCCGGATCAGGGCGCCGAGGCCAGGACCTTCGGCTCTTCCTCCACCTCGGCCGCGGGCTTGCGGCGCAGGCGGTCCTTCGTGCGCTCGACCATCGTGTACAGAGTCGGGACCAGCACGAGGGTCAGCAGCGTCGAGGAGATCAGGCCGCCGATGACCACGATCGCCAGCGGCTGCGAGATGAACCCTCCCGATCCGGTCACGCCCAGCGCCATCGGGGTGAGGGCGCAGATCGTCGCCACCGCCGTCATGAGGATCGGCCGCAGCCTGCGCCTGCCGCCTTCGACGACCGCGTCGACGATGCCCATCCCCTGCTCGCGGTACTGGTTGATCAGGTCGATCAGCACGATCGCGTTCGTGACCACGATGCCGATCAGCATCAGCATGCCGATCAGCGCCGGCACGCCCAGCGCCGTGTCCGTGGCCACCAGCAGGCCGATCGCGCCGGTCGCCGCGAACGGGATCGACACCAGCAGAATCAGCGGCTGGATGAACGAGCGGAACGTCGCCACCATGATCATGAAGACGATCGCGATCGCCGCGAGCATCGCGATGCCCAGGTCCGAGAACGCCTCCGCCTGGTCGGCCGAGACGCCGCCGATGGTGTAGGAGGCGCCGGCGCCCAGGGCCACGCCGTCCAGCTTCGTCGTCAGCGTCTGCGTCACGCTGCCCAGGTCGCTGCCGGCCGCCTTGGCCGAGATGGTCGCCGAGCGCTCGCCGTCGATGCGCGAGACCTGCGTCGGCCCGGCCACCTCTTCGACGTCGGCCACCGACGACAGCTTCACCAGGCCGGCCGCGGTCGGCAGCTTCAGCTTCTCGATCTCCTTGATGTCGGAGGGTGCGTCGTCGCCGCGCAGCACCAGGTCGGAGGAGCGGCCGTCGAGCGTGACCTCACCCAGCGGCGCGCCGCGGAAGGCCTGCGCCACGGCCTGGCCCACCTGGGCCTCCGACAGGCCCTTCTCGGCCGCCTTCTCCCGGTCCACCCGCACTTCGACGCGCGGCGCGCTGGCCTCCAGGTTCGAGGAGACGTCACGCAGGCCCGGCACGTCGGCCATCGCGGCCTTGACCGCCTCGGACGCCGTGCGCAGCGACTCCGCCTCCGGCGCCTGGACGATCACGTCGATCGAGTCGGAGGAGAACCCGCCGCTCTGCGCGCCGACCTTCACCTCGCCGACGCCGCTCAGCCCTTCCAGCCGCTCGCGGATGCGCTGCTCCACCGCGACCGTGTCGACGTCCTCCTTCAGCGTCACCGAGTACGAGGCCCGGTCGGCGCCGCCGCCGACGCCACCCTGCATCTGGTTGCCGCCGCCCACGTTGACCTGGTAGGACTCCACGCCGTCCAGCCCGGACAGCGAGTCCTCCACCTTCTTGGCCGCGGCGTCGGTGGTCTTCAGGTCGGTGCCGACCGGCATCTTCTGGCTGATCGAGGTCGTGTTCTGCCCGGAGGAGTCCAGGAAGTTCGTCCGCATCTGCCCGGCCAGGCCCATCGTGCCCACGAACACGGCCACGCCGATGAGCAGCGTCACCACCCGGAAGCGGGTCGCGAAGCGCAGCACCGGCAGGTACATGCGCTGCAGCGGGCTGCGCAGTTCCTTCGCCTCGGCCTTCTCCCGGTAGGCGCGCGCCTGCTCGGGCGTCAGCTTCGGCGTCTTCAGGAACCAGTACGCCAGCACCGGCACCACGGTCAGCGACACCACCAGCGAGGCCAGCAGGGCGACGGCCACCGTGACCGAGAACGGGCCGAACAGTTCGCCGACCATGCCGCCGACGACCGCGATCGGCGCGAACACCGCCACCGTGGTCAGCGTCGAGGCCGTGACCGCGCCCGACACCTCGCGGACCGCGGTCAGGATGGCTTGGAGTTTGGCCTCGCCGTACGCGAGATGGCGTTTGATGTTCTCCAGCACCACGATCGAGTCGTCGACCACGCGGCCGACGGCGATCGTGAGCGCGCCGAGCGTGAGCATGTTGAGCGAGTAGTCGCCCGCCCAGAGCGCGATCAGCGCGATGACGACCGACAGCGGGATCGAGACCGCGGTCACCAGCGTCGAGCGCACCGACAGCAGGAAGACCAGGATGACCAGGACGGCGAAGGCCAGGCCCAGCAAGCCCTCGGTGGTTAGGCTCTTGATCGACTCCTGGACGTAGGGGGCCTGGTCGAAGACCACCTCGACCGCCGTGTTCGAGGAGTCGCCCAGCGACTTGGTCAGCTCGGGCAGCTTCTCGCGGATCTCGTCGGAGATCGTCACGGCGTTGCCGTCGGGCGACATCGTCACCGACACGCCGAGGCTGGTGTGGCCGTCGGTGCGGGTGATCGTGCTCGCCTCGGCAAGGCCGCGCTCGACCGTGGCCACGGAGCCGAGCTTGACCGGCTTGAGCGGCTTCGGCGTCGGGATGGCCTGCGCCGGGATCTGACCGGTCTGCGGGCGGCCCTGCGGCTGCGCCTGGGGCTGGCCCTGCGGCTGGCCCTGCGGACGGGCCTGGGCCGGGTTCTGCGGCTGCGCCTGGGGCTGGGCGGGGGTGAGGTAGAGGTCCTTGAGCTTGTTCAGCGAGTCGACCCGGGCGCCCACCTGAACCGACAGCGACTTGCCGTCGTCGGTCAGCGAGCCGGCCGGGATCGGCGTGCCGTTGGCCTTCAGCACCTCGGGGATCTGCGCCACCGACACGCCCGCTTTGGCCATCTTCTTGGCGTCGGGGGTGATGGTGACCACCTCGTCGCGGGTGCCGGTGACCGACGCCTCGCGTACGCCCTCGACCGCCTGCAATTCCGGCACCATGATCGTGCGCAGTTTCTCGGCCATCCCGCGGGGGTCGCCGCCGTCGCCCACCGACAGCACCATCACCGGGATGTCGTCGGTGTTTCCCGCCACGACCTGCGGATCGACGTTGTCCGGCAGCTGCGACTGAATGCGGCTGACCGCCGTCTGCATCTTGTTGAGCGAGGCCTCGATGTCGGTGCCGAAGGCGAAGGCCACCTGGATCTGCGCCAAGCCCTCCTTCGAGGTGGAGGTGATCTGCTCCATGCCCTCGATGCCCTTGAAGGAGTCCTCGATGGGCTTGGTGACCTGATCCTCCACGATCTCCGGCGAGGCACCCGGATAAGGGGCGACCACGAACGCGCCGGGGAAGGCCAAAGAGGGCAGCAACTGCTGCTTCAACTGCGGAATCGTGAATGCGCCGAACGCGCTGAGCACGATCGCGACCAAGATCACAAGGCTGCGGTTGACAAGGCTCAACCGGGCGAGAGCGGTCATGGGGGTCCCTTCAGAGTTCGCCCCAGACTAACACTTCGCCTTGCACGAATATTTAACGAGCAGTGGACTTCCTGATAACCTTCTCAGGAAGCAAGGGGTGAGAGTGGACGACGAACGCGCCGAACTGATCCGCCGGATCACCGATACTCAGCGTGACCTGGGGCGATTCCTCACCCAAGATCGATCGCCCCTCTTCGACAGCAACCTGACCCTGCGCCAGCTCAAGGTCGTCATGATCGTGTCCTTCCACGGCTCGGCCTCCGGTCAGGACCTCGCGCACAACCTCGGCGTCGGCCTCGGTACGGTCACCGGCATCGTCGACCGCCTCGTCGCCCACGGCCTGGTCAGCCGCTACGAGGACCCCCACGACCGGCGGGTACGCCGCATCCGGCTGACCGAGGCGGGCCGCGAGCTGATCGAGCAGATCAACGACACCGGCCTCGGCCACTTCCGCCGCATCATGGAACGCCTCGACCTCGACACCCTGAAGACCCTCGCCGAGGTCACCGAGAAGATCCACGAAGTGGCCCGCTGCCTCTGAAGCTAGGCCGGAGAGGACTCCAGCCGGGCCAGCACCCTCGGCAGCGGTCCTTCGTGCACCACCGTCAGCCGCCGCGTCGCCCGCGTCACCGCCACGTACAGGTCGCGCCCGCTCATCCCCGCCGGATCGACCACCACCACCGTGTCGAACTCCAGCCCTTTGGCCTGCGTCACCGTCAGCACCGCCACCGGCGCGTCAAGGTCGTCGCCACCCGGGAACAACGCCGCCACCCGCGCGTGCTCCGCGTCGGAGACGATCACCCCGGCCCGCCCCTCCCCGATCGCGGCCAGCTCGGCCGCCACCAGGCCGGGCAGCACCTCGGGCCCGCCCGCCACCGCCCTGGGCTCGGCGCCGCCCTCACGCACCGACTCCGGCGGCTCGTGGCCGGGGTCGATCTCCAGCAGCACGTCGGCGGCCAGCCGCATGATCTCCACCGGCGTCCGGTAGTTGACCAGCAGCCGTTCCTCCCGCCACCGGCCCTCCAGGTACGGATCGAGCATCTGCGCCCACGTACGCGCCCCGGCCGCCGAGCCGGTCTGCGCCACGTCGCCGACCACGGTCAGCGAACGGGCCGGGACCCGGCGCATGACCAGCCGCCATGCCATCGCCGACAACTCCTGCGCCTCGTCCACGATCACGTGACCGTAGGCCCACGTGCGGTCGGCGGCGGCCCGCTCGGCCAGGCTCGGCCCCGGCCCGTCGTCGTGGTGGCGCTCGGCCAGTCCCCCGCCCTCCAGCAGGTGGCCGACGCCGGTCAACCGCACCACCTCGCTCGCGAACAGTTCCTCCTCCTCGCGCTCGCCGTCACTCTCGCGGGCCGCCGCGCGCCGGGCCGAGTCGTCCTCGCCCAGGAGTTCGGCCGCCTCGTCCAGCAGCGGGACATCGCCGACCGTCCACCCCGCGTCCAGGGGCCGCAGCAGAGCCCGCGGGTCGAGCCCTTCCGGCACGGTCCTGGCGAGCGTGTGCGGGTCGGCGAACGTCTCGCCGATGAGTCGCTCCGGGGTCAGCTCCGGCCAGAGGCCGTCGACCGCGCGGCGTACGCCCTCATCCGCCCACAGGCGCTCCGAGCCCAGCCTGAGGTCGGTCTCGTCGAGGTCGCGATCCAGCTCCAGCGGCGCGTACTCGGGGTCGTCCAGGTCCTCGATGCGCAGCGCCGCCTCCAAAGCCCGCGTCTCGGCCACGACCAGCTCCTTGAGCAGCTCGGTCACGAACAGCTTGCGGGCCATGTTGTGCGGCAGGCGGACCGCGCGGGCCCGCCGCCGCAGCGCGGCGCACCTCGCGTGCGCGACCCGCAGGGGCAGGCCGTCGTAGAGGATCTCCAGGTCGCCCTCGGGCAGGCGCTGACGGTCGCGCACCGCCGCCGCCACGAAGCCGGCCATCCGCAGGTCGCCCTTGACCAGCGCGACAGGGGCCGGGTCGGGCGCGGCGGCCCGCACGCCGGGGAACAGCTCGCCCACCGTCGCCATCACCACCTGCGTCTCGCCCAGCGCGGGCAGCACCTGGCCGATGTAGCGCAGGAACATCGGGTTCGGGCCCACGACGAGCACGCCGCGCCGGTCGAGGGCGTCGCGGTGGGTGTAGAGCAGGTACGCCGCCCGGTGCAGGGCCGCGACCGTCTTTCCCGTGCCGGGTCCGCCCTGCACCACCAGCGCCCCCTGGAGCCCGGCCCTGATCACCCGGTCCTGCTCGGTCTGGATGGTGGCCACGACGTCGGTCATCCGGCCGGTTCGTCCCCGGCGCAGCGCCGCCAGCAGCGCGGCCTCGCCGACCAGGTCACGGCGGTCGTGCTCGCTCATCCCGGCCAGGTCGAACACCTCGTCGTCCAGGCCCACCACCATGCGCGCGCGGGTGTGCAGGTGGCGGCGCCGTACCAGGCCGGCGGGATCGGCGGGGGTGGCGACGTAGAAGGGGCGCGCGACCGGCGCGCGCCAGTCGACGAGGACGGACTCGTGTTCGTCGTCGCGCAGGCCGATGCGGCCGATGTAGAGGGTTCGGCCGCCGGTCTCGTCGACGCGGCCGAAGCACAGGCCCCGCTCGACCGCGTGGAGCCGGGCCAGGCGGCCGGCCTGCTCGCCCGCCGTCACCTCGCGTTCGACCAGCATCCGGGCGGTCAGTCCCGCCCCGCCGCCGCCGTGCACCTCGCGCAACGCCCGCTCGGCCCGCTCGCGCGCGAGGTCGAGCCTGCCGTACAACATCGAGACCTTGACCTGCTCGGACTCGATCGCCTCAGCCAGAGCACTTTGACGATTGGACATCGCGTGGTATACTCCTTACTGGACATGTGTGGACATCGGCCAGCTCTTCACCATACTACCGCGTGCGATCGCACGCGGTTTTTGCGTCTTACGACCGTTTTACGGCGTGCGGCATTGACTCCCCGGTAGATCGAGGAGGCATGCCATGACCGACATAGACCCTGTCCGCGTGATTCCGCGCAAGCTCATCATCGGCGCCCTCGCCGCACTGGTGATCACCACCGCCGGCGGAGCGGGCGTGGCCACCGCGGCCAGCGCCTCGCCCACCCCCTCCCCCAGCGACAGCGCCACCCCCACCGAGACCCTGGCGCCCACCGAAGAGCCGACCGCCGAACCCCCGAGCGCGAGCCCGGAACCGCCCAGGCGCGCCCACCTGAGGGCCATGGGCGGCATCCGCAGCGAGGTCGTCGTGCCCAAGGCGGGCGGCGGCTACCAGACCGTCGCCACCCACACCGGCGAGGTCACCGCCACCGGCGCCGACAGCATCACCGTCAAGAGCGAGGACGGCTTCTCCCGCGCGTACACCGTCAACGACACCACTCGCGTCAACGCCGGCCGCGAGGGCCTCGGCGGCGTCGAGAACGGCGACACCGTCCACGTCACCGCCACCATCGAGGGCCAGAGCGCCACCGCCCAGCAGGTCACCGACCTCACCCGTCCAGAAGCCGGGCCCGAGACCCTGCCCGGCCACTTCAAGGTGCTGCCCGGCATCATGCCGCCCGACTTCGCCATCAAGAAGCGCCTGCCCGAGAGGGAGTGAGGGGCGCGCTGCTAACTTCGAGGCCGTGTCCGCTTACCTGACCGAACTGTTCTCCCTGACCGGCCGCCGCGCCCTCGTCACCGGCGGCAGCTCCGGCATCGGCTACACCATGGCCGAGGCCATCGGCCGCGCCGGCGCCGAGGTGGTCATCGTCGCCCGTCGGCGGCCCGAGCTGCGCCGGGCCGCCGACCGGCTGGCCGCGCACGGGGTCAAGGCCTCATGGATCAGCGCCGACCTCGGCGACCGGGCCGACCTCGACCGGGTCGTCGAGGAGGGCGGAGAGATCGACATCCTCGTCAACGACGCCGCCAACAACATTCGCAAACCCATGGCCGAGCTCACCGACGACGACTACGAGCAGACCATCGCGCTCAACCTCACCGCCCCCTACCTCCTCGGCCAGCACCACGGCCCCCGCATGGCCGCGCGCGGCTGGGGCCGCATCCTCAACGTCGGCTCGCAGCAGACCAACAGCGCCTTCGGCGACAGCGGCGTGTACGGCGCCGCCAAGGCCGCCATCGCCGGCCTCACCCGCTCCCAGGCCGAGGCCTGGTCCCGCGACGGCGTGTGCGTCAACACGATCATCCCCGGCTTCGTGCTGACCCCGCTCACCGAACCCGCCCAGGCCATCCCCGGACGCACCGAGGAACTCGCCGCCCGTCACATGAGCGGCCGCAACGGCCTGCCCGCCGACTTCGCCGGCGCCGCCGTCTTCCTCGCCTCCTCCGCCTCGGCCTTCGTCACCGGCCAGCAGCTCTTCGTCGACGGCGGCTTCTCGGTGCACTGACAGGCGGCTTCTCGGCGCACTGACAACCGCGCCGGCAGCGGCGCGTACGCCCTGGGGATCGTCCGGCCGGCGGAGGGGCGCTCCAGGGGTTTCGTCCCAGGTGAGGACGCCCGCGCGGCCCCGTGCTGGAAGGGTTTTGAGCACACACACCGACACGAAGGCGGTTGCCTTGCTCAGATACCCGGCCGCGTCCCTGCTCGCCGGAGCCCTCCTGCTCACCGGGCTCGCCGCCCCGGCCGCCCAGGCCGCCACACCCGCCATCTCCTGGGGCGCCTGCGCCCAGAAGGTGGCGGGCATGGAGTGCGGGACGCTCACCGTCCCCCTCGACCACGCCGACCCCAAGGCCGGCACCCTCGACGTCGCCGTCTCCCGCTTCAAGGCCACCGGCAGGCGGATCGGCTCGCTGGTCATGAACTTCGGCGGCGGCGGCAACGGCGTCGCCATCCTGGGCGCCGCCCATGCCCAGTACGCGGCGCTGCGCGCCGGATACGACCTGATCGGCTTCGACCCGCGCGGCTCCGGCGGCACCGCGCCGGTGCGCTGCGGCGACGGCCGCGCCTTCGCCCGCCTGGTCGAGCTCAACCCCGGCTACACCAAGGCGTTCCGCCGCGAGACGGCCGCGTTCGCCCGCGCCTGCGCCAAGGACTCCGCCAGGATCCTGCCGCACGCCGGCACCGCCGACACCGCCCGCGACCTGGACCTCCTGCGCGCCGCGCTCGGCGAGGACAAACTCCACTACTACGGCAAGTCCTACGGCAGTGCCCTCGGCGGCGTCTACGCCACCCTCTTCCCCGGCAGGCTCGGCAGGATGGTGCTCGACGCCGGCGTCGAACCCCGCCAGAGCCTCCTCCAGCTGGAACGCGGCGTCACCCTCGCCCTCCAGACCGGCTACGAACGCTTCCTCGCCGACTGCGCCCGCCGCGCCTGCGAACTGGGCAAGAACCCGGGCAGAACCGTCGAACGCCTGCTCAAGCGCCTGGAGCACGACCCCCTGCAGGTCGGCAAGCGCCGGCTCGGCCGCGCCCTGGCCACCTCCGCCCTGACCTTCGCCACCACGCGCGAAGCCTGGCCCGGCCTGTCGGCGGCCATCGGCCAGGCGGTCAAGGGCGACGGCGAGACCCTGCTGGCCGTCTCCGACTACGTGACCCAGCCGCTGCCCGACGGCACCTACGGCTCCTATGCGGGCACCGCCACCAACCTCGCCGTCTACTGCCGCGACCGCATCCGCCCCGGCGAGAAGGAGCTGCGCCGCGACCAGGCCGAGCTGAGCCGCCTGTCGCCCGTGTTCGGGCCGATCGGGGTCACCAGCGGGTTCCTCGCCGCGGCCTGCCGGTACTGGCCGGTCGGGGCCGACGCGGAGGGCCGCACCGTCGCGCACACCGGCGCCACACCCGTCGTCGTCATCGGCTCCCGCAAGGACGTCGCCGCCCCGCTGAGCGGCGCCGCCAGTCTCGCCAGGCAGTTGCGCACCGGCATCCTCGTCACCTACGAGGGCGACATGCACGGCGCCTACCCCGACGGCGGGCCGTGCGTCACCGGCGCGGTCGAGGGATACCTGCTGCGCGGCGAACGGCCAGGCCGGAACCTGTCCTGCCCTGCCGTACGGTGAACCCATGGACGAGCGCCCTCTGCTGCTGGTGGGACGGCTGCGCCACCGGCACTGGGTAGCGCTGGACGTGGCCATGGCCGCCGGTCTCACCCTTCTGCTGGGCGGCGCGGCCGTGGTGCTCGGGACACCCGCGGCGGCGCCGTACATCGTGTGCATGTACGCGCCGCTCGCGGTGCGGCGGCTGTGGCCCCTGCCGGTGCTGGTCGTCATCTTCGCCGCGGCCGCCCTGTCGCTGCTGGCCGGGAACGTGCCGACCGGGCCGCTGGAGGTCGGCGGGTTCCCCGACGCGCTGCGGGTGCTGGCCTGGAACCAGCCGATGGCGGTGACCATCGCCCTGTACACGGTCGCGGTCCACTGCCGGCGCGCCACCGCCCTGGCCGCTCTGCTGGCCGCGGGCATCGGGCTGAGCGCGCTCGTCCTCGCCACGCGGCCCCCGCCCGAGGCGGTGGGAGCGGTGCTGATCTGCTGGTTCCTGTTCGCCAGCCAGTGGGTCACGGGTCTGGTCGTGCGCGAGCGCCGCCTGTACATGACGCGGCTGGCGGCCAGGACCGCGCGCGAAGCCGTACTCGACGAGCGCCTGCGCATCGCCAGGGACCTGCACGACAGCGTGGCGCACAGCATGAGCGTGATCACCGTCCAGGCGTCCGTGGCCGCGCACGTGGCCGAGGCGCGGCCGGCGGCGGCGCGCGAGGCCCTGGCCCAGATCGAGGCGACCGGCAGGGCCGCGCAGGTCGAGATGCGGCGCATGCTCGGGCTCCTGCGCCGCGAGGACGACGGCGCCCCGTGTGACGCGCCGGGGCCGGCCGCCCTGCCCGAGCTGGTCCGCGCCGCCGGGGCGGCGGGCGTCGAGGTCACCCTCGACGTGGACCCCGGGCTCCGGCTGGGCAACGGGCCGGGGCTGACCGTGTACCGGCTGGTCCAGGAGGCGCTCACCAACACGGCCAAGCACGCCGCGCCCACGCGCTGCCTGGTCACCGTCACCGCCGCCCGCGACGGGGTGCGGGTGCGGATCACCGACGAGGGCCCGCGAACCGGCGCGGACTCACCCGGCCGGCGTGCCGGAGCGCCGGGCGACGGCGGCCACGGGCTGGCGGGGATGCGCGAGCGCGTCGCGCTCTACGGCGGCGAGCTGACGGCGGGGCCCCTGTCCGGGGGCGGATTCGCCGTCGAGGCGTTCCTGCCCGACGAGTCCGCGCCGCGACCCGTGCGGCAGCCCGCCCAGGAGGAGCGGTGAAGCGGCGCACGATCCTCGTCGCCGACGACGAGCGGCTGGTGCGGGCGGCGTTCCGCATGCTCATCGACAGCTCGGACGACCTGGTCACCGTGGGCGAGGCGGGCACCGGCGGCGAGGCCGTCGCCCTGGCCGCCGAGCTGCTTCCCGACGTCGTGCTCATGGACATCCGCATGCCCGGCATGACAGGCCTGGAGGCCACCGGCCTCATCCGCGCCCTGCCCGACGCCGAGGGGGTGCGCGTGCTGGTCCTCACCACCTTCGACCTCGACGAGTACGTCTACGGGGCGCTGCGCGCCGGGGCCAGCGGGTTCCTGCTGAAGGACACCCCTGCCGCCGATCTGCTGGCCGCGTTGCGCGTGGTCGCCGACGGGCAGGCCCTGCTCGCGCCCAGCGTCACCACACGCCTGATCGCCGAGTTCGCCCGCCGCCCCGGCGGCGCCGGGAACGGCCGTCACGGGACCGGCCGCCATGGAACCGGCCGTCACGGGATCGGCGGTGACGGGGGCGCGGGTCGCGCGAGCGTGCCGATGGCCGAGCTGGCCGGGTTGAGCGAGCGCGAGCGGGAGGTGCTGCTGCAGATCGCCCGCGGCCACACCAACGACCAGATCGCCGAGCACCTGGGCATCTCCCGCGTGACGGTCAAGACCCACATCCGCCGCCTGCTGGCCAAGCTCGACGCCCACGACCGCGCCCAGCTGGTCGTGGTCGCCTACGAGTCCGGCCTGGTGACACCGGGACACTGATTCACGTCGCGGACCTCCTGGCCGGGCCGCCACGCCGCGCCCGGTACGCGGCGGCCTTGGCGCGGTTCTGGCAGGCCAGCCCGCAGAACCGGCGCGAGGCGTTACGCGTGACGTCGAAGAACACCAGCTCGCAGCCCGCCGCCTGACACGCGGCCAGCCGCTCCCCCTGCCCCACGCCGATGACCATCGCCAGTGCCGTGCCCGCGTCCGCGGCCATCGCACCGGCCACGTCGGCCTCGACCGCGTGGAAGGCCAGGACCGGGGGCTCGCCGTGGAGGTTGGGGACGGCGCCGTGCCGTACCAGGAGGGTGTTGAGCTCGGCCACGCCCGCGTACGGTCCGGCCAGGAAGGCGGGGCGCAGGGCCGTGGCCGCCTCGGCCAGCCGGCCGGTGTCGAGCGGGCCGCCGTCGCCCGGGGGGCGGGGATGGCGGGCGCGCCAGTCGGCCAGCGCGGGTTCGAGCGCCGCCAGCCGTTCGGCCGGCGTCTCGGGAAGGGGCCGGGTACGGCCCTGCGTGTGGTCGACGGCGAGGGCGTTCACCAGCACGACGGCCAGCTCCGCCCACCGCCCGACATAACTGTCTATTTGGGATTGACCAGTGATGCGCCACACGTCTATCGTCACTGCCATAACCTTATTAGACAGTGAGAGGACGCCTCATGTCCACGATCTCCAGGCTTGCCCGCAGCATGTGGCACCAGTTGGAGCCGGTCCACGCCGCCGTCTACTTCGCCCCGCAGGCCTTCGAGCGGGCCGCGAAGCTCGGCTACGACGTCGAGTCGCGCTGGCCGAGCTACTTCGCCTGGCGCACCGCGCCGCTGGGGGCGGCCGGCCCGCACCTGGTCAGCGCCGCCTACTACAGCTTCAGCCCGGCCATGGTCGCCGGTTGCGTACCCGGGATCTGGGCGACCGCCTCCCCCGCCGAGGTGCTGACGGCCCGCCTGGAAGCCGTGGACCACCTCTACCGCGACTGGCTGGGCGACCACCTGACCTCCCCCGGCCTGGCCGAGGCCGCCGAGCTGGCCCGGTCCGCGGCCGAGAGCGTCACCACGCCGGGACGCCCCCTGGCCGCCGCCAACCTCGACCAGCCCTGGGCCGCCGAACCGCACCTGGTGCTCTGGCAGGCGGCGACCATCCTGCGCGAGCACCGCGGCGACGGGCACCTCGCCGCGCTCCAGGCGGCCGGGCTGGACGGCTGCGAGTCGCTCGTCTCCTTCGCCGCCATCGGCGCCGCGCCGGTCGAGACCTTCGCCGGGCGCGGCTGGAGCCCCCAGGAATGGGCGGCCGCCGGGGAACGGCTGCGCGAGCGCGGGCTCATCGGCGCCGACGGCCTGGCCACCGACGCGGGACGCGCGCTGCGCGACCAGGTGGAACGCATGACCGACGACCTGGCCGCCGCGCCGTGGCGCGGCCTGGGCGAGGAACGCGCCCAGCGCCTGGCCCAGCTCAACGGCCCGGTCCTGGGCGCGGTCTTCCAGGCCGGCGTCCTGCCCATGACCAGCACGCTGGGCATCGCCACCGTCAAGGCCCCGGACTGACGATGATCGAGCGACTGACGGGTGAGTCCGCGCGGGCCCGCGCCGAGACCCTGGTCGCGGTGTACCGGGAGGCGTTCGGGCCGCCGCCGTGGAACGAGGGCGAGGACGAGGTCGAGGCCTTCCGCGCGCGGCTCGACGAGGACTCGCGGCGGCCGGGGTTCACCGCGGTGCTCGCCACCGCGGACGGCCGCCCCCGCGGATTCGGTACGGCCTTCCCCACCCCGTCGCCCCTGCCCCGGCGCAGGTCCTACGGGTGGGCGGCGGAGATCGCCGGGGCCGGGCGGCTGATCGGGGCGCTGGAGGTGACCGAGCTGGCCGTCTCGCCGCAGGCCCGCGGCCGGGGCCTGGCGGGCCGGCTGCTGGAGGAGCTGTGCTCCGGCGCGCCGCGCCGCTGGCTGCTGACCTCCACGCAGGCGCCGGACGCCGTCCGGCTCTACGAGCGGCTGGGCTGGCGGCGGCTCAACGACGGGCCCGGGGTGATCGTGTTCACCTGGGATATGGTTGCCCCAGACGTTAACGGTTAAGGGCTGGGGACAGTGAACGACCTGGACGCCACGCTATCCGCGCTCGCCGACCCGACCCGGCGCAAGGTGGTCGACCTGCTTCGCGAGGGGCCGCGACCGGCCGGGGAGCTGGCCGAGGCGGTCCAGATGAGCGCGCCCGCGCTCAGCCGGCATCTGCGGGTGCTGCGCGCCGGCGGGCTCGTCCAGGCCGAGACCGGCGACGACGACGCCCGCCTGCGCCTGTACTCCCTGCGCCCCGAGCCCTTCACCGCGCTGCGGGCCTGGCTGGACCAGGTCCAGGCGTTCTGGGCCGAGCAGCTCGGCTCGTTCAAGGAGCACGTGGAGCGCGAGCGGTGAGCGGGGGCACCGACTCGGTCACCGTGAGCGTGACAGTGGCCGCCGATCCCGGCACCGCGTTCCGGGTGTTCACCGACGAGATCGACGCGTGGTACGTGCGCGGGCCCTACAGCTGGGTCAACGCCGAGCGGGCGGCCGGGATCAGGTTCGAGGACGGCTACCTGCGCGAGGTCTGGAAGGACGGCGGGCACGTCGACACCGGGCGGATCCTCACCTGGGAGCCGCCCCGGCGCCTGGTGTGGGCCGACCTGCTCAACGACGGCGCCATGGAGATCGAGGTGGAGTTCCGCGGGGTGGCCGGCGGCACCGAGGTGGTGCTGGTCCACCGCGGCCTGGACACGCTGCCACCCGACGTGGCGGGGCGGATCCGCCGCGGATACTCCTGGAAGATCGGCCTGGAGTGGTACGCCGACTTCCTCGGCCGCTGAGGGGTCAGCGTCTGCCGTACTTCTTGTGCGCGGCCTGCTTGCTGACCCCGATCGCGTCGGCGATCGTCGCCCAGGGCAGGCCCGCGACCCGCGCCCGCCGGACCTGCACCGCCTCCATGCGCTCGATCTCGCGCCGCAGCGCGGTCGTGGCCCGCAGGGCCAGCAGCGGGTCCTCGTCCTGTGCTTGCCGTACGAGGCCTGCCAGGTCGTTCGTCATGGACTAAAGGTAGTCCAGCAACAGCGTGGTGATCACCTTCGGACGTTCCAAGGACGGCAGATGACCGGCCCAGTCGAGCTCCACGAGCCGCGCGTCCGGCAGGTTCTCCGCCAGGTGGCGGGCGCTGCGCCGGAAGTGGAGCAGGTCGTGGGCGCCGCCGGCGACCAGGGCGGGCACGTCGATCTCGGCGAGCGTGAAGTCCGGCTCGAACTCGTCCACGTCGCGGCCGAGCTGCAGCGAGAAGGCGTTCGCCTGCATCTCCACGACCAGCGCGCGCGCCTCGTCCGTGGCGTGGGGGCCGAGCCACGTGGCGGCGTTCAGCTCGGCGGCGCCCCTGATGTCGCCCAGCTCCAGCAGCCGGTCCTCCTCGGCGCCGAACGCCTTCATGTCGTCGGTCTTCGGCACGTCGGAGGAGCCCGGGTTGAGCAGCACCAGGCGGGTGGCGCGGCCCTGCTGGGCCAGTTGGAGGGCGATGCGGCAGCCGTAGGAGGAGGCGACGACGGCCACGCGCTCGTGACCCTCCGCCTCCAGCACGTCCGCGACGTCTCCGCAGGTGCTGAACGGCTCCGCCGCCTCATAGGGGGTACGGCCGAAGCCGCGGAAGTCCGGGGTGATGACCCGGAAGCGCCCGGTCAGCTCCGGCATCTGGGGCTCCCACATGCGGGAGTCGGCCACACCCGCGTGGAGCAGCAGCACCGGGTCGCCGGATCCGGCGGCGCCGTACCAGATCGTCATCGTGCCTCCAGGACCAGGCGCACGCCGAGCCCGATGAGCACGACGCCGGAGATCTGCTCCAGGCGGCGGCGCACGGACGGGCGGGAGAGCACCGTCTTGGCGCGCGCGACCGTCCAGATGACCAGGCCGTACCAGAGGGTGTCGACGAGCACCCAGATGACGGCGAGGGCGACGAGCGTGAGCGGCACGTTCTGGCCTTGGGGCACGAACTGGGGCAGGAACGACATGGCGAACACCGCGGCCTTCGGGTTGGCCAGGCAGGTGCCGAGACCGGCGAGGTAGGACCGGCGCCAGCCGTCCACGGCCACGGGCTCGGCGAGCTCGGGACCGGCCGCGTCCCGGCGGCGCTTGCGGGCCTGCCACAGCGACTGCGCCCCCATGTACAGCAGGACGCAGGCGCCGGCCACCCGCATCACGTCGTAGGCGAGCTGGGAGGCCAGCAGCAGAGCCGACAGGCCGAAGGCGGCGGCCAGGGCCCACAGGAAGATGCCGGTCTCGTTGCCGAGGGTGGCGGCCATGCCGGAGCCGCGGCCCGCGCGCAACGTCTGGCGCAGGATGATCGCGGTGCTCACCCCGGGGACCATCGCCACCAGGACGCACGCGCCGATGAACGCGAAAAGATACATGGCGGCCATACTCGCACGCGTCAGGACATGTCAGCCGTAGATTTTCCCCAGCTCCGCCACCGCCTCGGCCATCAGCTCGCGCAGCTCAGGAGGCCCGAGCACCTCCACACTCGCGCCCATGCGCAGCAGCAGCCACCGGGCGTGGGTGATCGACTCGATCGGCACCGTGAGCGTGCGCCGGCCCTCGGCGTCCGGCTCACCCGCCGCCGCCATCGCCCCGGCCACGACGTCGTCGCCCATCGTGTAGGCCAGCAGCTTCTCGACGCCGGGCGCCGTCCTGATCACCGCCTCGGCCGTGTACATGCGTTCGCGGAACTCCTGCGCGTAGGCCCGCCAGAAGCCGCCCAGCTCGAAGTCGCCCGGCCGCTCGAAGGAGTGCCCGCCCGGCTCGGCGGTCAGGACGCGCGAGACCCGGTAGGTGCGCGGGTCGCCGCCCGCGGCCGGAGCCGCCACCAGGTACCAGGAGCCGCCCTTCAGCACCAGCCCGTACGGGTGCACGAGGCGCTCGACCACCTGCTGCCCCCAGCGCCGGTAGGTCATCCGCACCGCCCGCTGCTCCCACACCGCCTCGGCCACCACGCTCAGGAGCGGCACGTCGTCGGCCCCCCGGTACCAGCCGGGCACGTCGAGCAGGAACCGCTCACGCATGCGCGAGGCCTGCGAGCGCGGCTCCGGCGGCAGCGCCGCCAGCAGTTTCAGCTCGGCGTTGGCCACGACCTCCGACAGCCCCAGCTCCGCCGCCGGGCCGGGCAGGCCCGCCAGGAACAGCGACGAGGCCTCCTCGGCGGTCAGGCCGTTGAGCCGGGTGCGGTAGCCGTCGAGCAACTGGTAGCCGCCGGCCGGGCCGCGGTCGGCGTAGACCGGGACGCCCGCCGCCGACAACGCGTCCACGTCGCGGTAGACGGTCCTGACCGACACCTCCAGCTCCCCTGCCAGCTCGCCCGCCGTCATCCTGCCCCGCGTCTGGAGCAGAAGGAGCAGGGAGAGCAGGCGGCTGGCGCGCATGCCAGCACCCTACGCGATAGGTTTCTTGCCGCCTTTAGCCGGACAGAAGGGATGCCCTCATCGTGGTCGACGACAGCGGCCTGCAGGCGCTGCGCGAAGCGGCGCGCCTGTCCCCCGACAATCTGCCCCTGCGCCGGCACCTGGCCGACCTGCTCCTGGGCAAGGGCTACCTCGCCGAGGCCGAGGGCGAATATCGCGCCGCCCTCCTGCTCGCGCCGCGCGACCCCGCCATCACGGCCGGTCTGGCCGAGGCGTTCGCCCGGCAGGGAGCGTACGGCGCGGCGCTGTCGGCGCTGGAGCCCTTCCTGGCCCAGCCCGGATACCCGCCGCGCATGGGCGTGATCGCCGCCCGCGCGCTGCTCGGCGAGGGGGACCTCGCCCAGGCCGGGTTCCGCTACCACGAGGCGGTCATGCGCGAGCCGGAGGCCGCCGACCCCGAGCTGGCCGCCCGGCTGGCCGCGCCCTCGCCCGTGCCCGCGCCCATGCCGCCGCCGCCGGAGGAGAAGCGCTCCGGGGTCACCTTCGCCGACGTGGCCGGGATGGAGGGCGTCAAGGAGGCGCTGCGGGTCAAGCTGCTGCTGCCGGTGCAGCAGCCGGAGCTGTTCGCCGCCTTCGGCAAGCGCGCCGGCGGCGGGGTGCTGCTCTACGGGCCGCCGGGCGGCGGCAAGACCCACCTGGCCAGGGCGGCGGCCGGCGAGCTCGGCGCGTCGTTCGTGAGCGTGGGCCTGTCCGACGTCCTCGACATGTACGTCGGCCAGAGCGAGCGCAACCTGCACCACATCTTCGACGCCGCCCGCCGCAGCCGACCGTGCGTGCTGTTCTTCGACGAGGTGGACGCCCTGGCCGCGCGCCGCTCCGACATGCGCCAGGCGCACAACCGCCAGATCGTCAACCAGTTCCTGGCCGAGCTCGACGGCGTCGACGACAAGGCCAACGAGGGCGTGCTCGTGCTCGCCGCCACCAACGCGCCCTGGTACATCGACGTGGCCTTCCGCCGCCCCGGCCGCTTCGACCAGCTCGTGTTCGTGCCGCCGCCGGACCTCGCGGCGCGGGCGGCGATCCTGCGCATCCTGTGCCGGGACAAGCCGCTGGCCGAGATGGACTTCGACGCCGTCGCCAAGGCCACCGCCGACTACGTGGGCGCCGACCTCAAGGGCCTGGTCGAGCGGGCCGTGGAGGACAAGCTGCGCGAGTCCATCACCGCCGGGCGCCCCGTGCCGCTGACCACCCGCGACCTGCTCGCCCTCACCAAGTCGCAGCGGCCGAGCTCCGTACGCGAATGGCTGGCCACCGCGCGCAACTACGTCATGCACGCCAACGACTCCGGCGCGTGGGACGAGCTCCTGCCGTGGGTCAACCGGACATGGTGAGCGCCGAGGACGGCATCCGGCGCGCCCGCGCCCTGCTCGACCTGCGCCGCGCGCCCGAGGCGGCCCGCGCGCTGCACGGCGTCCTGGCCCAGGACCCCGGCAACTCGCTCGCCCACGCCTACCTCGCCCTCGCCCTCAGCTACCAGGACCGATGGGAGGAGGCGTCGGACGCCGCCGCCGAGGCGATCAGGCTGGCTCCCGACACCTGGTTCCCGCACTACATCGCCGGCCAGGTCCACCACCGGGCGCGCCGCCCGTACGAGGCCCTGCCGCCGATCCAGGTCGCCCTCGCGCTCAACCCCGAGTGGGCGCCGCTGTGGGAGCTCCTGGCCCGGGTACGGCTGAGCGCCGGCCAGTACGGCGAGGCCGTCGCCGCCGCCCGCCAGGCCCTCGCCCTGGACCCCGAGGACGCCGACCCCGCCACCCTGCTCGCCCTCGCCCTCACCGGGCTCGGCCAGGCGCCCGACGCCCGCGCCGCGGCCGCCCGAGCCCTCGCGCTCGACCCCGAGAACGCCAACGCCCACCTGGCACTCGGCCGCCTCGAACTGGCCCACGGCGACCCCGCGCGCGCCGCCGACGCCTTCCGCGAGGTGCTGCGCCTGGCGCCCGGCTTCGACGACGCCCGCGACCTGCTCGTGCTCGCGCTCAAACGGCGCAACCCGCTGCACCGGGCGCTGACCCGCGTGCGCGAGCGCAACCGGGGCGGCTGGCGCCTGCTCCTCCTTCTTCCCGCGGTCCCGCCGATCATCCTCGTCTTCGTCGTCATCGCCTTACTGCACTGGGCGGCGTGGCTGGCCGAGGCGTGGGCGACGCTCCGCCTGCACCTGGGCGTCCGCACCCGCCTGTTGCTGCCGGCCGCCGAGGCCCGCACCGCCGCGCTGAGCTGGGCGCTGGCGATCATCGGGCTGACGACGCTGGTGACGGGCATCGCGCTCGGCCACGAGCCGCTGGGCACGGCGGGGTTCGCGGTGATGGCGCTGGTCACGCCGCTGCAGGAAGCCGCCCACACCTCCGCCCGCCGCGGTCGCGCCCTCCTGTACGGCTGGGCCGCCCTGCTGGCCGCCACCGTGGTGACCTCGGCGGCGCTCGCCTCGGGGCAGACGCTGGGGCTGCTGGGCGCGTACGCGGCGCTGGGCACGATCTGGATCGCCGGCGGAGTCCGCCGGCTGGTCACGCGTTAGCTCGTACCGGTTCTTGGCGGGCCGGTTCCGGACGGGTCAGGCGAACTGCTGCCAGGCCAGGCGGGTGACCATGGCGGCCACGACGATCAGCAGCACGATCCGGACGAACGAGGCGCCGCGCTTGAGCGCCATGCGGGCGCCCAGGCGGGCGCCGGCGATGTTGCACACCGCCATGCCGAGACCCAGCGCCCACAGCACGTGCCCCTGCAGCCCGAAGACGACGAGCGCGCCCACGTTGGTCCCGATGTTGATGATCTTCGCGGTGGCGCTGGCGTTGACGAAGTCGAGGCCCAGGATGGTGGTGAACGCGATGATGAGAAAGGTGCCGGTGCCCGGCCCCATGATGCCGTCGTAGAAGGCGATGCCCACGCCGCCGACCGCGACCGCCGCGACCACCCGGGCGTTCGTGCGCAGGTGTGGCTTCGGCACCTGGCCCATCGCGGGCCGCAGCGTGACGAACGCCGCCACCCCCAGCAGCACCACCATGACCACCGGCCGCAGCACCTCGGCGCTGATCGCCACCGCGGCCGTGGCCCCGAGCCCGGAGCTCAGCACCGCCAGCGCCCCCGCCGGGATCGCCACCTGCCGGTCCAGCTTGGTGGAGCGCACGTACGTGATGGCGGCGGTGGTGGTGCCGAAGACGGACGACAGCTTGTTGGTCGCCATGGCCTGCACCGGCGGGATGCCCGCCATCATGAGCGCGGGCAGTTGCAGCAGCCCGCCCCCGCCCACGACCGCGTCCACCCATCCGGCTCCCGCGGCGGCCACGAGCAACACGACGACCTGTTCCAGCGACACGCCACTCCCCCGTCACGGCCCACACGGACCGCACAGAGGGTACAAACCCCACCCAAACTCCCCCACACCCGGGGTCACCCGCGGGTCCCGTGCCGGCAGCGACACCAGAACCCCGAGCGTCACCCGGACCCGGAGACCGGCCCGCCGAGATCACGTACGGCCCGGCGCGATGACCCCCACTCCCCGGCACCCCGGGGGCGCTCGTGCGCCGTTGCCGGAGTGCCGGGGAACCCGAGGGGGTCAGCGGGGGATGAGCGTGCGCTTGCGGCCGGCGAAGACGTCGTCGATCAGGCCGTAGGTGCGGGCCTGCTCGGCGGTGAAGACGCGGTCGCGTTCGAGGTCGCGCCGGATCTCCAGCTCGTTCCTGCCGGTGTGCCGGGCCAGGATGGACTCCTGCTGGTCGCGCATGCGCAGGATCTCCCTGGCGTGGATCTCCAGGTCGCTCGACTGCCCGCGCCCGCCCTCCGTGGACGGCTGGTGCAGCAGCACCCGGGCGTGCGGCAGCGCCCCTCGCTTGCCCGGGGCCCCGGCCGCCAGCAGGACGGCGGCGGCCGAGGCCGCCTCGCCGATGCAGACGGTCTGGACCTCGGGACGCACGTACTGCATGGTGTCGTAGATGGCGGTCATGGCGGTGTGGGAGCCGCCGGGCGAGTTGATGTAGAGCTGGATGTCCTGGTCGGGGTCGATCGACTCCAGCGTCAGCAACTGCGCCATCACGTCGTTGGCGCTGGTGTCGTCGATCGGCGTGCCGAGGAAGACGATCCGGTCCTCGAACAGCTTGTTGTAGGGCGTCATCTCCTTCATGCCGTAGGAGGTGCGCTCGGTGAAGGAGGGCAGGACGTAGCGTCCGCTCATGGTCAGTTCACCCCGCTGCTGGAGATGTGGTCGACGAATCCGTACTCCAGGGCCTCCTGCGCGGTGAACCAGCGGTCGCGGTCGGAGTCCTCCCTGATGCGCTCCAGCGGCTGCCCGGTGTGGAAGGCGATGAGCTCGGCCATGCGCCGCTTCGTGTACATCAGGTTCTCGGCCTGGATCTGGATGTCGGTGGCCGACCCGCCGATGCCGCCGAGCGGCTGATGCATGACGA
The DNA here is from genome assembly GCF_044457485.1 of Nonomuraea sp. NPDC050540. NCBI lineage: Bacteria > Bacillati > Actinomycetota > Actinomycetes > Streptosporangiales > Streptosporangiaceae > Nonomuraea > Nonomuraea sp. NPDC050540. Next base: position 345,435 of record NZ_JBITHA010000006.1, read on the forward strand.
TCCGGGCGTTCGGCAGCGCGTAACGCTTGCCCGGCGCGCCACCGCACAACAGCAGCTGCCCCATCGAGGCGGCGAAGCCCATCGCGACCGTGGCCACGTCGCAGGGCACGAACTGCATCATGTCGTACAGCGCCATGCCGGCGGACACGGAACCGCCCGGTGAATTGATGTAAAGGGTCACGTCGCGCTTCGGGTCCTCGGCCGCGAGCAAAAGCAGCTCACCACAGAGTCGATTACAAATCTCGTCGTCGACCTCCTGACCGAGAACGAGGATGCGCTCCCGCAGCAAACGCTGGCCCAGCTGCTCCGGCCACTGCTTCGTCTCTGTCATGACCTGCCTTTCCGTCGACGTGCAATTACTTCCGACGGTAGACCCGGCGGCTCTGAATTCGGCTTTCTTTTCGCTCACGGGGGATTTCACCAAAGGCGTATTATGCCGTCCGCGAATTTCGTCGACATACAATGCACCCTGTGAGAAAGAACCTCGCCAGGCGGTGGGCCTGCCTGGTGCTCGGCGGCGCGCTGCTGATGCCGTACATGATGGCCGGGGTCCTGATGTCCGGCGTGCTCAGCGGCGGCGGGCGGGTGCCCGACCTGCTGCTCCCGGTCGAGCTGGGCGTGTTCGCGGCGGTGCTGCCCGTCGTGGCGCTGACCGGATTGTTCCTGCCGGTGCGCGCCCTGGAGGTCAACGCCGCGCAGGGGCTGCTCGGCGTGCACGTCGACACCCCGCCACGCCAGGCCCGCCGCAGCTGGCAGGAGCGCCGCCGCACCGCCGCCTGGTTCACGCTCCACCTGGGCGTCGGCGGGTTCATGAGCGGCTGCACGCTGGCGATCGTGCCGTTCACGCTGTGGACGCTGCCGCTGCCCCTGCACGGCGCCACCTGGCTCGGCTACGACGTCCGGCCCGGCTGGGCCGCGCTGCCCTGGACGCTGGCCGGGCTCGCGCTGCTGGTCGCGCTCGTGTTCGCGGTCGCGGCCGCCGGGGCGCTGCTGGCCAGGCTGGCCCCCGTGCTGCTCGGCCCCACCCCGGACGAGCGGCTGGCCGCCGTCGAGGAGCACGCGCGCGGCCTGGCGGAACGCAACCGGCTCGCCCGCGAGCTGCACGACTCCGTCGGCCACGCGCTCAGCGTCGTCACCCTCCAGGCCGCCGCCGCGGGACGCGTCCTGGACCGCGACCCCGGCACCGCCCGCGCCGCGCTGGCCGCCATCGAGCAGTCCGCGCGCTCGGCCCTCGACGACCTCGACCACGTGCTCGGCGTCCTGCGCGAGGACCGCGGCGGCCGCGGCGGCACCGAGCCGCAGGCCACGCTGGCCGACCTCGACGCGCTGGTGCGCGCCTCGGGCGCCGAGGTGCGCGCGGAGGTGGGCGATCTGAGCGGGGTGCCCGCCGTGGTGTCGCGCGAGGCGTACCGCATCGTGCAGGAAGCGCTCACCAACGCCATCAAACACGGTCATGGTCCTGTACGGCTGGCGGCAGCCGTACAGGGAGACGACCTGAAACTCGAGGTCGGCAACCCCGCGGCCGCCCGCGAGGAACGCGGCGGCGGGCGGGGCGTGACCGGGATGCGCGAGCGCGTCCGGCTGCTGCGCGGCGAGCTGGAGGCCGGACCCGCCGAGGGCGGCTGGCAGGTCTCGGTACGGCTGCCGCTACGGTCGAGCCCATGACAGTCAGGATCGTGATCGCCGACGACGAGGACCTCATCCGCGCGGGCCTGCGCATCATCCTCGACTCCGAGCCCGATCTCAGCGTCGTGGGCGAGGCGGCCGACGGGGCCGCGGTGATCCCGGTGGTGCGGCGCGAGCGGCCCGACGTCGTGCTCATGGACGTGCGGATGCCCGCCGTGGACGGCATCCAGGCCACCCGGCAGCTCGTCGCGATGGAGGAGCCGCCGAAGGTGCTGGTGGTGACCACGTTCGAGAACGACGACCACGTCTACGACGCGCTGCGGGCCGGCGCCGACGGGTTCCTTCTCAAGCGGACCAGGCCGGAGGAGCTGGCGAGCGCGATCAGGACGGTGGCCAGGGGCGAGTCGCTGCTGTTCCCCGCGGCGATCCGCGCGCTGGCGGGCAGCCGTCCGCGCGTGCGGGCGCCGGGGATCGAACGGCTGACCGGACGCGAGGGTGACGTGCTGCGGCTGATGGCCAAGGGGCTGTCCAACGGCGAGATCGCCGCCGAACTGGTGGTGAGCGCCGAGACGGTCAAGACCCACGTCGGCAACGTGCTGACCAAGCTCGGCGCCCGCGACCGCACCCAGGCCGTCATCGCCGCTTACGAGTCGGGGTTCGTCAGCCCGGCCTGAGACGTCACCTGCTCGCGCGCAGGATCTCGGCGGCGGGCAGGCCCGAACTGCCGGCGGCGCTCATGCCGGTGGCGGCCAGGTGGGCGTCGACCAGGCGCAGCCCGACCGCGTACCCGGCCATGTCGGGGATGCCGCGCGGCTCCCCGCCGAACTTGCGCACCGCGCTGTCGCCCAGCACGTACGCGGGCGTGTGCCGCATCCCCTGCAGATCGATGTCGGCCATGATCTTGCGGTAGGCGTCCTCCAGCGGCTCGCCGCTCACCATCGACGACCACGGCCCCATCGCCCCCGGCCCGGACACCTCGCGCACGAACGCCTCCGCCAGCCCCTCGGCCACGATGTGCTCGCCGACCGTGACGGTCTCCGGGTCCCACACGACGTTGTGGTAGCGGATCTGGTGGTGCATCTCGTGGACGGCGCAGTGGGCGATGCGCTCCACGTTCTCGTCGGTGGGCCAGGCCAGCAGGTAGAGCCAGCCGGGCGCGCCGCCCATGCCGTAGTAGCCGCGGGCGGTGGTCATGAGGTGTTCGTTGTCGGGGTTGCCGAGGACGAACATGACGCGTACCCGCTCGGGCTGCTTGAGGTGGGCCAGGCCCGCGCCGGCGCGCTCCAGCTCCTTCTCGATGCGGCCCTTGAGGTCGATCGAGACCAGCCGCTCGATGGCGGGCAGGTAGCGCGGGTCCTCGACGTCGGCCCGGAAGCCGCCGCCCTCGTGGTGGATGTCGACGAGGTCGCCGGGGAACGGGATGATCTCGCCGACCGGGGCGAGCATCTCGCGCAGCAGGTCCGGCCGCTCGGGCAGCGGGGCGCGCAGGATCGCGGCCATCGCGTCCAGGTTGTCGTGAACGATGAGCTCCATGCCGGAGACGCTAAACCCTCCTGTTACGGGAGGGTCAAACCGGAATCAGATGGGGTCGCCCTCGCCGGACTCGTCGCCCGGCGTCGGCCCGGGGGTGCCGCTGCCGCTCTGGCTCGGCGACTGTGACGGTGTCGGCTGCTGCGGCTCCGGCGTGAGCGGCGTCGGCGGCGGCGTCGGCACCTGCACCGTCGGCGGCAGCGGGCGCGGCAGCGGCTCGCTCTCCTGCCTGCCCAGCAGCAGGACCAGCGCGATCACCACCCCGACCAGCAGCAGCGTCAGCAGAACGGCCAGCGCCAGCAGCACGCGCCGCGCGGTCTCGGTCAGCGGCCTGGCCGCGCCCGGCCGCCCCGGCAGCGCCGGAGCCCGGTCCCCCAGCCAGTACGGCACGAAGTCCGGCCCATGCGCCTGCCCGATCAGCGTCCCGCCGACCATCACCGGCTCCAGGAAGCGCTCCGCGCCCGGCCGTCCCGGCAGGTACGGCACCGCCACCCAAGGCGCCACCCCCGCGTCCATGGCCAGCACCTGCGGCGTGCCGTCGAGCACCGCCGCCCGGCCCGTGGCCCGGCCCAGCCACCCCCGCACCCCGGCGGGCGCCGACTCGCGCACGGCGGTGACGAACCGGTCGCGCGCCGCCGCGTCCAGCGCCGCGCCCTTCGTCAGCACGGCCAGCGACACCGCCCGCCCGTCCTGTGCCTGACCGAGGTAGACGAACCCGGCGGGCAGGACGTGCAGGCGCGCCTGCACCGTGAAAGGGCCCAGGGAGGGCGGATCACCGTGCTGCAGCGGACTGGCCACCCACCCATGAAAGCACAGCCGGCCTGCCGCCCCCGCGAGAGCGGGCCGCCCTGCCGGGGGTGCCTCCGTGCGAGTTCGCGGCACGTTTGGTGAAATGGCACCCATGACCGTCGCTGAAGAGCTGCCCAGCGGAACCGACCCGGCCGTGCTGCGCAAAACGCTGGACGAGGTCCGGCGCGTCATCGTGGGTCAGGAGCACATGGTGGAGCGCCTGGTCGTGGCCCTGCTCGCGCGCGGCCACTGCCTGCTCGAAGGCGTACCGGGCGTGGCCAAGACCCTGGCCGCCGCCACGCTGGCCACGGTGGTGGGGGGCACGTTCGCCCGCATCCAGTTCACCCCCGACCTGGTGCCCAGCGACATCGTCGGCACCCGCGTCTTCCACCCGTCGAGCGAGAAGTTCGACGTCGAGCTCGGGCCGGTGTTCGTCAACTTCCTGCTCGCCGACGAGATCAACCGCGCCCCCGCCAAGGTGCAGTCGGCGCTGCTGGAGGTCATGGCCGAGCGGCAGGTCACGCTGGCCGGCGTCACGAACCCGCTGCCCAGGCCGTTCATCGTGCTGGCCACGCAGAACCCGATCGAGTCCGAGGGCGTCTACCCGCTGCCTGAGGTCCAGCGCGACCGCTTCCTGTTCCGCGTACGCGTGCCGCACCCGAGCGCGCACGAGGAACTGGAGATCCTGCACCGGATGAGCGTGACCCCGCCGGTGCCCGAGCGGGTCCTGGAGCCGGACACGCTGATGGCGCTGCAGGAGCAGGCCGAGCAGGTCTCGGTGCACCAACTCGTCGCCGACTACGTGGTGCGCCTGGTGATGACGACGCGCTCGCCCGCCGAGTACGGCCTGCCCGACCTCGCCGAGATGATCGAGATCGGCGTCAGCCCGCGGGCCACGCTGGGACTCGTGTCCGCCGGCCGGGCGCTGGCGCTGCTGCGGGGACGCGACTACCTGCTGCCCGACGACGTGCGCGACGTGGCCGTGGACGTGATGGCGCACCGGCTGATGCTGACGTTCGACGCGCTGGCCGACGGGGTGGATCCGGAACAGGTGGTCCGGCAGATCCTGCACGCCGTGCCGCCGCCCCTGGTGGTCTGGAACCAGAACCGATGACGGAGGCGGGAGCCGTACCCCCGGGGAAGCGCGGCGCCGAGCACGCGCTGCGGCGGCTGGAGCTGACCGTCACCCGGCGCCTGGACGGGCTGCTGCACGGCGCGCACCAGGGACTCCTGCCGGGAGCGGGCAGCGAGGCGGGCGACAGCCGCGTCTACGTGCCCGGCGAGGACGACGTGCGGCGTATGGACTGGGCGGTGACCGCACGCACGACGGTCCCGCACGTGCGGGACCTGATCGCCGACCGCGAGCTGGAGACGTGGGCGCTGGCGGACCTGTCGGCCAGCATGGACTTCGGCACCGCCGACACCGACAAGCGCGATCTCGTGGTGGCCGCGATCGGCGCGATCGGCTTCCTGTCCAGCCGGATGGGCGACCGGTTCGGGGCGCTGGTGCTGCACGAGGAGTTCATCCACCGGCTGCCGGCGCGCACGGGCCGCCCGGCCCTGTACGGGCTGCTGCACGCGCTGATGGACGCGCCGCGCGGCGGTCCCCGGCAGGACGCTCCCGACCTGGCCGAGGGCATCGACGTGCTGGCCGCCACGCGCAGGCGGCGCGGCATGCGGCTGGTCGTCTCCGACTTCCTCGACGCCCGGCCGTCCCTCGACCCCGACGCCGAGCGCCCATGGGAGCGCCCGCTCCGGCGGCTGGCGGCCCGGCACGAGGTCCTGGCGGTCGAGGTGATCGACCCCCGCGAGCTCGAACTACCCGATGTCGGGCAAATCGCGTTCACTGATCCGGAGAGCGGGAAGGTACGCGACGTGCACCTTTCACCCAAGGTACGGCAGGCGTACGCGGAGGCCGCGGCTCTGCAGCGCGAGGGCACGCGGGTCGCCCTGCGCCGGGCCGGCGCCACCCACCTGGTGCTGCGTACCGACCGCGACTGGGTGTTCGACGTGGCGCAGTTCGTGCTCCGCCGCCGCAGGATGGCCCACCTCGCCCACCGGAGGGGCGCGTGACGTTCCTGTCCCCGGCCTGGCTGTGGCTGTTCGCGCTGATCGTGGCGCTGATCGGCGGCTACGTGGCGGCCATGTTCCTGCGCCGGCGCTACACGGTGCGCTTCACCAACCTCGCCCTGCTCGACCTCGTCGCCCCCGAGGGCCCCGGCTGGCGCCGGCACGTGGCGCCCGCGCTGTTCCTGGTGATGATGTCGCTGCTGGTCATCGGCGCCGCCCGGCCCGCCGACCAGGTACGGGTGCCGCGCGACCGGGCCACGATCATCATCGCGCTGGACGTGTCGTTGTCGATGGAGGCCGACGACGTCCAGCCCAACCGCATCAGCGCCGCCAAGGCCGCCGCCCAGGCCTTCGCCCGCGACCTGCCCGAGCGCTTCAACGTGGGCGTGGTCGCCTTCGCCCGCTCGGCCAACGTGGTCATCTCCCCCACCACCGACCACCAGGCCGTGGTGACCGCCATCGGCAACCTGACCACCCGGCCGGGCACCGCGATCGGCGAGGCCGTCTTCAACGCGCTCGACTCGATCCGCTCCTTCGACCAGCAGGCCGCCACCGACCCGCCGCCCGCGGCGATCGTGCTGCTGTCCGACGGCGACAACACCTCCGGCCGCTCGGTGCCCGAGGCGATCGAGGCCGCGACGTCCGGGCGCGTGCCCGTCTCCACCATCGCGTACGGCACGCAGGAAGGCACCGTCTCCATCGACGGCCGGGAGGTGAACGTGCCGGTCAACAAGCAGACGCTCCAGTCGTTGTCCGAGGGCACCAGCGGCCGGGCCTACGCCGCCGAGTCGGGCACCGAACTGCGCGAGGTCTACGAGCAGATCGGCACCTCGCTCGGCTTCAAGCTCGTCAACCAGGAGATCAGCCAGTGGTTCATCGTGGCCGCGGTGCTGCTGGGCGCGCTGGTGGCCGGTGCCTCGGTCTGGTTCGGTGCCCGGATCCCGTAACGTTTCTGCACGTGGCCCACTACTTCTCCGAGCGGCCTGACACGAGCCACAAGCCGGGCTCGGTCAGTCTCGTGCTGCCCGATCTGCACCTGCGGCTGGAGACCGACAGCGGCGTGTTCTCCCCCGAGCGGGTCGATCTGGGCACGAAGATCCTGCTGGAGAGCGTGCCACCGCCGCCGCGGGAAGGCGACCTGCTCGACCTGGGCTGCGGCTACGGGCCGATCGCGCTGACGATGGCCACGCGGGCGCCCGGAGCGACCGTCTGGGCGGTCGACGTGAACCGGCGCTCGCTGGAGCTCACGGAGCGCAACGCCCAAGCCGCCGCCCTTTACAAAGTAAGACCGGTTCATATCGACGACGTACCAGATGACGTGAAATTTCGGGCTATCTGGTCTAATCCGGCGATCCGGATCGGCAAACCGGCACTCCACGCCATGCTCACCAGGTGGCTGTCGCGGCTGACCCCCGACGGCGTCGCCTACCTGGTCGTCCAGAAACACCTCGGCTCCGACTCCCTGCAGCGCTGGCTCGGCGAGCAGGGCTGGCAGGCCTCCCGTGAGGCTTCCAGGGCCGCGTACCGAATCCTGAAGGTGACACGATGAGAAGGCAGCTTCGCCCCACGGACGTGAAGCGGCTCAACCGCACCTGGCGGCGCGGCACCGAACACCGGATCGCGCTGATCCTCGAATCGGTGACCGGCCCGTTCAACGTCGGCTCGATCTTCCGCAGCGCCGCCGCGTTCGGCGTCGACACCATCTGGCTGGCCGGCAACGCGACCCCGCCCACCAATCCGAAGGCGGGCAAGACGGCGCTCGGCACCGACCGCCTCGTCACCTGGCACGAGCCCATGCCCGCCGTCGACGCGGTCAAGGCGGCCCGCGAGGACGGCTACGCCGTACTGGCGATCGAGCTCACCTCCGACGCTCAGCCGATCTTCCGCGCCGACCTCGCCCGCGACATCTGCCTGGTCGTGGGCAGCGAGGACCACGGCTGCTCGCCCGCGCTGCTCGACGCCGCCGACGGCGCCTGCTACATCCCGCAGGTCGGCCGGGTCGGCTCCTTCAACGTCGCGGTGGCCGCGGCCATGGCACTGGCCGAGACCCGCCGCCAGGAATGGGCAGCCCTGCCTGATTCGTAACCCAAACGTTCACCCACGGAAGGCATACTCGACCCGTGCTCAGCCGTCGATTCCCGTTCCTCGACCATCCGGGCCCCCTGGCCTTCGCCCACCGGGGCGGGGCGCTCGAAGGACGGGAGAACACCGCTGCCGCCTTCGAGCGGGCCGTCGCTCTCGGCTACACCTACCTGGAGACCGACGCCCACGCCACCTCGGACGGCGTGCTGCTGGCCTTCCACGACCACACGCTCGACCGGGTGACCGACCGGCGCGGACGGATCGCCGACCTGCCCTACAGCGCGGTACGCCGGGCCCGCATCGGCGGCGCGCACGAGATCCCCCTGATGGAGGACCTGCTCGGCAGCTTCCCCGAGGCCCGCTTCAACATCGACGTCAAGGAGGCCGGCGCGATCGCCCCGCTGGCCGAGGTGGTCAGGCGCACCGGCGCCCACGACCGGGTCTGCCTGACCTCCTTCTCCGACGAGCGCCTCGAACGGGCCAGGGCGGCGATGGGCCGCGAGGTCTGCTCCTCCCTCGGGCCGCGCGGCGTGGCCGCCCTGCGCACCGCCGCCAGCACCTCCGGCTACGGCCGGCTGCTCACCCGCCTGGCCCGCTCCGGGGTCCCCTGCGCGCAGGTCCCGGTGGGCTTTCGCGGCCTGCGCGTGACGACCAGGGCCCTGGTGCACACCGCGCACGCCGTCGGCATGCAGGTGCACGTGTGGACCATCAACGACCCGCTCCGCATGGAACGCCTGCTCGACCTGGGCGTCGACGGCATCATGACCGACAACATCTCGGGCCTGCGCGACGTCCTCGACCGGCGCGGCCTCTGGCATCCCGGCTCCCTGGCCGCATAGGAGAAGCATGACCGTCCCCTCACCCCCCGCGGTCTTCGACGACTCCCCCGCCGCGCGCAAGCGCGAGCAGTGGGGCTGGTACTTCTACGACTGGGCCAACTCCGCCTTCCCGACGACGGTCCTGACCGTCTTCCTCGGGCCGTACCTGATCACGATCGCCGAGGCGGCCGCGAACGGCGCGCCGTACGTGGACGTGCTCGGCTTCGACGTACGGCCGGGCGCGTACTTCTCCTTCGTCGTCGGCGTCGCGGCGATCATGCAGATCATCTTCATGCCGGTGGCGGGCGCGCTGGCCGACCACACCGGGCGCAAGAAGGAGCTGATGGGCTTCTTCGCGATCCTGGGCGCGCTGGCCACGGTCTGCTTCTGGTTCGTCGGCGACGGCCGCTACATCCTCGGCGGCCTGCTGTTCCTGATCGCGAACGTGGGCTTCGCGTGCGCGTTCGTCATCTACAACTCCTTCCTGCCCGACATCGCCACGCCCGACGAACGGGACAAGGTCTCGGGCATGGGCTGGGGCTTCGGCTACCTCGGCGGCGGGCTGCTGCTGGCCGTGCACCTGGTGCTGTTCCTGTTCGGCGAGGACCTGCTCGGCATCGACAAGGGCACCGCGGTGCGCATCGCGCTCGCCTCGGCCGGCCTGTGGTGGGGCGGCTTCACGATCATCCCGCTGCTGCGGCTGCGCAACCGGCGCGGCCCCGCCCCGCGCCGCGAGACGGCGGGCCAGGCGATCGGCGGCTCCTTCCGCCAGCTCGGCCGCACCGCGATCGGGCTGAAGGCCTACCCGCTGACGCTGGCCTTCCTCGTCGGCTACCTGCTCTACAACGACGGCGTCCAGACCGTCATCTCCTTCTCCGCGACCTTCGCCGAGAAGGAGCTGGGCCTGGACACGACGGTGCAGATCGGCGCCATCCTGATGGTGCAGTTCGTGGCGTTCTTCGGCGCGCTGCTGCTGAGCTTCGTGGCCTCGCGGATCGGCGCGAAGAAGGTCGTGCTGATGGCGCTGGTGGCCTGGACGGCCGTCGTCGCGATCGCCTACTTCCTGCCCGCGGGCTCGGCCGCGGCCTTCTACGCGCTCGGCTTCGCGATCGCCATCGTCATGGGCGGCACGCAGGCGCTGTCGCGCTCCCTGTTCTCCCACGTGATCCCGAAGGGCAAGGAGGCGGAGTACTACAGCCTCTACGAGATCAGCGACAAGGGCTCGACCTTCCTCGGCTCGGCCACCCTCGGCATGGCCATCCAGCTGTCGGGCAGCTACCGGCTGGGCATCATCTCGCTGGTCGTCTTCTTCATCCTGGGCGGCGCCATCCTGGCCGCGGTCAACCTGCCCAAGGCCATCCGCGCCGCCGGCAACGACGTCCCGGACAAGCTCTAGTCCGGCTTGGCCAGCACCATCGTCCCCGGCCCCTGCGCGGCGCCGGGGCCTCCGACGATCGTGATCGTGTCCGCGCCGGCGGCGCCGCCGCAGTGCGGGCACGTCACCTCGGGCGTGAACTGCCGCCCGCAGGAGTGGATCAGCAGCGCGGGCGGCCCGCCGGGCGGCGTCGCCCACCGGTCGCCCCACGCCATCAGCGTGATGAGCGCGGGCACGATGTCGCGGCCCGCCTCGGTCAGGTGGTACTCGTGGCGGGCCGGCCGTTCCTGGTAGGCGACCTTCTCCACCACGCCCGCCGCCCGCAGTCGCTCCAGGCGTTGCGTGAGCAGGTTGCGCGAGATCCCGAGGTCCTCGCTCAGCTGGTCGAACCTGCGCAGGCCGAGGAAGAGGTCGCGCAGGATCAGCGGCGTCCACGGCTCCGCCACCACGCCGACGGCCTGGGCGATGGAGCAGTGCATGTCCCCGAACCTGTTCATGACCCCAGCATAGTCAGTTGATAAAGTGAACCCATGACGGTTCATTTTCAGGACTCACTCAACGCGGTCAGCCGCCGCTACCGCGAGGCCGGCGAGGCCAAGGACGTCGACGCCCTGATGGCCACGCTCTCCCCCACGGTCTCCTTCCACTCCCCGCTGAGCGCCCGCGCGGGCTTCTCCGGGCACGCGCAGGTCCGCGAGCTGTTCACGGTGGCGCTCGGCGCCCTGCGCGAGCTGCGCTACCACACCGACGTCGGCGACGAGCGCACCCGCATGCTCGCCGCCACCGCCCGCCTCGGCAAGCACGAACTGGAGGAGGCCGTCCTGCTCAGGATCGGCGAGGACGACCTCATCGAGGACGTCACCATGTGGATCAGGCCGCTGCCCGCGCTCACCGCCATGATGGCGGCGCTCGGCCCCGGCCTGGCCCGCGCCGCCGGCAAGCCCGCCCTGGCGGCGCTGGTCGGCGCCTCGGTCAAGCCGCTGGCGTTCATGACCGACTTCGGCGACCGCACGCTGGTGCCCCTCGTCACTCCGAAATGACGCGTACGTGCGCGCAGTGGCGGAAGACGTCGTCCGGGTCCCAGGCCGACTTCACCCGCCGCAGCCTGCCGTAGCGCTCCTCTCCCATCGCCCAGCGCACCCGGTCGTCGTCCGGCGCCTCCAGGTTCAGGTACGTGCCGGTCACCTCGTGACCCCGGATCGCGGCGGTCACCTTGGCCGTCCAGGCCCGGTTGGCCTCGTCGTCGGCCGGGTCCGTCCAGACCGCCATGGGGTGGATGAGGTAGCGGCCGCCCTCCCGGCCCGGGTAGGCCGAGTCGGGGCCGTTCCTGACCGCCTCCGGCATCGCCGCGACGACCAGTTGCGTCAGCGGGCTGGGGGCGGTCATCGCGGCGTCCTGCAGGTCGGCGACGAGGTCCGGCGGCAGGCCGCGGACCATCTCGGCGCTCCACCGGTTGCGCCAGCCCGGCTGGGCGCCGCCGTCGATCATCGACTGCAGCGCCACGTAGGGCATCGGCTGGACGGCGTCGAACAGGGGCTCGGCCGCCGCGTACAGGGGCCTGATCAGCTCCTTTCCGGCGTCCGGGTCGCCCAGCCACACCGGCGCCACCGCGAGGACCGGCCGGCCGACCACGTGGCCGGGCACGAACGGCTCAGGCGGCGCCGTCATGAAGATCACCGCGCCGTTGAAGTCGGGGAACTCCTCCAGCCCGGCCAGCGCGTCCAGGACGGCCGGCGCGTCGGCCACCCGGTAGCCGATCAGCCCGCCGAGCATCAGCGGCTCCACCGGATGCAGGCGGAAGGTGAAGGAGGTGACGACCCCGAAGTTGCCGCCGCCGCCGCGCAGCGCCCACATGAGCTCCGGCTCGTCCCGCTCGGTGACGGAGACCACGCGGCCGCCGGCGGTGACCATCTCCACGCCGATCAGGTTGTCGGAGGTCAGGCCGTGCCGTCCCGACAGCCACCCGTGGCCGCCGCCCAGCGTGAGCCCGGCAACGCCGGTGTGGCTCACCCGGCCGCCGGGGACGGCCAGGCCGTGGGCCTGCGTGGCCTGGTCGACGTCGCGCCAGGTCGCGCCGCCCCCGACCACCGCGGTGCGCTCGCGCGCGTCCACGGTGACGCCGCGCAGCGCGGACAGGTCGATCACCAGGTCGCCGCCGAGCGCGAGCCCGGCCACGCCGTGCCCGCCGCCCCGCACGCTCACCTCCATGCCACGGGTGCGGGCGTGGGCCAGCGCCACCACCACGTCCTCGGTGCCGCCGGCCCGCACGAGCAGCGCGGGCCGCCGGTCGATCATGCCGTTGTAGAGCCTCCTGGCGTCCTCGTAGCCCGGGTCGTCGGGGGTGAGCGCTTCTCCTCGTACGGCGAGCCGCATCGTTGTCTCCTCAGGCCGTGTAACCGATGGCGCCCAGCCTGGACGGGCGACCTTCCACCTCCGTTTCACCGGCGTCTCACCGGCGAGCCTGGGATAATCCAGCCCATGTCATCGCCCTCCGGCCTGGACGTCCTCGTGCTCGGACCGGTCGTGATTCGCGCCGGTGAGGCTCTGGTCCGTCTGGAGCGCCCGCTCGAACGCGCGCTCCTGGCCCGGCTCGCGCTGGCCGGCGGGCGCCCCGTCCCCGACGAACGGCTCGCCGCCGACCTGTGGGGCGCGGCCGAGCTCACCCGGCCCACCGAACGGCTGCGCGTCCTGGCCTCCCGCCTGCGCACCGCCCTCACCGCGGCGCCGTCCCCGTCCTCGTCCTCGTCCGGTGCGCGGCTGGTGAGGGCGGCAGGCGGCTACTCCCTCGACGCCGGACCCGCCGACCTGCGCGCCGCCCGCGAGGCGGCCGAGAGCCTGCACGCCGCCGTGCGCGCCGGCGACCACCGCTCGGCCAGGGCGGCCGCGGCCGAGGCGCTCGGGTTGTGGCGCGGCTCGTCGCTGGAGGACCTGCGATCCGTTCCCTTCGCCGCCGCGGAGGGCGAGCGGCTGGACGCGTGGCGCTTCGACCTGCTCGTGGAGCGGCTGCAGGCCGACCTGGCCCTGGGCGCCGCCGCCGAGGCCCGGCCCGAGCTGGAACGGCTGGCCGCCGAGCACCCCCTGCACGAGCGGCTGCACGGGCTGCTGGCCACCGCCCTCTACCAGAGCGGACGGCAGGCGGAGGCCCTGGACCGGCTGGCCAGGCTACGCCGCACGCTCGCGGAGGAGCTCGGCGTGGACCCGGCCCCGGAGACGGCGCGGCTGGAGATGCTCCTGCTGCGCCAGGACCCCTCCCTGCTCCACGAACGGCCCGGCCCCACGCGAGAGGCGGGGGCGGCGCGCGAACCCGCCGTCGGCGAGCGGCCGGGAGAAGACGCGCGGCCGGGAGAAGACAGGTCACCGGGAGAAAGCAGGCGGCCAGGAGAAGACGGGCAGCCGGGAGCAGACGGGCGGCCGGGAGACGGGGCGGTGCGGCTCCCCGGGCCCGCGACCAGTTTCGTGGGCCGCGACGGCGACCTGGCCGCCCTGGTGGGCCGGTTGGCGCGGCCGGGGCTGGTGACGCTCACCGGCGGGCCGGGCAGCGGGAAGTCCCGGCTGGCGATCGAGGCGGCCAGATCGGTGGCCGGGCAACGGCCCGCCATGGCGGCGCGACAGCGACCGATCACGGGGGCCGGGCGGCGGGCGGTCACGGTGGTCGAGCTGGCTCCGCTCCAAAGGCAGGACGCGATCTGGGCGGCCGTCGGCGCCGAGCCCGGCGACCCGGCCGAGGCGGCCGCGCGGCTCGACGGCTCCCTGCTGGTGCTGGACAACGCCGAGCACCTGGTCGAGGCGGTGGCGGAGCTGGTGATGGCGCTGCTGGGCCGTACGACGGAGCTGACCGTGCTCGTCACCTCACAGCGCCCGCTGCTGGCCCCCGGCGAGGAGTTGCACAGGGTCGGGCCGCTCGCGCCCGCGGCGGCGGCGCGGTTGTTCCTGCAGCGGTGCGCGCCCGACCAGATCGGCGCCGACCCCGACGCGGTGGCCGCGATCTGCGCCGCCGTGGACCGGCTGCCGCTCGGCATCGAGCTGGCCGCGGGACTCACCCGGGCGCTGACCGCGGCGCAACTGGCCACGCGCGTGGAGGACCGCCTGCGGCTGCTGGTCGGTGGCGGGCGCGGCGCCGGCGGACGGCACACGAGCCTGCGCTCCGCCCTCGACTGGAGCCACGACCTGCTGGAGGCCCGCGAGCGCGCGGTCCTGCGCCAGGTGTCGGTGTTCAGCGGCGGCTTCACGCTGGAGGCCGCCGAGCACGTGGCCGCCGCGCGCATGCCGGTCGGCGACGTCGCCCCCGCGCTGGCCGAGCTCGCCGACCGCAGCCTGGTGACGGTGGAGACCGGCGGTGGCGGGCGCAGGTTCGGGCTGCTGGAGACCGTCAAGGACTACGCCACGGTACGGCTGGCCGCCGCCGGCGAGACCGAGCCGGCCCGCGCCGCGCACCTGGCCTGGTGCCTCGACTTCGTCAGGCAGGCCGGCGACCCCGACGACTTCGCCGGGGCGGAGGCGGTCGGCGCGGTGTTCGCCGAGTGGCCGAACCTGCTGGCCGCGCTGGACGGCGCCCCGGGCACCGAGCGCGCCGCCGACGGCCTGCGGCTGGCCCTGGAGTTGCACACCCCGTGGCTCATCCGTGGCTGGTACGCCGAGGCCAGACGCCACTTCGCCGCCCTGTCCGACGCCCCTGGCAGCACCCGGGCGGAACGCGCGGCCGCCCTGTGCGACCACGGCTTCGTCACGACCATGGTCGGCCGCTTCGACGAGGCCGCGGACCTGCTGGCCAAGGCCGCGGACCTGGCCGACGACGACACGCTGACCATGAACGTCCGCTACTACCGCGGCATCGTGGAGATCGAGCGCGGCCGGCTGAAGGACGCCCTGGCCCCGCTGCTGGAGGGCCAGGAACTGGCGGAGCGGCTGGCCAACAGGCAGCGCAGGTCCGCGTTCGCCGACGCGCTGGGCACCCTGTACCTGTACACGGGCCAGGCCGAGGCGGCGCTCGACCGCTACGTCACCGCCAACGCGCTCGACCGGGAGAGCGGCGACGAGCACGGCCTGGCCAGGGGCCTGAGCAACCAGGCCCAGGCGCTGCTGGCCATGGGCCGTACCCGCGAGGCGGTGGCCTGCGCCGACGAGTCCGGCCACTACGCGACCCGGCTCGACGACCGGCAGATCCTGCCGCTGAACGAGCTGATCAGGGGCAACGCCCGGCTCGCCGACGGCGACACGGGCGCGGCGCAGGCGCACCTGCGGGCGGCGCTGGCCTACGCGGCCGAGGACGGGACCGGGGCGAGCATGGCGCACATCGACCTGGCCGACGTGCTGATCCTGCGCGGCGACCTGGACGAGGCCGGTTCGTTGCTGCGGGCGGTCTACGCCGACGCGCCGGAGGGCAGCACGCCGTGGCTGGCCGCCAGGGCGGTCTCGGCGGCGCTGACGCTCGCCTCCGGCGACCGGGCAGGCGCCGGGGACCTGGCCGAGGCGACGGCCTCCGCGTACGCCGCCTCGGGGTTCGGCTGGCCCAGGTACACCGCCCGGCTGGCCGAGGTCCGCCACTCGCTGAGCCACTAGCGGCCGGCGATCCGCGCGTCCAAGGCCACAGCTTGGGCGTCCAAGGGCCTCAGCCTTCGGTGATCTGGGCGTCCAGGGGCTCGCCGTACCCGCCGAGCTGGACCTTCACCGACGCGACGTTCTCGGGGGGCGCGGGCAGCAGCCCCCACAGCGTCACCTCGGCGCCGGCGGGCAGCACGTCGAGCTTGCCCGGCATGAAGCCGGAGCTGAGCGTGCCGACGAAGTCGAAGTAGGTGGGCTCGGCGAACCCGCACAGCTCGTGGCGGCTGCCGGGGCCGCTGACCGACAGCTGTCCCGTGGTCAGCTCCTTGGGCGTGAAGTGGTTCTCGTACGACAGCGGCGCGGGCTCGGAGCCCGGGTTGGTCACCTTCACCGAGGCCAGCAGATAGCCCGACAGCCGGCGCACGCTGTCGACCTCGGCCCGCAGTCCGGCGTCGGCCAGTTCGCCGCCGGAGACGGGCGCCTCGGGCTCGCGCCGGCCGTCGACCTCGACCTCGACGCGCCGGTTCCTGGCCCGTCCCCGGGGGTCGTCGCTGCCGTCCGGCTTGGCGTTCGGGGCGACGGGGTCGCTCTCGCCGTGGCCCTTGGCCCGGTAGTCGAAGGTGTCGCCGAGCGAGGGCCCCAGCGCCTGGCGGACCGCCTGCGCCCGGGCCTCGGACAGCGTCTGGTTGTCGGCGTCGCCGCCCACCCCGTCGGTGTGGCCGTCGACGGTGACGGTGCCGGAGGAGGCGCCGACCCGCTCGCCCAGACCGGTGATCGCCGACCTGGCCGCCGGTGACAGTTTGGCGCTGCCGAACTCGAACAGCACGTCGCTGGGCAGCGTGAACGCCTCCTTGCCGCCCTTGCCGACCTTGCAGACCAGCGCGCCCACCTGCGCGTCGCCCTGCCCGGGCGGCACCGCGCCGTCCTCGGGCCCGGCGGGGCCGATCGGCACCATCACGGGCCGCAGGCCGTTGAGCGCCACGAGCAGTTCGGAGGTCTCCCCGGGCGGCGCGGTGAACACGGCCGTCACCGGCGTGCTCCCACCGGGCTCCACGTCCACGTCCTCGCTGATGCGCCCTTGGCCGGAGTTGCCCGCCAGGCCGTAGGCGGTGCCCGTGACCGGGTCGACGAGGGCCACGAGCCGTTCGCGGGCGTCCAGGCCGAGCGCGCCGAGCGACAGCTCTCTGTCCGTGCCGTTGAACAGGTCGAACCGCAGCGCCAGCTCCTTGTCCCCGGACCTGGCCAGGCGCAGGTTCCTGCCCTCGACGGGCAGCGCGGTGGAGACGGCGGGGGCGACGATGCCGGGATCGGGCCGCCGCGGCCGGGGCTTGTTCGCGCTCGGCCGTGGCTCGTCCTCCGTGGAGCGGGGCTCCTCCCCCGCGAGGGCGGAGGGTTCCCCCGCGGGGGCGGAGGGCTCGTCTCGCCCGGCGGCGGGAGGGGGGAGCACGCCACAGGCGGACAGTCCGATGACGAGGGCCAAGCCGCAGGCCAGGCGCCGGGTGTGAGGGGTCATGGCGATAGCGTGCCGGGGGCGCGTTCCACGGACGTCTCACCGGCGTCTCACGCGAACCGCCTCGCGGAGAGCAGCGCTCTTGACACATGCGCTCTCATTCGAGAGCATTGCTCTCACAACAGAGCAATGCACTTCAAGGAGAACCCGATGCCCGCCCCTCGTCTCACCTCCGCCGCCTTCGCGGCCACCGGCCTGATGTTTCTGCTTTATCCCGTTCTGCGGCCCTCGGGGGACGACGCGGCGGCCATGGCCTCGGCGAACTGGGTCATCGGGCACCTCGCGGCCATGCTCGGGTTCATCCTGCTCGGCCTCGCCGTACTCGGGCTCCACCAGGTCCTCGGCGACCGGCTCTCGCTGCGCGCCGCGGTCGTGACCTGGATCGGCGCCGGGCTGACCCTGCCCTACTACGGCGCGGAGGACTTCGGGCTCAACGTCATCGCCAAGCGCTCCCTGCGCGACGGCGCGCCCGCGCTGATGGAACTGGCGCAGGAGTTCCGTTATGGGACGGTCGAGGTCACGATGTTCGCAGGTGGCCTGCTGCTGCTCGGCGTCGGCGCGGTCATGGCCGCGGTGGCCGTCTGGCGCACGGGCGTGCTGAACAAGTGGAGCGCGGTGCCGCTGGCGGCCGGGTTCGCCCTGTTCATCCCGCAGTTCTTCGCGCCGGTCTACGCCCTGCGCATCGCCCACGGAGTGCTCATCACGCTGGGCGCGCTGTGGCTGGCCGTGGAAATGTGGCGCTCGCGAACCGCGTGAAACAAGAACTTCCTCCCACTCCTGGCGGCCTGAGCGGTTGGATCACGCTCCGGGTGGGAATCCCATCACGGTACCAAGCGTTAGACACCGTGGGAGACAGACCCCCCATCTTAGTGGGGGCCCTGTAGGAGGCATTTAGACATGGGCGAGCGCGCACTTCGTGGCACCCGGCTCGGGGCAACCAGCTACGAGAACGACCGTAACACGGATCTGGCCCCGCGCCAGGAGGTGTCCTACACCTGTCCGAAGGGCCATCGCTTCGAGGTTCCGCTTGCCGCTGAAGCCGAGATCCCCGCCACCTGGGAGTGCCGCATGTGCGGCGTGACCGCGGTGCGCGTGGACGGCGAGCAGCCGGAGTCGAAGAAGGCGAAGCCACCGAGGACGCACTGGGACATGCTCCTGGAGCGGAGGTCCATCGAGGACCTGGAAGAGGTGCTCAACGAGAGGCTGGCCGTCCTACGCGCCCAGCGTCGCAAGAGCGCCTGACACATTCTCACGGTGAAGCCCCCGGGCCCTGACGGGTCCGGGGGCTTTGGCTTGTCCGCGACGGCCGCTCAGCCGCCGTCGCGCTCCTCCCTGATGACCTCGCCGTGCACGACCTTGCCGCCCGACGGGTCGGCCGGGGAGCTCTGGTCCGCGCGCTGGAAGGGCACACCCAGGTTCGCGTACGGCGAGGCCGCCGCCATCGCCTTGACCCGGCGGGCGAAGAACCACGACCCGAGGCGGCGCATCATCGGCCGCGTGAACGGCAGCACGCACAGGAACCCCGCGATGTCGGTCAGGAATCCCGGCGTCAGCAGCAGGGCCCCGCCCACGAGGATGAGCCCGCCGTCGGCCAGCTCTTTGTCCGGCATGCGCCCCGACTGCAGCGACTCGTTGATGCTGCGCCAGGCCCGGCGCCCCTCGCGGCGCACGATCCACGCGCCGAACAGGCTGTCGGCGATCAGCAGCGCCACCGTGGTCCAGCCGCCGATCACGGAGCCGACCTGGATGAGCACCCAGATCTCCAGCACGGGCACGACCAGGAAGGCCAGGAAAAGCAGGAGCCGGACCATCGATTTCCTCATTCGGGCAGGCGGACGCCGTTTACTGACGGTACAACGTCCGGGCCGCCCCGGACGTTCCGCGCGAGGACGGCGTCAGCGGCGGCGGCGCAGGCGTGAGGGCAGCCCGGTGACGCCCCAGAGGCTCACCCGCCACAGCGCCTCGGTGATGACCTTGCCGCTCATCTTGCTGACCCCGTTGACCCGCTCCACGAACGTGATCGGCACCTCGCGGGCGCGCAGCCCGCTGCGGACGGTGCGCAGGGTGAGGTCGACCTGGAAGCAGTAGCCCTGCGACTCCACGCCCGACACGCCGATCTTCTCCAGCGTGGCGGCGCGGTAGGCGCGAAAGCCCGCCGTGGCGTCGCGGATCGGCAGGCCCAGGATGAGGCGCACGTAGACGTTGGCGCCCCGGGACAGGAACTCGCGGTGCGCCGGCCAGTTGACGACCTTGCCGCCGGGCACCCAGCGCGAGCCGATCGCCAGGTCCGCGCCCTCGGCCAGCGCCTCCAGCAACTTGGGCAGCTCCTCGGGCTGGTGGGAGCCGTCGGCGTCCATCTCGACGAGCACGTCGTAGCCCTCGCTCATGCCCAAGCGGAACGCGGCGATGTAGGCGGCGCCGAGCCCCTGCTTGCCCGGCCGGTGCAGGACGCGGACGTGGTCGTCCTTGGCGGCCAGTTCGTCGGCGAGGTCGCCGGTGCCGTCGGGGCTGTTGTCGTCGACGATCATGAGGTGCGCGTCGGGCACGGCGGCCCGGATCCGTTCGGCGATCAGCGGCAGGTTGTCACGCTCGTTGTACGTGGGTACGACGATGAGCACCCGGCCAAGCGTCTCCATGGTCAGTCGTTACCCCATCCGATCGTCTCGGCGCCTGCCGCGCCACGCGGCGGCGCCTACGGCCCCCACACCCATCACCATCAATGCCCATTCGGGCGCCGCGCCCACCGTGGTGGCGAGCGTGGCCCGGGTCCTTACGGGCACCTTGACCACGTTCATGTCGGCGACCCCCTCGCGGGTCTGCCAGGAGACCTTACCCTCCGGCGTGACGAAGGCGGAGATCCCTGTGGTCGCGGCGGTCACCACGGCTCGATTGTGCTCCACCGCGCGCAGCTTGGACATGGCAAGTTGTTGCGGGGGAAGATTGGACAGCGCGTAGGTGGCGTTGTTCGTCTGCACGGCCAGCGGCGTGCCACCGGCCCTGACGGTCTCGCGGACGGTCGCGTCGAAGGCCACCTCGTAGCAGTTGACGGCGCCGATGGTGACCGGGCCCATCCGGAGGTCGCCCGGCCTGGTGCCCGCCACCGACTGCCGCCCGACGAGCCTGGCCCGCTCGAACAGCGCCAGGAAGACCTCCTTGAACGGCGTGTACTCGCCGAACGGGACGAGCTGCTGCTTGTCGTAGTAGGCGCCGGGTCCCTTGACCGGGTCCCAGACGAGGCTGCGGGTGGCGCGCTCCGCGTCGCCGATCGAGACGACCGCGCCGACCAGCGTGGGCACCCCGACGTCCTTGACCGAGTCGTCGATGACCGAGCGGGCGAACTCGCTGCGGTAGGGGTCGATGTCGGTGGAGTTCTCGGGGAGGATGACGATGTCCGGCTTGAGTACCTTGCCCTCGCGCGCGGCCTGGGCCAGGCGCTTGGTCTCGTTGGCGTGGTTCTGCAGGACGATGGCGGGTTCCTCGCCGAAGGCGTACATGCCCTTGCCGGGCACGTTGCCCTGGACGATGCCGATGTTGATCGACCTGCCCTCGTCGCCCGGCCGCGGGATCGCGAGCGCCGCCAGCGGTACGGCCAGCGCGAGCGCCAGCGGCGCCACCGCCAGGCGCCTGTCACGCGGCTCTGGGGCGCCGGTGGCCCGGCGCAGCGCCGGAAGGTGCCGGACGGCCGCGTAGGCGATCAGCGAGCCGCACAGCGCCACGACGAAGGTCACCAGCGGCACGCCGCCGAGCGCGGCGTACGGGGTGAACGGCGACTCGCCCTGGCTGAAGGCGACCCTTGCCCAGGGGAAGCCGCCCACCGGGAAGGTCGAGCGGCACCACTCCATGCCCACCCACAGCGCCGCCGGCCACAGCGGCCACCAGGGCAGGCGCAGGGTGAGCCGGGTCAGGAAGGCCCAGGCGGCGTAGAAGAGGCTCTCGACGCCGACCAGCGCGATCCAGGCGTCGACGCCGATCGGGCTGACCCACCACAGGGTCGGCAGCAGGAAGACCACGCCCGCCAGGTAGCCGAGCCAGGCGGCGCGGCGGGGGCGGCAGCCGTACACGGAGATGACCAGGAGCGCCAGGCCGATCGGCGCGCTCCACCACCAGTCGAGCGGCGGGAAGGCGAGGAAGAGCGCGAGCCCTCCGGCGACGGCGGCGGCCACGCGGGCGAGCAGGCGCGCGGGCGGTTCCTTCGGCCACGTCACCGACGGCGTGGCGGGCGCGGCGGGGCCGGGGAGGGGCGAGGGCGGTGGGGCCGCCGCTTTCTCCTGCACCACGCCGGTCTCCTCGCGATCGCTTCAAGCCGTCGCGCAAACGGTACCGCCTGGCCGGGGCGATCGGCTCCGCGCCTGGCCAGGAGTGCCGCACCTGGCAGGGTGACCTCGCGGGCCGTCGGCCGCGAGATCACCCGGCGCTTGTGGTGATCCACTGGCACGGGAGCGGGAAGAGGGCCCGGAAACCCTTCGGACCGGACCCGTCTCGTCGGCGGCGAGCGCGGAATTCCGTTGTCTACTGGGCTACCGGGCCCGTCCCGGGTCCAACCCCCCGCCCGGTTGGGGTGCCCCGACTCGACGGACCGACGGCCCTGCACCTGGCTGTGTGGACGGAGTCGCGCACAATTTGTCACGCTCCGTCACGGACGCAGGATCCGACGATGTCAGAGACGGCCAACCGGCCAAGTCCCGTGCTGGACTGCGCAGCAAACTACCGACTCCAACTCAGATGTCAACCGTGTCCCGATCAGCGGAAACATCAAGTTTTCGCAGGTAGTCCATGGGAGCGGCAGGGGGACCGGGCGGTGACCCGCCATGACCCAGCCGGGGAGCCGCCGCGCTAAAGCCCATTTGTCGGTCCATTTCCTCGTGGCCGCAGGCGGCTCAAGGCGGGCCCCAGCGGGCGATCGTGGGCGACGCCGAGGCGTTGTGTGGCGCGGGTCAGGGCCACGTAAAGATCGCTCGAACCGCGCGCCGACTGCTCGACGATCAGTTGCGGTTCCGTCACGATCACGGAGTCGAACTCCAGCCCTTTCGCGTCCGCCACGCCCATCACCGCCACCGGCGCGTCCAGCGCGGCCGCCCCGCCGCCCACGGCCGTGCCGGGCACCGCCGCGGCGACGCTCGCGCCGAGCGTGCCGACCAGGACGTCCGGGGCGACGACCACGACCTTGCCGCCCTCGCCCACCTCGGCCTTGACCAGGTCGGGCAGCTCGGTCAGCGGCGCCGACCAGGGCGTCGCCCCGCTCTCGCGCACCGAGGTCGGCGCCCGCAGCTCGGGGTCGATCGTGGCCAGCACATCGGCGGCGACCGCCATCAGCTCCACGGGAGTGCGGTAGTTCACCGTCAGCTTCTCCTGGCGCCAGCGCCCGGCCACATAGGGGTCGAGGACGTCGGCCCAGGCGCGCGCCCCGGCCGCCGAGCCGGTCTGGGCGATGTCGCCCACGATCGTCATCGAACGCGTGGGGATGCGGCGCATGAGCGCCCGCCAGGCCATCGGCGACAGTTCCTGCGCCTCGTCCACGATGACGTGGCCGTAGGCCCAGGTGCGGTCGGCGGCGGCTCGCTCGGCCGTGGTCAGGTAGGGGCCGCCGCCGCGCTGGCGCTCGGCCAGCCGCTCGGCCTCCATGACGTCGGACAGACCGGTCAGCTCCAGGACCTCGCGCGCGTAGGCGAGCTCGGCCTCGCGCTCGTGCTCCTCGGCCTGGCGGGCCGCGGCGAGGTCCTCCTCGGCCTGGGCGGCGCTGGCGCGCAGCACCTTCTCGTCGATCTCGCCCAGAAGCTCGGCCGCCTCGTCCAGCAGCGGGACGTCGGACTCCGTCCAGTCCCCGCCCTCCCTGCGCAGCAGCGCGCGTTCCGCGGGGGTCAGGACGGAGGCGGCGTAGTCGAGCCGCTCGGGCGAGCCGTACAGGCCGAGGAGGAGACGCTGCGGCGTCAGGTAGGGCCAGAAGCGGTTGAGCGCCGTGCGCACCACCTGCTCGGTGCGCAGTTCCTCGCGCAGGTCCGCCAGTTCCTCGTCGTCGATCAGGCCCTTGCCCATCTTCTTGGCCGCCTGGCGGGCCAGGGCGTTGAGGATGGACCGCACGAACACCGTGCGCGCCTGGTTGTGCGGGCGGCGCGAGCGGACCGCCTTGTTGCGCGCGGCGTCGAGCATGCCGGGCTCGATCGTCAGTGTGTAGCGGCCCAGCGGGAGCTGGACGGGCTTGCGCTGGACGCGCTGGCGGTCGCGCACGGCCCGCGCGATCACCTCGGCCATCCTGATGTCGCCCTTCAGCGCCGCCGCCTGCGGCCGGTCGCGGGCGGTGGCGTTCAGGCCCGGGTAGAGCTCGCCGACCGTGGACAGCAGCACGTCGGTCTCGCCGAGCGAGGGCAGCACCTGCTCGATGTAGCGCAGGAAGGTCAGGTTGGGGCCCAGGATGAGCACGCCGCGCCGTTCCAGGCGCTCGCGGTGGGTGTAGAGCAGGTAGGCGGCGCGGTGCAGCGCCACGACCGTCTTGCCCGTGCCGGGGCCGCCCTGGACGACCAGCACGCCGTTGAGGTCGGCGCGGATGACGCGGTCCTGCTCGGCCTGGATCGTCGCCACGATGTCGCGCATGCGGCCGGTGCGCTTCTCGTCCAGCGCCGCCAGCAGGGCGGCCTCGCCGTTCAGGGTGGCGCGGTCGGCCTCGCTGATCCCGTCGAGGTCCAGCAGGTCGTCGTCGACCCCCACCACGGTACGGCCGCGCGTCTGCAGATGCCGGCGGCGGGTGACGCCCATGGGAGCGGCCGGCGTGGCGCGGTAGAAGGGCTGGGCGACCGGCGCGCGCCAGTCGATGAGCAGCCGCTCCTGCTCGTCGTCGGTGAGGCCGAGCTTGCCGATGTAGAGCCGGCCTTCCTCCGTGTGGTCCAGCCGGCCGAAGACCAGTCCGCGCTCGACCGCCCACAGGCGGGCCAGGCGGTTGGCGTACATGTCGGCGAAGGTGTCGCGTTCGGAGCGGTTCTGCATGGTGCCGACGGCCCCGGTGGCCAGGACGTCCTTCAGCTGGCTCTGGGTGCGCTCGCGCAGCACGTCAAGCCGGGTGTACAGGCGGGAGACGTACTGCTGCTCCTTGGCCAGCTCGGTTTGACGGGCGGTGGTGGGACCACTAGTGTTTGTGGTGTTAATGGGACACTCCGGGCCATTCTGCTAGTTGTTACGACAAATCACGACCTTAGCATGCCTGTTGAGACACCCAGGATCTTCCTTTCCTTGAGACGGTCACGTCTTGGTTTCACCTCTTGACCGATCCTGCCAGGACTCCGTACGTTCACACCAAGTTAGGAAACTTTCCTAACCCTCAACCCAGGAGCCGGGAGCCCCAGATCCCGAGGGTGAGGACGTGGCGAGGGAGATGTCGTGAGTGGTCCGGTTCCTGGTACTCCAAGTCTGCTCCGCGCGATCAACGACCGCGCGGCCCTGCAGGCGCTCCTGGAGCGAGGGCCCCTGACGCGCCCCGAGATCGGCACCCTGACCGGCCTGTCCAAACCCACCGCCTCCCAGCTCCTGTCCCGTCTGCAGGACGCCGGCCTGGTGGTCCTCGACGGGATCAGGGAAGGACTGCCGGGCCGTACAGCAGAGGTTTACCGGATCAACCCCGCCGCCGCCTACGTCGGCGCGCTCGACGTCACCCCCGATCGCGTCCAGGCGCGGGTCGCGGACATCACCGGCGCCGTCGTGGGCGAGTACACGCTACCCACGACGCGCCGCCCCTCGGGCACCCTCGTCGAACGGCTGCGCGCCGCCCTCGACGGCGCCAACGCCCCCGGCCCGCTGCGCCGCGTGGTCATCGGCGTCCAGGGCGCCATGGACCCGACCACCGGCCGCCTCGGCTTCGCCACCGCCAAGGACGTGCCGGGCTGGCTGATCCCCGACCTGGTGCCCACCCTCGCCGAGGGCCTGGACGCGCCGGTCGACGTCGAGAACAACGTCAACCTCGTGGCGCTGGCCGAGCAGGCCCACGGCGTGGCGCGCGGGCACGGCGACTTCGTGCTCCTGTGGGCCGACGAGGGCATCGGCATGGCCATCGTGCTCGGCGGGCGGATGCACCGCGGCGCCACCGGCGGCGCCGGCGAGGTCGGCTACATGCCCACGCCCGGCGCCCCCACCGCGCGGGAGGCCGGGCGCTACGCCAACCACGGCTACCAGGCGCTCAGCGGCGGCCCCGCCGTACACACACTTCTCCAGTCCTACGGCGTGCGCGGGTCCGACTTCCGCCAGGCCATCGCCAACGCCACGCGCGCCGCCCAGGGAAGCGGGCAGCGCGCCGACGACGCCAGGGCGGGGCTGCGCGATGTCGCGGCCCGGCTCGCGGTGGGGCTGGCCTCGATCACCTCGGTGATCGACCCGGCGCTCATCGTGCTGACCGGCGGCACCGTGCTGACCGGCGGCGAAACCCTGCGTGAGCTCGTCGAACACGAGCTTCACGCGCTCACCACCCTTCGACCTCAGGTGCGCTTGTCGACCATGGAAGGCAATCCCGTCCTCGCCGGCGCGCTCGACCTGGCCCTCGACACAGCCCGTGACGAGGTCTTCAGCAGTACGGTTTCCACGCCATGAGGAGGCACCCCCCGTGCGCTTCGTCCCCCTGGCGGTCGCCGGGCTCACAGCCCTGGTCCTGACCGCCTGCACAGCGGGCAAGGAAGCGGCGCCGTCACTCGGCGCCCAGCCCAAGCCCTCAGGATCGGCCTCGCAGGCGCTGCCCGCGGCCACACTCGAACTCTGGCACGGTTTCGCCACCGATGCCGAGGCCAAGGCGTTCGAGGACTCGGTCGCGGCCTTCACCAAGAAGTTCCCGCAGATCACCGTCAAGACCAAGAAGGGCGTCCAGGACGACCAGATCACCGCGGCCATCCGCGGCGGCAAGGCGCCCGACGTGGCCGCGTCCTTCACCACCGACAACGTCGCCCAGTGGTGCAAGTCGGGAGCGTTCCAGGATCTCACCGCGGTCATCAAGCAGGACGGCATCGACCTGTCGGTGCTGCCCGAGGCCTCGCGCGCCTACACGGAGTTCGACGGCAAGCGGTGCACGATGCCGCTGCTGGCCGACGCCTACGGCCTGTACTACAACCGCGCCCTGATGAAGGGCAGCGAGCCGCCCAAGACGCTGTCGGAGCTGACCGAGCTGACCAAGAAGCTCACGGTCCGCGACGCCAACGGCGACATCAAGGTGGCCGGCTTCATCCCCAGCGCGCAGTACTACGAGAACAGCCCGTCGCACCTCGGCCCGATGGTCGGCGCCAAGTGGTACAACGACGACGGCACCTCGGCCATCGGCACCGACCCCGCCTGGAAGCAGTTGCTGACCTGGCAGAAGGAGCTGGTCGACTGGTACGGCTACGACAAGCTGGAGAAGTTCCGCAAGGGCCTGGGCGACGAGTGGGGCGCCGAGCACCCGTTCTTCAAGGGCAAGGTCGCCATGATCCTCGACGGCGAGTGGCGCAACGCCATGATCGCCAATGACCCCAAGGCCAAGAGCCTGGACTACGGCACCGCCCCCCTGCCGGTCGCCGACGACAAGCCCGACCTGCACGGCAGCGGCTTCACGGCCGGAACCGTCATCGGCGTCCCCAAGGGCGCCAAGAACCCGCAGCACGCCTGGGAGCTGATCAAGCACCTGACGACCGACACCGACTCGCTGGTGACGCTCTCGAACGCGCTGCGCAACGTGCCCACGACCAAGGCAGCGATGGAGTCGCCCAACCTGGCCAAGGACGACAACTTCAAGACCTTTCTCGACATCTTCGCCCACCCGAAGACCTCGACGCTGCCCGCCAACGTCAACAGCGTCTTCAACCAGGACGCCTTCTCCACCTTTATGGCCTCCTGGGAGAAGGGCCAGGTCAAGGACCTGGACGCCGGGCTGAAAGAGGTCGACAAGCGGATCGACGACAAGATGAAGCTGTCCGGAGGCTGATGTGGCTTCCCGCGCTCACGCTGCGCCGCCGTCCCGGTGGCGGCGCAGCGAGGGCCTGCGCGCCCTCGTGTGGCTGTCGCCCTGGCTGGTCGGGATCTCGATCTTCTTCGTCTACCCGCTCGTGGCGACCGTCTACTTCTCCTTCCACCGCTATGACCTGTTCACGCTGGAGTTCATCGGCCTGGACAACTGGCGCTACCTGTTCAAGGACGACCGGGTCTGGACCTCGATCCAGAACACGCTGTGGCTGGTCGCGTTCATGGTCCCGGCGCAGCTGATCTTCGCGCTCGGCGTGGCCCAGCTCATCACCCGGCTGAAGTCCGGCCTCGGGCTGATCCGCACCATCGTCTACCTGCCCTCGCTGGTGCCGATGGTGGCCGGCACGGTGGCGTTCGTCTTCCTGATGAACCCCTCGACCGGCCCGTGGAACCAGATTCTGGCACTCGTCGGCATCACCGGCCCCGACTGGTTCGGCAACCCCGCCTGGTCGAAGCCGAGCCTGACGCTGCTGGCGATGTGGAGCTGCGGCAACATGATCGTCATCTTCATGGCGGCGCTGCTCGACGTGCCCAAGCACCTCTATGAGGCGGCCTCCATCGACGGGGCGAACGCCTGGCGGCAGTTCCGCAGCGTCACCCTGCCGATGATCTCGCCGGTGCTGCTGTTCTCGACGATCACGGCGGTCATCTACGCCCTGCAGTACTTCACCCAGGCGATGATCGCCTCCCGGGTCGCGTCGGGCTCCACCGACTCGGCCGGGTCGGTGTTCACGCCCGGCTATCCCGACCAGTCGCTGCTGACCCTTCCGCAGTGGCTCTTCCACGCCGGCTTCCGCGACTTCTCCATGGGCTACGCCTGCGTGATGGCGCTCCTGCTGTTCGCGGCGGCGATGTTGTTCACCACGGTCCTGCTGCGCAGGTTCCGTTACGCGGAGGAGGTCTCATGAGCGCCACCGCGACCGCACCCGCCCGGCGGCGCGCCGTACGCGCACGCCCGGCGGCCGGCGCCCGGCGCAGGACGCTCGTGTGGATCGCCAAGCACGCGATCACCATCGTGCTCTGCATCATCTTCATCGCGCCGCTGGTCTTCGTGTTCCTGACCGCGCTGATGACCGACGAGCAGGCGCTCACGAGTGATCTGTGGCCGCAGACGTGGAACTGGTCGAACTTCGCCGCCGTGTTCGCCAAGTCGAAACTGGTGCAGTGGACGCTCAACACGTTCATGTACGCGGCGCTGGCGACGACGTTCACGCTGCTGTCGTCGATCCCGGTCGCCTACGCGCTGGCCCGCTTCCGCTTCCGCGGGCGCAAGCTGGCGTTCCTGCTGGTCATCACCACGATGATGCTGCCGCCCCAGGTGGTGGCCGTCCCGGTCTACCTCATCTGGGCCCGCTTCGACCTGACGGACTCACTGTGGCCGCTGATCCTGCCGATGCTGCTGGGCGACGCCTTCTCGATCTTCCTGATGCGCCAGTTCCTCGTCACGATCCCCCGCGACTACACCGACGCCGCCCGCGTGGACGGCTGCTCGGACGTCAAGACGCTGTTCAAGGTCATCCTGCCGATGGCTCGCCCGGCGATCGCGGCGGTCGCGCTCTTCCAGTTCTTCTACTGCTGGAACGACTACTACGGCCCACTCCTGTATGCGGGAGTCGACCAGGAGGGGTGGACGCTATCGCTGGGTCTGGCCACCTTCAAGGCCTTCCACAGCGTGCAATGGAACCTCACCATGGCGGCCACGCTGCTCGTGACGGCTCCGGTCATCATCATCTTCTTCCTCGCGCAGAAGGTGTTCATCGAGGGGGTGACATTGACGGGGGTGAAGGGCTGATCCTGGCCATCGACGGGGGCAACAGCAAGACCGACGTCGCTCTGGTCGCCGCGGACGGCCGGGTCCTGGCCACCGCTCGCGGCGGCCCGTTCACGCCGCACACCGACGGCGTCCCCGCCGCCGTCGCCACCGTCCTCCACACGGTACGGCGGGCCGGCATCACCACCTCCCCCGCACTGGTCGCGGCCTTCCTGGCCGGCGCCGACCTGCCCGCGGAGGAGGAGATCCTGGCGGCCGAGTTCTCCCTCCAGGGCTTCTCCGGCCGGATCGTGGTCCGCAACGACACGTTCGCGCTCCTGCGGGCCGGGGCGTCGGGACCGTGGGGAGTGGCCGTCGTCTGCGGCGCCGGCATCAACGCGGTCGGCGTCTCCCCCACCGGCCGCGTGGCCCGCTTCCCCGCCCTGGGGAAGATGTCGGGCGACTGGGGCGGCGGGCAGGACGTGGCGGAGGAGATGCTCTGGCACGCCGTACGCGCCGAGGACGGCCGCGGCCCCGCGACCTCGCTGAGCACGCTGGTCAGGCGGCAGTTCGCCGTCGGGTCCGTCGAGGAACTCGTGCTCGACCTGCACTTCGGCCGGATCGATCCGGCCCGCGTGCTGGAGCTGGCGCCCGGGTTGTTCACCGCCGCCGGCTCCGGCGACGCGGTGGCCGCGTCCCTGGTCCGGCGGCTGGCCGAGGAGGTGGTGGTGATGGCGGAGGTGTGCCTGCGGCGGCTCGACCTGCTGGAGACGCCCACCGAGGTGGTCCTGGGCGGCGGCATGCTGACCGCGCGGGACCCGCTGATGACGGCGCTGCTCGATGGTGAGTTCGCCGGGCGGGCGCCGCGGGCCAAGCTGCTCGTCGCCGACGTGCCGCCGATCGCCGGGGCGGCGCTGAGCGGCCTGGACCTGCTCGGCGCCACCGAGGAGGCCAAGGCCCTCCTGCGCGCCCAGTACGCGCCCCGGCTGCCCTGAACGGCTTCCCCGCCGCCAAGCGGGGAGCCTGTTTAGGCGTTCTGAGCTGCGGATACTAATCACCTCGGCAAGAGTTTCGCGACTCTGGGTGATGGTGTGACCACGTTGTGTTCGCAGATCGGATCGGCACGGTGGCCGGCGGTGCTGGCCGCGTTCTGGTTGTGTGTCGCGCTGTGGTCACCCGGTCACGCGGCCTGGGCGGCCGAGTCCGTCGCGGTGGCCTCGGCCGTACATCTGGGTGAGGAGTGCGGCACCGACGAGGCCGGTCCGCGCGGCACCCGCCGCCCGCCCGTGAAGCGGCCGCGCGCCGCGGCGGCCCGCCCTCTTCCCGGGGTACGGCGGGCCGCGGCGCGCACCCGGGCGGCCGGGCGCACCGAGCGCCTGGTCCTGCTGAGCGTCTGGCGGCTGTGAGCCGGCGGGAGACCACTCCCCCGCCCGTCAGCCATCCGCACCGAATGCCAGGAGGGTGCTTCGCCATGCGCGAAACCGACGTCTTCTCCGAGATCTGGACCTTCTTCTGCCAGCGCTGCTCACACGTCTGGCAGGACGAGTACGAAGCCCGCCACCTCGACGACGGGCACGGCGGCGACGCCGTCGCCTGGCGCCACCACGGCGTGCACAGCATGCCGCCGTGGGCGCACGCGACCTGCGTGAGCTGCGACGGCGTCATGGTCACCGTGCTGCCGGCCATTCCCGGCCAGCGCTGAGCGCCGCGGCGGCCTCCCCGTGCGCCGGGGAGGCCGCCGCGGGAAGGTCACTCGGCGAGGTCCGCGCCGCCCTCCAGCTGCGGGGGGCGGTGCTCGTACGGGGTGCTCAGGACCACGGTCGTGCGCGTGGAGACGTTGGCGGCGGCGCGGATCTGCTGCAGCAGTTCCTCCAGGCCCACCGGCGAGGCCACGCGGACCTTGAGTATGTAGCTCTCGTCACCGGCCACGCTGTGGCAGGCCTCGATCCCGTGCAGATGCGCCAGCCGGTCGGGCGCGTCGTCGGGCGCGGCGGGGTCGATGGGCTTGATCGACACGAACGCGGTCAGCGGCAGCCCGATGGCGTCATGGTCGATCACGGCGGTGTAGCCGCGCACGATGCCGCGCTTTTCCAGGCGGCGCACCCGCTGGTGCACGGCCGAGACGGACAATCCCGTCTCCCTGGCCAGATCGGTGAAGCTCATCCGGCCGTCCTTGGCCAGCAGCGTGACGATCCGGCGGTCGATCTCCTCCATCGGTCAAAGGTAGCGGCTTCGTGTCACGGCGCGGTTCCGACGGGCTCGGCACCGGTCCGCAGCGCGTGCTCGACGAGCGTGATGAGCACCTCTTTGCCCGAGTCCTTACGGCGGGCGTCGCATAACACGATCGGGATCTCGGGCTCCAGCTCCAGCGCCCTGCGCACCTGGCCGACGGTGAAGGGGCGGGCGCCGTCGAAGCAGTTGAGCGCGACGACGAAGGGGGTGCGGTGGCGTTCGAAGTAGTCGATGGCCGGGAAGCAGTCGGCCAGCCGCCGGGTGTCGGCCAGCACGACCGCGCCCAGCGCGCCGAGCGCCAGCTCGTCCCAGACGAAGTAGAAGCGCTCCTGACCGGGGGTGCCGAACAGGTAGAGCATGTAGTCGTCACGGATGGTGATGCGGCCGAAGTCCATGGCGACCGTCGTCGTGGGCTTGGTCTCGACGCCGGACAGGTCGTCGACACCCGCGCTGACGTGGGTGATCATCTCCTCGGTGCGCAGCGGGCGCGTCTCGGAGACGGCGCCGACCATCGTGGTCTTGCCCGCGCCGAACCCGCCGGCGATCAAAATCTTGATCGCGGTCGGCAGTCGCCATCGTTCAGAGCGACCGAAGTCCATCGAGCACCGCCCTGTGAAGTGCCCTGGTCAGAGTGACCTGTCAAGGCGCAGAGAAAAGGTCCCATCCACTTACCTGGCAACGAGACACCCTAGCAACGCCACAATTTCCACTCAAGGCACAATCCATCACAGGAAGCCATATGTCCCTCTTTGTCGCCTAGAGCACGGTAATACATGACGGCCCGTCGCGCTCGTAAACTCCGGAGTCAGTGAGCTGTCAGGCCATAAGGCCCGAAATGCCATGAAAACCGGTATTAAATCCGATCTGACGGCGCAGGTACGCGGCCGTCAACGGGCTCACCTCGCGCAACGGCCCGATCAGCGCCGCCGCCTCCTCGGCCAGAACGGTCATCCGGTCGGTCACGTCGCCATGACTGACCCCCAGCATGAGCACGTTGAGGTCGCCCCAGCTGACGTCCCGGCGGTAGGAGGCCAGGTCACCCAGCAGGTGCAGATACCGCTGCACATGCCGGCTGGCCGGCTCCAGCTCACCCAGATGCCGCCGCGCCCACGGGTCGCCCGCGTAGATCCAGTGTGACAGATCCACGAAGCTCGAACCGCAGCTGTCGGCGTTGTCGAGATAGCGCCCGAGCGAGGGCACCATCCCCGCCTCCCGCCACACCCAGGCCCGCTCCATGGCCGCCAGCATGCGCTCCAGCTGCGTCCGCCAGCGCCCCCGCAGCCCCTCGAACCCCTTGACCGTCGCCATCTCATCCCGCAGATCCGCCAGGAACCGGGTCGCCGGCACCCTCGGCGCCGCCCCGTCGGCGACGGCCATGCAGTCGCGGCTCAGCTCGTCCACCTCGTCGCGGGTGGCAGCGGCGTGTTCCACCAGCCAGCCGACGGCCCGCACCCACAGCGCCGCCCGGTTGGCGACCTTCAGCCGCTCCGCGGCCGACCAGGGCGAGCTGAACGCCGTGGACAGGCAGAGGGCATGGTAGAGATCGGGGTCGAAGGCGGCTCTGGGGAACAACCCGCCGTACATCTCGACGCACCGGCGCAGGTCGCGGGCGCATTCGGCGGCGAGCGCACAGACGCGACCAAGCTCGGACGCCTCGCCCAGCTCGTCGCCCGCCACCCTAGGGCCGCTCGCTCAGCGTTCGCACCATGACGCCGACCCCCACACCGCGTGTATCGACCTGTGGGCGAATTGTCACATGATCGCGCACGACCGATCAAGGTATGCCCCCGTTCCTTCCCTCACCCATCCCCGACCCCCAGACCCAGCCACCAACCCCTTGCCATCCAGCCCCACCCAGCCACCCCACCCGAAACCCCGCGGCCTCGGGTGTCGCGTGAAGGCGGCCGGTACGGGCGCGCGGATTGGGCACGGCGACGCCTGGCCCGTACAGGGGCCGGAAAGTCGTGGGCGAGTTGGCAGGTCCGGAGGTCCCCGGGGGCCGGTCGGCGGCCGGGAGATCGTGGGGCTGGCCGGTGTTACTTGAGGGTGTCGAGGAGGCGGTTGAGCGGGCTGTCGAGGTCGTAGCGGTCGGCGAGCTGGACCAGGGTTTCCGGATCGCGGGGCTTGGCGGGCAGGGTGAGGTCGGTGGTGGGCAGCGGGGCGTCGGAGGCGACCTCCACCACGGCAGGGGCGACCCGGAGGTAGTCGCGGGCGGCGGCCAGCTTGGTGCGGGCGCCGGCCGGGAAGCCCTCGGTGACGCCCTCGTCCAGGGCGGCCAGGAGAGCGTCCAGGGAGCCGAAGCGGGTGATCAGCGCGGCGGCCGTCTTCTCCCCCACGCCCGACACGCCGGGCAGGCCGTCGGACGGGTCGCCACGCAGGGTGGCGAAGTCGGCGTAGGAGCGGCCGGGAATGCCGTACTTGGCGGTCACGAACGCCTCGTCCACGACCTGGAGGTTGCGGATGCCGCGCGCCGTGTAGAGGATCCGAACCGGCCGCGAGTCGTCGACCAGCTGGAACAGGTCCCGGTCCCCCGTCACCACGTCCACCGCGCCGTCGCCGGCCGAGTGGGTCAGGGTGCCGATGACGTCGTCTGCCTCATACCCGGGCGACTCCAGGCGGGCGATGCCGACCGCGTCCAGCACCCGCTCGATCACCGGGATCTGCGGCACCAGCGTGTCGGGAACCTCCTCGGTGTCACCGTGGGCCACCCGGTGCGCCTTGTAGGTGGGAATCGCCGCCACCCTGAAGGCCGGGCGCCAGTCGGCGTCCATGGTCGCCACGAGCTCGGCCGGCCGGTACTTGCGCACCAGCGTGGCGATCATGTCGATCAGCCCGCGGACCGCGTTGACCGGCATGCCGTCGGGGGCGGTCATCGACTCCGGGATGCCGTAGAAGGCACGGAAGTAGAGCGAGGGTGTGTCGAGAAGCATCAGCACCCGCCCATGTTCGCACCCCACCCCGACATTCCGCTCCCCACCGCCCCCACCACCACCCGTTTTCCCGTACGCCCCCGCCCCAACCTCCTCCGCCAACGGGGCAAGGCAGTGGGCCGAGCGGCGGGCCAAAGCCCAGGGCCGAGGCGTGTCGGGGAAACCTCAGAACCGGGAGCGCAGAAGCCGGGGCCCGGGAGCCGGAGGGCCGGGAGCCGGAGGGCCGGGAGCCGGAGGGCCGGGAGCACGGGGGCCGGGGGCGGAAGGGCAGTGGCCGAAAGGGCGCGAGGGTGGGAGGCCGGGTTCGGGGGTCGCCTGTGGTGGCGGGCTGGGCTTGCCGCGCCGCGGGCTCAGGGTGGAGTCGTTACGGCGGGCAGCCCGTGAGCCCTCACGACCGGCGCTCGACGGGCGGTCACGCACGACGGCGGGGCGGGTGGGGCGGCTTGCCGTAACGGATAGTACAGATAGGACAGATAGGACAGAAACATGTCAGATGCCCACGCCCACGGCGAGGAGGCAGGCGTCGTCTTCCGGGTTGGGGCCGCCGATGTCGGCGAGGAGGCGGTCGAGGCCGGCGTCGAGGTCGGTGGTGAGGAGGTGGGCGGCGGCCGACACCGCCAGGTCCAGGCCTTCGTCGATGTCGCGGGTACGTCGTTCGACCAGGCCGTCGGTGAACAGCAGGAGGAGGTCGCCGTCGCGGAGTTCGACGCTGGCCAGGCGGTAGGGCTGGTCGCAGGTGGCGCCCAGCAGGACGCCTCTCGGCTGGCTCAGGGTTTCGGCTTTGCCGTCGCGGACCAGGATGGGCGGCAGGTGCCCGGCCTGGCTCCAGGTGAAGGTCCAGGTCTTGGTGTCGAGGTGGCCGATGATGGCCGTGGCCGTGGTCTCCTCCAGGCGGTGCAGGACGAGTTCGTTGAGCCAGGCGAGGAGCTGGTCGGCGGGCCGGCCGGTCATGGTGAGGCCGACGAGGGCGTGGCGGAGCTGGGCCATGTGGGCGATCGCGGGCAGGCCGTGCCCGGAGACGTCGCCGATGGCGAGCAGGACGCGGTCGTCGGGCAGGGCGGCGGCCTCGAACCAGTCGCCGCCCAGGTTGGCGGTCTTCTCGGCCGGTACGTAGCGGACGGCGATCCTGGTGCCGGGCAGGTCCAGGCGGCCGGTCGGCTCGGGGAGGATGGCCTCGCGCATCGCGAGCATGACGTGGCGTTCCTCGGCGGCGCGTTCGCGGGCCTCCAGGAGCTGGCGGCGCGATTCGGACATGATGCGTTCGGCGCGGCGGCGGCCGGTGATGTCCTGGACGACGCCGTGGACGCCGATGGGACCGCCCGGGGCGATGAGGGGTTCGAGGACGACGCGCAGGTTGCGTACTTCGCCGCCGCGCCGGATGCGGAACTCCGCCTGGACCGGCTCCACGCCCTGCACCACGCTCCACAGGAGCTGGTCGAGGGCGCCGAGGTCGCAGGGCTCGACGTAGCCGGCGAGCTCGGGCAGGCCGAGCGGGCCGTCGGCGCGGTCGCGGCCGAAGATGACGTAGACGTGGTCGGACCATACGGCGTCGCCCGTGCGCAGGTTCCACTCGGCCCAGCCCATGTTGCCGAGCCGCTCGGCGTGGGACAGGCGGATGGCCAGCATGGCGGCGTCGTGCTCGCCGGCCTGCTGCCGGGTCAGGTGCCCGATGAGCTCGGCCGCGCTCATCGGACGGTGGTCCGGTGATGGGAGGGGTGGCTGATGGCCGCCCGTAACGTCGACCATAGTTCACTCGCAAACGACATGGATCGGGACAAGAGGTCCCACAGTATGTGATCGCCCTTGAACGGAGTGTAGCGATGGCTTGCCGTGTTGTGAGAGCTTTTCGCGGATTTTAGGTGAGCGGTGACGAGTAGATTGGGGCGCGTGACGTCCCAAGACTTGTATCCCGTGTCCCGTCTGGCCGCCGCCCAGGAGGCCACCGCCAAGGCCGGGCTCGACGCCCTGCTGCTCACTCCCGGGCCCGATCTGCGCTACGTCAGCGGTTACCAGGCGCTGCCGCTGGAACGGCTCACCTGCCTGGTGGTTCCGGCGGCGGGCGAGCCGTACATGATGGTGCCTCGGCTGGAGCTGCCGGCGGCGCAGGCCTCGCCCGCCTCGCGGCTGGGACTGGAGTTCGTGGCGTGGGACGAGACCGACGATCCCTATGAGATCGCCGCCAGGCGGCTCGGTTCGGTGGCCAAGGTGGGGCTGGCCGACCGGATGTGGGCGATGGCCTCGCTGGCCTTCCGCGCCGCGATGCCGGGGACCGAGCAGGTGCTGGCCGGGACGGTGCTGCGCGAGCTGCGCATGCGCAAGTCGCCGGCCGAGGTCGAGGCGCTGCGCGAGGCCGGTGAGGCGATCGACGCCGTGCACCGGCAGGTGCCCGGTTTCCTGCGGGCGGGGCGGACCGAGCGCGAGGTGGGCCGCGACATCGCCGACGCCATCCTGGCCGCCGGGCACGAGACGGTCGACTTCGTCATCGTCGCCTCGGGTCCCAACGGCGCCAGCCCGCACGCCGAGCTGTCGGACCGGGTCATCCAGGCGGGCGAGCCCGTCGTGGTGGACATCGGCGGGCAGTTGCACAACGGCTACTGCTCCGACTCCACCCGCAACTACTGCGTCGGCGAGCCGCCGGCCGAGTACGCGGAGTACTTCGCGGTGCTGCGCCGCGCCCAGGACGCCGCGTGCGAGGCGGTACGGCCCGGCGTGTCGTGCGAGGCGGTCGACGCCGCGGCCCGCGAAGTGATCACCGAGGCCGGGTTCGGGGACAGGTTCATCCACCGCACCGGGCACGGGATCGGCATCGAGACGCACGAGGAGCCGTACATCGTGGCGGGCAACGGCGAGCTGATGGAGCCGGGCTTCGCGTTCTCGGTGGAGCCGGGCATCTATCTGGCGGGCTCGCACGGGGCGCGGATCGAGGACATCCTGGTCTGTACCGACTCGGGCGGTCTGCGGCTCAACAACACGCCGCGCGACCTGGTGATCGTCTAGCCGGGCCAGCCCGGTTCGAGCAGGTCGAAGACGGCGTGCATCGCGGCCAGGGGGTCGGGCTCGGCGGCCGCGAGCTCGGGGATCTCCAGCACGTAGCGGGCCAGCGCGCGCACCGCCACGCCGGACGGGTCCCGGCCGGCGAACGGCTGCGCGCCCTGCCCGCCGGGCTCCTCCTCCAGAGCGAGCGGGCGGCGGCGTGGCCGGCGGTCCGCGCCGTCCTCGACCCGGACGTGCGCGGCGGCCGGTTGTGGGGCCCCAGGGTGTTCGGCCTGCGCGGCCGGCCCGCCGGCGAACCGGTGCGGGGCCCGCTGGCCGACCCCGGGGCTCGCGGCGGCCGTGTGGGCGGCCGGTGTCGAGCTGACCGGCGTCGACCCCGTTGGGAGCCTCCGCCGACCGTCAGCCGGCGCCGAACCGCGGCACCGGCAGGTCCTCGGTCGCCAGGTGCACGATCGGCGAGACCGTGTACACGTCGATGCTGTGCTGCCCGCCCTCGCGGCCCAGGCCGCTGGCCTTCACCCCGCCGAAGGGCGTGCGCAGGTCGCGGACGTTCTGGGAGTTGACCCAGAGCATCCCGGTCTCGATCGCCTGGGCCATGCGGTGCGCGCGGCGCAGGTCGTTGGTCCACAGGTACGCGGCCAGGCCGTACCGGGTGGCGTTGGCCAGTTCGATCGCCTCGGTCTCGCTGCCGAACGGGGTGACGCACACGACCGGGCCGAAGATCTCCTCCTGGAAGATGCGCATGTCCGGGGTGACGTCGGCGAAGACGGTCGCGGCCAGGAAGTTGCCGTGGGGCAGGTGCGGCGGACGGGCGCCGCCGGCGGCGAGGCGGGCGCCCTCCTCGACGCCGAGCCGTACGTAGCCGGCCACCCGCGCGTAGTGCTCGGGGTGGATGAGCGCGCCCAGCTCGGTCGCGGGGTCGGAAGGGGCGCCGACGCGTACCTGGGCGGCCCGCGCGGCCAGCCGTTCGGTGAACTCGGCGTAGATCGAGGCGTGCACGAGCACGCGGGAGCTGGCGGTGCACCGCTCGCCGTTGAGGGAGAACACGCCGAAGACGGCGGCGTCCAGCGCCCGCTCCAGGTCCGCGTCGTCGAACACGATCAGCGGGGACTTGCCGCCGAGCTCCATGGACAGGGTCTTCAGCGCGCCCGCGGCGTTGCGCATGATGGCCTGGCCGGTGGCGCTCTCTCCGGTGAAGGAGATCACCGGGACGTCCGGGTGCGCCACGAGCGCCGCCCCTGCCTCCTCGCCGATGCCGTGCACCAGGTTGAACACCCCGGGCGGCAGGCCCGCCTCCTCCATGATGTCGGGCAGCAGCCCGGCCGACAGCGGCGACCATTCGGCGGGCTTGAGCACCACGGGGCAGCCGGCCGCGAGCGCGGGAGCCAGCTTCCAGGTCTCCAGCATGAACGGCGTGTTCCACGGGGTGATCAGCCCGGCCACGCCGGCGGGTTTGCGCAGGACGTAGTTCAGCTGGGCCGAGCCGACCCGGTAGACGTCCTCGCTGAGCGTGGTGACGACGTCGGCGAAGAAGCGGAAGTTCTGCGCCGCGCGCCTGGCCTGCCCGCGGGCCTGGGTGATCGGCAGTCCGGTGTCGCGGCACTCCAGCGCCGCGAGGCGCTCGTCGCGCGCCTCGATCGCGTCGGCGATCCTGCGCAGCGTCACGGCCCGTTCCTCGCCGGGCAGCCGCGGCCACGGACCGTCGCTGAAGGCCTTCCTGGCCGCGGTCACGGCCGCGTCGACGTCCTCGGCGCGCCCCGCCGCCACCGTCAGGTACGCCTCGTTCGTCGCCGGTTCCACCGAGGTGAAGGTGGCGCCGGAGATGCTCGGGACGCGGGCCCCGTCGATGTAGTGCTCCAGGGTCATCGGGTCAGTTCCTCACAGTCGGCCAGCAGCGCCTCGATCCGGGTGATTCCGGCCGGGGTCGGCGGGATGAGCGGCGGCCGCACGTGTCCCGAGGCGATCCGGCCCCGCAGCTCCAGCACCCATTTGGCCGGGGCGGGGTTGGTCTCCACGAACAGCAGCTCCACGAGCGGGTGCAGGGCGTAGTGCAGGTCGAGCGCGGTCCGGTGGTCGCCTTGCGTGTACGCGGTGTACATGCGGGCCACGGCCGCCGGAGCCAGGTTGGCCGCCGCGCTGACGAACCCGGTGCCGCCGATGGCCAGCAGCGGCAGGCAGAGCAGCTCGATGCCCGACCACATGAGGAAGTCGCGGCCGCACCGGTGGAGTACCTGCGAGAAGTGCTCGAAGTCGCGGGTCGTCTCCTTGATGCCGACGATGTTGTCGTGCGCGTGGCGGAGCCTGGCGACCGTTTCCGGCGCGATGTCGACGGCCGTGCGGGAGGGCACGTTGTAGATCACGATCGGCAGGCCGGGGAACTCCGTGGCGATCGTGGAGTACCAGCGGAAGAGCGCTTCCTGGCCCGGCCTGGCGTAGTACGGGGTGATGACGAGGACGGCGTCGGCACCGAGCCGTTCGGCCTCGCCGGTGAGCAGGAGGGTCTCGTCCAGCTTGGCCGATCCGGTGCCGGGCAGGAACGGCGCCCGGTCGCCGACCTCCTCGGCGACGGCGGCCATGGCGGCGATCCGCTCCTCGGCCGACTGCGCGCCGGGCTCGCCGGTGGAGCCGCCGATGGAGACGCCGTGCGAGCCCTGGCCGAGCTGCCAGCGGACCAGGCCGCGCAGCGAGGCGAGGTCGAGCGCGCCGTCGGCGGTGAACGGCGTCACCACCGGCGCGATGGACCCCCTGATGGCGGCGGGGTCGGAACGGTACTTCACGCGTCTCCTCCTTGCTGCCAGGCCCGGTAGGACTCGCGCCAGGACTGGTTCATCGGGTAGAGGCCGTCGATCGAGGCGCCGGCCGCGACCCGCTGGTAGATGAAGCGCTCCTCGTCCTCCTGCCCGGCGGCGGCTCCCGCCACCTCGGCGGCCAGGGCGGGCGGCAGCACGACCACGCCCTCGGCGTCGCCCACCAGCACGTCGCCCGGCATGACGAGTACCCCGCCGCACGCCACGGGCACCTGCGACTCGATGGGCACGTGCCGGCGCCCGAGCACGGCGGCGTGCGGCACCGCGAAGTAGGCGGGCAGGTCCAGTTCGGCGAAGGAGGGGCTGTCGCGCAGTCCCCCGTCGGTGACCACCCCGGCCGCTCCTCTGCGCAGGGCGCGCATGGCCAGGATGTCGCCGAGGGTGCCGGCGCCGTGCTCGCCGCGGGCCTCGATCACCAGCACCTCCCCGGGCCGGATCTCCTCGACGGCGCGCTTCTGGGCGTTCATGCCGCCGCCGAGTTCGGCGAAGACGTCCTCGCGCAGCGGCAGATAGCGCAGGGTCCGCGCGAGGCCGACCATGCGCAGGTCGGGCCGGGTGGGCCGGACGCCTTCGATGAAGTGGTGGTCGATGCCGCGTTGGCGCAGCTGCGCGGAGAGCGTCGCCGTGGAGACCGACCGCAGCGCCGCGATCGTCGGATCGTCCAGCGGGTACGGCGCCGCCGCCCGCCCCCGCCCGACGGCGGCGGCCCGGCTCTCCTCGTCGGCCCTCGGCTGCGCGCCCCACGCGGCGGGGGCGGCCCGGGGTTCGCCGACGACCTCGTTGCGCAGCCGTCCCGCGTCTTCGAGCTCGACCTCGACCACGTCGCCCGGCTCCACGACGGTCGAGCCCGCGGGTGTCCCGGCGAGGATGAGGTCGCCGGGCTCCAGCGTCATGTACCGCGACAGGTCGGCGATGAGCAGGTCGAAGCCGAACAGCAGCTCGCCGGTGTCGGCCTCCTGCGCGAGCTCGCCGTTGACGTAGGTCCGCAGCCGCAGGGCCCCGGGGTCCACGCCGGTGAGGATGGCGGGGCCGACGGGCGTGTAGCCGTCCTGGCCCTTGGCGCGAAGGTTGGATCCCCGGTCGGCGTGCCTGAAGTCGTACACCCCGAAGTCGTTGGCGGCGGTGTAGCCCGCGACGTGCTCCAGCGCCCGCTGCGGCGGCACGCAGCGGGCGCGCGCGCCGATGACGACGGCGATCTCGCCCTCGAAGGTGAGCAGTTCGCACCCGGCCGGGCGCACGACGGGCCGGCCCGACCAGGACAGCGAGGAGGGTGGCTTGAGGAAGTAGGAGGGCGCCGAGGGGAGGCGTCCCCGTTCGGCGGCCCGGCCGCGGTAGTTGAGGTGAACGGCGATGATCTTCCCCGGCGCCAGGCCGAGCGGGTGATCCATGGCGACTCCAGATCATATACGACATCGTGGATGATAGCGGATCCGAAGGATGGAGTACTATAGACAAAGATATCTGAGTTCGTACATGATTTTGCGATGCCGGGGGGTGGAACAGGCCCCCCGCCCTTCGGCATACTCAGTGAGCCGATGCCGGGCCTGGGAGGATGCGCATGGGAGAGATCGTCCTGGCAGCCAAGATCACACACGTCCCGTCCATCTGGCTGTCCATCCAGCCGGGCAAGCACTACGGCATCCGCCGGCCGGCCGAGATGGCGCTGACGGAGATCGGCAGACGCGCCCGCGAGCTCGGCACCGAGACCTTCCTGGTGGCCGACACCCACTGGATGAACAGCATCGGCTTCCACCTCAACGGCAAGGAGCGCCACCGCGCCTCCTACGCCAGCCACGAACTCCCGCACTTCATCCACGACCTCAAGTACGACTACGACGGCGACCCCGAGCTGGCCGAGCTCATCGGCGAGGAGATCGTCGCCGGCGGCCAGAAGGCGCACGTGCACACCTACAAGGACCTCGGTCTCGAGTACGCCACGCTCGTGCCCATGTACTTCGTCAACGGCGACGCCGCCATCAGGGTGCTGCCGATCGGGTGCAACATCTACTCCTCCATCGAGGAGAACCGCCGGATCGGCGAGGCGCTGCGCCGCGCGATCCTGCGCAGCGGGCGCAAGGTGGCCTTCCTGGCCAGCGGCTCGCTCTCGCACGCCTTCCCGCCCAACGAGATCGCCGAGACCCTGCTCAACGAGGTCAGCAGCGCGTTCAACCGCAAGACCGACATGGCGGTGCTCGACCTGTGGACCGAGGGGCGGATCGCGGAGTTCGTGGAGATGCTGCCCGACTACAACCTGCGGTGCACGGGCGAGGGCGCGATGGCCGACACCGCCATGCTCTTCGGGCTGCTCGGCTGGGACGAGTACACGGGCAAGGGCGAGCAGCTCTGCCCGTACTTCGGCAGCAGCGGCACCGGGCAGGTGGTCGTCGACTTCCCGGTGCCCTCGTGGAGTAACATCTGAAATCGTATGTGAAAGGTGCTGGAGTCATGGGAGAGCTGGCCGTACGCGTGTTCGCCGCCGAGGTGACGGCCGGTCCCCCGGTGCTGCTTTTGCACGGGTTCGCCACCGACGGGCAGCGCGACTGGGTGGCGACCGGGATCGCGGACGCGCTGGCCGCGACCGGCCGCCGGGTCGTGGTCGCCGACCTGCCGGGGCACGGGGACAGCGCGGCGCCGGTCAGCCCGGCGCAGGCGGGGGCGGGCCGGATCGCCGAGGCGCTGGTCGCGGTGATGGACGACGGGGTGTTCGACATCGTCGGGTACTCGCTGGGGGCCAGGATCGCCTGGGAACTGCCCGGCGCGGCGCCCGGCCGGGTGCGCAGGGCGGTGCTGGGCGGGCTCAGCCCGTTCGACCCGTTCACCGCCGTCGACGTCGAGGAGCTGCGCCTGGCCGTGGCGGGCGGTCCCGCGCCCGCCGACCCGCTCACGGCCATGATCGCTGATATGGTCCTCGCCCAGGGCCACCGGGCGGCCGGGCTGGTGACCTGCGTGGAAGGGTTGCGCGCCACCCCGTTCGAGCCGGGGGCGTGGGCCGGCGCGGAGCCTCCGGTGTTCGTCGCGGGGCAGGAGGACGTGGTCGTGGCCGGAATCGAGCGTATCGTCGGGCAGGTGACGGGTGCCCGGCTGGTCACCGTCGCGGGCGACCACTTCCAGGCGTTGTCCGGTCCCGGCCTGCGCGAGGTCGTGACGGCGACGCTGGCGCCTTGACAACGAGGGGGATCTCGACTTGAGAGGGATCTCGACTTGAGGGGAATGAGGAAAGAGCGGTGAGTTCCGCGAAGGGGTCCACGCGGGCCAATGCGTCCAAGGCCGAGATCAGCTACGAGCTGTTGCGCTCGCGCATCCTCGACGGCACCTACGGTCCCGGCTACCGGCTGGTCATGGACCAGCTCGCCCGCGAGACCGGGGTCAGCACCATCCCGCTGCGCGAAGCCGTACGGCGGCTGCAGTCCGACGGGCTGGTCGAGGTGGTGCGCAACATCGGCGCCCGGGTGGCCGTCTTCGACGCCGCCCAGGTCGAG
Organism: Nonomuraea sp. NPDC050540; assembly: GCF_044457485.1. Lineage (NCBI taxonomy): Bacteria > Bacillati > Actinomycetota > Actinomycetes > Streptosporangiales > Streptosporangiaceae > Nonomuraea > Nonomuraea sp. NPDC050540. The sequence continues at coordinate 388,931 of NZ_JBITHA010000006.1, forward strand.
CACGCGCTGCAGGTGCTGGCCCGGCTGGAGGGGTACGCCACGGCCATCTCGGCGCCGCTCATGACCCCGGAGCAGCTCGCGCGGGCCCGCGCGGTCAACGACCGGATGGTGGAGGCGCTGGAGGAGTTCGACCCGGTGTCGTTCACCGCGCTGAACAGGGAGTTCCACTTCGCGATCTACGCGCAGTGCCCGGACGAGCATCTGCTGGCGCTGCTGGAGGCGGAGTGGGCCAGGCTGGACCACATGCGGCGCTCCACGTTCAGCCACGTGCCGGGGCGGGCGCGCCGTTCCGTGGAGGAGCACGAGCACATGCTCGACCTGATCCAGGCCGGAGCGCAGGCCCAGGAGATCGAGCGGGTGGCCTGCGCCCACAAGATCGCCACCGCCGACGCCCTCCACAAGGCCCAGGCCAAACACGTGAAGAACAGCTGAGTCAGAGGACACGCGCTTGGGGGCTGCCCTTCACGTGGGAGAAGGCCTGGGCGCCCCTGCGACGGCCGCGTGGCTCGCCCCTTCCCGGCAGGGCGAGCGCGGCTCAGGTGAGGAGCTGCCCGCCGTCCACCTGGACGACGGTGCCGGTGATGTGGCGGGCGGCGGGTGAGGCGAGGAAGAGGACCAGCGGCGTGATGTCGCCGGTCCCGGCGATCCTGCCGAGCGGGATGCGCGACTCCCAGGCGGCGCGGGCCGCGGGGTCGGACATGAGGCCCGCGGTCATCGGAGTCAGCACCGGGCCGGGCGCGACCCCGTTGGCCCTGATCCCGTGGGGGGCGAGCTCCAGGGCGGCGGTCCTGGTCAGGGCGTCCACGGCGGCTTTGGTGGCCTCGTAGTGTCCCAGGCCGGCGGTGGGCTGGCGGGCGCCGATCGAACTGACGTTGACGACGCAGCCGCCGCGCCCGGCCGCGATCATACCGGCGACGACCGCCCGGGTGACCGTGAAGGTGCCGCGCAGGTTGACCGCGACGACCCGGTCGAAGACCTCCAGTGGCAACTCCACCAGCGGACCGCCACCGGCGACGACCCCGGCGTTGTTGACCAGGACGTCGATCGGGTCCCCCACGTGGGCCAGCGCGGCGTCCACCGACGCCGCGTCGGTGACGTCCATGGTCACCGCGTCGGCCCCGATCTCGGCGGCGGCCTTCTCCCCCGCCTCCCCGTCCACGTCGGCGATCACCACCCGGTCCCCCGCCTGCGCGAACGCGCGGGCCACGGCCTTCCCGATGCCGCTGGCCCCACCGGTGACGAGCACCAGCCGTCCCGCCTCGCCGGAAGCGCCCGAGGCGGGCGCGGCGGGCGCGGCGGGCTCGCCGTGCGGGCTCATCGGGCGTACGCCACGATCACGCGAGGGCAGCCGGGCAGGCACAGGGTCTGGCCGGGTTCCCAGCCCGCCTCGGTGAGCCAGCCGCGTACCTCGTCCTCGGGATAGACCGTGGTGCCGTCGATGACCAGGTACTCGGCGGCGTGCAGGGCGTCCACGACCCGCTGTACGGGGTCGGCGTCGAGGAAGAAGTCCAGCAGGAGCAGCGTGGCGCCGGGCGAGGCGAGTTCGCGGGCGCGTTCGGCGTAGCGGATGTTCCGTTCCGGGCCGAAGCGGTGCACGACGTGCTCCAGCAGGACGAGGTCGTAGCCGGCGAGCAGGTCCGCGGTGAACGGGTCGGCGACGGCCAGTTCCGCGCGGTCGCCGACGCCCGCCTCGTCCAGCGTCCGCTTCGCGAAGGCGGCCAGGTCGCCCTCGGCGCAGAACGTGCCGCGCAGTTCCGGAGCCGCGTTCAGGGCCTGGGCCAGGAACGCCCCGGACAGGCCGCCGAGGTCCAGGGCGCGGCGGTGCGGGGTGAAGTCGTAGTGCGCGGCGAGCGTCTTGGCGTGCAGGGAGTTGTAGGTCATCACGCCGGTGAGGAACACCTCCATCCGCTCGCCTTCCAGGTCCAGCGGGGCGGGCTCCCCGGTACGGGCGCTGGCGCCGAAGCCCAGCCAGTGCGGGTAGCTGACGGCCTCCAGGAAGGTGAGGAAGGGGCGCAGGTCGATCTCGCCCGCCGCGCCGGTCAGGTGGCGGTCGGTGGCGGGCGTGTTGGTGTAGACGCCGCCGGTGCGGGTGAGCAGGCCGAGGCCGGACATGGCGTCCGCGAGGATGCGCACGGTGCGCTCCGGCAGGCCGGTGCGCCGGGCCAGGTCGGGCGCGCTCGCCGGGCCTTTGGCCAGCGCGGCGAACAGGCCGAGCTCTCCCGCCGCGAAGAGCTGTTTGGCGGCCATGTATCCGGTGGCCACGTCCACGATGCGCGCCGCGCCGCTGCTGTCCTGGTAAAGCGACATGTGACACCCCTTCAGGAGCGAACAGTATCGGGAATGATATACGATTCTTGCGCGTGGCCGCCAGGCCCGTCGTCGCTCGGCTCAGGAGGTGTGCGGTGCGATACTCCGGTGCGGTGCCCAGGCGCAGGCTCGGCGTGCGGGGGCCCTTGGTCCCCATGGCCGGGCTCGGCTCGTGGAACACCTGGGATCGGATGGAGTTCGGGGCGGCGGTCGAGCTGATCGGCGCCGCCGTACACCATGGGGCGAGCCTGTTCGACGTCGCCCACTACAACGCCGGGCCGCACGCCGAGGACGCGACGACCGACGTGATCTTCGGCAAGGCGGTCAGGGAGGCGGGGATCGCGCGTGAGGAGTACACGCTGTGCGGGAAGCTCTGGCTGTGGGACTACCCCGCCAGCTCCTTCGCCGCGCAGATCGAGACGTCGCTGGAGCGGATCGGCACCGACCGGGCCGACCTCGTGGTCGTCGGCGACTTCCTGGGTGAGCTCGACCTGCCCTCGGTGCTGACCGACGTGTCGGAGCTGGTGCGGGCGGGGCGGTTCGCGGCCTGGGGGGTCAACAACTGGGCGGCGCGCGATCTCGGGCGCGCGTGCGCGCTGGCGGCCGCCGAGGGGTTCACGCCGCCGTCGTTCGCCCAGCTCAAGTACAGTCTGGCCCGGCGTTCCGTGCCCGAGGGCCTGCCGTACGGCCGGCTGCTGTCGCAGGCGGGGCTGGGGCTGCAGGCCTCCGACGTGTTCGAGGGCGGCATCCTGGCCGGCCGGCTGCACCCGCGGCGCAAGATCGGCGCGGACCCGGGCGGTATCCGGGAGCGGATCCGCGCCTCGTTCCCGCTGGTCATGCGGGCCGCCGAACGCTTCGGCGCGACCCCGGCGCAGCTGGCCGTCGCCTTCTGCTTCACGCACCCCGCGGTCGCGACCGTGCTGTTCGGGGCGAGCGGCCCACGCCAGCTCGAGGAGAACCTCGGCGCGCTCACCCTTCTCGAACGCCACGGCCCCGAACTGCGCGAAGCCGTGGCCGAGCTGTGGCTGGACCGCGGCGTGGTCGATCCCGAGGCCTCCTGGGGAACCTCCTAGGCCTGGTGCACGACGCGCCCGTCCACCATCGTCAGCGCGACGGGCACCCCGGGCAGCGCGGCCGGCTCGACCGTGCGCAGGTCGCCGCCGAGCACGCACAGGTCGGCCACCTTGCCCGTCTCCAGCGTCCCCTTCCAGTCCTGCGCGCCGTCCTGCCGGGCCGGGACGACGGTGTACGCGCGCAGCGCCTCCTCCATCGGCAGTCCCGCCTGGGCCACGCCCACCCGCCAGTCGGGTGTGAGCACAGGCGCGTCCGAGCTGAGGCAGAGCCGCACCCCCGCCGCCAGCGCCTCGCGCAGGGGCCAGGCGCCCGCGAGCGCCTCCGGTCCGAGCGCGGCGGCCAGCATGTCGCCGGCGGCCACGGCGATCCCCGGCTGGGTGTTGAGCCCGATCCCCGAGCCGGCCATCGCCGCGAGCGTCCGCGGCGCGACCAGGTCGCCGTGGATGACGTAGTGGCGCCGGTCGCGGCCGTCGCGGGCGGCGGCGGCCCGCATGGCCTCGACCGCGGCGTGCACGGCTCTGCCGCCGGTGGCGTGCACGCCGACCTGGTATCCGGCCGCGTGCGCCGCGGCGATCATCTCGGTCAGCACGGCCGCGCCGGCCTCGGGTGAGGAGCCTTCGACCAGGAGGCCGCCGTGGCCGCCGTGCGCGTACGGCTGCTCGGTCCACGCGGTGCCCATCGGCGGGATGCCGTCTGCGAAGATCTTGACCCCGGCCACGCGCAGCCATCCCGGCACCTCGGCGGGGGGCCGGAAGCCGCGCAGCCCCTCCCGCAGGGACGCCAGGGTGCTGGGCCCGTCGAGCTCCCCGAACAACATCAGCGCGGTGACCCTGGCCGTGAGCCGCCCGTCCGCGGCCAGCCGCGCGTAGTCGCGCAGCGCCGCCGACCCGAAGCAGCCGGTACGGCCGGCGTCCTCCCCCGGCCCCAGCCCCGGCTCGGTGTAGCTGGTGACGCCGAGCGAGGCCAGCAGCCGCCCGGTGCGCAGGATGGCGGCGCGCCGCTGCCGTCCGTTCTCCAGCCGTACCGGCGCGCCGTCGTGCTCGCCCGCGGCCATCTGGTCCATGAGCAGATCGGGCCACATCGCCCCGAGCCACACGCCGTGCAGGTGCGAGTCGTTGATGCCTGGCAGCACCGACCGGCCCCGCAGGTCGATCACCCGGGTGTCGGGTCCGATGAGCGGCGCGACCTCGCGGGCGGAGCCGGCGCGGGCGATGAGCCGGCCGCGTACCGCGAGCGCCTCGACGACACGATCTTCCTGGTCGAGCGTGTGCACCACACCGCCCGTGAGCACCGTGTCGGCGGGCCGGGAACCGTTGCGCAACATCTTCCTCCCCACTCTGGACACCACTGCGTGGATGCCCATAACGTACACGGAATCAGATACGATTCGAGTTCTGGCCCCGGGTGCGTCTCTCACCCAGGCGAGCGGAGGTAGGCATGCCTTTGCACCCCGACGCGCAGGCGATCATCGACCGCACTCCCGCCGTAGAAGCCGGCCGCCCCGTCGTGCTGGACCCCCAGACCATGCGCGAGCAGTTCCGCACCACCTGGCGGCTGCCCGACATCCTGCCCGAGGTGCACCGGGTGCGCGACACCGCGATCCCCGGCCCGGCCGGTGAGATCCCCGTGCGCGTCTACACCCCGGAGGGCACCGGGCCCTTTCCGGCCTTCGTGTGGTTCCACGGCGGCGGGTGGACGATCGGCAGCCTTGAGGAGAACGAGTATGCCTGCCGTACCGTCTGCGCGCAGGCGGGTGTCGTCGTGGTCTCGGTGGACTACCGGCTCGCGCCCGAGAACCCCTATCCGGCCGCGGCCGACGACTGCTTCGCCGCCGTTCGCTGGGTGCACGGGCACGGGGCGGAGATCTCGGCCGATCCGGACAGGATCGCGGTCGGCGGGGAGAGCGCGGGCGGCAACCTGGCCGCCGTGGCCGCGCTGAAGGCCCGTGACCTGGGCGGACCGCGGCTGGGCCTGCAGGTGCTGGTCTCGCCGGTGCTCGGGCATCCCGACGACGGGCGTGCCTCCTACCGGGACTTCGCCGAGGGCTATTTCCTGTCCCGGGCGAGCATGGAGTGGTTTTTCACCCTTTATCCGCGTGACCCCACGAACCTGCGTGAGCCCTACCTGCTACCGCTGCGGGCCGAGGACCTGTCGGGCCTGGCCCCGGCGCTGGTACTGGGGGCGGAGTACGACGTGCTGCGCGACGAGGGCGAGGAGTACGCGGCCCGGCTGCGCGAGGCCGGGGTACCGGTGGAGGTGGTCCGCTACGACGGGCTGATCCACGGCTTCTTCGGCCTGCTGGCCACCGAACTGCCCGCCGCGCGCACGGCGCACGACCGGGTGGTGCGGGCGCTGCGGGCGGCGTTCGGCGGAGGCGGGCGGTGAGCGGGAGCGCCCCCGGCCCGGACCCCGGCCCGGACGCGGTCCTCGACCCGGACCCGCACACCAGCCCAGACCCGCACACCAGCCCGGAACCGCGCACCAGCCCGGATCCGGACCCAAGTCCAGGCCCGGACCTCGGCCCTGACGCGGACCCCGGCCCTGACGCGGTCCTCAGGCTGGAGGCGGTCGGCGTCAACCGGGGCGAGGCCGAGATCGTCCACGAGGTCTCGCTGGAGGTCGGGCCCGGGACGGTGACCGTCGTCCTGGGCTCGAACGGGGCCGGGAAGACCACGCTCATGGACGGCATCGCCGGAGTCGCCCAGGTGTCCTCGGGCGCCATCCGGCTCGGCGGCAGCCCGATCGAGAAGCTGCCGGCCTACCGGCGGGCCCGCGCCGGCCTCGGCTACGTCGAGCAGTCACGCACCGTCTTCCGCACGCTCACCGTCGAGCAGAACCTGCTGGTCGCGCGCAGCGGGCGGGGCGAGCTGGGCCGCGTGTTCACGCTCTTCCCCGAGCTGGAGCGCCGCAGGAACCTGCAGGCCGGGCACCTGTCGGGCGGCGAGCAGCAGATGCTCGTCCTCGGCCGCGCGCTGGTCAGCGACCCTCGGGTCATGCTCATCGACGAGATGTCCATGGGCCTGGCGCCCGTGGTGGTGCGCCGGCTGATGGGAGCGGTGGGCGACATGGTCGGCCTCGGCATCTCGGTCCTGCTCATCGAGCAGTTCGCGGCGCTGGCGCTGGAGATCGGCACCCGCGCGTACGTGCTGCGCAAGGGACGGGTGGTCTACGCCGGCTCGTGCGCGGAGCTGAGGCGGAACCCGGAGCTGCTGCACGAGTCCTACTTCGGGGTGGCGCCGGCATGAACCCGCGCGCCCTGGCGATCGGGCTCGGCCTGGCCGTGGCGGCCTGCGTCGCCGTACCCGCCCTGTTCTCCGCCCACTGGGTCTTCCTGGCGATCACCGCCGTCGTCGTCTCGATCATCATGCAGAGCTACGGCGTGATCGTGGGCAGGGCCGGGATGATGTCGCTGTGCCAGATGTCGTTCGCGGCCATCGGCGCGTGGGTGGTGCTGAAGCTCAACCTGCACGACGCCCCCGGTGGGTTCCTGCTCTGGCTCGTGCTGGGCGGGCTGGCCGCGGTCCCGGTGGGCGTCCTGATCGGCCTGCCCGCGCTGCGCATCCGCGGCGTCAACCTGGCCGTGGTCACGTTCGGGTTCGCGGTCTCGACCGACATCGTGCTCAACGCCAACCAGTTCCCCGGCACCGGGGAGCTGAAGACGGTCGTGCGGCCGGTGCTATTCTCCGGCGACCGCGCCTACTTCGTGCTCACGGTGATCGTCTTCTGCCTCGTGGCGGTCGGGCTGGGCCTGTTCAACCGCACCCGGCTCGGCATGTCCTGGCTGGAGCTGAAGCACTCCGAACGGGCCGCGGCCGCGCACGGCGTCTCGGTGGCGCGCAGCAAGCTCGCCGCGTTCGCCATCAGCGCGTTCGTCGCGGCCGTCGGCGGCGGGCTGATGGCCGGGCAGCTCGGCCTGGTGGTCGCCCAGAACTTCTCGATGGGACAGTCGCTGGCCTTCTTCGCGGTCGCGATCCTCATCGGGCCGCACCACGTGGACGGCGCGATCATGGGCGGCCTCTTCGGCGCGATCATGGCCACGATCCTGGAACGGCTGCACCTGCCGCAGGATCTGGGCGGCATGCTGTTCGGCGTCTTCGCCGTGCTCGCGCTGCGCTCCGGCGTGAGCCAGACCGACTTCGTCCAGGCCCGCAGGCGCGAGCGGGCGGCGCGGCCGCTGCTCGAAGGGCGCGGCGAGGTTCCCGAGGCGGTGCCGCCGGCGCCCGTGCCGCCGTCCGGGCCGCCGGGTCCTCCGCTGCTGGAGGTCAGCGGCCTCACCGTGCGCTTCGGCGAGGTCACCGCGCTGCACGAGGTGGACCTCACCGTGCCGGAGGGCGCGGTGGCGGGTCTCATCGGGCCCAACGGGGCGGGCAAGAGCACGTTCATCGCCGCCGTGACCGGGTTCCTCGGCGGCTACCGGGGCTCGATCGTGCTCGCCGGGCGGCCGCTGGACGGGCTGCGGCCCGACGTCCGGGCCGGGCGCGGGCTGCGCCGTACCTTCCAGACCACCACGATCCCCGCCGAGCTGACCCAGTACGAGTATCTGACGATCGGGGCCGGGCGCCGCCTGGACCGGGGCGAGGCCGGGGAACTGCTGGAGTTCTTCGGCTGCCCGCCGGCGGACGTGCCGGTGTCGCTGCTGGACGCCGGGACCCGGCGGCTGCTCGACGTGGCCGCCGCCGTCGCCGCCCGGCCCAAGGTGGCGCTGCTGGACGAGCCGGCGGCCGGTCAGTCGGGCGCGGAGTCGCTGCGCTTCGCGGCGCGGCTGGCCGAGGTGCCGTCCCGCTTCGGCGTCGCCGTCCTGCTGGTCGAGCACGACATGGAGCTCGTCTCCGCGGCCTGCTCGCAACTCACCGTCCTCGACTTCGGGCGGGTCATCGCCTCCGGCCCCACCAGGGACGTCATGGAGGACCCCGCCGTCGTCAACGCCTACCTCGGCATAGCGGCTGCCCCGCTGGCCTGATCTCCCTGAGGAGGAAGCACGCACATGCAGCTTTCACACAGGCTCGCCGCCGCGCTCGGGGCCGCGGCGCTCGCGCTGACCGGATGCGCCGCCGGCGGCGGCACCGACGGGCCCATCAAGGTCGGCTCGATCAACGGCGTCACGGGCCAGTTCCAGGCGCCCGAGGTGCCCAAGGCCGTGCAGGCCGTCTTCGACGAGGTCAACGCGGCGGGCGGGATCGGCGGCCGCACGATCGAGTTCATCAGCAAGGACGACGCCATGAACCCGCAGCGCTCCACCGAGGCGGCCGTGGAACTGATCGAGTCCGAGGGCGTGGTGGCGCTCGTCGGCTCCTCCAGCGCCGTCGACTGCGGCCTGAACCGGGCCAAGTACGGCAGCGCCGGCATCGTCTCCATCCCGGCCGTCGGCGTCGACCCCGCCTGCTTCACCAGCCCGAACATCGCCCCCGTCAACCCGGGCCCGTACAAGCTGCTCACCGCCGCCCTGTACTTCCTGTCGCAGACCAAGAAGCACGAGAAGGTGTGCGCCTACCTGACGGTCCTGCCCGGCAGCGGCGACGGCATCGAGAACGCCATCAAGGAGTGGTCCACGGTCACCGGTAAGCAGCTGACCGTCAAGGAGACCTCCGTCGGGACGGGCGACCCGACCCCCTACCTGGTCAAGGCCAAGGAGGCGGGCTGCACGGGCATCGTCTACAACTCCCAGGTCGGCCCCTGGTTCGCCCAGGCCAAGACCCAGGGGATGACCGCCGTCGACTTCGCCATGCTGGCCAACAGCTACACCGACGCCAACGCCCAGGCGATCCCCGAGGGGCTCAACGTGTACTCGGCCACCGAGTGGCAGCCCTACACCGACGAGAGCCTGCCGGGCAACGACAGGTGGGCCAAGATCGTCGGCGGCAAGGGGATCCCGAAGACGGCCTTCAGCCAGGGGGCGGTCATGGCGGCCGACGTCTTCGTCCAGGTGCTCAAGGGCATCCAGGGGCCGATCACCCGCGAGTCGGTGACCAAGGCCTTCAAGGAGATGAAGCCGGTGGACTATCCCATGGTCGGCACGCCGTACGTGTTCGGGCCCGGCGACGCGCACAACCCGGTCGAGGGCGCCAGGTTCGTGAAGGCGGAGAACCGCGCGTGGCGGGTGCTGCCCGAGGGGTTCGTCGTCCCCGGCAAGGGCTGAGCGATGCTCAACTCCCTGATCGCCGGGCTGACGAGCGGCGGCGTGTACGCGCTGCTCGGGCTGTGCGTGGTGCTGACCTACCGGCTGGTCGCCGTGGTGAACTTCGCCATGGCGGCCACGGGGGCGGTGGGCGCGTACGTGATGGTCTCGCTGATCGGCGCGGGCGCGCACGGGGCGCTCGCGCTGGCCGCGGGGGTCGCGGCGGGCGCCGCGCTGTCGGCGCTCGTCGGCGCGGTGCTCGTGCGGTGGTTCGGCGAGCACAGCGAGCGGACCAAGGCGGCGGTGACCGTCGCGCTCTACGTGGCCGTCATGGCGATCGGGCTGCGCGTGTTCGGCAGCGCCACCACGGGCACCCGGCGCTTCCCCGCGCCGCTGGACGGGCCCGCGTTCGTGCTGGGCGACGTCGTGGTGCCGGTCTCCACGCTGGTCTCGCTGGCCTTCGCCGCGCTCATCACCGCCGGGGTGGGGCTGCTGTTCAGCCGGACCCTGCTCGGCCTGCGGCTGCAGGCGCTGTCGGAGCGTCCCACGACCGCGCAGGTGGTCGGCATCGCCGTGCCGCGCCTGGCCATGGCGGTGTGGGCGGTCATCGGCGGGCTCAGCACGCTCGTCATCGTCCTGGTCGCGCCCCGGCTGGGCGGCGACTTCGCCACGCTCGGCAACCTCATCACCACCGCGCTGGCCGTGGCCATGGTGGGCGCGTTCCGCAGCCTGCCCATGACGCTGGCCGGCGGGCTGATACTCGGGCTGCTGGAAGGCGTCGCCGTGTCGCTGAGCGGCCTGCAGGCCTACCGCGGCGTGGTGCCCTTCCTGGTGATCCTGGTGCTGCTGTGGTGGCGCAGCAGGAACGAAGTCTGGGACACCGCCCACACCCGCTGAGAAAGGACCCCGATCGTGCCTGCCCCGACCGCCACCCGCGCCGCCGTGCTCCGCGAGCACGGCGAGCCGCTGGTCATCGAGGAGCTCCCGCTGCCCGAGGAGGTGGAGCCGGGCGCGGCCGTCGTCAGGATCGGCTGCGCCACCCTGTGCGCCACCGACGTGCACATCTGGTCCGGGGCGATGTCCTGGCCGGGGATGCTGCCCATGGTGCTCGGCCACGAGATGTCGGGGACGGTCGCCGCCGCCGGGCCCGGCACCCTGGACGCGCTGGGCCGGCCGGTGCGGGCCGGGGACCGGATCGGCTGGTCGGAGTCGACGTGCGGGCACTGTTACGGCTGCGCCGTGCTGCGCGCCCCCGTCGCCTGTGCCCAGCGCGGGTACGGGTTCACGCAGCGCGCGGACGCGTGGCCGTACTCCACCTGCGGTCTGGCCGAGTACGCCTACGTCCGGCCGGGCGCGCTGAAACTCCTGCTGCCCGACGACGTCCCCGACACCTGGGCGGCCGCCGCGGGCTGCGCCGTCAAGACCGTCGTCCACGCGTACGGCAGGGCCGGCGGAATCCGCCCCGGCGCCGCGGTCGTCGTCCAGGGCGCCGGCGCCCTCGGCCTGGTGGCCACGGCCATGGCCGCCGCCTCGGGGGCGGGCACCGTCATCACCGTCGGCGCCCCGGCGGCCCGGCTGGAGCTGGCCCGAGGCTTCGGAGCCGACGTCGTGATCGGCCTGGACGGCACGCCGCCCGAGCGCCTCGGCCAGGTACTCGAGGCCACCGACGGGCGCGGCGCCGAACTCGTGCTCGACCTGGCCGGCGCGCCCGGCGTGGCCGCGGAGGCGGTGGACATGGCCGCCTGGGGCGGCACGTTCGTGGTCGTCGGCAGCACCGGACCGCGCCCCGACCCTGTCCCCATGGGCACGGTCATGGGCAAGGAACTGAACGTCCTCGGCTCGCTCAACGGCGACATCGGCGACTACCACCGCGCCCTGGAGTTCCTGCGCGCCTTCCGCGCGCGCTTCGACTGGAACGCCATGTTCGGCGCCCCCGCCGGGCTGGGCGCGGCCACCGGCGCGCTCCGGTCGATGTCGAGGCTCGACGAGGTCAAAGCCGTCATCCACCCGTGGCTACCGTGACGAGGAGTCTCATGCACACCGTTCCCCGCCGCACGATCGGCACGCACGGGCCCGAGGCCTCGGTCCTGTCCCTGGGCTCCTGGCACATCTACGACCGCATGGACTTCGCCGAGGCCGTCGCCATGGTGCGCCACGCCGTCGACCTGGGCGTCAACCTGTTCGACATCGGCGTCTACGGCATGCCGGGGCACCCGCCGGTCTTCACCGACGTGCTGTTCTCGGCCATCGTGCGCGCCGCGGGCATCGCCAGGGACGACTACCTGCTGTCGGAGAAGCTCTGGCTGGAGCGCTACCCCGAGCAGCCCTTGCGCGAGCAGCTGGAGCACGCGCTGTTCCGGGCCGGCGCCGACCGGGCCGACCTGGTGGTCCTCGGCGACGTCCGGCGCGCCGGCCTCGATCTCGAACGGCTGGCCGGCGACCTGGCCGAGCTGGAGCGCGACGGGATCATCGGCTGCTGGGGCGTCAACAACTGGTCGGCGAGCGCGATCAGGACGATCCGCGGGCACGCCCTGGCCGCCGGCTCCCCCGGGCCGCAGCTCGCGCAGCTCAAGTACAGCCCGTGCCGCCGCTCGATCCCGGACGGCGGGCCGTTCGCGCCGCTGTTCGCCGAGGGCCTGTCGCTGCAGGCCTCCGACGTGATGGAGGGCGGCATCCTGGCGGGCAGGACCAGCCCTGCCCGGCAGGTCGGCCGCGACCCCGGCGGCGTCCGCGAGCAGATCGTCCGGGCCGCCCCCGGTCTTGCCGAGGCCGCCGCCGGCGTGCGGGCGACCGCGGCCCAGCTCTGCATCGCCTTCGCGCTGTCGCATCCGGCGACCGGCACCGTGCTGTTCGGCGCCAGCAGTACCCGGCAGCTCGTGTGCAACATCGGCGCGCTGGCCGTGCTGGAGCGCGTCGGCGCGCAAGGGATCAGGGAGCTCGTGGAACCGTTCTGGGCCGACCGGGACGCGGTCGACCCAGAAGGTCCGTAGCCGCCCTAGTGGGTGCCGCAGTACGGCCCCGGCGGCACACCGGGGGCGTAGAACGACATGCACACCACGTCGCCCGGCACCAGCGCCGGGCTCGGGTAGTAGACGCCCTCCAGGTGGGTGGGCGTGCTCCACGTGGAGATCGACCCGCCGCGGGGCGCTCCGTTGACCGTGCTCTGCATCGACAGGGTGGACGGCCGCGGCTTGATGGTGAAGACGAAGCGCCCGTTGTCGAGGCCGGCGCACACCGGGGCCTCGGGGATGCAGATGGGCCCTGCCGCCTGGGCGGGCGCGGCGGTGAGGGCGAAGGCGAGGGACAACGACAAACCCAGAATGATCCGTACTGCGCTGATGACGCACCCCCTGCGGGTCCGCGGGATGACTTCGGGCGTGCCGCTCCGACCGTAACCCGGCCGGGCGGTCCGGTCCAGCGCCCGGCAGCGAGCCTGCTGGGAAACGGGGCGGGGCCTACCTAGGGTTGTGCGGTGAGCGTGGATCAGGTCCTTGAGGTGGCGACCAAGCTTTTCGCCGAACTGGGTTACGACGAAACGGATGTCGGGCTCATCGCGCGGGCGGCCGGGGTGGAGCCGGCCTTCGTCGGCCAGGAGTTCGGCGGCAAGGCGGATCTGTACAAGACCGTCATGCTCAAGGCCGACGAGGCGGAACACGCCGCGATCTCGGCGGCGCTCGCGCAGTTCACGGGCACGCCCGAGGCGCTGCACCGCATGGTGGACGCCTATCTCGACTTCTTCGCCGCCAACCCGATGCTGGTGCTGCTCTGGATGCATCGCTGGATGGGCGACGCGGCGGACATCCCGGAACTCGAGGAGGCCTATACCCGGCCGCTCCTGGACGAGATCCTCCGGGCGATCTCGCCTTTGCTGCCGCCCGGGGTCGAGACCCGCTACTTCGTCTGGATGATCGTGTGGTGCGTCTATGGGTTTCTCACCGGCGGCGTTCTCGAACGGCGGCGGAGCGAGCGCACGGTGAAGCCCGCGGAACTGGCGCGCTTCCGCACCTACCTGCACTGGGTGATCGGGCGGCTGGTCGCCTGAGTGAGGGGGGCCTGGCGGGTGGAGAACCCCCATAGTGTCCACGCCGCAGGCCCCACCACAGCATAGAGTGATCGGGCGGCGACCGAGGGTGGTTTTCACGCCCTGATTTCACGCCCCGGGCGCGGGGGACAGAATTGGCTGAATGCCGCCATGTGCCAGATGGCGGCAAGGGGATCGCGATCATAGCGTGGGCTCATGAGCGCTTGGTATGCGATGGACGCCGCCGAGACGGCCGAGCGGCTGGGCGTCGACCCGGCCGGCGGGCTGAGCGGGGCGGAAGCCGTACGGCGGAGGGACGAGCACGGCGCCAACCGGCTGCCCGAGGCGCCGCGCGAGCCGCGCTGGCACGCCTACCTGCGGCAGTTCCAGGACCTGCTGATCCTGACGCTGATCGGCGCGGCCCTGGTGAGCTTCGCGGTGACCCGCGAGTGGGAGACGCCGGCGATCATCGTGCTGGTCGTGATCCTGAACGCGACGATCGGGTTCGTGCAGGAGTCCAGGGCGGAGGCGTCGCTGGAGGCGCTGCGCAAGATGCTCCACACCGAGGCCACCGTGCTGCGGGGCGGGGCGGCCATGCGGCTCGACGCGGCCGATCTGGTGCCGGGCGACGTCGTGGACCTGGAGGCGGGCGACCGCGTACCAGCCGACGGGCGGCTGGTGTCCTCGGCGTCGCTGGAGGTGCAGGAGTCGGCGCTGACCGGCGAGGCGGAGCCGTCCGCCAAGTCCGCCGGCGCGGTCGTGGCCCGGGACGCGCCGCTGGCCGAGCGCTCCACCGTGGTGTTCATGAACACCACGGTCACCCGCGGCCACGCCCGCATGATCGTGACCGCGACCGGCGCCTCGACCGAGATCGGGCAGATCGCCGGGCTGCTCCAGCAGACCAAGCAGGCGCCGACCCCGCTGCAGCGCCAGATCGACACGCTCGGCAAGACCCTGGCGCTGATCGCGCTCGCGGTGATCGCGGTCGTGTTCGTCCTGGGCCTGCTGCGCGGGCAGCCGGTCGGCGATCTGTTCACGACCGCCGTCTCGCTGGCGGTGGCCACGGTCCCCGAAGGGCTGCCCGCCGTCGTGGCCTTCACCCTCGCCATGGGTACGGCCCGCCTGGCCCGCAGAGGCGCCATCGTCAAGCGGCTGGCCTCGGTGGAGACCCTGGGCAGCACCTCCCAGATCTGCACCGACAAGACCGGCACGCTGACGCTCAACCAGATGACCGCCCGCGAGGTGTACCTGGCCGACCGGCGCTTCACCGTCTCCGGCCACGGCTACGCGGTGGAGGGACGCATCCGCAGCACCGACGACGACCCGCCCGACAGCCAGACGCTGCACGTCGCGCTCGTCGCCATGGCGCTGTGCACCGACGCGGTGGTACGCGCCGCCGACGACGTGGTCGGCGATCCCACCGAGCTGGCCATGGTCGTGCTGGCCGAGAAGGGCGGGGTCGACGTCGCCGCCCTGCGGCGCAGGCATCCGCGGATCGCCGAGGTGCCCTTCGACTCCGACGACAAGTTCATGGCCACCTTCCACGAGGAGGACGGCCGGGTGCGCTGCTTCGTCAAGGGCGCGCCGGACGTGCTGGCCGCCCGCGCCGACCGCTACCTGACCGCCGACGGCCGGCGGCCCTTCGACGCGGCGGCCCGCGAGGACTACGCCGCCGCCAACGGCGAGCTGGCCGAGCAGGGGCTGCGCGTGCTGGCCGTCGGCGTGAAGGACTTTCCCGCTCTGCCCGAGGACGCCGATCTCAAGTCGATGCTCGACGGCATCGTGCTGATGGCGCTGGTCGGCATCGTCGACCCGGCGCGGCCCGAGGCGTCGGCCGCCATCGAGCAGTGCCACCGGGCGGGCGTCCAGGTACGGATGATCACCGGCGACCACGCCGTCACCGCCGCTGCCATCGCCCGCGAGCTGGACATCCCCGGCAAGGCGGTGACCGGCGCCGAGCTGGACGAGCTCTCCGACGAGGAGCTGGCCAGGCAGCTGCCGGACATCGGGGTCGTGGCCCGGGTCACCCCGCAGCACAAGATCCGGATCGTGCGCGCGCTGCAGGACGGCGGCGCCGTGGTGGCGATGACCGGTGACGGCGTCAACGACGCCCCGGCCCTGCGCCGGGCCGACATCGGCGTGGCCATGGGCGTCACCGGGACCGAGGTGAGCAAGGAAGCCGCCACGATGATCCTCACCGACGACAACTTCGCGACCGTGGTCGACGCGGTCCGCGAGGGGCGCGGCATCTACGCCAACATCGTGAAGTTCACCCGCTTCCAGTTGTCGACGGCGTTCGGGTTCGTGCTCACGTTCCTGGCGGCGTCGATCACCGGGCTGGCGGGCGGCGCGCCGTTCACCGCCGTGCAGATCCTCTTCGTGAACCTCATCATGGACGGCCCGCCCGCGCTCTCGCTCGGCGTCGACCCGGCGGGGCCCGACGTCATGTCGCGCCCGCCGCGCCCGCGGGACGAGCGCATCCTCACCACCGCGCGGCTGCTGCGGATCCTGCTGGCCGGGACGACGATGGCCGCGGGCACGCTGGCCGTGCTCGCGCTGGCTCCCCCGCCGGCCGCCGCGACGATGGCCTTCGTCACCTTCGTCTTCTTCCAGGTCTTCAACCTGGTCAACGTCCGCAACGACCTGCGCAGCGCCTTCCACCGCGACACCTTCTCCAACCGCTCGACGTTCGTGGCGATCGGCGTCGTGCTCGTCCTGCTGGCGGCCATGGTGGAGTGGAAGGGCCTGCACGCCTTCTTCTCCGTCACCAACCTCACCGCGGGGCAGTGGCTGACCTGCGCGGGCGTGGGCTCGGTGATCCTGTGGCTGGGCGAGCTGGTCAAGCTGATCCTGCGCCGCGCCGGCGCCCGCCCCTAAGGCCCGTCTTCGACGGTCACAGCCAGTTCTCGCGGGCGGCGTGCCAGGCCAGTTGCATCCGGGTCTGGGCGCCCGCCCGCTCCATCAGGTGGGTGATGCGGCGCTGGACGGTGCGCTGCGACACCTTCAGCTGCGTGGCGATCGACTTGTCGGGCACGCCCGCCAGCAGCAGCGACAGCAGGTAGAGGTGGTCGGCGTCGAGCGGGCTGCCCGGCGTGGTGAGGCTGACGGGGGTGGCCCGCTCCCACAGGGTCTCGAACAGCGCCTTGAGCGCGTCGAGGAGGCTGCTCGGCCGTACCAGGGCGGCGGTGAGCTGGGTCAGCCCGCCGGTGTGCTGGACCAGCGGGAGCACGCCCAGCTCGCCGTCGGCGATCATCATGCGCACCGGCAGTTCCGGGAGGGCGCGCGCCTGCTCCCCGAGCGTGATCCCCTCGGCGAGGTTGACCAGCATGCCGGGCTCTTCGAGCAGAGCCCGCTCGTACAGGACTCGGAAGCCCACCCCGCGCCGCAGCGCGGCCAGTTCCTCGGTGTTCTCCTGCGAGGTCATCGCCACGTGCCCGGCCCTGCACAGGCTCACGACCTCGTTCCGGGCGTTGTCCTGCATCAGCCGCAGCTGTTCGCGCAGGACCGTCCTGCTGCTGACCACCTCGATCAGCTGCGCGGCCTCGCGCCGCCTGGAATGGGCCAGGTACTCCCCCGTGAGCTGCTCCACGGCCTGCCGGGCCCGGTCCACTTCCTCCTGGCGCCGGTGCAGCCGCGCCGCGAGCGCGACGTCGGGGGCGACCGCGGTGAACGTGTCGCTTTCGCCAGGTACGGCACGCGCCAGCCCCTTGGCCAGCAACGACCCGAGCGCCCGGCGGGCCGCCTCGTCCGCCACGCCCAGCTCGCCCGCCAGCTCGGCGACCTCGACCTCGGCGGTCCTGACCAGGAGCCGGTAGGCGGCCTCCTCCTCGGCGCCCAGGCCCGCGGCGCTCAGCACGTCGCCGGGGAGATCCGGCCGGTGATCTCCCAGGGTCCACCACGTGGTGCTTTACGGCCATGAATCGGCAATATGTGGTTCACGTGCTCATTCTAGGGATGGCCATTCCAGGGAGCCGCCCGCTCCCGGGGGCATCCGCTAGGTCGGCGTGTGGCGTTGGCGGAAGGCGCCGTACAGGCCGCTGGCCACGCACAGGCCGACGATGGCGGCGAGCCTGATCGCGTCCATGCCGCCCGACACCACCAGCTCACCGGCGGGGTCGATGAGGAAGCCGGTGGCCATCGTCCAGGCCAGCGCCCCGGTCGCGGCGGAGGCGATCAGGTCGGCGGTGAGGCCGGCGTAGAGGGCGGCGATCAGGCCCACGACGGCGAAGCGGATCTCGACCTGGGCGTGCGGGACCAGTAAGGCGACCAGCGCGCAGGCGGCGATCACGACGAAGAACCCGATGCCGATCAGCAGACCGGTCGGTCGCGAGGAGGGAAGGTGCGGGCTGCGGAGAAACATGGGCCTCTCAGACGGCGACGAAGGAACGGCGTTGATGTTCATCAAAGTACGCCTGAATGACCATGTTGGCATCCGTACCCCCTTGACTTTGGGTCTTGCGCGTTTCCTCATCGGGAGTTGACTATTAGGAAACTTTCCTAAGCATTACACCCCCCAAGGAAGTGATCACGTGCGAAAACTCCTGGCCCCGCTGGCCGCGCTGCTCATGGCGATGGGTGTGCTGGCGGTCGTCCTGCCGTCCGCCGCCAGCGCCGCGGCCTGCGCCACGGCATGGAGCTCCTCGGCCGTATACAACGGAGGCGCCGTCGTGTCGCACAACGGGCACAACTGGTCCGCCAAGTGGTGGACCCAGAACGAGAGTCCGGGCAGCGCCGCCGTCTGGGCCGACCAGGGCACCTGCTCGGGAGGCGGCGGCGGTGGCACACCGTGCAACTACCCGAACTGGGCCGCCGGGACGTTCTACGCGGTGGGCAGCATCGTCCGCTACACCGACGGCAACCACTACATCGCCGTCCACGAGAACCCTGGATACGACCCGGTGATCAGCCACTGGTTCTGGGACCCCTACGCCTGCGACGGCGGCCCCGGCCCGACCGACCCGCCGGACCCGTCGGGGTTCGTGGTGAGCCAGGCGCAGTTCAACCAGATGTTCCCGAGCCGGAACTCCTTCTACACCTACAGCGGCCTGACCGCCGCCCTCAGCGCCTACCCCGCCTTCGCCAAGACGGGCAGCGACACCGTCAAGAAGCAGGAGGCCGCGGCCTTCCTGGCCAACGTCAACCACGAGACCGGCGGCCTCGTCCACATCGTGGAGCAGAACACCGCCAACTACCCGCACTACTGCGACGCGAGCCAGCCGTACGGCTGCCCCGCCGGGCAGGCCGCGTACTACGGCCGCGGCCCCATCCAGCTGAGCTGGAACTTCAACTACAAGGCGGCCGGTGACGCGCTGGGCCTGCCGCTGCTGACCAACCCGTGGCTGGTGCAGCAGGACGCGTCCGTGGCCTGGAAGACCGCGATCTGGTACTGGATGACCCAGAACGGCCCCGGCACCATGACCCCGCACAACGCGATGGTCAACGGCCGCGGCTTCGGCGAGACCATCCGCAGCATCAACGGCAGCCTGGAGTGCAACGGGCGCAACCCCGCCCAGGTGCAGAGCCGGATCAACGCCTACCAGCGCTTCACCCAGATCCTCGGCGTCACCCCCGGCGGCAACCTGTCCTGCTGAGGGACCCCTCACCCGCCTCCGCGCCGTCCGTCCCCCGGTGGGACGGCGCGGAGGCCATGGCCCGGGTGAGGGTCCCGGCTTCTACTGCTCGTACGGCGCCGGCGGCCGCAGCGACGCGCACCCCGCGAAGACCTGCTTCTCCGCGGCCGAGCCCGGCTTGACCTGCTTGAACCCGGCCGGCTTCGCCTCCTTGCCGAGCGGCTGCCACACGCCGCCCTTCTGCAGGCACGTCGCCCAGGCGGCGAACGCGGCGTCCTCCTCGGGCGAGGCCGGCTCGCTGCTGCCGAGGATCACCGAGTCCCATTCCTTGCACGCCTTCATGGCGGCGTCGAGCTTGGCCTGGGTGACCTTGGTGACGGCGCTGGTGTCGAGGTCCTGGCCCTTGACCGGGTCGGGGACGTCGATGCCGTTGTCCCGCATGCAGGCCGCGAACTTCAGCGCGGTCTCGTGCCAGGTCGGCTTGGCGGACGCGGAAGCGGAAGCCGCGGGGCTCTGGCTCCCGGTGCTGGCGAAGCTCTGCGCTCCGCAGGCCGCGCTCAGGGCCAGCGCGGGCAGGGCGGCCATGACGGCCAGACGTCGCCTGCTGATGATCACGAATTCCTCCTGGAGGTGGCTGCTGATTGCCCCTGAGACTCTGGCGCGGCACTGTGCGCAACCGGTCCGCACGATGTCATGAACCTGTAATAGCTCCTGAGACCGGACAAAGCGCACGTCAGCGCGGCCGATACTGGGACGCATGGCTCGCGTGTTGCTGATCGAGGACGACCCGGCCGTCAGGGACGGTCTGACGCTCGCCCTGAAGGGCCGCGACCACGAGGTCGAGGCGGCGGCGTCCGGCGAGGAGGGCCTCGACCGGCTGGCGGAGTTCGCCGCCGACGTGGTCGTGCTCGACCTCATGCTGCCCGGCATCGACGGGTTCGAGGTCTGCCGGAGGATCCGCGCGGGCACCGCCACCTCCATCGTGATGCTGAGCGCGCGGGGCGACGACTTCGACGTGGTCGGCGGGCTGGAGGCGGGGGCCGACGACTACGTGGTCAAGCCGGTGCGCCCGCAGGTGCTGGAGGCCCGGATCAGGGCGGTGCTGCGCCGTACCGAGAGTGTGCAGTCGCCCGTCGAGACCCACGGCGCGCTCCGCGTCGACCGCGCCTCCCTCACCGTCAGCAGGGACGGGCGCGAGGTCGCGCTGCCGCCGATGGAGCTACGGCTGCTGCTGCACCTGTCGGCGGCGCCCGGCCGGGTGTTCACCAGGCAGCAGCTGCTCGAGTCGGTGTGGGAGCACGACTACCTGGGCGACTCCCGGCTCGTGGACGCGTGCGTGCAGCGGCTGCGCGCCAAGATCGAGGACGTGCCGGCCGAGCCCCGGTACGTGCAGACCGTGCGCGGGTTCGGTTACCGGTTCGGGCCGGTATGACCTGGCTGCGGGGCTTGCGGGCCCGGCTGGTGATCACGTTCGTGCTGGTCGGCGGGGTGTGCGCGGTGGCCGCGGCCGGGCTGACCTATCTCCAGGCCCGCAAGGACCTGGTGGGCGGGGTGCAGGACCGGCTGCTCGACGACTTCAGGAACCGGGTGCTGCTGCTGTCGCGCGACGTCGCGCTGCCCGCCGACGACGGCGAGCTGGCCCTGCTCGCCGAGGACCTCGAAGTGGGCGACCGCAAGGTGTACGTGGTCAGGGACGGCGCCGTCCCCAGCGACGCCCGCATCACCGCCGGCCTGCGGCAGGCCGTGGCGAGCCGGCCCGAGCTGGCCTGGCAGCGGGTCAGCCGGGACGGCGTGCCGTACCTGGTGGGAGGGAGCAGGGTGATGCTGCGCGCGGGCGGCACGCCGTCCGGGATCACCGTCTACCTCGTGGAGTCGCTCGCGCAGGCCGCCGCCGACGAGGCGGCAGTGCTGCGCGCGGCGCGGACGGCGGCGGCGCCCGTCGTGCTGGTGGCGGTGCTGGCCGGGCTGCTGGCCGCGCGCGGCGTGCTGCGCCCGGTCGCCGACCTGGACCGCGCCGCGCGCCGCCTGGGCGAGGGACGGCTGGAGACGCGGCTGCCGGTACGCGGCGGCGACGAGCTGGCGCGGTTGGCGGGCCGGTTCAACGAGACCGCCGCCGCCCTCGAACGCTCGGTCGGCGAGCTGCGCGAGATGGAGGCCAGATCGCGCCGGTTCGTCGCCGACGTCTCGCACGAGCTGCGCACCCCGCTGGCCGCCGCGACCGCCGTCACCGACGTGCTCGAAGCCGGGGCCGGCCGGCTGGACGCCGACGCGGGCACCGCCGCCCGCATGGTCACCGCCGAGGTCGCCCGGCTCACCCGGCTCGTGGACGACCTGATGGAGATCTCCCGGTTCGACGCGGGCGCGGCCGTGCTCAACCTCAACGAGATGGACGTGGGCAAGGCGGTCGCCGCCTGCCTGCGTGCGCGCGGCTGGACCGATGCGGTCACCGCCGACCTGCCCGGGGGCATCCACCTCGCGCTGGACCCGCGCCGCCTGGACGTCATCGTCGCCAACCTCGTCGGCAACGCGCTGCGCCACGGCGCGCCGCCGGTCACGCTCACGCTGCGCGCCGGCGAACGGGCGCTCACCCTCAAGGTGGCCGACCACGGCCCCGGCCTGCCCGCCGACGTCCTGCCGCACGTGTTCGAACGCTTCTACAAGGCCGACGCCGCCCGCGCCCGCTCCGAGGGCAGCGGGCTCGGCCTGGCCATCGCCCGCGAGAACGCCCTGCTGCACGGCGGCGACCTGTCCGTCGCCCCGGGCCCCGGCGCCGTCTTCACGCTCACGTTGCCGAGGACCCGACCGTGACCGGCCGGTCCCTGCTCCCGCTGCTCCTCCTGGCCGCCACGGCCTGCGGCACCGGGCCCACCGGCGTGGTCGGCGCCGGCGAACCGGCCCGCGGGTTCACCCAGGGCACCCGCCTGTACTTCGTGCAGAACGGGAGCCTGGCCTCCGTCGGCCGGCCCGAGGGCCCGCTGGACGCCGCCGGGGCGGTCGAACTGCTGACCGGCGGCCCCACCGCCAAGGAACGCGGGCGCGACTTCGACACGGTCCTGCCCAGGAATCTGGCCGTCCAGGTGAGCGACGACGGCTTCGCGCTGGAGAAGGGCTCGTCGATGCTGGTCGGCGGCACCTGGCTGCCGCCGGTCGAGCGGCTGTCGCGCATGGCCACCGGCCAGCTCGTCTGCACGATCGCCGCCGCCACCGCGGCCGGGCGCGGCGTGGACGTGGACGAGGTGCGGGTGACCGTACCGGAGAAGGGCGCGGTCCGCTGCGAGGACTACCGCTGAGGCAAGCGCCGCTGGACAAAGACGCGCGTCCATGGTCATCGTTGGCGGCATGCGACAGGAAGAGATCTGGGACGAGGACGCCGCGCGCGGCTATGACACGCCGGGGACCGGCATGTTCGCGCCCGAGGTCCTGAAGCCGGCCGTGGACCGGCTCGCGGAGCTCGCGGGCGGCGGGCGGGCGCTGGAGTTCGCGATCGGGACGGGCCGCGTCGCCCTGCCGCTGGCCGAGCGGGGGGTGGCGGTCACCGGCATCGAGCTGTCGCGGCCGATGATCGAGCAGTTGCGGACGAAGGCGGACGAGGCGGCGATCCCCGTGATCACCGGGGACATGTCGGCCGCGACGGCCCCCGGGGAGTTCTCGCTCGTCTACCTCGTCTACAACACGATCTCCAACCTGCTCACCCAGGCCGGGCAGGTGGCGTGCTTCCGCAACGCCGCCCGCCACCTCTCGCCGGGCGGCCGGTTCGTGATCGAGCTGTGGGTGCCCGAGCTGCGCACGCTGCCGCCGGGCAGGCAGGCGACCGTCTGGCACCACGAGCCCGGCTACATCGGCCTGGACACCTACGACGTGCTGGGGCAGCGGATCGTCTCCCACCACTTCAGGTTCGGCGAGGACGGGCGGGGCCGGGTGTTCCGCAGCCCGCACCGCTACATCTGGCCGGGCGAGCTCGACCTGATGGGGCAGCTGGCCGGGTTCGAGCTGGAGAGCAGGCACGCCGACTGGTCGGGGTCCGAGTTCACCGCCGAGTCGCGTTCGCACGTGTCGGTGTACCGCCTCCCGCCGTCGGAGTGAGCCCTGCCCGCCCGCGCCGGCCGTCGCGATGAGCCGCGCCCGCCCGGCCGGCGGGCGCGGCCCCGGAGCCTAAGGCCGCCGTGCCACCAGGAGCAGCCTGGGACTGCCCAGCCGGTACGGCGTGCCGTCAGGCCCGCCGTACAGCCCGGCACCGGTGAACCCGGCCTCGGTGACCAGCCGGACGACCTCGGCCGCGGTGTACACGTGCTGCACCGAGGTCCCGCGGTGCTCCTGCTCGCCCCTGCGGAAGGTGAACGAGGTGAGCCAGCGGCCGGCGGCCTCGTCGTACTCGTTGACCGAGACCGCCTCGACGCCGCCGAAGGTCATCGGCTCCTCCTCCAGGCTCAGGCCGGGAAGCAGCGACTCGGCCACGAACCCGTAGTCCAGGACGAGCGCGCCGCCGGGCACGACGAGCGCGGCCAGCCCGGCCAGGAACTCCCGCGTGGCGGCGTGTTCCAGGTAGCCGAAGGAGTTGCCCATGCAGATGACCGCCTCGGCCCGGACGTCGGCGGGCAGCGCCCGCATGTCGCCCCGGCGCAGGTCGAGGTCGAGCCCTTCGGCCTCGGCCGCGGCCCGGGCGTGGGCGACGGCCTCGGCCGAGACGTCGAGCCCGGTGACCCGGCAGCCGCGCCGGGCCAGTTCGAGCGCGTGCCGCCCGCTGCCGCAGGGCACGTCCAGCACCCGGGAGCCGGGACGGAGCCCGGCAGCGCGGACGACGAAGGCGACCTCGTCGCCGGTCAGTTCCTCGGGTACGGCCGCGCGCCAGAAGGCGTTGGGCAGCTCGGTGAAGAAGTCCGCGTACCACGCGGACAGGGAGTCATGCGACATTTCGTGAATGCTCCAGATCAGGAGAATGCGAAAACGGGCTGCGTGACCCGGGGCATGGCGAGGACACCTGTCCGTCCGCCCCGGAGTGACCGGGGGGCGACCATGGCATCGCCTTCTCGTGATCGGCCGGGCGGCGCCCGGCGGGAACATCTCCCGTCCAGGCTACAGGCCGCGGCCCTACGCTGGACAGGTGGAGACGGGTCGCTGTTACGGGTGCAAGCGGGAGTTCAGCTTCGATCCGGCGGAGGTCGAGACCTTCCTGGTCGATCCGGAGACCGGCCTGCCGCCGGGCCTCACCGTCCTGGCCTCCCTGCGCCCGGCCACGCCGGAGGCCGTCGCCCGCTCGGTGGACCTGCCCGTCTGCCCGGACTGCATCGAGAGGGCGAAGCGCTTCCCGGGCTAGCCCTTGCCATATCGTTTTTCGATGCTATCGTTTTTCGATAACATCGAAAAACGATATGTCCAGGAGAGTCTGATGGCCACCGCACAGCCCAGCGTCCTCGGCAGGGCGCGACGCCCCGCGATCTTCGCGCTCCTCGTCGCCGCGACCGGCGCGATCACCGGCATGGTCCTCTACTCCCAGGCCGGGCTCTTCGGCCTGGGCAGCCGGCTCGCCGTCGCCCGATCCCCCCACGGCTTCGGCATCAGCCTCGACGGCCACCCCGCCTTCACGCAGGGCGCCCTGCCGGGCGTCCACGTCTCCGCCGGGTCCGTCGAGTTCTTCACGGGCTCCCCCGGCACCGTCCAGTACATCTGGCAGGCCCTCACCACCGTCCCGACCTTCCTGGTGACGGCCGTGGCCTTCTTCCTGGTGTGGCGGCTGCTGTGGCGGGCCCGCCAGGGGGTCTATCTGCCGCGGGTCGTCGGCCAGGTACGCCTGCTCGGCTGGTGTCTGCTGATCGGCGGCCTGCTGGCTCCTCAGCTCGAACACTTCGCGATGATGCGGCTGCTGGACACACTCGCGCGGAACGAGTCCTTCTACGGCCCCGCGAACGCCTCGCTGGTCGTCCCTCTCCTCGGCCTGGGCCTGCTGGCCGTGGCGAGCGTCCTGCGCGACGGCGTGCGCATGCGCGACGACCTCGAAGGCACGGTGTGATGTCGCCGGCCGAGGCCGACACCAACGCCATCAGCGTCCATCTCGACCGGCTGCTGACCGAGCGCGGCATGACTCTCACCGACCTCGCCGACCGCGTGGGGGTGACCGTCGTCAACCTGTCCATCCTGAAGAACGGCAGAGCCAAGGCCATCAGGTTCACCACGCTCACCAAGATCTGCGAGGTCCTCGGCTGCCAGCCCGGCGACCTGCTCACCCACACCCCGCAGAACCGGCTCCCCCGTGAGGGGGAGGCGGATCGCCCGGCGGGGTGATCACCGGGCCGGGGCGTGCGCGGCAGGCTCGGGACCATGCAGAACCTCACCAGGCCGTGGGCGTGCGCGGTCGTGATCTCGCTGGCCGCCCTGGCCGTCGGCGCGCTGTGGCTGGCCGTCCCCGGCTCCTACCCCTACGGCGCAGCCAGCCGCGTCACCGTGGGCGTCAACCACTGGATCGAGCGCGGCCCCGGCGCCGCGCTGCTGCTGGCCTCCGGTGCTCTCGGGCTGCTGCTGACGGCCGTCCGGCGGTCATGGCCCGGGCCGGCGTCGGCCGGGGCGGTGCTGGAGGCGGCGTTCTTCCTGCTGGTGATGTCGGACGCGGCCGTCCTGTCCTCGCTCGGGTACGCGCTGATCCCGCTGTCGGCCGCCGCGCTGCTCTGGCTGATCGTGGTGGGGTGCCTGCGGCGGCATCCGGCGGGGTACGCCGCTGCCGCCCTGGTCGCGGCGGCGGTGGCAGGGCCGGCGACCGGGCTGGTCGACGCGGGGCCGGTCGCCGGCTATCTGGGGAACCTGGGCAAGGGGTTCGGCGACTTCGGGGTCAGGATCGCGTGGTCGTGGGGCATGGCGGCGGGGGCCGCCGGGTGGGCGTGGGTGGCGCTCGCGGCGCTGCGTCCCGTCTCCGCCGCCGTCGCGGGGCCACGGCGGTGGGGGCGGGTGGTGACCGTGCTGGCCGCGCTCGGCGCCGCGCCGTACGCGCTGGCGCGGATCTCGTGGGCGACTCCGTGGCCGTTGTTCGGGTTCGACCCGCGCACCGACCGGATGGTGGTGCTCATCTCCGGGTTGGACGCGGCGACCAGGCTGCAGGGCTTCCTGATCGGCCTGGGCTCCCTGGCGGCGGTGGTGCTGACGTTCGGGCTGATCAGCCGGTGGGGTGAGGTGTTCCCGCGGTGGCTGCCCGTGGTGGGCGGGCGCGAGGTGCCGGTCAGGGCGGCGGTCGGGGCGGGAGCGGCGGGGGCGGCGGCGCTGTGCGTGTCGGCGCCGGGGGTGCTGGCGGGCGCGGTCCAGAACAGCGCCTGGCTGGACGGGGTGCTGTTCGTGGTGTTGTTCCCCTGCCCGGTGTGGGGGCCGCTCCTGGCCGCCGCCGTCTACGCCTACTGGGTGCGCCGCCGTACCGTAACTAAACCCCTTTAGCGGCCGGGGCCGTGCTCTCGCGGACGGTCAGGCGCGGCGTCGGCGTCTTGACGTCGCGCGGCCGCGACGGCTCCTCCAGCGTCTCCAGCAGGGTCTCGGCCACCTTCTCCCCCAGCGTGAACGTGTCGCGCGAGAGCGCCGTCAGCGCGGGGTGCACGATGCGGTTGAGCACCGAGTCGTCGAAGGCCACGATGGACAGCTCCCGCGGCACCTTGACGCCCATCTCTGCGGCCACTCCGAGCCCGGCCACCGCCATCACGTCGGAGTCGTAGACGATCGCCGACGGGCGCGTGGCGCGCGACAGCAGCGAGCGGGTGGCCGCGGCGCCCTCGGCGTCGCTGAAGTCGGTGGGCACCGACAGCACCTCGGCGAGCCCGAGCCGCCGGGAGGCGTCGCGCAAGGCGCGGATGCGGCGCTGGGTGTGGCGGAAGCCGGGCAGCCCGGCCACGTGGGCGACGCGGGTGTGACCGAGGGCGGCCAGGTAGTCGGCGATCGACAGCATGGCCTCGCGGTCGTCGGCCCACACGCTGGACAGCGTGCCGTGCCTGCCGGGTCCGCCCAGCACCACCGCGGGCACGCCCAGTTCCTCGATGACCGCGATGCGCGGGTCGGACACCTGCAGGTCGACCAGGATGAAGCCGTCGACGCGGTGCTCGCGGGCCCAGCCGCGGTAGACCTCGATCTCGGCGGCGGTGTCCTCCACGACGAGCAGGTGCAGCGCCACGCCCCGCGCCGACAGGCCCGCCTGCAGGCCCGACAGCAGGTGGGCGAAGAACGGCTCGACGCCGATCGTGCGCGCGGGCCGGGCGATCACCAGGCCGGCCGCCTGCGCCCGCGCGCCGCCCAGCGCCCTGGCGGCGCTGTGCGGGCTCCAGTTCATCTCCTCCGCCGCCGCGAGGATGCGGGCGCGGGTCTCCTCGCTGACGCCAGGGCGCCCATTGAGCGCGAACGACACCGCGCCCCTGGACACCCCGACCTTGCGCGCGATGTCGTCGATCGTCGGCCGTCCCACGGCCCCTCCCCTTGACACGATAAGTACAGCGGGTAGATAGTCCCGAAAACTGAAGCGGTTTAGCAACCCGGCAGGAGAGTGCACCATGCGCTTCCCCTTAACAGCGCTGACCACGGCGACGGTCCTGATGCTCGCGGGCTGCGGGCTCGGTTCCGCCGAGCCCCCCGCGAACGGCCCCGCGGCGAGCGCGAGCAGCGCGATCACGGGGAAGGTCTCGCTGCAGACCTGGTCGTTGAAGCCGAAGTTCACCGACTACGTCCAGGGTGTCATCGATTCCTTCGAGAAGAAGTATCCCGGTACCGAGGTGGAATGGCTGGACCAGCCCGGCGAAGGATACGCCGACAAGGTGCTCAGCCAGGCCGCGAGCGGCACGCTGCCCGACGTGACGAACCTTCCGCCGGACTTCGCGCTGCCGCTGGCCCGCCAGGGCATGCTGGCCGACATCGGCAGGTCCGACACCGCCGCCCTGGCCGACTACGTCGAGGGCGGCCTGGCCGCCTACCGCTTCGCCGGGCTCGACGGCGTCTACGGCTACCCGTGGTACCTCAACACCGACGTCAACTACTGGAACGCCGAGCTGATGAAGAAGCACGGCCTCGACCCGGCCAAGCCGCCGGCGAGCCTGGACGAGCTCATCGAGCAGGCCCGCATCCTCAGGGACAAGTCCGGCGGCAAGGTGTACCTGATGAGCCGCAAGCCGGAGCTGGGCGACCTGACCAACGCCGGCGTGAAGGTCATGAGCGACGACGGCAAGAGCTTCACCTTCAACACCCCCGAGGCCGTGGCGGTGCTCGACCGCTACCGGGAGGCGTTCAAGGAGGGCCTGCTGCCCAAGGACGTGCTGACCGACGACTACGCCGGCAACGCCAAGCTGTTCACCGAGGGCAAGGTGGCCTGGACGACGGCCGGCGGCAACTTCATCTCCTCCCTGGCCGTGGACAACCCGTCGATGGCGCCCAAGGTGGCCTCCAGCAAGGCGTTCGGCACCCCGCCCCTGTACGTGCAGGGCGTGTCGGTCTCGGCCAAGAGCAAGAACCCGGCCGCGGCGACGGCGCTGGCCCGCTGGGTGACCAGCCCGGACAACCAGGCGGCCTTCGCGCACCTGACCTCCATCTTCCCGAGCACCAAGGCCTCGGCCGGCGACCCGTTCTTCAGCAAGAGCGACGGCACCAACGGCGGCGACGCCAAGGTGACGGCGTTCGCGTCGCTGCCCGAGGCGAAGATGCTGCAGCCGGTCGAGGTGGGCGAGGCCATCTCCAAGGTCGTCAAGCAGCAGTTCTCGCTGGCGATCAGCGGGGGCACCACCTCCAAGCAGGCCCTGGACACCGCCGTGGCCAAGGCCGACGAGCTGCTCCAGCAGTGATCAGGACCTTCCAGGGCCGGTTCACCCCGTGGTTGTTCGCCGCGCCCGGCCTGGTGTGGCTGGTGGTGTTCAACCTGTGGCCGGCGTTCAACACGGTGGTGCTGGCCTTCACCAACGCCAAGCCGCTGGGCGGCGGCCACTTCACCGGGCTGGCCAACCTCGGCCGGGCGCTGAACGACGACCAGCTCGCCACCGCCCTGCTCAACAGCGTGATCTACATGCTGGTCTGTCTGCCGGTGCTGACGCTGACGCCGTTGCTGCTGGCCGTGCTGGTGGAGAAGAAACTGCCCGGGATCACGTTCTTCCGCACCACCTTCTACACGCCGGTGGTGGCCTCCGCGGTGGTGGTGGCGCTGATCTGGGAGTGGCTGCTGGAGGACCGCGGGCTGGTCAACGGCTTCGCGCAGTGGCTCGGGGTGATCGCCGAGCCGCTGCCGTTCCTGACCGACCGGTGGCTGCTGCTGCTCAGCGCGATCAGCCTGACGATCTGGAAGGGCATGGGCTACTACATGGTCATCTACCTGTCGGCGCTGGGAAACGTGCGGCGCGAGTTGCACGAGGCCGCGGCGGTCGACGGGGCGGGGGCGGTACGCCGCTTCTGGTCGATCACGGTGCCGGGCGTGCGCAACACGATGCTGCTGGTGTCGGTGCTGATCTCGGTCTCGGCGCTGCGGGTCTTCTCCGAGCTCTACGTGCTCTCGAACGGCACCGGCGGCCCCGGCGGCCAGGACATGTCGGTCGTGATGCTCATCCAGATGTACTCCCGCGGCTTCACCGGCCATCTGGGGTACGCCTCGATGCTCAGCCTCGTGCTGTTCGTGGTCACGGTCGGCCCGATGCTCGTGCTGCTGCGGCTCAACAGGAAGGGGGCGTAGATGCGCGGCTTCACCGGGGAGAACGTGCTGCGCTACGCGCTGCTCCTGCTGGTGCTCGTGCTGACCGTGGGCCCGTTCGCGTGGATGCTGTCCACCTCGCTCAAGGGCAGCGGGGAGGACATCTTCACCGAGATCCCGGCCTTCCTGCCGCAGCAGCCCACGCTGAACAACTACGCGCGGGTCGCCGACAGCATCCCCGTGTGGTCCTACATCGCCAACTCGCTGATCGTGGCCGCCATGGCCGTGACCGGCAACGCCGTCGGCGCCACGCTGGCCGGGTACGCGCTGGCCAGGCTGCGCTTCCGCGGCGTGAAGCTGCTGCTGGGGCTCACGCTGGGCACGCTCATCCTGCCGGGCGAGGTGACGATCATCTCCCAGTACGTCACCGTGCGCGGCATGGGCCTGGCCGACACCCTGCTCGGCGTGGCGCTGCCCGGCGCGATCGCGATGCTCAACGTGCTGCTCATGCGGACCGCGTTCGCCGCGATCCCGGACGAGATGGACGAGGCGGCGATCATCGACGGCGCCGACGCGTGGCAGCGCTTCGTCCGCATCGGGCTGCCGAACGTCAAGGGCATGCTCAGCGTGGTGGTGATCTTCTCGTTCATCGGCGCCTGGGACGACTTCCTGTGGCCGCTGATCGTCCTGACCAATCCGGAGAAGTACACGCTGACGGTCGGCCTGCAGTACCTCAGCGGCGCCTTCAGCTCCGACCCCCGGCTCATCGCGGCCGGAACCATGATCGCGTTTCTGCCGATCGCGGTCGTCTTCGGCGTGGCGCAGCGCTTCTTCTTCCGCGGTGTCGAGGAGGGCGCCATCAAGGGGTGAGGGTAGGTTTGCCCTGTGACGACCAAGATTCGCGTGAACGGCGAGGTCCCGGCCCGGCTGGACGAGGGGTTCGAGCGGATCAGGCGGGAGCTGAAGCTGCCGGAGGCGTTCGCGCCGGCCGCGCTCCGGGAGGCCGAGCAGGCCGCGGACGCGGACCACGGTGAGCGCAAGGACCTCACGGACCTGCCGTTCGTCACCATCGACCCGCCCGGGTCGATGGACCTCGACCAGGCCGTCCACCTGGAGCGCCGGCGCGACGGTTTCCGCGTGTGGTACGCGATCGCCGACGTCGCCTCCTTCGTACGGCCCGGCGGCGCGCTCGACACCGAGGCCCACGCCAGGGGCGAGACCGTCTACCTGCCCGACGGCAAAGTCCCGCTGCATCCGCCGGTGCTGTCGGAGGGAGCCGCCAGCCTGCTGCCCGGCACCACCCGCCCGGCCGCGGTGTGGCAGATCGACCTCGACGCCGAGGGCCGCATGGTCGGCGCCGACGTCCAGCGGGCCCTGGTCCGCAGCCGCGAGCGCCTCGACTACGCCTACGTGCAGGCCGCCGCCGACACCGGCACCGCCGACGGCACCCTCGCGCTCCTGGAGGAGATCGGCCGGCTGCGCCTGGAACTGGAGCGCGAGCGCGGCGGCGTCACGCTGCCGACGCCCGAGCAGGAGGTCGTCGCCACCGGTGACGGCTACCGCCTGGAGTTCCGCATCCCGCTGCCCGCCGAGGCGTGGAACGCCCAGATCTCCCTGCTGACCGGCATGGCGGCCGCCACCATGATGCTGGACGCCGAGGTCGGCGTGCTCCGGGTGCTGCCGCCGCCGCGGCCCGCCGACCTGGCCAAGGTGCGCCGGGTGGCGCGGGCGCTGGACGTTCCCTGGCCCGACGGCGCCTCCTACGGCTCGGTCGTGCACGGCCTCGACCCCAAGAATCCGCAGCAGGCGGCGTTCCTGCAGGAGTCGAAGGTGCTGCTGCGCGGGTCCGGCTACGTGGCCTTCGACGGCGAGCCGCCCGCGCTGGCCGAGCACTCCGCGGTGGCGGCGCCGTACGCGCACGTGACCGCGCCGCTGCGGCGCCTGGTGGACCGCTACGCCACCGAGGTGTGCCTGGCGGTGGCGGCGGGCGAGCCGATCCCCGACGCGATACGCGCGGCGCTGCCCGAACTGCCCGAGGTCATGGCGGCGACCGGGCGGCGCGCGGGCGGCGTGGAACGGGCCTGCGTGGATCTGGTGGAGGCCTTCCTGCTGCGCGAGCGCATCGGCCAGGACTTCCCCGCGGTCGTGATCGACGTGGACGAACGCGGCACCGGCGGCCAGGTCCAGCTCGTGGAGCCCGCCGTGATCGCCCGCTGCGACGGCGCCCTGCCGCTGGGCGAGCGCGTCACGGTACGGCTCGCCAAGGCCGACCCGGCGACCCGCGAAATCCGCTTTACCCTCCCCTGAGGCGCTGCCCCCACGCACTTTGACGAGGCCACGCGTCTCGATCTCCGGCCGAGGTTCTCCGTGTGGTAGCCCTTCAGCGGCCTGGCCCGCACCCTGTGGAGTCCGGCGGCTCGGGGTGTCAGGCGGGCGCGGGAGAGGGCGTCAAGGCGTCGCGTACCTCGGCGGCGGGGCCCGGGGGCAGCCAGGCGTGCAGCAGCTCGACCCGGTGCACCAGCCGCGGCCCCAGCAGCGGCACCCCCTCCCCCACTGACGCGGGCAGCAACGTGAGCCCGTGCCCGGCCCTGACCAGGTTGAGCACCGTGTGCACGTCGTCGCCGGTGTAGGCCAGGCCCTGCCTGAAGCCGTCGCCGAGCAGGTCGCGCAGCCGTTCCAGCGGGCACAGCGAGGTCTGGAGCCAGACCGCGTCCACCAGGTCGTCCAGCCGCAGCCCCGCGCGCCCGGCCAGCGGGTGCCCGCCGGGCAGCGCGACGACCAGGTCCTCCTCGGCCACGCCGAGCGCGCTCATCGGCCCGGCGTCGGGCAGCCGCAGCGGGTCGCTGGGCGCGGTGATGCCGTCGGCCAGTCCCAGTTCGGCGCGGCCGGCGGCGACCTCGACGGCCACGCCGTCCCGGCTCGCGGTCCTCAGCTCGACGTGCAGGCGGGGCTGGGCGGCGCGGGCGCGCGCCAGCCGTGCCGCGATGCCGGGCGTGACGGCCAGCGGCGTGGCGGCCACCGTGAGCTGGTGGGCGGGCGCGGCGGCGGTACGCCGCACGTCGGCGCGGGCGGCGTCGATGCGCAGCAGCAGCGGCCCGGCGTGCTCCAGCAGCCGCGCGCCCGCCTCGGTCAGCTCGACCGGGCGCCGGCGCAGCAGCGGCAGTCCCAGGTCGGCCTCCAGCGCGGCGATCTGCTGGGAGACGGCGGACTGGGTGTAGCCGAGCTCCTCGGCGGCGGCCGAGAACGACCCCAGGCCGGCCACGCGGACGAGTGTGCGGAGCAGGCGCGAGTCCATCAGCAATTCTTATCAGAACACCAGGAACTGTCGTTGGCCTTATCCCCACGGGCCGGGCAGGCTGATGGCCATGAGAATCGCCCTGGTCGCCGACCGTTCGCCCAGCGTGCGGGCCCACGCCCGCGTACCCCGGATCCTCGAGTCCCTGCGCGAGCGCGACGGCCTCGCCCTCGACGCCTACTGGATCCCCACGCCCGAGGCCGTGTCCGGCCTGGAGGGCTTCGACGGCATCTGGGTGCTGCCCGGCAGCCCCTACGCCAGCGAGGAGGGCGCGGTCAACGCCGTCCGCACGGCCCGTGAACACGGCATACCCTTCCTCGGCACGTGCGGCGGCTTCCAGCACGCGCTGCTGGAGTTCGCGCGCGGCGTGTGCGGCCTGGACGTCGCGCACGCCGAGAACGACCCGGACGGCCGGCGGTTCCTGCTGACGCCGCTGCGGTGCTCGCTGGCCGGGCACGAGAGCCTGGTCCTGCTGACGCCCGGCTCGCTGGCCGAGCGGGTGATCGGCGCGCCTTCTGCCCTGGCCGCGTACAACTGCTCCTACGGGCTGGACCCCGGGCACGAGGCGCTGCTGAGCGCGGGCGGGCTCGCCTTCACCGGCCGGGCCGAGGACGGGTCGGTGCGGGTGGCGGAGATCCCCGGCCACCCGTTCTTCCTGGGCACGTTGTTCCAGCCGGAGCTGTCGGGCGAGGGGTCCCGGCCGCATCCGGTCATCTCGGCCTTCGCCGCGGCGGTCGCCGTCCGGGCGGCGGCCGCGCTCAGCCGGTGAGGGCCTGGGTGATCTGGCGGGTGGTCTGCTCGGCGACCCGGGGGTTGACCGCGGCGTAGGCGTCGTAGGCGTTCAGGCCGGTGGTGAGCGCCCAGCCCCGTCCCCTCAGCCAGGTGGCCTCGTCCACGTCCAGGGCCGCGCGGAAGGCGGTGCGGCCGGCGGGCGACATCAGGGTGTAGGCGATCGTCAGGTCGCAGGCCGGGTCGCCGGCGCCGAGACCGCCGAAGTCGATGACCGCGCTGAGCCGGCCGCCGACGGTCAGCAGGTTGCCGGTGTGGAAGTCGCCGTGGAACCACACCGGATCGCGTCCCCACTCCGGCGCCGCCAGCGCCTCCTCCCACAGCGCGGTCATGGCCGCGCCGTCGAAGGCGCCGTCCGCCCGCGCGATCGCCGCGCGGGTCGAGCGGTCGCGGGCGGCCAGCGACTCTGCCGACAGTTCGCTCTCGGGGACGGCGGCGAAGCCCTGGAGCGCCAGCAGGAACGCGGCCAGTTCCGCCGCGGCCTCGCCGGAGTCGGCCAGCGCCTCCACCGTGGCGACCTCGCCCTCCAGCCAGCGCGCAACCCCCCACGGCCAGGGGTAGCCGAAGTCCGGCCGGCCCACCGCGACCGGCACCGGGATGGCCAGCGGCAGGTGGGGGGCGAGGCGGGGCAGCCACTCCAGTTCCTTGGCCGCCTGCTCGATGGCGCCGGTGTGGCGCGGCAGCCGTACGGCGAGTTCCTCGCCCAGCCGGTAGATCATGTGGTCGGAGCCGCCCGGGTCCACGAGGGCGAGCGGAAGCCCGGCCCACTGCGGGAACTGGCTGTCCACCAGCCGTCTGGCCAGCGCGGCGTCGATGTGGGGTCTGAGCGGCAAAGAGCCCTCCTGGCGATCACGGGATGCTGCCCGTGATTCTCGCCGCAAACCGGGCGAGCCGCACACCGGGACGTGTGCGGCTCGCCGTGGGAGGGCCGGGGTCACTTCTTCATGGGGCTCCAGCCGGCGCCTACGCCCATGAGGTGCAGGGCGACGCAGAGCAGGCCGGCGGTGCCGAGCGTGGCGACGGTGATCACGCCGCCGACGGCCACGTTGGCGATCTCGAAGATCAGGGCGAGGAGGAACAGCAGGGCGGCGACGAGGGCGAACATCTCAACCTCCTGGCAAGGAGCCGGACACCGCGTGGGGAGCGGGCCTCAGCGGATGCGTCCGAGGGGCTGACGGGCTTCGACATGGGGATGTCCGCCGAGATCGCCAAGGAAACTGGCCCGGAGGTGACGATGGGTGAACCATTGACGACAGCATCTTGACCGGGCGGTCAGTTTGCGGCGTGGTCAGGCGAGCTCGACGTCGTGGTCGGAGAAGAGCCGCCGCTGCTCGGCGGCCTTGCGCAGCCGTACCAGCGCGACTCTGCGCACGCCGCCGTCCTCGGGCTGCTCCTGACCCAGGAGTACGGCCAGCCGCCGCAGGCACAGCAGCAGCCAGCCCCCGCACATGTGGTAGCCGTCCCTGCCCCGCGCCCGCAGCCACGCGGCGGCGCAGGCGGCGGCGGCCTCGGCGTGCGCGCAGCCGGAGCGGCGGGCGCGGAAGAAGCCGAGCAGTTCGAGCAGCCGGGGCGCGTGCGGCCCCGGCAGCCCGTCCTCGCCGATCACGCGGGCCGCGGCGGCCAGGCCGTTCTCGCGGGGCGGCGGCGCGGCGGGCGGCGGGCCGAGCCAGGACAGTTCCGGCGGCACCGGCACGAACGGGTCGGGCGGCAGGTCGTCCCCGGGCACCGCGGGAGGCAGCTGGTCGTCGGCCAGCGCGCCCGCCACGGCGCTGTCGCGGCGCATCTTCTCCACGATGCCGGCGCTGTACCCCGGCCCGCCGAGCGCGCCCGCCAGCGTCTCGACGGCGTCGCCCGCCATCCGCGCCGCCAGGCCGGCGAGGCGGGCGCTGGCCGCGGCGAAGGCATGCGGGTCCTCACGCGCGGTCCGGCACAGCTCGTGGCAGACCGCCTCCCCGATCAGCAGATCGGCATAGGCGTCGGTGAGCCGCCGCGCGAGCACCGCCGCACCCGCCTCGGCCCGGCCCGGCCCGGCGGACTCCGCCGCGTCCCTGCCCGGCTCCTCGGCGTACGGCAGCGCCGCCCGCAGGCACGTGTCGAGCGCCCCGAGCGCCAGCCCCGCCACCAGCAGCCGCGCCACCGGCAACGTGCGCCCGGCCGTGGCCAGGCCCTGCCCGAGCCCGCCGACCACCTGCGCGTCCCCGGCGGGCACCCCGGCCAGCGTCAGCCGGCTGAGCGCGCCGCCGCGCAGGCCGTGCGCCTCGTGCGCGGGCTGGAACCACCAGTGCTCGCCGTCCCCGCGCAGCAGCAGAAAGGTCGTGGGCCCGTCACCCGTACGGGCCAGCACCGTCGTCCCGGCGGCGTGGCTGCCGTTGTCGATCAGCGACGTACGCCCGTCCAGCCGCCACGCGTGCCGGTCGCCGAAGGCGGCGATCTCGCGGGCGAGGATGTCCGCGCCCTGCTCGGCCTCGCCGACCGGCAGCCCCATCAGCTCGTGCTCGCGCAGCAGCCCGGCCACGGCCCTGCGCTGCGACTGGCTGCCGTCGCGCCAGACGGGCAGCGCCGACAGGAAGCTGGCCGCGATCGTCGTGGCGGCGGTGAGGTCGCGCCTGGCCAGCACCCTGAACAGGGCGAAGGCCTCCTCCAGCGAGGTGAGCCTGCCGCCGGAGACCGCCGGGATCAGGTACTCGGCCAGTCCCCACGCCAGCGCCGACCCGCACAGGTGCCGGGGGAAGCGGGCGTCGCGGTCGGCGCGGACGGCGGCGTGGAAGGAGGCGGGGTTGCGCTCGTCCATGGGGTCGGCCAGCGCCCGGTCGAGCTGGGCGGCGACCGCCAGCGCGCGGGTGATCGCCTCGTCCATGCGCTCTCCTCCCCGTCAGGCCGGCCGCGACAGCGACAGCGCGGACCGGCCGGCGTACTCCATGGCCAGCTCCAGGAACAGGCTCTCGACGTTCTCGCCGGGCAGCGGCGTGCCGGGGCGCAGCACGGCGGTGAGCGCGGGGGCCAGCCAGTGCAGCCGCTCTCCGGCCAGGTGCCGCCTGGCCAGGCAGAGCGCGGCGAAGACCCGGGCGTAGCGCTCCCCCGCTCGCTGGCCCTGCTCGGTGCCGGGATCGGCGGGCTCGCGGGCGCCGGCGCGCAGGCGGGCGCCTTCGGCCCGCAGCAGCGCCGCCGCTCCGGCCAGGGCGGGCTCGTGGGTGCGCAGCGCCGTACACACCTCGTCGAGTCCTGCCGTGACGGGGTCGTCTCCGCTCGCGACGGCGAGCGCGCGCAGCCCCAAGGGGTACGGCGGCGCCACGCACCCGGGCAGGAAGGCCGGATCGGCGCGGCGCGGGTCGGCCCCGGGCCCGTCCAGGCAGGACAGCTGGGCGGCGAGCGCGCCGAGCATGTCGTGGGCGGCGCCGTAGAGCAGGACGAACAGCCGCGCGTCGCGCAGCAGCTTGTCGAAGATGCCCGACCAGTGGTCCTGGCGCAGCAGGTAGCGGGGGCCGAGGACGCCGGCCAGCCGGCGCAGCCGCTGCTCGGCCAGGTGCGGGACCAGGTACTTGGCGACGGCGGAGGAGACGGGCGCGAGTGCGGGCAGGCGCTGCAGGAGGCGGGCGCAGGTGCTCGCGACGGTCTCGGCGACGCGCAGGTCGAGGTAGGCGGTGGCCAGTTCGGCGCGTACGGGCGGCAGGTCGGCGGCGCGGCCGCCGTGCACCCGCTGGTGGCGCAGGAAGTCGAAGGCGCAGCGCAGGCCGGTGTCGAGGGCGCCGAGGCCGAAGGCGGGCAGGACGGTCCTGATCGCGGCCAGTGAGCGGGCGGCCAGGCCGGCGCCGCCGCCGGGACGGCCGAGCACCGCCGAGGCGGGCACGAACGCGCCGTGGAAGCGGATCCCGGCCACGTCGGCGCCGCGTACGCCGTGCGTGGACACGCGGGGCAGCAGCTCGTACCCGGCGGTGGGCAGTTGCTCCAGGTCGGTGAGCAGGAGGGTGTGGGCGCCGGTCTCGGGCTCGCGGGCCTGCAGGCAGGCGAAGCGGGCCATGCGCACGTCGCTGACCATGGTCGCGGTGCCTTCGAGGCGGTAGCCGCCGTCGGCGCGGCAGGCGGTGAGCGTGTCCGTGCCGCCCTCGTGCGGCCGGTGCGATTCCGGCTCCCGCAGGGACAGCGCCGACCACTGGCCGCGCAGGGCGGCGTCGGCGTAGGCGCGCTGCTGGGCGGGGGTGCCGGCCTGCCAGACGGGGACGCCGGCCATCCAGGGCGAGGTGGCGATCAGGGCGGCGGTGGGGTCGCGCCTGGCCACGACGCGGGCCAGCGCGAGCAGTTCCTCCAGCGAGGTGAGCCGGCCGCCGAGCGCGGCGGGCACCAGGAACGCCGGGTAGCCCCAGCCGCGCAGGCGGTCCAGGGAGGCGTGCGGACGGCGTTCCGCGCGGTCACCGGCCATGGCGGCGGCGTAGGTGAGCGGGCCGTTCGGCAGGTGGGGGTCGCCGAGGGTGTGCTCAAGGGCCTCGGCGGACGGGAAGGTGTTCAATGCCGCTCTCCTGACCCGCTCGGTGTTCTCAGGCGGCCTGCTCCTGCTCGCGCAGGCACAGCCGGTGGACCTCGTCGGCCAGTTCGCTCAGCGTGGCGGTGCGGAAGAGCACCTCGTTGTCGAGCTCGATGCCGAAGGCGCGCTCGATGCGGCCGCCGATGCGCAGCAGCTTGATCGATTCGACGAGGCTGAGGTCGGTGATGCGTGAGCCGGGCATGATGCCGCCCTCCTCGACCTGGAGGACGCGGGCCACGATGCCCTTCATCGTGTTGCACACGGCCTGCTGGGTGAGCTGGTCGCCCATTTCGGGTACACCTCCGCCTTCTTTTTCGCCTATACAGGCAGTAAAGCCAGGCGGGCGGGGTGGTCCAACCCCTGCCGTGCCGGGGCGACCCCTATCCAGAGGGGGTCGCCCCGGAGCGGGCTTACCTGAGGCCGGCGTCGAGGGCGGTGGTCAGGGCGCCGGTGTCACCGGACATCTCCCAGATCATCGCGCCCAGCAGGCCCTTGCTCTTGATCCACGCGGTCTTCTTGCCGATCGACCAGGTGTCGTCGAAGCTCCACCACTGGCCGCCTGGACCGGTGTAGCAGTAGGTGGCGACGGCGGCCTCGTCGTGCTTGACCGCGCAACCGGGCACGCCGGCGATGAGGTTGCTGTAGCCGCGGGTGCCTGCCTCCTCGGCGAACTGGCCGGGGGCGGCGCCGTTGGCCGACTGCCACTCGCCGGCCTTGCCGCCCTCGGCGACCTCCTTCCAGCCGCGGCCGTAGTAGGCCAGGCCGATGGTCAGCTTGCGCGGGCTGACTCCGGCGTCGAGATAGACGTTGACCGCCTTCTCCACGCTGAAGTCGGGGTTGTAGGGGCTGTCGGCGTCCAGGTAGAGGTTGCCCTGGTGGCCGGTGCGGAAGGGCTCCCACGAGTTGTCGCTGCCGGCGCCGTGGAAGTCGTAGCCCTGGATGTTGAAGATGTCGAGGTTGGGGGCGATGTTGGGCAGGTCCCAGCCGGCCGCGATCTTGGCCGGGTCGGCGGGGGTGAACGCGGTCAGCTGGTAGCGCTTGCCCGTCGTGGTGGTCAGGGCGTCCAGCTGGCGGCGGAACTCGGCGATGAGCAGCGTGTTGTTGGCCTTGTCGCTGGGGCTGACGTGGTTGCCGGCGTGTCCTTCGGCGCCGGGCCACTCCCAGTCGAGGTCGATGCCGTCGAAGACGCCCGCCGCCGCGCCGGGGCCGCCCGCGGCGTTGACCACCGGCAGGTTGCCCTTGATGTAGATGTCGATGCAGGAGGAGACGAACTTCTTGCGGGCGGCGTCGGTGGCGGCCACGTCGGAGAAGTACTTGGAGTAGGTCCAGCCGCCGAGCGAGATGAGCACCTTCAGGTGCGGGTGCTTGACCTTGAGCTTCTTGATCTGGTTGAAGTTGCCGCGCAGCTTCTCCCAGCCGGTGTCGGCCACGCCGTCCACGGACTGGCCGGCGCTGAAGGGCCTGCCGTAGTCGGCCTCGGCGTCACCGGCGCCGTCGCCCTGGTTGGGGTCCTGCGGGTTGGGCGTGGTGCCCCTGGTGACACCCTGCAGGCAGGTCAGGTTGACCGGGTCGATGTTGGCGAAGGCGTAGTTGATGTGGGTGAGCTTGGCGGCGGCGCCGGTGGTGTCCAGGTTGCGGACGAAGTACTGGCGGCCGTAGATGCCCCACTGCACGAAGTAGCCGACGCGGGCGTAACCGGTCTCGACGATGTCGAGCGTGGTCACGGCGACGGGGGCGGTGGCGGCCGAGAGGTTGTCGTACAGGTCCCGGGCGCGCACGGTGAAGTTGTAGGCGGTGGACGGCGACAGCCCGGTGACCGTCGCGGTCGTGCCGGTGACGGTGGCGGCCAGCGTCGAGCCGGCGTAGACGTCGTAGTTGGCCACGCCGGTGTTGTCGGTGGCGGCGTTCCAGGCGAGCGTCACGCTGGCGGAGGTACGCGCGGTGCTGCGCAGGTTGCCGGGCACCGTCGGCGCCTGGGTGTCGTCGGCGGGGTTGTTGGTCGTGACCGTGACCGGGGCGCTGGCCGCCGAGAGCGTGCCCTTGCGGTCCTTGGTCTTGACGGTGAAGGTGTAGGACGTGTTCGGGGTCAGCCCGGTGACGGTGGCCTCGGTACCGGTGACGCTGGTGGCCAGGGCGCTGCCGTTGTAGACCTCGTACCCGACGATCGGCAGGCTGCCGGGGGTGGCCGCGTTCCAGGCGAGGGAGACGGTCTTGGTGGTCTTCACCGGCGAGCGCGGGTTGCCGGGCGCGCCGGGCGGGGCGTCGGCGGAGCCGTCGCAGTTGACGTCGTTGACACGGCAGCTGGTGGGCTCGGCGTTGGCGCTGCTGACCGTGAACGCCGGGCTGTAGGGCTCGGTCGTGCGTCCGGCCGCGATGGTGGTGTTGTAGTGAGCGGGCGAGAGCGTCACCGTGCGCCCGCTCTGGCTGATGGAGCCGTGCTGGGCGTTGCTCGCGGTGACGCCGGCGGGCAGGTCGAAGACGACGCTCCAGCCGTTGAGCGCGGCCGTGCCGTTGTTGGCCACGACGATCTTGGCGGAGGTGCCGTTGACGTCATAGGTGGCGGTGACGGGCGCGGGGGCGGGTGGCTCGGGTCCGGTTCCGTCGCAGTTCGCGCCGTTGACCTTGCAACTGGTCGGCTGTACGGCCGAGCTGAGCGTGACCTTGGGGCTGAACGGCTCGGTGCTCTTGCCCGGCTGGAGATTGTCGATGTAGTAGGCCGGGGTGAGCGTCACCTTGGTGCCGTTCTGGCGGATGGTGGCGTTCTGGGGATTGCTCGCGGTGACGCCCGAGGGTAACTCGAACACGATCGACCAGCCCGTGACGGCGCTCGTGCCGGGGTTGCTGACCACGAACGTGCCGGTCGTCCCCGACAGGCTGAACGCGGCCAGCAGCCGGCCGGCGGCGTTGGCGGGCAGGGTCGACAGAGCGAGAACCACGAGGACGGCGATCAGGGGGGTGAGTGATCGGCGCACGTGCCAGGCCTTTCTTTAAAGAAAGTTTCCTAAGAATTACGCGGATCGTAAGCCCGCTGGGACGGCCATGCAAGGGAATGACTGGCAATCCTCACCAGAACGGATCAACATGGTCGTTAGGAAGCTTTCCTAATAAATTCGGAAGGAGCATGGCATGGGCCGCTTATCGGTGCTTTCCTTATGCGTCCTGCTGCTGTCCCTGATCGCGGTCCTGCCCGCCCAGGCCGCCACCACCCGCTACGAGGCCGAGAACGCCACCAGCGTCCGGGGCGTGGCCGAGGCCAACCACCCGGGCTTCTCCGGCACCGGATTCCGTCAACAGTGACAACGCGGCGGGGCCGTACACGGAATGGACCGTGCGCGCGCCCGCGGCGGCGGCCCGAACGTCGACCGGATCACCGTCAGCGGAGCGGGCGGCCCCGACGGCCAGGCGCCCACCGCGCCCACCGGTCCGCGCGTGACCGGCACCTCGGCCACCAGCATCTCGCTGGCCTGGACCGAGTCGAGCGACAACGTCGGCGTCACCGGCTACCGCGTCTACGAGGGCACGGCCGTCGTGGCCACCTCGCCGACGCCGGCCGCCACCGTCGGCGGCCTGGCCACCGGCTCCACCCACACCTACACCGTCACCGCGCTCGACGCCGCCGGCAACGAGTCGGCCGCCGGCGCGCCGGTGACCGGCCGTGCCGACACCGGGACCGGCGGGCCCACCGCCGAGCAGTTGCTGTCCAAGGTCACCACCTGCCAGCAGATCTCCAACGGCCGCTACAAGACCGACGCCGACGTCGCCACGGGCACCATCGCGGTCTGCGCCAAGACCGGCGCGGTCCACTGGACGGGCGACATGGACATCGACTGCGACGGGGTGCGCACCGCGCAGTGCAACGAGGACACCGACTGCTGCTTCCAGCCCCAGACCTTCTGCCCGGCCAGTGGCGGTGGCTACCTCAACGCGGCGCGCCTGCCGTACATGGTGGTTCCAGGTCCCAGCGGCACCTGGGACTACCGCACCAGGGGCATCGGCTGCGGCACCGTGGTCGCGATCGTCTACAACGGCCAGGTGGAGTACACGGTGATGGGCGACACCGGCCCGGCGGCGATCATCGGCGAGGCCTCGTACGCGGCCGCGGCGAACCTGGGCATCAACCCCGACCCCAAGAACGGCGGCACCGACGGCCCGGTGACCTCCATCGTCTTCACCGGCACCGGGACCAAGGTCCAGACCATCGACGACCACGACCAGGCGATCACGCTGGGCAGGCAGCTCGCCCAGCGGTTCGTGCAGAGCGACTAGGGAAGAACCCGGCCCCCGCGGCTGCGCACGCACGGGGGCCGGGGGCCTGATGCTCGAATTTACAGGAAAGTTTCCTGCAAATTCGGGAGCGTAGGGTTTCGTCATTCATCCGTCAATCCCTTGCGTCAAACCGTCCCTTCGGCGATAGTTGAACTCTTAGGAAAGTTTCCTAAAAGATACATCGGCTGCTGCGCGCTCCTCACCCCCCGTTCTCCAGGAGAGACAGTTGCGAACCCGAAACAAGGTGGCCCTCGCGACCACCGCCAGCCTGCCCCTGGCCCTGCTGGCCTCCGTCCTCACCAGCACTCCGGCCCTCGCCCACGGCACCATGTCCAACCCGCCCAGCCGCGTCTACACCTGCAAGAACGAAGGCCCCGAGACGCCCAAGTCCGACGCCTGCAAGGCGGCCGTCGCCGCCGGCGGGACCCAGGCCTACTACGACTGGAACGAGGTCTCCCTGCTGGAGGCCGGCGGGCGCCACCGGCAGATCATCCCGGACGGCAAGCTCTGCAGCGCGGGCCGTGACAAGTACCGGGGCCTGGACCTGCAGCGCGCCGACTGGCCCGCCACGCAGTTCAGCGCCGGGCCGCGCACCATCACCTACCACGCCTCCGCGCCGCACTCGAACAGCAACTTCGAGTTCTACATCACCCGCGAAGGCTGGAATCCGACGCAGCCGCTGCGCTGGTCGGACCTGGTGCACATCAAGACGTTCAACAACTTCAACCCCACGACGTTCACGAACTGGACGATCGACATCCCGCAGCGCACCGGCCGGCACATCCTGTACTCGATCTGGCAGCGGGTCGTAGGCAGCAACGAGGCCTTCTACACCTGCTCCGACGTGCAGTTCGGCGGCTCGAACCCGACGCCGACGCCGACCCCGACCCCCACGCCGACCCCGACGCCAACCCCCACGCCCACGCCGACCCCCACTCCCACGCAGCCTGGCGGTACGTGGGCCTCGGGCACCGCCTACCGCCCCGGCGACCGGGCCACCTACAACGGCGTCACCTACCAGTGCCTGCAGGCGCACACCGCGCTGCCCGGCTGGGAGCCGCCGAACGTCGCCGCCCTCTGGCAGCGCGTCTGACCGCACCCGGGCGCGCTCCCGTGCGGAGCGCGCCCTGACCGGCTCAGGTCAGTGACGAGTAGGCCACCACGCCGCGGCGCATCGCGTCCATCGCCTTGCCCG
This sequence comes from Nonomuraea sp. NPDC050540, assembly GCF_044457485.1. Classification (NCBI taxonomy): domain Bacteria; kingdom Bacillati; phylum Actinomycetota; class Actinomycetes; order Streptosporangiales; family Streptosporangiaceae; genus Nonomuraea; species Nonomuraea sp. NPDC050540. Next base: position 432,703 of record NZ_JBITHA010000006.1, read on the forward strand.
CGGTCGCCTTGACCTTGCTGTCCTTCGGCGCCGCCGCGCCGAGCTGGCTGAGCAGGTCCATGAGCTGCTTGATCCACCGGACGAAGTCGCCCGCGGCCAGCTCGCCGCCGTTGACGCCGTCGGCCAGCACGGCGTCCAGGCTGTGCCCCTTGGTCCAGCGGAAGGCCGCCCAGGCGAAGCCCAGGTCGGGCTCGCGGATCGTCTGCAGGGCGTGGTCGTTCTCGATCGCCTCCAGCTCGCCCCACAGCCGCACCATCTTGGTCAGCGCGTCCTGGGCGCGCCCCGCCGGGATCTTGGGACGGCGGGCGTCATCGGCCTGGCGCGACTCGAAGACCAGCGCGGACACGCACGCCGCCAGCTCGGCCGGGTCGAGCTCCTCCCACAGCCCCTGGCGCAGGCACTCGGCCGTCAGCAGGTCGAGCTCGGTGTAGAGGCGGCCCAGACGGCGGCCCTCGTCGGTGACGCTCTCGTCCTCCAGGTAGCCGAGCTGCTCCAGCACCGCGCAGATGCGGTCGAAGGTGCGCGAGATGACGTGGGAGCGCCCCTCGACCCTGCGGCGCAGGCCCTCGGTCTCGCGCAGCAGCTTGTAGTAGCGCTCGGCCCAGCGCGCGTGGTCCTCGCGCTCGTCGCACCCGTGACACGGGTGCTGGCGGATACGGCGCCGCAGCTCGTTGATCTCCTCGTCCTCCACCGCGTGGTCGCGGGCGCGCTGCGGCTTGCCCAGATCGCGGTCACCGATCTTGGCCAGCAGCGTGGAGACGAGGTTGGCGCGCTCCTTGGGCGCGCGCGGGTTGAAGTTCTTGGGGATGCGCAGCTTCTCGATCGGCTCGACCGGCACCGGGAAGTCGGCCGGGTCGAGCTTCTTGACCTGCTTGCCGATCGTCAGCACCAGCGGGCTCGGGCCGTGGCCGCGCGGGTTGCGCCCCGGGTCGAGCACGATCGCCAGCCCCGCCCGGCGCCCGCCGGGCACCCGGATGACGTCACCGGGCTGCAGGGCCTCCAGCGACTTGACCGCCGCCGCCCGCCGCGCGGCGCCGCGCTCCTTGGACAGCTCCGCCTCGCGGTCGGACAACCGGCGGCGCAGCGCCGCGTACTCGGGGAAGTCGCCCAGGTGGCAGGTCATGGCCTCCTGGTAGCCGTCGAGCGCCTCCTCCTGCTTGCGCAGCTGCTTGGCCAGCCCGACCACGGCCCGGTCGGCCTGGAACTGGGCGAAGGAGGCCTCCAGCAGCGTCTTGGTGCGCTCCCTGCCGAACTGGCCGACGAGGTTGACGGCCATGTTGTAGGAGGGCTGGAAGCTCGAGCGCAGCGGGTACGTGCGGGTGCCCGCCAGCCCCGCCACGGCCAGCGGGTCCATGCCCGGCTGCCACAGCACGACGGCGTGGCCCTCGACGTCGATGCCGCGCCTTCCCGCCCGGCCGGTCAGCTGCGTGTACTCCCCCGGCGTGAGGTCGGCGTGCGTCTCGCCGTTCCACTTGTCGAGCTTCTCGATGACCACGCTGCGGGCGGGCATGTTGATGCCCAGCGCCAGCGTCTCGGTGGCGAAGACCGCCTTGACCAGGCCACGCGTGAACAGCTCCTCGACGACCTCCTTGAAGGCCGGCAGCATGCCCGCGTGGTGGGCGGCCAGGCCGCGCTCCAGGCAGTCGCGCCACTCCAGGTAGCCGAGGACGGCGAGGTCCTCGTCGGGCAGGTGGGCGGTGCGCTCGTCGACGATCTGGCGGATCTCGTGCTGCTCGCGCTCGGTCGTCAGCCGGATCCCGGCGTACAGGCACTGCATGACCGCGGCGTCGCAGCCGGCCCGGGAGAAGATGAAGCTGATCGAGGGCAGCAGGCCCTCGCTGTCGAGCTTCTCGATGACCTGGGCGCGGTCCGGCGGCCGGGAGCGCTGCGGACGGCCGTAGCCACGCCTGCCCTTGCCCTGGGTGAGGCGCTCGGCGTCGCGCGTGACCCGCATGAGCGTGGGGTTGATGCGCGGGGTGAGCTCGTCGGTGATGAACAGGTCGTAGATCCTGTTGCCGATCATCATGTGCTGCCACAGCGGCACCGGGCGGTGCTCGTCGACGATCACCGTGGTGTCGCCGCGCACCTCGCCCATCCACTCGCCGAACTCCTCGGCGTTGGAGACCGTCGCCGACAGCGCCACCAGCCTGACCGACTCGGGCAGGTGGATGATGACCTCTTCCCACACCGCGCCGCGGAAGCGGTCGGCCAGGTAGTGCACCTCGTCCATGACGACGAAGCCGAGGCCGGACAGCGTGGACGAGCCCGCGTACAGCATGTTGCGCAGGACCTCGGTGGTCATGACCACGATCGGGGCCTCGCCGTTGACGCTGTTGTCGCCGGTGAGCAGGCCGACCTTGGCGGTGCCGTACCTCTTGACCAGGTCGTTGTACTTCTGGTTGGACAGCGCCTTGATCGGGGTGGTGTAGAAACACTTCATGCCCATTTCCAGGGCGATGTGCACGGCGAACTCGCCGACGACCGTCTTGCCCGATCCGGTGGGGGCGGCCACCAGGACCCCGTCGCCGGCCTCCAGCGCCCGGCAGGCGTCGAGCTGGAACTCGTCGAGCTCGAAGTCGTACAGTCCACGGAACGACCTGAGGGCCGTACCGTCGTCCCCGAATTTCTCGCGGAAGGCCGCGTAGCGCTCCGCTGGCGTCGTCATACCGATCAGCCTACCGAAACCGCCTTTCCGGTCAGGCCAGGTAGCCGCGCGGCCGGGGTGGACTCTCCCATGGCCGGAGAGCCCATGCTGGTCCGCATGATGCTCCACGACATTTCCCCGTACGGCACCGCCCACTGCGAGACCAGCGCCCTGGGCGTGCTGCTGCGCCACCAGGGCGCGGACCTGTCCGAGCCCATGCTCTTCGGCCTGGGCTCCGGGCTCGGCTTCATCTACTGGCAGGGCTTCGTCGGCGGCCGGATCAAGCCCATGGAGCTGACCCAGAACCTGGCCCGGCGGCTCGGCCTCGACCTGGTGGTGCGCGAGACCGGCTCGGCCCGCAAGGGCTGGGAGAACGTGCGGGCGGCGCTGGAGTCCGGGCTGCCGGTGGGTCTGCAGCTCGACAGCTACCACCTGGAGTACTTCAGCGCCAAGGTGCGCTTCGGAGGCCACGTGGTGGCCATGTACGGCTACGACGACGAACGCGCGTACCTGGTGGACACCGGCCAGCAGGGCGGCGCGGTGACCACCAGCCTGGAGAGCCTGGCGGCGGCGCGGGCCGAGCGGGGGCCGATGACCGCCCGCCACCTGTCCTTCACCCTCACCGGCCGGCCCGGCGACCTCGCCCCCGTGATCGGCCCGGCCGTCCGCGCCAACGCGGCCGAGTTCCTGGCCGCGCCCATCGCCAACTTCGGCCACCGCGGGATCGCCAAGACGGCCGATCTGGTGGAGCGGCTGCCGCCGGAGACCGGCATGCTGATGGAGCGCGCGGGCACCGGGGGCGCGTTGTTCCGCAACCTGTACCGGGACTTCCTGGCCGAGTGCCTGACGATCGCCGACGACCCGGCGCTGCGGCGGGCGCACACGATGTACGCCGAGATCGCGCCGAGGTGGAGCGCGGTGGCGGAGCTGCTGACCGACGGCAAGGCGCAGGACGCGGCGGCGATCCTGCGGGAGCTGTCGGAACGGGAGAGGGCCGCCATGGAGACGCTCGCCACCGTGGCGATCTGACGGCGCCTTTACAAAGTAGATCAGGTGAGGATGTGGAGGGCGCCGGGCTCGATCCGGCAGGTGACCGGGGCCGGGCCGACGCGCTCGCCGTCGGCGTAGGCGACCACGTCCGGCGCCTCAAGCGTGACCGTGCGGACCCGGTGGATCGAGACCGCCGGATGCCGCACGTGCGTGCCCCGGTACACGCTGGGGAACACCCGCAGGAACTCCCCCTTCGACACCGCCCGCAGCACCATCACGTCCAGCAGCCCGTCGTCGGGCCGCGCGTCCGGGCAGACCCGCATGCCCGCGCCGTAGGAGCTGGTGTTGGCCACCGACACCAGCATCGCCTCCCGCTCGATCACCTCGCCGCCGTCCAGCGTCACCCGGAACGGGATCGGCCGGAACGTACGCAGCTCCTCCACCAGCGCCACCAGGTACTTCGCCATGCCCGGCGGCCACGTCCGCCGGTTGGCCCGCTCGTTCACCCGGGAGTCGAACCCGCAGCACACCACCCCGGCGAACCACTCCCCCACGCCGTCGCCGGCATCGATCCAGGCGGCGTCGGCCCGCCGGGGACGCATGCGCAGCACCACGTCGGCGGCGGCCAGCGGGTCCTTGCGCGGCAGGCCGAAGGCGGCGGCGATGTCGTTGCCCGTGCCCGCGGGGATGATGCCCAGCGGCACGCCGGTCCCCGCCACGGCCTGGACCGCCAGGTGCACCAGCCCGTCACCGCCGAAGGCGACCAGGGCGTCGGGGCGTTCGGCGGCGGCCGTACAGGCTCGGGCGAGGGCGTCGGCGGCGTCGTCGCCGACGATCACCGACACGTCGGCGCCCCCGTCACGCAGACGGCGCACCACCGGCTCCAACAGGCGCACGGTACGGCCGCCGCGCGCGGCCGGATTCACGAGGAGGGCGAGTTGCACGGACACGCCCGGAACCTACCGGGGATTCGGGAAGGACACCAGATCAACCTGCCTCCGGGCTTGAGGCTGCGCCACGCCTGACCTGCGCGAAACGGCCGGAAGTCTCCGGGCCGCGTTCAACGACAGGCTGGAGGACATGGCGAACACCCCTGCTTTCCCCATGCCCCGCGACGCCCGCTGCCCCTTCGACCCGCCGCCGGGCCTGACGCTGCACGGCCCGGTCGCCCGCGTACGCCTCTGGGACGGCGGCACGGCCTGGATGGTCACCCGGCACGCCGACGCCCGGGCGCTGCTGGCCGACCCGCGCGTCAGCGTCGACGTCGCCGAGCCCGGCTTCCCGCACACCAACGCCGTCAGCAAGGCCCGCGACGCCCGCATGAAGACCCTGATGCAGATGGACGCGCCCGAGCACGTCACCCACCGGCGGCTGCTGACCACCGACTTCACCGTCAGGAGGATGGAGGCGCTGCGGCCCAGGATCCAGGAGATCGTGGACGGGCTCATCGACGCCCTGCTCGACGGCCCGAAGCCCGCCGACCTGTTCGAGGCGTTCGCGATGCCGGTGCCCTCGCTGGTGATCTGCGAGCTGCTGGGCGTGCCGTACGCCGAACGCGGCTTCTTCCAGCGTGTGGCCGGCGAACTCGTCATGGACGAGGGCGACCCCGCGCGCGCCCTGGCGGCCAGCGAGGAGCTCCACGCCTACCTGGAACGCCTGGTGGACCGCAGACGGGCCGAACCGGGCGAGGACGTGCTCAGCCGGCTGGCCGTCGAAGGCGTGCTGAGCCGCGCCGAGATCGCGACGACGGGCCAGCTGCTGCTGGTGGCGGGGCACGACACGACCGCGAACATGATCGCCCTCGGCACCGCCGCACTGCTGGCGAACCCCGCACAGCTGGCCGCGGTGCGCGACGGTTCCGTCGCGCCGGCCGTCGCGGTCGAGGAGCTGCTGCGCTACCTGTCGGTCACGCACACCGAGGCGCGCCGCGTCGCCCGCGAGGACATCGTGGTCGGCGGGCAGCTGATCCGCAGGGGCGAGGGGATCATCGTGGTGAAGAGCACCGCCAACCGGGACCCGTCGGCCTTTCCCGAGCCGGACGCCCTCGACGTGGGCAGGGACAGCAGCCACCACATCGCGTTCGGCTTCGGGCCGCACCAGTGCCTGGGGCAGCCGCTGGCCCGCGTGGAGCTGCAGGTCGTGTTCGGCACGTTGTTCCGCCGCGTGCCCACGCTGGCGCCGGCCGTACCTCTGGAGCGGCTCGAGTTCAAGGAGCAGGCGGTCTTCTACGGCGTGCGCGCGCTGCCGGTCACCTGGTGAAGGCCGTGATCACCGCGGGTCGGGGCCGGTCTCCATGTCGGTGTTGTCCGCCGTGACGTCCGCGGGGGTGTCCAGCGGCGAGGCCTCGTCGTCGTCCAGGCCGGAGTAGTCCTCCGTCGCGGGCAGGCGCCGCTCGCGCAGGAACATCACGAACTCGGCCAGCGCGAACAGGATCAGCATCGGCACGGTCAGGGCGAGCATGGTGAAGACGTCGCCGCCGGGCGTGATGATCGCGCTGAAGACGAAGAGCAGGAAGACGATCAGGCGGCGGTGCTTGGCCAGCGTCGCCCGGGGCAGCACCCCGATGATGTTCAGGAAGACCATGAGCAGCGGCACCTCGAAGGAGACGCCGAACACCAGCAGCATGATCACCCAGTAGCTGAGGTACTCGTTCATCTCGATGAACGGCAGCGCGCTCTCGGGCATGAACGACAACAGGAAGCCGAGGCCGGTGTCCATCACGAGGTAGGCGAAGGCGGCGCCCACGAGGAACAGCGGGACGGCGATCGCCAGGAACGTGACGGTGTACTTCTTCTCGTTGCGGTAGAGGGCCGGCGTCACGAACCGCCAAACCTGGTACAGCCACACCGGAGAGGCGGCCACCAGACCGAAGAGCGCGGCGACCTGCAGGTTGACGAAGAAGGACTCGAAGACGCCGCGCACGGCGAACGTGCACTCGGGCCGCAGCTGCTGGGAGATCTTCAGCGAGCAGTACGGCTCGGCCATGAACTTCCAGATCGGATCGAAGAAGATCAACCCGACGATGGTGGTCACGGCCAGGGCGAGGACGGAGATGACGATGCGGTTGCGCAGCTCACGGAGGTGATCCATGAGCGGCATGCGGCCCTCGGAGTCCTGAGGTGCCTCGGAGCCCTCGGAGCTCTCGGAGCTCGTCCGTTTGAGCAGCGCCATGTGCGGTCCTCGTCCGTGTGTTGGGGGTCAGGCCTGCTTGTCGGCTTGGGCGTTGGCACGCAGCCGGGCGGCCTCCTCCTCAAGGCGGCGGGCCTGCTCCTCCGGCGTCAGCGGGGGCACGGCCGGCGGGATCTGCTGCGGGCTGACGGGCGCGGCCGGCTGCTGCACGGTCTGCCCCTGTACCACCGTGGTCTTGGAGTCGTCGTCGTCTTCCTTGCGCAGGTCGCTGGTCTCAGCCTTGAAGATGCGCAGGGACCGGCCCACACCGCGGGCGAGGTCAGGGAGCTTCTTGCCGCCGAACAGCAGGAGAAGCACCACGATGATGACGATCCACTCAGGTCCGAAGGACATGGAAAACTTCCTTTAGTGCGAGCGAGAGGCTTTCTCAGCCACGATCGTACGCTGCTCGGGGCCCAGACTCATCCCTCCACGGCCTTGTTCATCCCGATTTGACCCCGCAGGCGTTCCTCGGCGGGCGAAATCCGGGCCTCGGCAAGGGTGAGTTCCCTGCTCAGCTCGCGTGCCGCGGACAGGACCCGCACCCCCGCGGCCACCAGCACGGCGATGCCCGCGACCCCGAGCCCGATCGCCACGAAGATCCACGTCATGACCGGTGAGCGTACAGGGCCAGGGCGCGCTCGGCCTCCTCGCGCACCCGCTCGGCCATCGCCTCGGGGGCGGCCACGCGGCCGGTGTCGCCCAGCCGCAGCGCCAGCTTGAGCACCCAGTCCTCGTCACGGGCACGCAGCGCGATGCGCAGCCGGCCCTCGCCCAGCTCGGTGACGCCCTCGACCGGGTAGTACTCCGCCACCCACCGCCCGGCCGCGCTGACCTCCAGCTCGACCAGCTCGTCGGTCGGCGAGGGCCGGAAGACGCCCTGGGTGACGTCGATCGGCTCGGCGTCGGCGGGCGGGTCGGCGGGCACGTCCAGCACGTCGACGCCCACGACGCGGTCGAGGCGGAACAACCGCATCGCCTCGGCGCGGTAGCACCAGCCCTCCATGTAGGTGCGGCCGTCGACGACCATGACCCGGGTGGGGTCGACCTCGCGCGGGGTCACCTCGTCGCGGCCCGGCACGTAGTAGCGCAGCGACAGCCGGCGCTTCCTGTTGAGCGCGTCGCGCACCCGGGGCAGCGCGTCCGGGGCGGCGTCGACGTCCACGGCGACCTGGCTGCTGACGGCGGCGGCGCCCTCGCCGGCGGCTCGCTCCAGCTTGGCCACCACGCGCGGCAGCGCGTCGCCGGGCACCTCGGCGAACTCCGGCATCGCGCCGAGCATCCGCAGCGCCACCAGCAGGGCGCTGGCCTCGTCGATGCCCAGGCGCAACGGCCTGGCGATGGTGTCGGCGTTGTCGATGACGATCTCGCCGCCGTCCCAGGAGACGTCGATGAGGTCGCCCGGGGTGTGGCCGGGCAGGCCGCACATCCACACCAGCTGCAGGTCGTCGATGAGCTGCTTCTCGCTGAGGCCGAACACCTCGGCCACCTCGCCGACCTGCGCACCCGGGTGCGACATCAGGTACGGCACGAGCGACAGCAACCTCGGCAGCCGATCCGCGCTTCCGCTCACGACCGAGCCCCCTTCACGATGCCCGACAGCATGACCGACCAGACCACGCGGCTCATGCCAGCGCTCCCTTCAACCGCCGGATGACCGCCTCGCGCGCGTCGGGCGGGTCGAGGAGCTCCACGTCGGAGCCCATGCTGGCGATCCAGCCCGCCAGCCGTTCTGGGTCGGAGAAGCCCAGCTCCACCTCGTCCCATCCGCCGCCGCCCGCGCGGGTGACGGAGGCGAGCTGGCGCAGCCCCTCTCCCGCGCCTCGCCGTACGCGCAGGGTGGCCACGCGCTCCTCCATCGGCTCCTCGGGGAAGCCGATCATCTCGCGCACGTCGACGCCCGGCGGCACCTCGACCGCGCCCGTCCTGCCCACGGCGGCGACCTGGCCGATGATGCGGCTGAGGCGGAAGGCGCGCGGCGCGTCGCGGTCGCGGTCGAAGCCGGCCAGGTACCAGCGGCCGCGCCGGCTGACCACGCCCCACGGCTCCACGGTGCGGGTGCGCACGTTCTCGCTGCCGGCGCTGCGGTAGTCGAAGCGGACCACGCGCCGGTCGCGCACGGCGTCCCAGAGCGCCGGGAAGGCGGGGTCGCGGGTGTCGACGCGCAGCTCCAGCGCCCCGCCGCCGGCCGCGTCGGTGGCCACGCCGCCCGCGCGCAGCTTCAGCAGCGCCCCCGAGGCCGCCTCGGCGAGGCTGGCGCGCTGCCACACCTGCGCGGCCAGGCCGAGCACCGCGGCCTCGTCGGCCTCCAGCGTGATCTCGGGCAGCTCGTAGGACTGGCGCTCGATGCGGTAGCCGGGCTCGTCCTCCCACGGGTCGCGGACGACGTCGATGGGGATGCCGATCTCGCGCAGCTCGTTCTTGTCGCGTTCGAACATGCGCTGGAACGCCTCGTCGCCGTCGCGGTCGTAGCCCGGCACGGCCTGGCGGATCTGCTCGGCCGACAACGGCCGGCGCGTGGCGAGCAGGCAGATCACAAGATTGAGCAACCGCTCGGTCTTACGGCGCGACATCTGCCCTCACTCCTCCTGTGTTCGACGCTACCCTGCCCTGGTGATCAGATGGCGCATGGGCGAGGTGACGCGGATCCGGCGCGAGTGGCCTGGGGCGGTGGAGCTCGACGTCGCCGTTCCCGAGGGTGAGTGCCGGGCGCTGGCCTACCCTCCCCTGGTGGGCCGCCCGGAACCCGGCGACGAGGTGCTGCTCAACACGACGGCACTCGCGATGGGTCTCGGTACGGGAGGTTACGCCATGGTGGTGGCCGTCCCGAACAGATTGCCGGAAGATCCCACCGGTCCCGGTCACCTCGTGAAGGCTCGCTACACCCCGCTGCAGGCCACGGTGCTGGGCGCGGACGAGCAGGATTCGCCCTACCACGAGCTTCTGCGCGAGGCCGACTCGCTGGACGGCATGCCGGTCGTGGTGGCCGACCTGCACTCGGCGCTGGCGCCGATCCTGTGCGGCCTGTACGCCGCGCGCCCCGGCGTGCGGGTGGCCTACGTGATGCTGGACGGCGGCGCCCTGCCCGCCTGGTTCTCCATGTCGTGCGCGAAGCTGCGCGAGATCGGCTGGCTGAGCGGGGTCGTGACGGTGGGCCAGGCCTTCGGCGGCGACGTGGAGGCGGTCACGACGCACACCGGGCTGCTGGCGGCCAGGCACGTGCTGGAGGCGGACGTGGCCATCGTGACCCAGGGCCCCGGCAACCTCGGCACGGGCACGCGGTGGGGCTTCTCCGGCGTCTCGGCGGGCGAGGCGGTCAACGCCGCGGCCGTGCTGCGCGGGCGGCCGGTGGCGGCGCTGCGGGTCAGCGAGGGCGACAGGCGCGAGCGGCACGTGGGGGTCTCCCACCACTCGCTGACCGCCTATGGGCGGGTGGCGCTGGCCCCCGCGCAGGTGCCGGTGCCGGAGCTGCCGGGGGCGTTCGGGGAGCGGGTCAGGGACCAGGCGGAGATGCTGGCCGTACGGCACGAACTGGTGGCGGTCCCGGTCGAGGGCCTCCATGAGGCGCTGAGCGCCGCGCCCGTGCGGTTGTCGACGATGGGACGCGGGCTGGAGGAGGATCTGGCCTATTTCCTCACCTCAGCGGCGGCGGGCCGGCATACGGCAGGCCTTCTGGGGTAGACGCGGGCTCCGACCTGAGGCGTAGACGGATCAGCCCTGAGTGTGATGACGCTCACGCCTGGACGCGAGAGCGTGGAGGCATGACACGCACACGCATCGGGGCGGGCGTCGTGCTTGCCGTCGCGGCACTGCTGCTGGCGGCCTGCGGGAACGGACCGGCCCGGGGATCAGGCACCAGCGCGTCACCGTCGCCGCCGCCGTCGGCGACGGCTTCGCATGGAGGGCACGGACTGCACGGTTCTGCCACCCCGGCGCCGGCCGCCCCGCTGCGTGCGGGTGAACGTTTCGTGACGGCGACCATGCCCAGGCCGTACAAGCCCGAGCCGGCGGCCGGCGGCACCGACGTCTACCGGTGCTTCCTGATCGACCCCGGCCTGGCCGGGGCCGACGCGTTCCTGACCGGCACCCAGTTCGCCGCCCAGAACACCGACGTGGTCCATCACGCGATCCTGTTCTCGGTGGCGCCGGAGGCGCTGGCCGAGGTGAAGGAGGTCGACGCCAAGGACGCGGGCGAGGGCTGGACCTGCTTCGGCAACGCCGGCGTGGACCGCGCGGCCTGGATCGGCCACTGGGCGCCCGGCACCGATGAGGTGCTGCTGGATCCGAAGCTCGGCTATCCGATGGCCAAGGGCGGCGCGCTGGTCATGCAGGTGCACTACAGCACGCTGGCGCTGGACGGGAAGCCGGCCGGCACCGACCAGTCGAGCGTGCGGCTGCGCCTGGCGTCGGGCACGCGCACGCCGCTGATGACGGCGCTGTTCCCCGCGCCGACCGAGCTGCCGTGCACCGCGCGGGAGAAGGGCCCGCTGTGCGAGCGCGAGGCGGCCATCCAGGACGTCGGCGAGCGCCTCGGGCGCGCGTCGGCCACGCAGGCGGGGGCGCTGCTGGAGCAGTGCGCGAAGGGCAAGGTCAAGCCGGGCCCCACGCAGCACTGCGACCTGACCTCGCCGGCAGCCTTCACGCTGCACGCGCTGGCCGGGCACATGCACCTGCTGGGCCGTTCGATCAAGGTGGAGCTCAACCCGGGCAAGGCGGGCGGGCGCACGCTGCTCGACGTGCCCGAGTACAACTTCGACAACCAGGCGCTGCAGCCGCTGCCCGAGCCGGTGGCGGTCAAGAAGGGCGACACGATCCGGGTGACGTGCACGCACGACGCCTCGCTGCGCGCCCAGCTGCCGCTGCTGCAGAAGCTGCCGCCGCGCTACGTGGTCTGGGGCGAGGGCACCCAGGACGAGATGTGCCTGGGCATCGCGGTCGCCTCGTAGAAGTCCTTGAAGGTGAACGCCTCGGGGCCGGGACCTTCGGCCCTGAGGCGTCGCAGCCGCTCGAAACCCTCCGCCGTCGTGGGCAGCTCCCCCACGGGAATCCACCACATCACCGCGTACGGCTCCGCGATGTGCTCGAACCACTCCCGGCGCCGCCGCAGGTAGTCCAGGTGGCCGGAGCGGTAGACGAAGTTCCACAGCGTCTCGCGTGACTCCCACACCGACAGCGTGGTGGCGAGGTAGTCGTCGTGGTCGTAGCTCAGCAGTTCCCTGGGGTCCTCGTCGTTGGCCCGCATCCGCCACACGAAGCCGGGCGCTGCGTCGGCGAGGGCGTTGACGGGTTCCAGTCCGTCGATGAAGTCGGCGATGCGGGGGTCGTCGGCGGGGGCGAGCAGGCGGGCGACGTTCATCTGTGCCAGGTGCATGGGCTTCACCTCACCATGCCCGCACTTCTATGTCAATCTTCATTTGTTTTAGAAGATTCGGCGAGGGTGACGCAGCACTCCCCCGGCCGGGGATCGAGCGCGGCCAGGCCGGGATCGCCGCCCATGCCCTCCAGCAGCCCCTGGCACAGGGCCAGGTTCATCGCGCACACCAGCACCGGCTGCTCCTCCGACAGCGTGTGGAAGGGGCAGTTGCGCATGCGCAGGACGCCGCCGTCGGTGTACGGCTCGTAGCCCCGCTCGCGCAGCACGGCGGCGACCGGCTCGCCCCGGCGGCCCCGGCCCAGCCGCTCGCCCGCCCGGCGCGCGGCCGTCTCGGCCCGATCCTCGGCGCCCAGCGTCCCGACCACCTCGGCCAGCAGGCCGGCCAGCACGCCGTAGTCGCGCGGCGGCAGGCTCACCGACCGCTCGGTCTTGGCCCGCCGGTAGACCTTGGCCGGCCGGCCGCTGCCGGGGCCCTTCTTGTCCGGGGCGCGAAAGCCCGCCTCCAGCAGCCCGGCCTCGACCAGCTTGTCGAGGTGGTGGGCGGCCAGCGTGCGGGAGACTCCGGCGGCCTCGGCCGCCTCCGCCCTGCCGACCTCGCCGCCCCGGGCCACGACGTGGTCGTACAGGGCCCGCCGTACCGGGTCCTGCAGGTGCGCCAGCGCGTCGAGGTCGTCGTTCACGCCCGCGAGTCTAGGTCCCCGCGCTCATCGGTAGGCGGCCAGCACGTCCACGACGAAGACCAGGGTGTCGGCGCCGCGGATGCCGAAGGCGGGCAGGCCGGCGCTGCCGTAGGCCGTCCGCGGCGGGGCGACGACCAGGACGCGGCTGCCGACGGGCACGCCGGTCAGCGCGCGTTCCCACGCCTTGATGACGCCGCCGTCGCCGACCGTGAACGCGCGCGGCCGCCCGCTCGTCCAGGTGGAGTCGAACACGCGCCGCCGCTCCCACACCGCGCCCTCGTACTGCGTGACCACGAGCTGCCCCCGCCCGACCCGCGGCCCGTCACCCCTGACCAGGACCTTGGCGGCATAGCGTGCGGGCGGCCGGGCGAGCGGCAGCGACAGCACCGGCCGCGCGCCGCCGCCGACCCTGATTCCCGCGTACGCGCCCGCGCGCCCCTGGACCGACGCGCCCTTGGCGTGCGCGCCCAGAATGTCGATCACGTAGAAGAGCCCGTCGGACGGGCCGACGCCCTGCGGCGGGTTGGCGCCGAAGCCCTCGGCCGGCGGGATGGCGGCGATCACCCGGCTGCCCACCGTCCGCCCGCGCAATGCCTTGTCCAGCCCCGGAACGAGCTGCCCGACGGGGAAGGCCGCCGGAGCGCCGCGGGTGAAGCTGGAGTCGACCTGGCGGTTCTCCCGGCCGTCCCAGACGTGCGCGGTGTAGTGGACGATCGCCACGTCCGTCGCGCCCAGCCGGGCGCCCTTTCCCGCGGTCAGCTGGTCGATCTGCAAACTCCCCGAGGGCCTGCCCGCGGGGAAGGCCACCGAGGGCCTGGCGCCGAACGCGCCGCCGACCCTCAGCCCGGGGTCCTGCGCGGCGGGGGCGGTGCACGCGCTCAGCGCGAGGGCCGGGATCAGGAGCAGGGTCGGCCGCATCGACGTCCTTCCGCACCAACGCCAGTGGCCCGGGGCGATGCCCCGGGCCACGAGATGCTACCGCGTTGTCAGACCAGGCGTCAGTAAGCCGCGAGGACGTCCACGACGAACACGAGCGTGCTGTTGGCGGGGATGCCGTTCTGCTCCTTGTCGCCGTAGCCCATGGCGGGCGGGATGCTCATCACGACGCGGCTGCCGACCGGCACGCCGACCAGGCCCTTCTGCCAGCCCTGGATGACGCCGCTCAGCGGGAAGTTGGCCGGCTGGCCCCGCTCCCAGCTGGAGTCGAACTGCTTGTCGGTGCCCCAGATCTTGCCGGTGTAGTGCACGTCGAGGGTCTGGTTGGCCGCGACGGGCTTGCCGGTGCCCTTGATCACGGTCTTGACGACCAGGTCCTTGGGCGCCTTGTCACCGGTCTTGGTGGTCAGCGTGGGCGCCTTCTCGCCGCCCGGGCTGACGACCTTGACGCCCTTGATGGACTCCTTGGTCTCCTCGCCGGTGGCGGCCTTGAGCGCGACGGGCGCGCCGCCGACCACGTCCAGCACGAACACCTTGGTCGGCTGGGCGGCGGCCTGCTGTTGCTGCTGCTGCGGGGCGGCGTCGGCGGCCAGGACCGCCAGCAGCCTGCCTCCGTGCTTGACCTTGGCGAAGCCGTCCTGCAGGACCTTGGGCAGCTGCTGGTCGATCGCGATCGTCTCCGGCTGCTTGGAGTCGTAGGAGGAGCCCTGCAAGGCGTTGGTCTTGCCGTCCCAGTCGTAGACGGTCAGGTTGACGATCAGCTTGTCGCCGCTCTTGATCGCGGGGCCGGTGCCCGCGTTGATCACCTCATAGGACGACTTGGCGGCGGGCGTACCCGAGGGGAAGGTCACCGTCGGCTTGACGTTGAGGTTGCCTGCGACCTTCACCCCCGACGACGCGGTGGCCGATGTGGAGCCGGTCGGCTCGGCGGTACCGCACGCGGCGGCGGTGAAGATCAAAGGCACGGCGGCCAGTACGGCCAGGCGGCGGCGCATGGACTTCCCTCGGGACAGACGTCTAGGTTCGCGCCACCCTATCCGAGACCGATGTAGGCCCGGGGTAAACGACCCACTACATTCCGGCGATGAGCTTGTCCACCCTCTCGTCCACACTGCGGAACGGGTCTTTGCACAGCACGGTGCGCTGCGCCTGGTCGTTGAGCTTCAGATGCACCCAGTCGACGGTGAAGTCGCGGCGCTTCTCCTGCGCCTTGCGGATGAACTCGCCGCGCAGCCGCGCCCTGGTGGTCTGCGGCGGCACCGACTTGGCCTCGAAGATCTTCAGGTCGGAGGCCACCCGCTCCACCGCGCCGCGCTTCTGCAGCAGGTAGAACAGCCCGCGCTTGCGGTGCACGTCGTGGTAGGCCAGGTCGAGCTGCGCCACGCGCGGCGAGGACAGCGGCAGGTCGTACTTCTTGCGGTAGCGCTCGATCAGCTGGTACTTGGTCACCCAGTCGATCTCGCGCGAGACCAGGTCGAGGTTGCCCGTCTCGACCGCGCGCAGCGTGCGCTCCCACAGCTCCAGCACCCGGTGGGCGATCGGGTCACCGCCCCGGCGGTCGACGAAGTCCTTCGCCTTGGACAGGTACTCCTGCTGGATCTCCAGGCTGGAGGCCTCGCGCCCGTTGGCCAGCCGTACCCGGCGACGGCCCGTCATGTCGTGGGAGACCTCGCGGATGGCCCTGATCGGGTTCTCCAGCGACAGGTCGCGCATCACCGTGCCCGCCTCGATCATGCGCAGCACCAGGTCGGTCGCGCCGACCTTGAGCAGCATCGTGGACTCGCTCATGTTGGAGTCGCCCACGATGACGTGCAGGCGGCGGAAGCGCTCGGCGTCGGCGTGGGGCTCGTCGCGGGTGTTGATGATCGGCCGCGACCTCGTGGTGGCGCTGGAGACGCCCTCCCAGATGTGCTCGGCGCGCTGCGAGACGCAGTACACGGCCCCGCGCGGCGTCTGCAGCACCTTGCCGGCGCCGCAGATGATCTGCCGGGTGACCAGGAACGGGATGAGCACGTCGGCCAGGCGGCCGAACTCCCCGTGCCGGCCGACCAGGTAGTTCTCGTGGCAGCCGTAGGAGTTCCCGGCGGAGTCGGTGTTGTTCTTGAAGAGGTAGATGTCGCCGGCGATGCCCTCCTCGCGCAGGCGTTTCTCGGCGTCGACGAGAAGGCCTTCGAGGATGCGCTCGCCCGCCTTGTCGTGCGTCACGAGTTCGACGACGTTGTCACACTCGGGGGTGGCGTACTCGGGGTGGCTGCCCACGTCGAGGTAGAGGCGGGCGCCGTTGCGGAGGAAGACGTTGCTCGATCGGCCCCAGGACACGACTCGGCGGAAGAGGTAGCGCGCGACCTCGTCCGGAGACAGCCTGCGCTGTCCCCTGAACGTGCAGGTCACGCCATACTCGTTCTCGAGTCCGAAGATGCGACGATCCATCACCTCACACTATGCCCACGGATCGGCGAGCGGGAGGGATCTTGCCTGGCGTTTTTGCGCCGCCCGCGCCGCATGTCCCGACATATCACGCTTTGTGCGGTACGCCATGTGGTGCGGCGTGTGGTGTGCCGTGTGATGCGCCGCCCAGCATGCGGCTCTTGCCGGCCAGGATGTGCTCCTCCATCAGGCGGCCGACCGTGACCGCGTCGCCGGCGGCGATGCGCTCGACGATCTCCCGGTGCTGGGCGTTGGAGATCTGCCGGGCGGCGTCCGGCTCCAGGCCGTGCCGCCGGAACAGGTGCAGTTCCTTAGAAATATCGTCATAAAGCTCAACCAGACGGGGATTGCCGGACAACGCCACCAGGCGCCGGTGCAGGTCCACGTTGAGCGGATAGTAGTGATCCATGTCGGCGCAGTCCCGGAGCCGCTCGACCACCTCCAGCAGCCCGGCGACGTCGTCCTCGCCGGCCCGCTCGGCGGCCAGCCGCCCGGCCAGCCCGAACAGGCTCGCCCGGATGTCGTAGAGCTGGGCCGCCTGCTCGACCGAGATCTCCCTGACGAACATGCCGCGGTTGGCCCGGAACTCGGCCAGCCTGCTGCGTTCGAGCTGGCGGCAGGCCTCGCGGACCGGCCCGCGGCTGACGCCCAGCCGCATGGCCAGCGCCGACTCGTTGATCCGGTCACCGCCTTTCAGCGTGCCGTTGATGATCATGTTTTCGAGCTCTTCGACGATCAGCTGGGGAAGTGAGGTGGCCTGCCGCTCGGCCACCCGGCGCCGGAGCGCGTCGGTGTAGTCGCCCATCCGATCTTCCCTACCCCAGCCTTCCGCAAATTGCAAATCGTTGACAGTTGACGATTTTCAGGGGGAAGCTCCTTCCACCACCCCCTGGACGAAGGAACAGCATGAAGATCAAGGACATCCGGGCCGGCGTGCACACCACCTCGATCGAGGTGCCGCTGCTGGAGGGCCGGGTCGACGGGTACGGCAGAGCCGAGCAGAAGGAGTTCGTCTTCTGCGAGGTCGAGACCGACGAGGGCCTGACCGGCGTGGCCATCACCGGCCACTTCCTGGCCCGCTCCGTCGTCGCCGCCCTGGAACACCACTTCCTGCCCATCGTCGCCGGCCTCGACCCGCGCGAGGTCGAAGCCGTCCACCAGCGCGTCTGGCAGAAGCTCAACCCCCGGACGATGACCGGCGTGGTCTCCAGCGCCCTGTCCCTGCTGGACATCGCCCTGTGGGACATCGCCGGCAAACACGAGGGCCGCACGGTGGCCTCCCTGCTCGGCGGCGCCCGTACACAACTGCCGGTGTATGTGACCTTCGGCTTCCCGCAGTACGACAGGGACCAGCTCGCCGAGGCCGCCCGTCTCCAGGTGGCGGCCGGGTTCACCGCGCTGAAGATGGTCGTCGGCGTGGACGAGGGCGGCTGGCGCGAGGACGCCCGCCGGATCCGGGCCGTGCGCGAGGCGGTGGGCGGCGACGTTGACCTCATGATCGACGCCAACTACCTATTCACCCCCACCGAGGCCAAGTACCTGGCCCGCGCCGTCGAGGACTGCGACCTGACCTGGTTCGAGGAACCGCTGCACCAGAACGACGCCCGCGCCCTGGCCGACCTGCGCGAGCACACCTCGATCCCGCTGGCCGCCGGGCAGATGGAAGGCCACCGCTGGCGCCTGCGCGAACTGGTCGAACGCCGCGCCGTGGACATCCTGCAGCCCAACCCCTGCTACTGCGGCGGCTTCACCGAGGCGCGCAAGGCCGCCCACCTGGCCCAGATCTACAACCTGCCGATCGCGCACGGCGGCGGGTGGCCGCTGTTCAGCATGCACACCCTCGCGGGGCTGATGAACGGCTGGATCCTCGAATGGCACCTCGGCATGGGCCAGGTCGGCCGGCAGCTGTTCCCCGGCTCCCCCGCTCCGGAGGCCGGGAAGATCTCGCTGTCCGGCCGGCCGGGGCTCGGACTCGACGTCGACCGCGGCGCGCTCCGCGACACCCTGGTGCGGTAGCCATGCGGGCGTTGGCGCGTAACACCAGCATGCAGGTGCTCGTCGCGGCGGTCGCCGCCGCGATCTTCGGGTTGCTGTGGCCGGAGACCGGCGCCCAGCTCAAGCCCCTGGCCGACGTCTTCATCGCGCTCATCAAGCTGGTGATCGCGCCGGTGGTGTTCCTGGTCGTGGTCAGCGGCATCGTCTCGGCGGGCAACCTGAAGTCGGTCGGCAGGATCGCGCTGAAGGCGATCATCTACTTCGAGATCGTCACCACGCTCGGCATGCTCATCGGCCTGGCCGCCGTCAACCTCCTGCGGCCCGGCGCGGGGGTCGCCCCGCCCGCCGGCGCCTCGGAGGAGCTGACGGACTACGTCAAGGGCGGCACGGAGCGTACCTTCGCCGACTGGCTCACGCACATGATCCCCGACAACGCCGTCGGCTCCTTCGCCACCGGCGAGGTCCTCCAGGTGCTGATCTTCGCCGTGCTGTTCGCCCTGGCCCTGCTCGCCCTGCCGCCCGAGGTGGGCGAGCCCGTCGCCCGCGGGTGCACGCGCCTGGCCGAGGTGTTCTTCAGCATGATCCGCTTCATCATGTACCTGGCGCCGATCGGCACCTTCGGCGCCGTCGCGTACACGGTCGGCAAGTACGGCCCGGAGACCCTGACCGCGCTCATGAAGCTCGTCGGCGTCTCCGTCCTCGCGCTGGCCGTCTTCATGCTGGTCGTCCTGGTCCCGATCTGCCGTATGGCCGGCTTCTCCTATCTGCGCCTGGTCCGCGCTCTGCGCCGCGAGCTGTACATCGTGCTCGGGACGTCCTCGTCGGAGTCGGTCATGCCGCAGCTCATGGCCCGCCTGGAGGAGTTCGGCTGCAAGCGCTCGGTGGTCGGCCTGGTCGTCCCGACCGGCTACTCCTTCAACCTCGACGGCGTCGCCGTCGTCATCCCCATCTGCGTCGTCTTCATCGGTCAGGTGTACGGCGTGCCGCTCGGCCTCGGCGACCAGCTCCTGCTGTTCCTGGTCTTCCTGGTGCTGTCCAAGGGCACCGCCGGGGTCACCGGGTCGGCGTTCGTGACGCTGGCCAACACCGTGGCGGCGGTGCGGCTGGTGCCCGTCGCCGGCCTCGCGCTGGTGTTGTCGGTCGACCGTTTCCTCTCCCTGATCAGGGCCGTCACGAACGTGCTCGGCAACGCCGTGGCCGCGGTGGTCGTGGCCCGGTGGGAGGAGGGCGGCCTCGACCGCGAACTGTTCGAGAAGACCATCGGCGGCCCACGCAAGGAGAAGGCCCATGCCGCGGATCATCGCCATCCATGAGGGAACCGTCCCGATCAGCTCGTCCATCGCCAACGCCTACATCGGCTTCGGCCGCATGGACTGCTCCATCGTGGCGGTCGTCAGCGACGTCATGAGGAACGGCCGCCCGCTGACCGGCTACGGCTTCAGCTCCAACGGCCGCTACAGCGCGGGCGAGATCATCCGCCGCCGCGTCGCGCCCCGCCTGCTCGAAGCCGATCCGGACAGCCTGCTGACCGACGACGGCGTCACCTTCGACCCGGTCAAGGCGCTGCCCGTCATGACCGGCGACGAGAAACCCGGCGGCCACGGCGAGCGTTCCGTCGCGGTCGGCGTGCTCGACATGGCCCTGCACGACCTGGCCGCCAAGATCGAGGACAAGCCGCTGTACCGCTGGCTGTGCGAGCGCCACGCCCTCGGCGAGCCGGACGGGTCCGTCTTCGTCTACGCCGCCGGCGGCTACTACTCCCCCGGCAAGACGCTCAAGGACCTCCAGGCGGAGATGCGGCGCTTCCTCGGCCTCGGCTACACCACCGTCAAGATGAAGATCGGCGGCGCGTCGCTGCGGGAGGACCTGCGCCGCGTCGAAGCCGTCCTCGACGTCGTGGACGGCGCCCACCTCGCCGTGGACGCCAACGGCCGCTTCGACCTCGCCACCGCCCTGGCGTACGGCGCGGCCCTCGAACCCTACGGCCTGGCCTGGTACGAGGAACCCGGCGACCCGCTCGACCACGCCCTGCACGCCACCCTGGCCGAGCGGTACCCGGGGCCGCTGGCCACCGGCGAGAACCTCTTCTCCCTGCCCGACGCCCGCAACCTCCTGCGGTACGCCGGCATGCGCCCCGACCGCGACCTCATCCAGATCGACCCGGTCCTCAGTTACGGCCTGGCCGAATACCTGCGCATCCAGGCCATGCTCCGGCGGCACGGCTGGTCCGCCCGGCGCTGCGTCCCTCATGGCGGGCACCAGTTCGCCCTGCACATCGCCGCCGCCCTGAAGCTCGGGGGCAACGAGTCCTACCCGGGCGAGTTCGAGCCCACGGGCGGCTTCGCCGACGACGCCGTGGTCGAGGACGGCCACCTCCGGCTACCCGACCTTCCGGGCATCGGCCTGGAGAACCAGACGAAGCTCCACAAAATCCTCCAATCCCTTCACCCCTAAAACCCCCGGTCAAAGGGCAGGACCCGAGAGCGAACCCCACCGCGGGCGACGTCGTGCCGGAGTTCCTACCCACCACGGGCATCGGGCCTGAGGTCTTACCCGCCGAAGGCATAGGGCCGGAGGGTGGATCGGGCTGAGGGGTGCGCCGGTAGCCGGCCGGCGGGGCGGGCGTCGCGGCGGCCCGCCACGCGCGCCGGCCCGCCGTCTCCCTGGACGGAGGCCGGGCACGTGCGGCGGGTGGGGGTGGGCGCGGCTGGGCCGTAACGGACCGTCGCGCTGTTGACTGAGCGTCACCGCAACGACAGCCGCGGCCAATCGGCGACGTCGCGGAGGAGCTGCCGGTCGTGGGTGGCCATGACCACGGCGGCGGCCGTCGCGTGGAGGGCCTGCGTGAGTTCCTCCACCAGCGCCATCGACAGGTGGTTGGTCGGCTCGTCCAGCAGTACCACCTGCGGGCGGGCCGCCAGCAGCAACGCCAGGTCCAGGCGGCGCTGCTGGCCGATCGACAGTTCCGACACCGGACGGTGCGCGGCCTGCGACGGCAGCAGGCCCAGGCTCGACAGGCCCAGCCGCTCCGCCTCCGCCAGCACGCCGGTGCTGACCAGCCGCGCCATCGCGGCGTCGAACACCTCGTGGGCCGGTCGCCGCGACGGCTCCGGGGACTCCTGCGACAGCAGTCCCACCCGCCCGCCGCGCTGCACACTGCCCGCGCCGGGTTCGAGCCTCTGCGCGAGTACGGCCAGCAGCGTCGACTTGCCGGCGCCGTTCGGACCGGTCACCACGAGGCGGTCGCCCGCGCGCAGGTGCACCGACTGGGGTCCACGCAGCCGCCCGGCCACCTCCACCCCGTCGGCGCGCAGCAGCGTCACGCCGGGCGGAGCGGGCAGCGGCGGCGCCTGGAAGCGCATCGGCGGCTTCGGCACGTCCAGTACCTGCGCCTCGAGCGCCTCCTGCCGCCGGTGCACGGCCCGCACCAGCGCGGGCGCCCGGGTGGCACGCGTGTGCTTGCCGGTGCCCTTGTCGGGACGCCAGCCGGTGCTGAGCCGGTTCTGCGCGGTCGACAGGTCGTCGGCCAGGCGCTGGCGTTCGCTCTGCTGGTCGCGGTAGTCGGACTCCCAGCGTTCGCGCTCGGCCGTGCGGCCCTCGCGGTAGCCCTCGTAGCCGCCGCCGTACGTACGGGGACGGCCGTCGCGGGTCGGGTCGAGGTCGAGCACGGTGGTGACGACGTCGCTGAGCAGGGCGCGGTCGTGGCTGACCAGCACCACGCCACCAGGGTGCTCGCGCAGCCGGGCGGTCAGGTAGTCCAGGCCCGCCGCGTCGAGATGGTTGGTCGGCTCGTCGAGCAGCAGCAGGTCGTGCCCGGCGCCGAGCAGGCAGGCCAGCCGGATCCGGTAGCGCTGACCGACCGAGAGCCCCGCCAGCGGCCGGGCACGGTCGTCGACGGCGCCGAGCGCGGCCAGCGAGACGTCCACGCGCCGGTCGGCCTCCCACGCGCCGATCGACTCGGCGTCGGCCAGCGCGCGTTCGTACTCCTGCTCGGCGCCCGGCCGCCCCTCGGCCAGCGCCTCCGTGGACTCCTCGAACGCCGCCAGGACCCGCCGTACCTCGGCGAGCTCGACGTCGATGAGATCACCGACGGTACGGTCGTCGCCGACCGGCATCTCCTGGTCGGCCACGCCGATGGTGCCGGCCCGGCTGACCTCGCCCGCGTCCGGAACCAGAGCTCCGGCCAGGACCTGCAGCAACGTGGTCTTGCCCCGGCCGTTCTCACCGACGACGCCCAGGCGTTCGCCCGGGGAGACGGTGAGGTTCACACCGACCAGGACCGGCCGCCCGCCACGCGTGACGCGAAGATCGGTGGCGCTCAGGTGGGCGCGGGCGCGCAGGGAAAGAGCGGTAGACACACTTCCTCCAAGAACGGGGCTCAACCCCGCGAAAAGAATCGGACGGCGGATACGCCTCGCCGCGCCCGGGGCCGCTCATGGGGCCGCGTCGGGCGTAGTCGGGGGCTTGGCGCCGTCCCTCTTAGAGGAAGAAGTAATAGTGCATGAAATGAGCATATCGGACAGGCCGCAGGGTCCGCCCCTCATTTTCCGGTACGGCCGGCGAGGTCGGCGAAGACCACGACGTTGTCGGCGTACTCGCGCCTGACCGGGTCGAACGTCCCGCCACAGGTGATCAGGCGAAGTTCCGGGCGGTCGGTGTCGGTGTAGACGCGCTCCGACGGGAAGTGCCGCTTGGGGAAGGCCTCGACCGAGCGGACCCGGAACATGGCCGTCGAGGCGTCGGCCCGGGTCACCCTGATCAACGCGTCGGGCCGGAGGGTGGCGACGCCGTGGAAGACGGCCGGGCCGGTGGTGGAGTCCACATGGCCGAACAGGGCGGCGGCGCCCGGCTCACCCGGCGCGGGTCCGTGCTTGTACCAGCTGACCAGGTGCGCCTGACGCGCCGACGGGACGCGGGCGGTGCCGTCCTTGTTGAGGCCGCGCGGGGCGATCCCGGCCTTGACCTTGAGCCCGGGGATCTCCAGGCGAACAGGGGCAGATCGCGACATGGGCGCGACGGCCGCCGAGTGGACCAGCCCCTCAAGAACCTCGACGACCTTCTCCAGCGCGGGCTTCCCCACCACCACGAGAACAATCCCGGCCGCCACGACCCCCACGGCCCAGGCCCTCACGAGCCCACCCCGGCCGCGGCCCCTCCCGGACCGGCCCCGCACCACACCGCGGCCCCACGGCCCCACGCCACACCCTCGCACCCCAGCGCCACACCCACCGGCGTCACGCTCCCGCCCACCGGCGCCACACCCACCGGGGCGCGCCCCTCGGCACTCGGCATCGCGCGTTCGCCGCCCAGCGTCGCCCGCTCGCCGGCCGGTGTCCCAGGATTGCCGAGACGGCGCATGTCAGCCCCTGCGGCGGGTACGGCGGCGCATCGCGGCGACTCCGCCGAGCGCCAGCGCTCCTACTCCGGCCCACAGGAGAGCGCCTCCCGGGGCGCCCCGTTGCAGACCGGTCTCCTCCCCCTGACCTGCCGGCTTGGCCGCATGGGCGGGTCGGGACGTGGGGGCCGTACCGCCGAAGCCGGTGTATGCCCCGCCGTGCGGGCGGCCTCCCACCACGGTGAACGCGGCCCGGCTGGCCGGCTCGTCCTCGTCGTCGCAGTACCCGTAGACCGGCTGGCGGCCCCGTGGAGTGCCGATGGGCACGCGTATGTCGTCCTCGAAACGACCGTCCCCCAGGTCGTCGATCGGGATCTCCCCGAACGAGGTGGGCCCGTCGATCATCCCCGACTCGGAATCGGGGTCGCACAGCAGCCGGACCGTCACCCATCCACCGGCCCGTACGGTCGACGGCCGCAGGCCCAGGTCCTCGTCGGCCCGGGCCGGGACCGCGGCCACCCCCAACGCCACGGTGATACCGGCCAAAGCGGCGGCGATCCCACGCATCTGCTGCCTCCAGCGGTGATCCACTTCCTCTGATCACCTACCGCCGCAAGCCCCAACGTAAGACCCACCTTGGGACTACGGGGTGTAAATCTCCTGCACTCGGACGATCTTCCCCTTGTAGACGGTGATCAGCGCCGGACGCTCGTACTGCTTGGCCCGCTTGATCAGCACCGACCGCGAGCACCGCTTGTTGCCGAGCCCGGTGTTGCGGTCCACGGTCATGTTCTGCATGGACGCCTTGCACCCGAACGCCGACAGGAACACCACGTTCTTCGCGATCGGCGAGGAGTACGCCCGCACGTCACCCTCGGGCGGCCCCACGAAGTGACCCTCGGCCTGGGTGCCCTTCTTCCACTTGATCGGCTCGTAGTCGGCCTTGACGCCGCTGACGTGGGTGATCCAGCCGCGCAGGATGCCGTCGCGCCGCGAATGGACGCCCTTGGTGAAGTCGTGCCCGGGGTCCGCCTGGAAGGTGGTCCCGAAGATCTTGGGCGCCTTGAACGTGGGGATCGCCGTGAACGCGGCGGCCGCGGGCAGCGTGACGGTGCTCCGGGTGCCGGCGTGGGCGGTGCTGACGAAGGAAAGGGTCAAGGCGGCCACCGCGCCGCCCGCCAGGATGTATCGGGTCGAAGTCTTCACACGATCTACGATCCCGGCACACGTGCCCTGGTTCGCGCGGCAACACGTGACACACGTCACACCCTGTCGCCCGCGACGGCAAGTCCGGCTCCCAGGGCACCATCCGGCCCGCGACCCTGGCCGGAACGCCGCCGCGGCAGGCCGTACCCGAAAACCGGGCGCCACTCGGAACCAGGCCGGAGTCCGACAGACAGGACACCGACGAGCACGACCGCCACACGGGCGCGGATCGGTGCCGAAGGCGAGCGGTGGTGGAACCACCGATCAGCCGCAGACGAGACACGGCCGGCAGGCGGGGTCGGGAGGCTCCGGGCCGACCCCGGCGGGCGCGAGCGGGACCGGCCGGCGGGCCGCCGAGGCGAGGGCGGAGCGGGGAGTCCCGAGGCCGACGGTGCGGGCAAGAGCAGAGGGCGGGCCGGTGGAGAGGACGGGCCGGTGGAGAGGGTGGGGCCGAGAGGACGTGTGTGGGCGCCGCGGCGTTTCGCCGCGGCGCCCGATGCCGCTTCGGCCCAGAGGCCAGAGACCAGAAGCCAGAGACCGAGGAGCCCGTGGGCCCTGGGTCGCTACAGGGGTGAGGAGCCGTCGTCGATGTCGCCGTCCGGGCCCGTCGGCGGGCCCGTGGGGGCGTCGTCGGGTTCCGTGGCGGCAGCGGCGGGCGGGGTGGGCGGGGCGGCGGGGAGGATGCGCTCCAGTCGCGCCCCCGTCAGCCGCTGGAACTTGCGGTGCTCGCGGTTGCGGTCCAGCACCGCGACCTCCAGCTGGGCCACCGGCGGCCGTTCGCCACCGGGCTCCGTCAACGCCACCAGCGCGACCTCGAGGGCGTCGGCCAGCGGCATCGCCTCGCGGTAGCGCTCCTTCAGGCGGCCCGAGACGGCTTCGGCCTGGCCGCCCATCACGGTGAAGCCGTGCTCGTCGAAGACCGAGCCGTCGAAGGTGAGCCGGTAGATGGCGTCGCCGTCGGGCGTGTCGCCGACCTCGGCCACCACGACCTCGACCTCCAGCGACTTGATCGACTCGGTGAAGATCCGGCCGAGGTTGGACGCGTAGAGGTTGGCCAGGCCGCGGCCGGTCACGTCGGAGCGGTCGTAGGTGTAGCCGTTGATGTCGGCGTAGCGGATGCCGCCCAGCCGCAGTTCCTCGAACTCGTTGTAACGCCCGACGGCGGCGAAGCCGATCTTGTCGTAGATCTCACTGATCTTGTGCAACGCCCGCGACGGGTTGGGCGCGACGAACAGGATGCCGTCCTCGTACTGCAGTACGACGACCGAGCGGCCCCGCGCGATGCCCTTGCGCGCGTAGTCCGCCTTGTCCCGCATGATCTGCTCAGGGGAGGCATATCCAAAAGGCATGGACACCGCAGGTGTTCCTTTCTAGCGCAGCGGGGCGATGGGGCCGTCAGGCGAGATCAACCGGGCTTCGAGCATCTGCTCGACGTATCCGGAGACCTCCTCGTCGGTGAGCCGGCGGAACCCGTTGGCGTCGATCACCGACACGATGGGCCAGATCTTCCTGGTCACGTCGGGTCCGCCCGTCGCCGAGTCGTCGTCGGCCGCGTCGTAGAGAGCCTGGATGAGCGCCATCACGGTGTCGTCGGCGCCGGCGCCGTCGCGGTAGAGCTTCTTCAGCGAGCCGCGGGCGAAGATGGAGCCGGAGCCGATCGCGTCGAAACGCTCCCGCTCGTACGGCCCGCCCGCCACGTCATAGCTGAAGATGCGCCCCTCGTCCTTGTCGGGGTCGTAGGCGGCGAACAGCGGCACCACCACCAGACCCTGCATCGCCATGCCGAGGTTGCCGCGGATCATCGTGGCCAGGCGGTTGGCCTTGCCGTTGACCGACAGCGTGCGGCCTTCCATCTTCTCGTAGTGCTCGAGCTCCACGCGGTAGAGCCGGGCCATCTCGATGCCGGTGCTCGCGGTGCCCGCGATGCCCATGACGGAGTAGTCGTCGGTGCGGAACACCTTCTGCACGTCACGCTGCGAGATCATGTTCCCCGATGTGGCCCGCCGGTCTCCGGCCATGACCACGCCGCCCGCGAAGGTGGCCGCCACGATCGTCGTGGCGTGCGGAACCTGGTCGCCGATCGGGGTGGCCAGGACCTCACCGCGGACCGGGAGCAATTCCGGCGCGTGCGAGCTGACGAACTCGGTGAACGACGAACTCCCCGAGTTCACGAAAAATCGGTCGACCAAGCCGGCGGGCAGATCCCTGTGCGATGCCACGCGACTCCCTCCCCAATCGTCATTACCTCTAGCCAGACCCTACTCATGTTGCGTTGCCCCATGCACTTCCCACGATCAGCTCAGGGCGAACCGTTCATCAGATCGTTTCTTTACGCCCGAGTCGGGTCGTGCGATTGTCGGTATGTCTGCACGTCCTCAACTGGAGGCCGACATGCGACCTGTGCTCATCGGCGCCGCCCTCCTCCTCGCCCTCGCCGCCTGCGGCACCGGCCGGCCGTCGAGCCCCGGGAGCGTGACCCTCACGATCGCCGCCAACTCGATCTCCGGCGGCAAGAACTCCGAGAGCGCCGACTGGATCAGGACCTGGGTGATCCCCGAGTTCGAGCGGAGCCATCAGAACGTCAAGGTGCTGTTCCAGCCGAGCGGCGTCGAGGACGAGCAGTACAAGACGAAGATCGCCCTGGATCTCAAGTCGAAGACCGGCGCCGACGTCATCGACGTGGACGGCATCTGGGTGGGCGAGTTCGCGCAGGCCGGTTACATCAAGCCGCTGGCGGAGGTGGGCGGGCCCACGGTGGACGGCTGGGAGGGCTGGTCGCAGATCCCGCAGGCCGTGCAGGGGCTCGGCATCTTCGACGGCAAGAAGTACGCCCTGCCGCAGGGCACCGACGGCCGCGTGCTGTTCTACAACCGGACGCTGTTCAAGAAGGCCGGCCTGCCGGAGCCGTGGCAGCCGGCGAGCTGGCAGGAGATCATCGACGCCGGGACCAGGCTCAAGGCGGCCGGGGTGCCGGTGCCGATCCAGATCAACGCCGGCACCGCGATGGGCGAGGCCACCACCATGCAGGGCGCGCTGCCGCTGCTGACCGGCGCGGGCTCGGAGATCTACACCACCGGCAAGTGGACCGGCGCCTCCCCGGCCATGAAGGACGTGCTCGGCTTCTACCAGCAGATCTACGCCAAGGGCCTGGGCGATCCGAAGCTGCAGCAGGAGGCCAAGGGCCGCGACAAGTCCTTCGCCCAGTTCGCCGAAGGCAAGATCGCGATCCTGGCGGAGAGCGACTACTTCTGGCGCTCGGTCATCGAGCCGAAGGCGGGCGTGGCGCCCATGGCCGAGCGTGACACGGTCGTCGGTTACGCCAAGATCCCGGCCAAACAGCCGGGCGGCGGCATCCGCGGCCAGGACTTCGTCTCGATGTCCGGCGGCGCGGTGCGGGTGCTCAACCCCTTCTCCAAGAACCCGAAACTCGCCTGGGAGCTGCTGGCGTTCATGCACTCGGCGGCGGCGACCAAGTCGCAGCTGGCCGGGCAGGTGCGCATCAGCGCCCGCGACGACGTCAACGCCGAGGTGCTGACGGCCGACCCGATGCTCAAGTACATCGCGGAGGAG
Source organism: Nonomuraea sp. NPDC050540 (assembly GCF_044457485.1). NCBI lineage: Bacteria > Bacillati > Actinomycetota > Actinomycetes > Streptosporangiales > Streptosporangiaceae > Nonomuraea > Nonomuraea sp. NPDC050540. Next base: position 461,028 of record NZ_JBITHA010000006.1, read on the forward strand.
GTCCTGCCGATCACGGCGTACCGGCCGCCGCTGGCGGTCTATCCGCAGGTGTCGGCCGCGCTTCAGGAGGCCACGGCCGCGGTCGTGGCGGGCTCCTCGCCCGAGGAGGCGGCGGTCGCGTACCAGACGAAGCTGGAGCGGCTGGTCGGCGGCGCGGCCAACATCGCGGGATGATCACCGATGCCGCCGGGCTCGGGCGCGCCAGGGCCACCGCGTTCGTGCTGCCCGCGCTCGTGCTCATCGCGGTCTTCCTCGTCTTCCCCGCTCTCTGGACGATCTACCTGGGGCTCACCGACTACCGGCTGACCGGGCTCCAGGCGGCCGACCCGCAGGTGGTCGGGCTGGACAACTACACCTCCGCGCTCGGCGACCCGCGCTTCCTGTCCTCGCTGTGGCTGACCGTCGCCTACGTGGGCGGCTCGGCGGTGATCGGCCAGGCGGGGCTCGGGTTCGCGCTCGCGTGGGTGCTGCGCACCCGGCGCGGGGCGGTTCGGCGGCTGGTCGAGGGCGTGGTGCTGCTGTCGTGGATCCTGCCGTCGACGGTGGTGGGGTTCCTGTGGTTCGCGCTGCTCGACCGCGACGACGGCACGCTCAACGCGCTGCTCGGCACGCCGGGGTTCGCGTGGCTGCTGGACCACCCGCTGCTGTCGATCATCGTCTTCAACACCTGGCGGGGCACCGCGTTCTCGATGATGCTGTACTCGGCGGCGCTGGAGAACGTGCCGCCCTCCCACCTGGAGACCGCCCGCCTGGCCGGCGCCAACGTCTTCCAGCAGCTGCGCGACGTCGTCTTCCCGCTCATCCGCCGGCACGTGCTGACGAACCTGCTGCTGATCAGCCTGTGGACGTTCAACGACTTCACGCCGTTCGTCCTGACCGGCGGCGGGCCCGAGGGCCGCTCGGAGATCCTGCCGATCTACGTCTACAACCTCGCGCTGCGCGGCGGCGAGCTCGGCGTCGGCGCGGCGGTCTCCTTCCTCATCCTGCTCATCAACCTCGTCTTCGCGCTGGCCTACCTGCGGCTGCTGCGCGGGCGGCGGCGGCAGGAGGCCACGGCCGCCGCGGGAGGGCCACCGGCATGATCAGGCACACGGTCGGCAGGCTCGTCTCCACGGTCTTCGTCGCCGTCGTCCTGGCGCTGTTCGCGCTGCCGATGTTGTGGCTGGCGGCGGCGCCGTTCGACGCCTCCCCCACGATCACGACGTCGGTGCCGGAGTTCACGCTCGCCAACTTCGCCGCCATCCTCGACAACCCCTACGCGCTGGGCTCCATCGGCAACTCGCTGATCCAGGGCGGGGGCGCGGCGGTGCTGGTCGTCGTGCTGGCCGCGCTCGCCGCGTACGCGCTGTCGCGGGTGTCCGTGCCCGGCAGGGACGTGCTCCTGTATCTGCTTCTGCTGCTGTCGTCCGTGGTCACCGGGACCGCCGCGATGGTCCCGATCTTCGAGCTGGCCACCCGGCTCAACCTCATCGACACGCATCTGGGCGTCATCCTGGTCGTCTCCGGCGGCCTGCTGCCCGCGGCGATCTTCATACTCAAGGACTTCATGGACGAGACGCCCACGTCCTACGAGGAGTCCGCGCGGGTCTTCGGCGCCTCGCCGCTGCAGATCCTGCGGCACATCACCGTCCCGCTCGTGCGTCCCGGCCTGGCCACGATCGGCGTCTGGGCGCTGGCCAGCGTGTGGGGCGGGTTCCTGTTCCAGTTCATCCTGCTGCGCGATCCGGAGAAGTCGCCCGGCTCGGTGATCCTCTACACCCTCTACACCGAGGGCGGCGCGCCCAAGCTCGACCTCATCTCGACCTTCTCGCTGCTGTACTCGCTGCCGGTCGTGGCCATGTACCTGTTCGTCTCCCAGCGGTACGGCTTCCGCTTCCACGGAGGTATCAAGCGGTGATCTCGCTGCACGGCCTGACCAAGGTGTTCCCCGGCGGTGTGCGCGCCCTGGACGCGATCGACCTGACGGTGGCCGACGGCGAGTTCTTCGCGCTGCTCGGCCCGTCGGGCTGCGGCAAGACGACGCTGCTGCGGACGATCGCCGGCCTCGAAACCCCCACGTCTGGAAATATCCGCATCAACGAGGCGGACGTCACCCGCCTGCCCCCGGGCCGCCGCGACGTCGCCATGGTCTTCCAGGACTACGCGATCTTCCCCCACATGGACGTCACCGACAACATCGCCTACCCGCTGCGCATCAAGAAGGTCCCCCGCGCCGAACGGGTGCGCAAGGCCGCCGAGGTGGCTCGCCGCCTGTCGCTGGCCGACCTGCTGCACCGCCGCCCCGCCCAGCTGTCCGGCGGCCAGCAGCAGCGGGTGGCGCTGGCCCGCGCGATCGCCTGCCACCCGGCCGCGTTCCTGTTCGACGAGCCACTGTCCAACCTCGACGCCCGGCTGCGCCTGGAGGCGCGCACGTTCCTCAAACGCCTGCAGCGCGAACTGGCCGTCACCACCGTCTTCGTCACCCACGACCAGGCCGAGGCGCTGGCTCTGGCCGACCGCATCGCCGTCATGTCGGCCGGGCGCATGGTGCAGATCGGCACCCCCGCCGAGGTCTTCCAGCGGCCCGCCACCACGTTCGTCGCCTCGTTCATCGGCTCCACCCCGATGAACCTGCTGCCCGGCACGAACACCGGCGGCGCGCTGCGTGTCGCGGGCGCCGTCCGCGCCGCTCCCGCCGGTCTCGGCGAGGGCGACGAGATCGTGTACGGCGTGCGGCCCGAATACATGCGCCTGTCCGAGACCGAACGGCAGGACGGTATCCCGGGCACCGTGGCCGTGCTGGAGAACCTGGGCACCGGAGTGCTGGTCACGCTCGAGTCCGGCGACCACCTCGTGCAGGCGGTCGTGCCCGAGGGCGGTGAGCCGGCGCTGGGTGCGCGACGCTGGGCCGTACCGGCTCGATCGCTCGTCTACCGCGACGGCGCGCTGCTCGCCTGACCGGCCGCGGCGGTGTGGCCGAGGATCGCCGGGACGACCTCGTCCCAGGTGCGCCGGGGGAAGATCTCGTGCCCGACGCCCTCCAGCACCCTCGCCCGCGCCCCGGGGATCGCCGCGGCCAGCGCCTGCCCGTGCCCCGGCGGGAACAGCGGGTCGTCGCCGCCCTGGAAGACCAGCACCGGTACCGCGATCTCGCCGAGCCGTTCGCGCCACGGCCGGCCGGCGTCGATGAGGAACGGGTTGGTGAGCTGGGCGGCCAGGTTCGGCGTGCGGTCCACGACGCGCGCGGCCATGGCCCGCAGCGCCGCCTCGTCGAAGACGGCCCCGGCGTAGGGGCGCTCGCCCTCGACCAGGTAGTCGAGCACGGCCGCGCGGTCGGTCCAGTCGGGCCCCGGCTGCTCCTCGGCGAACAGCGCCAGGATCCTGTCCGCCATCGGCGGCAGGTCGGGGGACTCGTGGCCCGGACCGCCGGGGGTGGCGCCGGTGAGGGTGAGGGAGGCGGCGCGGCCGGGGTGGTCGAGCGCCACCAGCTGCGCGACCGCGGAGCCCTGCGACATGGCGACGAGGTGGGCCCCGTCCAGGCCGAGCGCCTCGATCAGCGCGGCGGCGTCGGCCGCGAGGTCGTTCAGTCCGTACGCCGGCTCGCCCGCCGGATAGCTCGTCGAACGGCCGGCGTCACGGCTGTCGAAGCGCACCACCCGCCGTCCGCCCGCGACGAGCCGGGCGACGAACTCCTCCTCCCAGGCCACGAGCGACTGCCCCGCGCCGTGAAGCAGGAGGATCGCCGGGTCACCCGGGTCCCCGGACGTCTCGACGTTCAGCTCGACCCCGTTGACCGCCAGCTTGCGTTCCATGCCCCACACTCCCGCTACTTCGTTACGTGTAACGAAAGCCTATCCCAAGATCTGTTACATGTCACCGAAGTCCCGTAGACTGCCGGGGTGACCGAGACGAGGGACGAGACCGCGCTCGAGGCGTGGGAGGCCTACCGCCGCCTGCGCCTGCACGTCGACACCGAGGTCGCCCGCGACGTGGAACGCGCGAGCGGCCTGTCGATGGCCGACTACGACGTGCTGGCCGCCCTGGCCGAGCTCTCCGGCGGCGAGCACTGCATCCGCGTGCGCGGCCTCGCCGAACACCTGCGCTGGGCCCACAGCCGCCTGTCGCGCCAGCTCGGCCGGATGGAGCAGCGCGGGCTCGTCGGCCGCGAGAAGTGCGAGCTCGACGGCCGCGGCGAGGACGTCGTGCTCACCGGCGAGGGCCGCCGCGCGCACGACCGCGCGGCTCCGGTCCACCTCGACGCGGTACGCCGCCACCTCACCGGAGCGCTCTCCCCCGAGCAGCTGGCCGCCTTCACCGCCATCGCCCGGCGCCTCGCTCCATAACGATTGGGAACACCCTGGCGGTATCCACCTTTGCTCCGCGTGCGCGGAGGACGACGATAAGCACATGCGAGCAAGCGGCATCGCCCTGGGTTCCCAGGCCGGCCGGGTGCTGACGCTCCTGCGCGAGTGGCCCGGCCTTGAGGCGACAGCCCCGTACTGCACATGCGGAGTCGGCGTGGCCGCCGGCACCTGCCAGATCCTCCACCTGCACGCCGACGACGACGCCGAACTCCGCCTCACCCGCCCGGCCATCTGCCGCCTGTACCCGGCGCTGGCCGGTACCGAGCGGGTCGTGTTCGGGCGCAGCGAGGACTGGATCGGCATCCGCCTCGACACCGCACACGACACCGACCTTCTGCTCACCCTGCTCAGCGTCGCCATCAAGGCCTGTGACCGCGGCGAGTGCCGCCAGGCGGTCACCCCGTGCTCGGCCGCCCTCTACCGCGACGCGCCGGTCCGCCTGCCGGCCGGCACGGCCCTGGCCTGACCCTCCGCCAGCCGTACCCTCACCACAAGCTGCGGAACGTGCGGCGGGCGGGCGCTCCCCCGCGAGCCGTCACGAACACGGCCCGCGGCGCCCCCGCACGTCGGGAGGCGGGATACTGGAAGGGTGTCCACCAGGGACTGGATCCTGCATCTCGACCTCGACTCGTTCATGGCGTCGGTCGAGATCCTGCGGCACCCCGAACTGCGGGACCGCCCGGTCATCGTGGGCGGCAACGGCGATCCGACCGTCCCGCGCACGGTTGTGGCCACCGCCTCCTACGCCGCCCGCGAGCACGGCGTGCATTCCGGGATGCCCATGCGCACGGCGTTGCGCAAGTGCCCGGACGGCGTGTTCCTGCCCAGCGACATGCCCGCCTACGAGGCCGCCTCCGCCCAGGTCATGGAGGTCCTGCGGGCCTTCCCGATCACGCTGGAGGTGTGGGGGCTCGACGAGGCGTTCATCGGCGCCCGCACCGGCGACCCGTTCGCGCTGGCCCGTTCGCTGCAGCGGGCGGTCACCGACGAGACCGGGCTGACCTGCTCGGTCGGCATCGGAGACAACAAGCACCAGGCGAAGCTGGCCGCCCAGTTCCGCAAGCCGCAAGGGGTCTCCCAGCTCACCACCGAGCAGTGGACGGAGGTCATGGGCGAACGCCCCACCTCCGCGCTGTGGGGCATCGGCGACAAGACCACCAAGAAGCTCGCCGGCCTGGGCCTCCACACCGTCGCCGACCTGGCCGCCGCCGACCCCGCCGACCTGGCCGGGCGCTTCGGCCCCACGAACGGGCCGTGGCTGCGCTACCTCGCGCTCGGCAAGGGCGAGACGACCGTGACCGACACCCCGTGGGTGCCGCGCGGCCACAGCCACGAGAGCACGTTCACGACGAACCTCACCGATCCGGCCGCCGTCCGCGAGCACGTGACGGCCTTCGCCCGCCGCCTCGCGGCCGAGGCCGCCGACGAGGGCCGGAGCGTCGTCCGGGTGACGGTCAAGGTGCGCTTCGCCCCGTTCGTCACCCAGACCCGGCAGACCAGGCTCGCCGCGGCCACCGTCGACCCGGCGCCCATCGAGGCCGCCGCCCTGGCCGCCCTCGGCCGCTTCACCCTGGACCGGCCGGTGCGGCTGCTGGGCGTGGGTGTGGAGTACGTCAGCCGCTGAGACGCAGATGGTGGGCGGTGTGGGTGGTGGCCGACTCGATCATCGACCGCGGAGTGCCGGTGAAGACGACCTGGCCGCCGTCGTGCCCGGCCTCCGGGCCCAGGTCGATGATCCAGTCGGCGGCGCGGATCACGTCCAGGTTGTGCTCGATGACGACCACCGTCGATCCGGCGTCCACCATGCGGTCCAGCAGCGCGACGAGGTGGTCGATGTCGGCGAGGTGCAGGCCGGTGGTCGGCTCGTCGAGGATGAGGGTACGGCCCGGCGCCGCCAGTTCGGTGGCCAGTTTGAGCCGCTGGCGTTCGCCTCCTGACAGGGAGGTGAGGGGCTGGCCCAGGGTGAGGTAGCCGAGGCCGACGTCGGCCAGGCGGGTGAGGGTGTCGCGTACCGGCTTCTGGGGGAAGTGCGCCTGGGCCTCGGTGACGCTCATCTCGAAGACGTCGGCGATCGAGCGTCCGCCGACCGTGTGGCGCTGGGCCTCCGGGGTGAAGCGGCGGCCTCGGCAGGTCTCGCAGCGCGTGGTGACCCCTTCCATGAACGCCAGGTCGGTGTAGATGAGGCCGGTGCCTTCGCAGCCGGGGCAGCCGCCGGTCGAGTTGGGGGTGAACAGGCCCGGCGGGCTCCCGGTCGAGCGGGCGTAGATCTGGCGGATGGAGTCGAGCAGGCCGGTGAACGTCGCGGGGCTGGAGCGCCGCGAGCCGCGGATCGGCCGCTGGTCGATCACGACGGCGTCCGGGGCGGCGGCCGGCAGGTGGCCGAGGATGAGGCTGCTCTTGCCGGAACCGGCCACGCCGGTGACGACCGTCAGCACCTCGCGGGGGACGCGGACGGTGACGTCGCGCAGGTTGTTCGTCGACGCGTGCTCGATGACCATCCAGTCGCCGGCCGGGCGGGGTTCGCCGCGTCTGGCCCGGTCGGCGCGCAGACCGGCGCCGGTCGGGGTGCCGGCCTGGCGCAGCCGCTCGTACGTGCCCTCGAAGACGACCTGCCCGCCCGCGCCGCCGGCCCCGGGGCCCATGTCGACGCAGTGGTCGGCGATCGCCATGATCTCGGGGGCGTGCTCGACCACGATCACCGTGTTGCCCCGGTCGCGCAGGGCCAGCAGCATCGCGCCGAGCGTGTCCACGTCGCGCGGGTGCAGCCCCACGGTCGGCTCGTCGAACACGTACAGCATGTCGCTCAGCGCGCTGCCCAGGTGGCGCACCATCTTGACGCGCTGCGACTCCCCTCCCGACAGCGTCGAGGTGGCCCGGCCGAGGCTCAGGTACCCCAGCCCGAGCGTGACCATCCGGCTCAGGTGCTCGCGCAGCACGGCCACCAGCGGCGCCACCTCGGGACGGTCGAACTCCCCGAGTACGGCCAGCAGGTCGTCGGCCTGCATCGCGTCGCAGTCGGCGATCGAACGCCCGGCGACCAGGCTGGCCCGCGCCGGGGCGGCCAGCCGGGAGCCCGCGCACTCCGGGCAGCGCCGCCTGGCCACGATCCGCTCGAACGCCTCCCGCTGCGCCCCCTTGAGCGACTCCGGCTCCTTCTGCAGGTAGATGCGGGTGAACCGGGGCACCACGCCCTCGTAGGCGGTGCCGACCGCGTCCATGCCCGCGGGGGGCTTGAGTGTTCCCGCGGGCGCGTGCAGGAGGATCTCGCGTTCCTCCGGGGTGTAGTCGCGTACCTTCTTGTCGACGTCGAAGAAGCCCGAGCGGGCGTACGCCTTCCACATCCACTGGCCGGGCGCGAACGCCGGGAACCTGATCGCCCCCTCCGCCAGCGACCGGTCCTCGTCCACGAGCTCCGGCACCACCACGGTGGCCGCGACCCCGAGCCCCTGGCAGAGCGGGCACATCCCGGCGGGGTCGTTGAAGCTGTAGGCGTTGGAGTAGCCGGCCGACGGCTCGCCGAGCCTGGAGAACAGCAGCCGCAGCCGCGCCCCGATGTCGGTCGCGGTGCCCACGGTCGAGCGCGGGCCGCCGCTGAGCCGCTTCTGGTCCACGATGATCACCGCGGACAGGTTCTCCAGGTGGTCGACGTCCGGCTGGCCGTAACTGGGCAGGCGGCCCTGCGCGAAGGCGGAGAACGTCTCGTTGAGCTGGCGCCCCGACTCCGCCGCGAGCGTGTCGAACACCAGCGACGACTTGCCCGACCCCGACACGCCGGTGACGACGGTCAGCTTCCGCTTGGGGAGGTCGACGTCGACGTTCTTGAGCGTGTTCGCCCGCGCGCCGCGTACCCGGATCATCTCGCTCATCGGCTCAGCCCCTGGAACGCGCGGATCGCCAGCGGGCAGAACACCGCGGCCAGCACCAGCGGCACCACGAGCGCGAACAGCAGCGCGTGGTCGGCCGCCCAGGTCAGGCCCTGCACATGAACGCCGGTGAACAGCTCGCGCACCGCGCTGGCCGTGGCCGACAGCGGGTTGTGCTCGGCGATCGCGCCCAGCCACGGCGGCATCGTGGACGGCTGCACGAACACCGTCGACAGGAACCCGATCGGCCACGACAGCAGCTGCACCGCCCCGACCGCCTCCGGCGAGCCCACCCGCAGCCCCGCCCACACGCCGACCCAGAGCAGCCCGAACCGCAACCACAGCAGCAGCCCGTACGCCGCCAGCGCCGGCAGGATGCCGTTCTCCCACCGCCAGCCGAGCGCCAGCCCCGCCAGCGTGATCACCACGAGCTCCACGGCCGAGGTCAGCATGTCCGCCAGCACCCGGCCGAGCAGCACCGCGCCCGGCGAGATCGGCAGCGAGCGGAAGCGGTCGGTCACGGTCCTGGTCGCGTCGGTGGTGACCGCGATCATCGTCGTCTCGATGCCGGACAACATCGTGAAGGCCAGCACGCCCGGAATCACGAACAGGATGTACTGCGCCGCGCTGCCCGCGATCGCGCCGCCGAGCAGCCCGCCCATGAGCAGGATGACCAGCACCGGGAAGAACACCTGGACCGCGAAGCCGACCGGCCGCGCCCGCCAGTGCCGCAGCGTGCGGCCGGCCAGGATCAGCGCCTCCCGCCAGACGTGGGTCCGCGCGGGAACCGCCGGGATCGTCGTCATGAGGCCGCCACTCCCTCGTGCAGGTGCAGGTAGACGTCTTCGAGCGTCGGCTCGCGCAGCTCCATGCGCGGTTCGCCGACGAGCTTCTTCAGGTCGCCGGGCGTGCCCTCGGCGATGACCCGGCCCTCGCGCAGGATCACCACGTCGTCGGCCAGCGCATCGGCCTCGTCCAGGTACTGGGTGGTCAGCAGCACCGTCGTGCCCGCGGCGGTGAGCGCCCTGACCGAGGACCACAGCTCGCGGCGCGCCTGCGGGTCCAGGCCGGTGGTCGGCTCGTCGATGAACAGCACCGCCGGGATGGTGATCAGCGACGTCGCCAGGTCGAGCCGTCTGCGCATGCCGCCGGAGAACGAGCCCACCGGGCGCCTGCCCACCTCGTGCAGGCCCGCCGTACCGAGGAGCTCACCCGCCCGCTCGCGGGCGCGGCGGCGGTCGAGCCCGGCCAGCCGGCCGAACAGCTCGAGGTTCTCGCGGGCGCTGAGCACCTCGTCCAGGGCCGCGTACTGGCCGACGAGCCCGATCGAGGCCCGCACCCGCGTGCCCTCGGCCCGTACGTCCGCTCCCGCGATCCGGACGGTGCCCGCGTCCGCCCTGGTCAGCGTGGTCAGGATGCGGATCATCGTGGTCTTGCCCGCTCCGTTGCCGCCGAGCAGCGCGCAGACCCTGCCCGCCCGGACGGTGAGGTCGACGCCGTCGAGCGCGGGACGTTCGCTGCCCGGGAAGTGCTTGCGCACCCCTCTGGCGAAGATCGGTGCGGATTCGCTGGTCATATGGCCTCCCTTCGTTTTAGACAATGTATAATACATCGTAAACAGATGGGAGCGCGGAATGGCGAAGAGAGCCGAACGACCCGGCGACCCGATCAAGCTGATCGGCCTGCTGTGGAAACCCACCGAAGCGGTGAGCAGGTCCGGCCTCACGCCCAGACGCGTCACCGGCGCGGCCATCGCGGTCGCCGACGCCGAAGGCCTCGACGCGCTCACCATCCGCAGGATCGCCGGCGACCTGGGGGTGAGCCCCATGGCCCTCTACCCGCACGTCGCCGGGCGCGCGGAACTCATCGAGCTGATGCTCGACGCCGTCGCCGCCGAGGTGTACGCCACCGGCCCGCCACCGGCCGGGGCGGCGACCTGGCGGGCCAGGATCGAACGCGTCGCCCAGGCCAACTGGGACCACCACATGGCCCACCCCTGGACCGTCGACGTGGCCCCCGGCCGCCCTGTTCCGGGCCCCGGCGTGTCAGGCAAGTACGAGGCCGAACTCGCCGCGCTGGACGGGCTCGGGCTCGGCGACATCGAGATGGACCAGACGCTCACCGCCGTCCTGGGCCTTGTCTCCAGCAGCGCCCGGGGGGTCATCTCGATGCGCCGCGTCTGGCAGGAGAGCTCCCTCACCGACGTGCAGTGGTGGGAGAGCGTCGCCCCCGCCCTGGCCGCCGCGATGGGCGGCGCGTCCTACCCCATCGCCCAGCGCGTCTCCACCACGGTCGGCGAGACCACCGGCATGTCCACCGACCCGGAGGGCGCGTTCCGCCTCGGGCTCACCATGCTGATGGACGGCCTGGCCCACCGCATCAGGTGACGCCGTCTCCGGAAGGCGGGGGCGGCCTCCCGCCGTGGGGGCGCCGGGGCGGCACCTCGCGGCGGAGGGTCAGGGCAGCATCTCGTCGTCGGCGTGTGCCGCGAACTGGGCGGAGCGCACCTCGGCGATCCGCTCATAGCGGCGGATGCGGTCCGTCCACCCGGCGTCCACCCCGAACGCCACCCGCGCGAACCCCAGCGCCTCGATCGCCTCCGGCAGCCCGGGGTCACCCGGCGCGAACGCCTCGTCCCCCACCCGCACCGTGTACGGCGCCAGGAACTCCTCCGGCCCCAGCCGCGACCGCGCGTGCACCGCCGCCCCGATCGCGACCACCCCGCCCGCGCCGATCTCCGCCTCCTGCAGAATCGTCACCCCGGTCGCCAGGTACGCGCACCGCTCCACCCGGCAGCCCAGCAACGTCGCCTGCGGCCCGACGAACACGTGGTCGCCCAGGCTCACCCCGCCGCGCAGGACGGCGTTCTCGCAGATGATCGAGCACTCCCCCACCTCGATCGCCCCGTCCTCGGCGTCGAGCACCGCCCCGTACATCACCCGCGCCCGCGGGCCCACCCGCACCTGGCCGACCAGAGTGGCGTTCGGCGCGACGTAGGCGGACTCATCGACCACCGGCTCGAACCCACGATGACGAATACGCATGTGTCCCATCATGTCCACGCGACACCCCGGCCTCACCCCGGCCGGCCGCAAGGTCCGAAACCCGCCACGCCGGCCCGCCAGGTCGCGGCACCACCGTGCCACCGCTGAAAGCGATCATGGCCATCGGGTCACGGAGAACCAGGGCCGAGGTCGAGCCGGTCGCGGGGAACCAGCGGACCTCGTGGACGGAGAGGGCCGACGAAGGTCCGGGGAACGGTCTGACGGTCGGCGCGGAGCCCGCCCCGGTGGGCGAGCTCGCGCTCGAAGTCGTCTTTGGGTCATGCCATGGTCAGCCCATTCCCGGTGGACCCGTTTCGCCCGTGCTCCTCCTCGAACTCCCCGCGGACCTCACGTGCGCCCGTCCACGGCCGCACCGGCCGCGGCGGCCTCGCGCACGCCCCTCCCTCGCGCGATGACCCGAATGGACCGCACCCGGAGAGCAACCACAACCCGGGCACCCCTCACCTCGCGAGGGCGTTTCCACCCCTTTGCTAGATGCTTGCCCCTACTGGCCGCCCTTTTGGACGTAGGAGCGCACGAATTCCTCCGCGTTCTCTTCGAGGACTTCGTCGATCTCGTCCAGGATCGCATCGACGTCGTCCGTGAGCTTCTCCTGCCGCTCCTGGACGTCGGCGGACGCCGAGGCCTCGGTCTCCTCGACCTCGCTCTCGCGCCGCCCGGCCTGCTTCTGGCCGCCGGTGTCCTTTGTCGCCATGTCCTACCTACCTCCGCTTGGGGGACGGTCTCTAAGCCATATCTTCCCCGAACCGAGCGACATTTCGCGTCGATCACCGCGCGATCTTCGCTCGACCCGGAACCACTGCTCCACCCTACGTAAACACGAGCCGGACGCGACGGGCCGTCCACCGCGCGCAGGACCGGGCTCACGGCGCCCAGGAGACCCGTCCGCGTGATTACGGGCGGCGTTACGGCGGGCCGGGCGGCGCGCCCTGCCTGCCGTCTCCCTGGACGGAGGGAGGGTGGTCGGCGGGTGGCGGTGGGGGCGGCTTGCCGTAACGGAGGGGAGGGGTTGCACCCACAACGCACGAAAGCGCCCGCAACGCACGAAAAAGCGCCCGCGACAAGGCGCGGGCGGAAAGGGCGGACAGAAAGGGCAGAAAAGGCGCTAGTCGCCGCCGGTGAGGGCGGCGACGAGGTCGGCGGCGGTGCGGCAGCGGTCGAAGAGCTCGCCGACGTGGGCCTTGGTGCCGCGCAACGGCTCCAGGGTGGGGACGCGCTGCAGGGACTCGCGGCCCGGGATGTCGAAGATGACCGAGTCCCAGGAGGCCGCCGCGACGGACTCGCTGTACTGGCGCAGGCAGCGGCCGCGGAAGTACGCCCGGGTGTCGTTGGGCGGGTTCTCGACGGCGCGCTGGACGTCGTCCTCCGTGACCAGGCGCTGCATGCGGCCGCGGGCGACCAGGCGGTTGTACAGGCCGCGGTCGGGGCGGATGTCGGAGTACTGCAGGTCGACGAGCTGCAGGCGCGGGTGGCTCCAGGCGAGGCCGTCGCGGGTGCGGTAGCCCTCGAGGAGTTCGAGCTTGGCGACCCAGTCGAGTTCGCGCGAGAGCTGCATCGGGTCGTCGGCCAGGCGGGTCAGGACGGACTCCCAGCGGTCGAGGATGTCCTTGTTCATCTCGTCCTGGGCGGTGCCGCGCTCTTCGACGTACTTTCTGGCCTGCTCCAGGTACTCCATCTGCAGCTGGATGGCCGTCAGTTTGCGGCCGTCGCGCATGGCGATCTCGTAGCGGCAGGTGGGGTCGTGGGAGACCGCGCGCAGGGCCTGGACGGGGTTGTCGACGGCGAGGTCGCGGGTCAGGAAGCCGTCTTCGATCATGGCGAGGACGAGCGCCGTCGTGCCCAGCTTCAAGTATGTCGAAATTTCCGACATGTTGGCATCGCCGATGATCACGTGCAGGCGGCGGTACTTCTCCGGATCGGCATGCGGCTCGTCGCGCGTGTTGATGATGGGGCGCTTGAGCGTCGTCTCCAGGCCCACCTCGACCTCGAAGAAGTCGGCCCGCTGGGAGATCTGGAAGCCCTCGCCGCGCGAGTCCTGGCCGATGCCGACCTTGCCCGCCCCGGTCACGACCTGCCGCGAGACGAAGAACGGCGTCAGGTGGCGCACGATGTCGGCGAACGGCGTGGCCCGGCGCATGAGGTAGTTCTCGTGGCAGCCGTAGGAGGCGCCCTTGGCGTCGGTGTTGTTCTTGTAGAGCTGGATGGGGGCGTTCGTGGGGATCGCCGAGGCGCGGGTGGCGGCGTCGTACATGACGCGTTCTCCGGCCTTGTCCCAGATGACGGCGGCGCGGGGGTTGGTGCACTCGGGCGTGGAGTACTCCGGGTGGGCGTGGTCGACGTAGAGCCGGGCGCCGTTGGTGAGGATGACATTGGCGAGCCCGAGATCCTCGTCGGTGAGCTGGCTGGGATCGGCCACCTCCCTGGCCAGGTCGAAGCCACGCGCGTCGCGCAGCGGGTTCTCCTCCTCGAAGTCCCATCTGGCGCGTCGCGCCCGGGCCGCCGAGGCGGCCAGGTAGGCGTTCACGACCTGCGATGAGGTCACCATCGCGTTGGCGCCTGGCTGACCTGGTACGGAAATGCCGTACTCGGTCTCGATGCCCATCACCCGACGCACCGTCATGCGCACCTCTCGTCGTCCAGCCAAATCGCTATCCGCCGTTTATATGCCCGAGCCTATGCCCTTCACAGTGCCCCAAGGCCACAGAGTTATGGCACCGACGCCTTTTCGACCTGTGTGGAGGGCGCTGCTGGGGTTCGGGATGACTTGCGTGGTCTGAGAAGTCGCTGGACCGGACGTTCGACGCACGCGTAGACGAGATAGGACACCAAGATCGCGGCGAGCAAGGTCACGAGGGCGATCAGCCAGGGCGGCATGCCGCCCGCGAGCAGCGGGATGAGGACGACGGCCGCGGCCGAGTGGAACAGGTACAGCGGGTAGGTGGTGCCGCCCAGCGCGGTCAGGAGGCCGTTGGAGCGCATCCGCAGGAGTCCGAGCGCGACCAGGGCCATGACCACGAAGATCGCGGTGACCGTGAGGATGACGCCGAGGTCGGTGACCGGCATGGCGGCCGATCCGGCGGCCTTGACCCGGCGTTCGACGCGTTCGAGCGCGGCGTTGAGCGCGAGGGCCCAGCCAGCCACGACGTAGAGCCAGGGCAGCCAGGAGGAGCCGCGCCGGTGGATCAGGTAGAGGGACATGCCGGCGACGAAGTAGGGGGCGTAGGCGGGCATGACGATCTCGTTGACGACCGGGTTGTCCAGGAACAGGGCGCCGGTGGCGGCGGCCAGCCAGACGCCGCCGAGAATCAGGATCCGGTTGGCGGTGATGCCGATGAGGATCATCACGGCCATGATCAGGTAGAAACGCAGCTCGGCCCAGAGCGACCAGTAGACGCCGACCGCGTCGATGCCCTTGAACAGGCGCTGGAACATGGTGGCGTTCAGGGCGTACTCGGCGCCGGTCAGCTTGGGGTCGGGCCCCTTGAGGGCGAGCACGCCGTACAGGCCGAAGGCGGCGGCGAGGCTCAGCCAGTAGGCCGGATACAGGCGGACGAACCGGGAGCGCGCGAAGGCCCCCAGCCCGCGCCCCCAGGCGCTCATGAGGATCACGAACCCGCTGATCATGAAGAACAGCTCGACGCCCAGGATCCCCAGCCCGGCCAGGGGGGCGACGGCGGGGAAGAGCTCGGCGGGCTGCTCACCCCACACCGACTTGAAGGCCACCAGGTAGTGGAAGGCCACTACGGCCAGCGCCGCGACGAACCGCAGCAGATCCAGTTCAGCAAGCCGCTCCGGCGCCCGACGATGCACGCCCGCTTTGACGCGTCTCGTGCGTCACTTGGTTCCCATCTGTCCCATGCGTTTATTTTCGCGATGGTTGCCACCCGCCCACCCGCTCCTCAACCGGCCCCTCCGTGCCGATGACCAGGACGGTGGAGTCCGGGCCCAGCCGCAGCCGCGTCCTGGTGTGGTCGTCCAGGGCCATCAGCCCCGCCGTACCCGTGGCGCCGCACGGCGAGACGCGCACGCCCTCCTCGCCCATCGCGGCGGCGGCCAGGGCGGCCTGGGCGTCGGTCACGGTGACGAACGCGTCGGCGAGGTGCCCGAGGAGCCGGAAGGCCAGGAGGGACGGCTCCAGGCAGTCCAGGCGGCCCAGGGAGGTCGGGGAGCCCTTCACCCGGAGCGGCTCACCCGCCCGCACGCTCTCCAGCAGGCAGGGGGCGCCCTCAGGCTCCACCACGACCACCACCGGGTCCTCGCCCCACCGGTCGCGCACGTAGGCGGCGGCCGCCGCGGCGAGGCCGCCCACTCCCGCCTGCGCGAACACGTGCGTGGGCGCGGCGCCCGCCTCGTACGCCTCGTCGAGCAGGGCGGTGTAGCCGCGCATGACGTCCAGGGGCACCCGGGTGTAGCCGGGCCAGGAGCTGTCGGAGATGAGCCGCCAGCCGTTGCCGGTGGCCGCCTGGAGGGCGTCGGCCATGCTCTGGTCGTAGTCGGCGCCGCTGCGCCGTACCCGGGCGCCGAGGGCCCGCAGCCGGCCGGCGAACTCCTCGGGCACCTCGTGGCTCAGGTAGACCACACAGGTCCCGCCGAGCGCCCTGGCCCCGGCGGCCACGGAGATCCCGTGGTTTCCCGCGCTGGCGCACACGAACGGCGTCCGGGCCGCCACCTCCCGCAGCCGCCCCTCCCCCGCGTCCTGCCCCGCCTCCTCGGCGACCAGCCTGGCCACCGCGTAACCGCCGCCGAGCGCCTTGAAGCTCCCCAGCCCCATGCGGTCGCTCTCGTCCTTGACCAGAATCTTCCCGACGCGTTGCCCGGCGGCCAGCCGCGGAAGGCCGACGAGGGGCGTCGGCTCGGCGGCGAAGTGGTCGCGGGCCTGACGGGCGTGCGCGACCCCGATCAGTTCCCGGTCGGTGCTGGTGTACGGCGAGCGGCCGGCATTGAGCATGGCCGCCATGCTAACCAGGGCTACGGATAGAGCCGGAGAAGGTCGGACTCGGTTTCCCTGCGGATCACCACGCGGGCCGCGCCGTCCCGTACGGCGACGACCGGCGGCCGGGGCACGTGGTTGTAGTTGCTGGCCATCGAGCGCTGGTAGGCCCCGCTCGCCGGCACCGCGAGCACGTCACCGGGCTCCAGGTCGCCGGGAAGGCGGGCGTCGCGGACGAGGACGTCGCCGCTCTCGCAGTGCTTGCCGACCACCGTGAACCCGCGGGCGGGAGCGGAGGACGCGCGGGAGGCCAGGACGGCCGTGTACGGGGAGCCGTACATCGCGGGGCGGGGGTTGTCGCTCATGCCGCCGTCCACGCTGACGTAGCCGCCCTTGATGGTGCCGACCGTGTACAGGGCGACGGTGGAGGGCCCGGCGATGGAGCGGCCGGGTTCGACCGACAGGTGCAGACCGCCGGTCTCCTTCTGCAGGATCGTCACGAGGTCTGAAGGGGCGGGCGGCCGGGGGTCGCCGGGGCGGTAGGCGATGCCCAGGCCGCCGCCGAGGTCGAGGCGGTCGACGTCCATGGCGCGGGCGAAGGCGGTCATGCGCCGGGCGGCCTCGGCGAAGCCGTCCAGCTGGAGGATCTGCGAGCCGATGTGGGAGTGCAGGCCCGACAGGCGCAGGGACGGCCGGGCGCGGACCAGGCGGACGGCGCGTTCGGCGTCGCCGGCCGACAGCGAGAAGCCGAACTTGGAGTCCTCTCCGCCGGTCGCGATGGACCTGTGGGTGCGGGCGTCGACCCCCGGGGTGACGCGGATCATGACCGGCTGGACGGTCCCGTGCCCGGCGGCTATGGCGGCCAGCCGTTCCAGCTCGGCGAAGGAGTCCAGCACGACGCAGCCGACGCCCCACGCGACGGCGCGGCGCAGTTCGTCCTCGGACTTGTTGTTGCCGTGGAAGACGACGCGCTCTGGCGGGATGCCGCCGGCCTGGGCTACGGCCAGTTCGCCGCCGGTGCACACGTCGAGGTTGAGCCCGAGCCGGTCCAGCCAGCGCACGACCTCCGGGCACAGGAACGCCTTGCCGCCGTAGTGCACGTCGCCGCCGGGCAGAGCGTCGCGCCAGGCCTGGGCGCGGGCGCGGAAGTCGGCCTCGTCGAGGATGTAGGCGGGGGTGCCGTGTTCGCGGGCCAGGTCGGTGACGGCCAGGCCGCCGAGGTGCAGCACGCCTTCGGCCCAGGTCGCGCTCGCCGGCCACACGCTGTCGATGCTCATGCCGCGTCAGCGTAGGAAGCGTCGCGGGTGCCGGTGCCTCAGCATCGAGGGTTTCGATGCTGAGGGGCAGAAGCGTGCACATCCCTTGGGATCGGGCGAAGTGCTCGCCAACGATGGCCGCCATGCGAAAACACCTGGTCATCGCGCTGGTCGCGGTGTGCGCGCTGGGCGCGGGCTGCGGCAGGTCGTCCTCCGGTACGGCGGCGCCCTCAGCCCCGGCGTCGGGCGGCAAGAGCGCCAAGGAGCTGGTGCCGCAGAGCGTCCGCGAGGCGGGCGTGCTGCGTGTGGCGACGTCGGAGGGCTACCCGCCGATGGAGATGTACAAGCCGGGCACGCAGGAGCTGACCGGCGTGGACCCGGACCTGGCCACGGCGATCGGCACGCGGCTCGGGCTGAAGACGACGGTGACGAACGCGGCGTTCGACGGGCTCATCCCGGGCCTGCAGGGCGGCAGGTGGGACATCGCGATGTCGTCGCTGAGCGACACGGCCCAGCGCCGCCAGGCGGTCGACTTCGTCGACTACTTCAACGCGGGCGGCTCGGTGATGGTCAAGAAGGGCAACCCGGAGGGCATCACGTCGCTGGCGGACCTGTGCGGCAAGAAGGTCGTGCTGGCCAAGGGCTCCTCGAACCTGGAGATCGGCAAGCGCCAGAACGACAAGTGCGCGAAGAAGATGGAGATCCTGCAGAGCGAGGACGCGCCGACGGGCCTGCTGACGATCGACTCGGGCCGGACGGTGGCGACGATCGTGGACTCGCCGGTGGCGTACATGTTCGCGAAGGAGACCGGCAAGTACGAGGTGCTGGCCGAGCAGTACGACGCCGGCCCCTGGGGCATCGCGGTCGGCAAGCAGAACGCGGGCCTGCGCGACGCGATCGCCAAGGCGCTGCAGGAGATGGTCGAGGACGGCTCCTACAAGGCGGTGCTCGACAAGTACGGCACCGGCCCCAACGCGATCTCCAAGGTGACCGTCAACACGGGTGCGCCGTGACGGCCGAGCTTCCGATCGAGGCGGTGAAGCCGCGGCGGCCGGGACCGATGGTCGCCGGGGCCGCCGCGGCGCTGGGGCTGGTGTGGCTGGCGTACACGGTCGTCGTCAACGAGAACCTGCACTGGGACGTGATCGTGGCGTTCCTGTTCGACGGCAGGATCCTGGGCGGGCTGCTGGTCACGATCGCGCTGACGGTGCTGTCGATGGGGCTGGGCGTGGTGCTGGGGGTGACGGCGGCGGTGATGCAGCTGTCGGACAGCCCGGTGCTGCGCGGCGCCTCGGCGTTGTACACGTGGTTCTTCCGCGGCACGCCGCTGCTGGTTCAGCTGATCTTCTGGTTCAACATCGGGCTGGTGTTCCCGGTGATCGGGATCGGCGTGCCGTTCGGCGGGCCGATGCTCGTGGAGTGGCAGGCGCACCAGCTGATCACGCCGTTCATCGCGGCGCTGCTGGGGCTGACGATCAACGAGGGCGCCTACATGGCGGAGATCGTCCGGGCGGGCATCCGCTCGGTGGATCCCGGCCAGCGCGAGGCGGCCGAGTCGCTCGGCATGTCGCACAGGAAGATCCTGCGCCGGGTGGTGCTGCCGCAGGCGATGCGGGTGATCATCCCGCCGACCGGCAACCAGTTCATCTCGATGCTGAAGACGACGTCGATGGTGTCGGTGATCGCCGGGGCGGAGTTGCTGACCGTCTCGCAGCGCATCTACCTGGAGAACTTCGAGGTGATCGCGCTGCTGGTGGTGGCGTCGCTGTGGTACCTGCTGCTGACGAGCGTCGCGAGCGTCGGCCAGCACTTCCTGGAAAGACGCTTCAGCAGGGGGTACGCGTCGTGAGCATGGTCAGGCTGCAGTCGGTCAGGAAGAGGTACGGCGCGCTGGAGGTGCTCAAGGGCGTCAGCCTGGAGGTGCCGGAGGGCGGTGTGGTGTGCGTCGTGGGCCCGTCGGGTTCCGGCAAGTCGACGCTCCTGCGGTGCGTGAACCGGCTGGAGACGATCGACTCGGGCCGTGTCTGGGTGGACGGCGAGCTCGTCGGCTACCGGGAGCGGGCCGGGCGGCTGCACCTGCTGCGGCCGGATGAGCTGTGCGGGCAGCGTCAGAAGGTCGGCATGGTGTTCCAGCGCTTCCACCTGTTCCCGCACATGACGGCGCTGGAGAACGTGATGGAGGGCCCGTGCGCCGTCCAGCGGGTGCCGCGCGCGGAGGCCGCGCGGCGGGCCGGGGAGCTGCTGGTGCGGGTGGGGCTGGCCGACCGGGCCGGGCACTACCCGTCGCAGCTGTCGGGCGGCCAGCAGCAGCGGGTGGCGATCGCCCGTAGCCTGGCCATGAACCCGAAGGTGATGCTGTTCGACGAGCCGACCAGCGCCCTGGACCCCGAGCTGGTGCAGGAGGTACTGACGGTCATGCGCGATCTGGCGGCGAGCGGGATGACCATGATCGTGGTGACGCACGAGATGGGCTTCGCGCGGGAGGCGGGCGACCACCTGGTGTTCGTGGACGACGGGCTGATCGTGGAGGAGGGGCCGCCGCGCGAGGTGCTGGCCCATCCGCGCCACGAGCGGACCCGGGCGTTCCTCGGGCAGGTGCTGTGATGCTGGATCTGCTCATCACGGGCGCGCGCCTGGCCGACGGCACGGGCGCGCCCCTGCGCCCGGCCGACGTCGGCGCCCTGGACGGCCGCGTGGTGCTCCTGCCGCCCTCGGCCCCCTCCCACCGGGGGCACGCCCCCGACCCCTCCCCTCAGGGGTACGCCTCGGGTTCCTCCCCTCAGGGGTGCGCCTCGGGCGCGCCCCGTCAAAGGCACGCCCCGGATGCCGGATCTCGGCCGGATCCCCGGGCGCGGGTGGTGCTGGACGGGGCCGGGATGGTGGTGGCGCCCGGGTTCATCGACGTGCACACCCACTCCGACGCCGCCTCGCTGTTCGGCCCCGAGTTCGCGGAGCTGGCCGCGGCGCCGGTGCGGATGGGGGTGACGACGGAGATCTGCGGCAACTGCGGGTCGAGCCTGTTCCCCGCGCTGCCGGAGCGGCTGGAGGAGCTGTCACGGTCAAGCCGGACCTCTTTCGGCGGCCGAGTACCGATATTTCGGGACTTCGCCGGGTTTGCGGAGGCGCACGCGGGGGCGCCCCGAGCCAATCATCTCGCCTCGCTGGTCGGGCACGGCACGCTGCGGGCGGGGGTGGTCGGGTACGAGGACCGGGCGGCTTCGCCGTACGAGCTGGACGTCATGTGCGGGCTGCTCGGCGACGCGCTCGCGGCGGGCGCGGCCGGGCTCTCCACCGGGCTGATCTACACGCCGGGCACCTACGGCGGCACCGACGAGGTGGTCGCGCTGGCGAGCGTGGCCGCGCGGTACGGCCGGCCGTACGTGACCCATCTGCGCGACGAGATGGCGCGCGTGGAGGAGGCGCTGGAGGAGGCGGCCGAGATCGCCCGCAGGAGCGGCGCGGCGCTGCACGTCTCGCACCACAAGACCGCGGGCAGGCACGCCTGGGGCAGGACCGAGCGGACCCTCGCCCGCCTGGCCGAGCTGCGCGCCGGCGGCATGGACGTCACCTGCGACGTCTACCCCTACACGGCGGGGAGCACGTCGCTGTCGGCGATGCTGCCGCCGTGGGCCAACGACGGCGGCACCTCCGCGCTGCTGGAACGGCTGCGCGACCCGGCCCAGCGCGCCAGGATGCGCCGGGCGATCGCCGAGGGCGTGCCCGGCTGGGAGAACACGGTCGGCAACGGCGGCTGGGACCTCATCTCGGTGGCCTCGGCCGTGGGGCACCGCGAGCTGGAGGGCCGCACGATCGCCTCGCTCGGCGGCGACCCCGTGGACGCGGCGGCCGAGCTGCTGCTGGCCGAGGGCGGCCAGGTGACGATCATCAGCCATTCGATGCGCGAGGACGACGTGCGGCGGGTGCTGGCGGCGGAGTTCACGATGATCGGCTCGGACGGGGTGCCGAAGCCGGGGCGGCCGCATCCGCGGATCGCCGGGACGTTCCCGCGGGTGCTGGGGCACTACGCGCGAGAGGAGGGCCTGTTGTCGCTGGAGGCGGCGGTGCACAAGATGACCGGGATGGCGGCCGGGCGCTTCGGCCTGGCCGGTCGCGGGGTGGTGCGCGACGGGGCCCATGCCGATCTGGTGGTGTTCGACCCGGCCGCGATCGCTGACGCGGCCACCTACGCCGACCCGCTGCTGCCCCCTCGGGGACTGGCGGCGGTCGTGGTGGCGGGCGAGACGGCCGTCACCGGCGGCGAGCCGACCGGCGCCACGCCGGGCGGGATCGTCACCCCATGACGCTCGCCGAACTCGCGGCGGCCTGTCCGGGAACGCTGGCGGTGGCGGTACGCCGCCCCGGCGGCGGATTCGGGATCAACGAGGACGCCGAGCTGCCCTTGGCCAGCGTCGGCAAGCTCCTGCTGCTGGCCGAGGTCGCGATGAGCATCGATGGCGGCATCCTCGACCCGGCCACGCCCGTGCGCCTGGAGGAGGAGGACTACTGCGGCGGTTCCGGCCTGCTGCTCGGGCTGAGCGCGCGCACGTGGAGCGTCGCCGACCTGGCCCTGATGACCGCGGCCGTCAGCGACAACACCGCCACCAACGCGCTCCTGCGCACCGTCGGCCTCGACCGGGTCAACGCGGCGGGGGCGGCCCTCGGCCTGACCCGCACGCGGCTGCTCGACCGCATCCGCGAGCCGCGCGGCCCGGAGCATCCGCCGACGTTCGCCGTGGGGACCGCGGCGGAGCTGGCGGGCCTGGCGGCGCTGGTGGCGGGGAGCAACGGCTGGCAGGTGCAGCTGCGCGAGTGGATGCTGGCCAACACCGACCACACGCTCGTGCCCGCGCTGGTCCGGCACGACCCGGAGGGCGCGTGGCTGGCCAACAAGACCGGCACCGACGACGGCGTGCGGGCCGACGTCGGGCTGATGGGCGAGCGAGCCTACGCCGTGCTCGCCTGCGGCCCGGCCGGCAGCGAGGACGACCTGGCCGCCGCCGTACGCCAGGCGGGCCTGCTCATCGCCGCCTGACCTGGGCTGATTAGGGTAGGCCCACGTCCGTTCGACAGAGGAGGCCGCATGCTCGGCAGCCATCGTCTCCGGGTGCTGCTGGAGGTGTTCCGCACCGGCAGCATCGCGGGGGCCGCGCGCGGCCTGAAGCTGTCGCCGTCGGCCGTCTCCCACCAGCTGGCCAAGCTGGAGGAGGAGGCGGGCGTCGGCCTGGTGGAGCGCAACGCGCAGAGCCTGCGGCTGACCGAGGCCGGCCGCCGGCTGGCCCACCGGGCTCAGGAGGTCGTCGACATCCTGGAGGCGGCCGAGAAGGACCTGCTGGCCCAGGCCCGGGTCGACGCGGGCGAGCTGCGGATCGGCTTCTTCGCCTCGGCCGGGTACCGCCTGCTGCCGCTGGCCCTGTCGCGCTTCGCCACCCGCTATCCGAGCGTGCGGCTCGACCTGGTGGAGGGCCAGCCGTACGAGCTGCTGCCCGATCTCGAGCGCGGCGCGCTCGACGTGCTTGTGGTCTTCGAGCACGCGCTGGATCCGTGGAAGTGCCCGGACGGAGTGGAGGTCCTGCACCTGTTCGACGAGCCGCAGCTGCTCGTGGTGCCCGCCGGCCACCAGGCCGCCCAGCGTCCCCGGGTACGGCTGGCGGAGCTGGCCGGTGAGCACTGGATCACGACGTTCGGCGCCGAGCATCCGGTCTCGACGCTGGAACGCGCCAGCGCGCTGGAGGGCTTCACCCCGCAGGTGCGCTGCCGCAGCGACCACTACGAGGTGACGATCGGCCTGGTGCGCGCCGGGCTGGGCGTGGCGCTGGTGCCGAGCCTGGGCCTGCAGGGCGTCACCGGCGTCCAGGTGTGCCGGGTGGTCAACCAGCGGCTGTTCCGCCGCATCGGCGTGGCCCGCCGTCCCACGAACCCGAACCCGGCGGCCCGCTCCTTCATCGCCTACCTGCGCACCGCCGCGGCGCAGCTCCTCAACTCCCTGGACCCCGGCCTGCGCTGAGGTCCCCCTGAAACGGAAGGGCCGCGCGGAGGGATCCGCGCGGCCACCTCACGTCCGTGGCGTTACAGGTACTGGCCCGTGTTGGCGACGGTGTCGATGGAACGGCCGGCCTCGGATCCCTGCTTGCCGGAGACCAGGGTGCGGATGTACACGATCCGCTCGCCCTTCTTTCCGGAGATCCGCGCCCAGTCGTCCGGGTTGGTGGTGTTGGGCAGGTCCTCGTTCTCGGAGAACTCATCGACGCAGGCGGCCAGCAGGTGCTGCACCCGCAGGCCCTTCTGCCCCGTCTCCAGGAACTGCTTGATGGCCATCTTCTTGCCCCGGTCGACGATGTTCTGGATCATCGCGCCGGAGTTGAAGTCCTTGAAGTACAGGACTTCCTTGTCGCCGTTGGCGTAGGTCACCTCGAGGAAGCGGTTCTCCTCGCTCTCGGTGTACATGCGCTCCACGACGCTCTGGATCATGCCCGCGATGGTTCCCTCGCGCGATTCGCCGTGCTCGCTGAGGTCCTCCGGGTGCAGGGGAAGTCCGGTGACGAGGTACTTGGAGAAGATGTCCTTCGCCGCCTCGGCGTCCGGCCGCTCGATCTTGATCTTGACGTCCAGGCGGCCGGGCCGCAGGATCGCCGGGTCGATCATGTCCTCGCGGTTGGAGGCGCCGATGACGATGACGTTCTCCAGGCCCTCGACGCCGTCGATCTCCGACAGCAGCTGGGGCACGATGGTGTTCTCGACGTCGGAGCTGACGCCAGAGCCTCGGGTGCGGAAGATCGAGTCCATCTCGTCGAAGAACACGATCACCGGGGTGCCCTCTGAGGCCTTCTCACGCGCCCGCTGGAAGACCAGGCGGATGTGCCGCTCGGTCTCACCGACGTACTTGTTGAGCAGTTCCGGGCCCTTGATGTTGAGGAAGAAGCTCTTGCCTTCCTGGCCGGTCTTCTCGGCGACCTGCTTGGCCAGCGAGTTGGCGACCGCCTTGGCGATGAGCGTCTTGCCGCAGCCGGGCGGGCCGTACAGCAGCACGCCCTTCGGGGGCCTGAGCTTGTGCTCGCGGAAGAGGTCGGCGTGCAGGTAGGGCAGCTCGATGGCGTCCCTGATCTGCTCGATCTGCCGCATGAGTCCGCCGATCTCCTCGTAGGAGATGTCGGGGACCTCTTCGAGCACCAGCTCTTCGACTTCGGACTTGGGAATGCGCTCGTAGACGTAGCCGGAGCGCGGCTCGAGCAGCAGCGAGTCGCCGGCCCTGATGGGCTGGTCGACCAGCGACTCGGCCAGGCGCACGACGCGTTCCTCGTCGGCGTGCGAGATGACCAGGGCGCGCTTGCCGTTGTCGAGCAGTTCCTTGAGCATCACGATCTCGCCGACCTCTTCGTAGCCGAGTGCCTCGACCACGTTGAGCGCCTCGTTGAGCATGACCTCCTGGCCACGCCGGAGCGAGTCGACGTCGACGGCCGGGCTGACGTTCACGCGGAGCTTGCGCCCTCCGGTGAACACCTCGATCGTGCCGTCTTCTCTGGCCTCCAGGAAGGTGCCGAACCCGGATGGCGGTTGCGCCAGCCGGTCCACCTCTTCCTTGAGGGCGACGATCTGGTCCCTGGCCTCCTTGAGTGTTGCCACCAGGCGTTCGTTCTGGCCGGTCACCGCCGCCAGATTCGCCTGGACCTCATGGAGACGCTCTTCCAGGACCCTGGCCTGACGGGGTGACTCGGCCAGCTTCCGCCTCAGCGCGGTGATCTCCTCTTGGAGGAAGGAGACCTGTGTTGTGAGATCAGCGACCTCCCGTTCGCGCTGCGCGGCTCGAGCCTCAGCATCATCGCGAGCTGCCACGCCCCGTCACCTCCTTCCCAGTCGAGGGCGACTACTAAGGACCTTACCTATCTCGGGCCCCTCCGTAACCTGGCCGGGCAGTGTTCGTAGAGTGACATTCGGTATTCGGTGAATAATCCCCAATGGTGCGTTTAATCCTGCCAGCATATGAACACGGCGAGATGTTCCCGTGTCACGCACCAACGCACCCTCGTGGCCAAATTGTCATAGTTCTTCGGTGGTCCCCTTCGGTCGTCTGCGGCGCGGCGGCGGGGTGACGCCGTCGGCCATGCGGCGGGCGGAGACGAGGAACCCGGTGTGGCCGATCATCCGATGATCAGGCCTTACGGCCAAGCCCTCGACATGCCAGTCGCGAAGGAGGGTCTCCCACGCATGGGGCTCGGTGAAACTCCCGTGATCCCGAATCGTCTCCACCGTCTTGGACATCTGGGTCGTCGTGGCGACGTAACAGCAGATGACCCCGCCCGGGGTGAGGGCCTTGGCGGCCGCGTCCACGCACTCCCACGGGGCCAGCATGTCGAGGATGACCCGGTCGACGTCGATCTCGTCGATGCTCTCGTTGAGGTCACCGACGACCAGGCGCCAGGTGCCGGTCTCGCCGCCGTAGAACTTCTCGACGTTCTTGCGGGCGACGTCGGCGAACTCCTGGCGGCGCTCGTACGACGTGACGTGCCCCTCAGGGCCGACGGCCCGCAGCAGGAAGCAGGTCAGGGCGCCCGAGCCGACCCCCGCCTCGATCACCCGCGCGCCCGGGAAGACGTCGGCCATGCCGACGATCATCGAGGCGTCCTTCGGGTAGATCACGGCGGCGCCACGTGGCATCGCCAGTGTGTAGTCCTGGAGCAGGTGCCGGAAGGCGAGGTACTGGGTGCCGCCGGAAGAACGCACCACCGAGCCCTCGGGCTGGCCGATCAGCTCGGCGTGGGGGATGGCGCCCTTGTGGGTGTGGAAGACGCCGTCCTCCTTGAGCGTGATCGTGTGGCGCTTGTTCTTGGGGTCGGTGAGCTGCACCTGATCCCCCGCCTGGAAAGGCCCATGCCTGCGGAAACCCATGGCGGCAAGGTTATAGGGATTTCGACTGGTCCCAGACGCGCGATATGAAGGGGGGATGTTTCCGCGCGATGTGATCTCCGCCGGCCCGCTGCTGCTGCGGCCCCCCACCGACGACGACACCCAGGCGGTCGTGCAGGCCTGTGACGACCCGGTGACGGCCAGGTTCCTGCCGTTCCTCGCCTCGCCGTACACGGCCGAGGACGCCCGTGACTACCTGCGCGTGGCCGAGGAGAAGTGGGCGAAGGGCGGCGCGGAGTTCACGATCACCCGCGAGGGCCGTTTCGTGGGCTCGGCCGGATTGCAGCCGATCGACCGCTATGGCACCACCTCGGTCGGCTATCTGGTCGCGCCGCACGCGCGCGGCACCGGCGTGGCCAGCACCGTCGCCAGGGCGCTCGCCGACTGGGCGCTCGACCACGGGGCCGCCCGCGTCGAACTTGAGGCCGAGGTGAGCAACCTCGCCAGCCTGCGCGCCGCCTACAAGGCCGGGTTCCGGCAGGAGGGCGTCAGGCGCGAGGGCAAGCGGCTGCGCGACGGCAGCAGGACCGACCAGGTGACGTTCGGCAGGGTGGCGGGCGAGCCGGTCGAGACGGCCGAGCCGTACTTCCCCTTCTTCCCCGGAGGGCACCTCACCGACGGCGTGGTACGGCTGGCGCCGATCGGCGAGGCGCACGCCGAGGGGTTCCTGGCGATGATGGGCGACCCGGTCGTGCGCTCGTACTCGATGGCGCCCCCCGGCCCGCTGTCGGACTACGTGCGCCGGTGCCGCTACACGGGCTTCTGGTGGATGTCGGGCCAGCGAGTGGAGGTGGTGATCGAGGACGCGGCCACGGGCGCCTTCGCCGGGCACGTGCAGCTGGTGAACGTGGCGCAGGTGCTCCACCAGGCCATGGTCGGCTACTCGCTGGTGCCGGGCTTCCGCGGCAGGGGCTTCATGAGCAGGGCGCTGGCGCTGCTGGTGGAGTGGGCGTTCGCGGCCACCCCGCTGCGCCGTCTGACGGCCGGGACCGCCGTGGACAACACCGCCTCCCACCGGGTACTGGAGCGGGCCGGCTTCACCCGCCAGCACGTGCACCGCCAGTTGCTCCCCCGCCCCGACGGCGGCTGGTCGGACGATCAGGAGTGGCTGCTCCTGCATCCCAAACTGGGGGAAAAATCCTGATTACCGGTTGAAGGTCTGGTCAACGGTGGATTTGGGAGGTAATAGTCGAAACCACCGACCCATCAGGCACCGCCGGCCGTTGGGACTTCCATGAGAATCAGCCGCACCGACGTCGCTGTGCACGATCTCATCCAGGACTTCTCCCGCGTGGACGTGGGGGTGCTCATCGATCGCCTGGCCCGGTCTGCGGCGGTCGTGACGGCCGCCGGGTACGCCGGGTTCGTCCAGGTCGATCCACTCCAGGAGCTGGCCAGGTCCGTCGCCCTGCACGGCCCGCCGGGCGACCCGCTGCGCGTGCGGGCCTGGCTGGCCGAGTCCGGGGTGCTGAAGGAGCTGGCCGTCAGCCGCGGGGCGCTGCTGCTGGCCCGTGACGTGCCGGTCGGCGAGCCGGGGTTCCTGGCGGTGCCGGTGCCGCTGGCGACGCGGGAGCAGGCGTTCCTGTGGGCCGCCGGGCGGGACTTCGACGACTTCGACACCCACCTGCTCGGCCGCTTCGCCACGGCCGCGGGGCGGGCGCTTGAGGCGGCCAGCGGGATGGAGGCGGCCGTGCGCCTGCTCCGCGGCGTCCAGGCCTTCGCCCCCTGACCACCCGCCACTTCACCCCCTGACCACCGTCGCAAGCCTTCGCCCCCCGGCCGCCTGCACCCGGGCCCACCCGTCGCGGGCCCGGCTCCCTGACCGCGCGTCCGCAAGCCTTCGCCTTTGACCGCCCATCGCAGCCTTCGCCCCTTGGCCGCCATTCGGGTCCTCCCGCCTGACCCGGGGTGTGAGCGCCTGTCCGGGCGATGGAGCGCCTGTCTCAGGGCACGCGCCGTTGCCGTGTCCGCCGGGCGGGTGTCAGGGGCCCGCGGCGTGGAGGGCGTCGCGCAGCAGCGCGTCCACCTGGCGGGCGAGCCGGTCGACGTCCACGTCACCCCGCAGGTCGAGCTCGGTCACCTGCTGCCCCACCCGCAGTTTCAGCGTGACGCCCCTCCCGCGCACCCTCAACCACATCTCCACGGTACGGCCCAGCGCCTCCGCCTGAGCCTCGCCCTCCACCGCCACCAGCAGTTGCGGCGGCCCGGAACCCATCCGGCCCGGCCCCGGCGGCGCCGTACGCAGGGTGACCCGCCCCCGCAGCGCGTCCACGTCGCGCAGCCAGTCCTCCAGGGAGTGCAGCAGGTCGGCCTCCCCCTCCAGCGTGATGTCGGGCATGGCTCTCACTTCACGATCGGGGCGGTCCGGGCGGAGGTCACCCGGATCAGGTCCTGGGGCGCGAGCTCCAGCTCCAGCCCGTGCCGCCCGCTGGGGATGTACACGCTGTCCTGCCCGGCCGCGCCCGCGTCGAGCACCGACGGCAGGTACGGCAGGGCCACCGGGCTCAGGACGTCGGCCGCGATCGCCTCGCCGATGCGTTCGAGGTCGGCCCGCGTGGCCACCCGGGCGGCGCCGGCGCCGAACGCGGCGGCCAGGGCGTGCTCGTCGATGCGGCCCTCGATGGCGGCGATGGCCAGGACGGCGTGGTGGCCCAGGTAGAGGACGACGGCCTTGAGCATGCGGGGCGGCGGGACGCCGAGGGCCAGCGCCACGGCGGCGCGGGACTTGGTGTGGGCGGGATCGTGCGGATAGGGGTGGACGGCGAAAGGCGTACGTGTTTTCCGGAGAATGCGCATGGCCGTGGTCTCGGCGGCCGTTGAACGGCGTTTCCCGGGTGGGCGCGCTCGCCGTACCTGAAAGTCACGATATTTCGGGGAAAATACATATAAATAGTCAATGAAGGCTTCGGCGAGTTCCACCGCGTCGGCGGCTTCCCGGCGGGTGAGCGGGGCGGCGCCGAGGTGGGCGGCTTCGTTGCCGAGTTCGCGCAGTTCCTCGGCCCAGCTCAGGAGCCATCCGTCGATCCGGCCGGCCGCCCGCAGCTCGCGCAGGGCGTGGAAGAGCGTGCGGCCGGTGATGCCGTGGTCGGCGCAGACCGCCTCCAGCAGGCGCCGCACGTGCAGCACCGCCGCGGCCGCGGAGCCCGCGCGCAGGCCCGCCCTGGCCTGGGTGAGCTCGGCCCGCACGAGGGCGGGAACCTGCTCGCCGATCTCCCGTCCGGGCGTCGGCCACAGCACCTCGGCGGGACGGGCGGGCAGGTCGTCGGGGTCGGCGTCCGGCGCGGGCTCCCCGGACAGCAGCAGCATCACCTGGCGGCAACTCTGGCAGGCGGCCAGCACAAAAGGCTGCAATTCGGTCGGGAGAAAAACCCGGTGCGGCGCGTCCGCTTCACGGGCCAGAGTCTGCCGTCCGCAACCCGGGCAATCGACGTCGAATTTCGCCCCCCACCGCGCCACAGAACGGAAGATATTCGATCACATTAATTGCATCAAGGGCGTAATCTCCCAGTATGAAGACCTGGCCGTTCGCCGGGCGCAGGCAGGAACTGGAACATCTGGTCCGCCTCGCGCGCGATCCGACCGCGCAGGGCGTGCTCGTCGCCGGTCCCGCCGGGGTGGGCAAGAGCAGGCTCGCCGGGAAGATCCTGGAGGCCTTCCGGCCGGGCAGGGTCACGCTCCTGCCGATCACCGCGACCAAGGCGGCCAGCGGCATCCCCAACGGCGCACTGGCCGACCTCATCCCCCGCGACCACCCGCCCCACCTGGTCAACACGCTGCGCTGGGCGGGCGAGGAACTCCTCAAGCAGGCCCGCGGCCGCACCCTCGTCCTCGCCGTGGACGACGCGCACCTGCTCGACAGCCACTCGGCCGAGGTCGTCGCCTCCCTGGTACGGGGCCGCCAGGCCCGCCTCGTGGCCACGCTCCGCACCGGCGAGCCCGCCCCCGACTCCATGACGGGACTCTGGCGCGACGGCCACGTCCGCCGCCTCGACGTGGACCCGTTCAGCGACGCCGACCTCGTGGCCGTGCTCGCCGCCGCGCTCGGCGGACCGCCCGACGACGCCACCGCCCGGCGCCTGAGCGAGATCACCGAGGGCAACGCGCTGTTCCTGCAGGAGGTCGTGACGGCGGCGCGCGCCGCTGGATCGCTCCACCCCATCCAGGGCGTGTGGAAGCTGACCGGCGACCCGCCGCTGGCCCCGCGCCTGGCCGACCTCATCCACGAACGCATCGGCGCCCTGTCGCCCGCCCTGAAGGCCGTCCTGGAGTACACGGCCTTCGCCGAGCCGGTGGGCGCCAGAACCCTGTCGGCCCTGTGCTCGGAGGAGGCGGTCCTGGAAGCGGAGGAACGCGGCCTCATCAAGGTCGCCGTGGACCGCCGCCGCGAGATCGCCCGCCTCGGCCACCCCCTCTACGGCGAGGTCGCCCGCGAACACTGCCCGGAGCTGCGCCGCCGCCGCAGGCACGCCGACCTCGTCGCCGCCGTCGAACCCACCGGCCTGCGCCGCGTGGAGGACCTCGTCCGCGTCACCGTGTGGCGGCTGACCGCCGGCCTGGGCGCGGACCCCGAGCCGCTGCTGGCCGCCTGCCGCCTGGCGTGGGCGGCACACGACTACCCGACCGCGATCCGCCTGGGCGAGGCCGCCGTGGAGGCGGGCACGGACGGCGGTACGGCAAGCGCCCCCGCGACGGCGGGCACGCCCACGACGGCCCGCGGCGCCACGGAGACGGCCACCGGGAACGCGACGGCGGCGATCCAGCTGGCCACCGTCCTCGACTACGCCCAGCAGCCCGACCGTGCGCGCGCGGTCCTGGACGCCGTCGCCCCGCCCCGCGACGAACCCGGCCGCGCCCGCCTGGTCCAGGCCGTCGCCAGCAACCTGGCCTGGGGCATGGACCGCCTGGGCGACGCCCTCGACCTCCTGGCCACCACCGAGAAGTCCCTGCGAGACCCGGCCCTGCGCCTGCAGTTGGCCACCCGCCGCCTGTCCCTGACGGCATCGGCCGCCCGCCCCGCCGACGCCCTGCACCTGAGCGACACCCTCCTGTCCCCCGGCACACCCCCCGACCCGGCCCCGCCCCCCGCCTCTTCGCCGCCTCTGCCCGGCGCGCCGCCGTCCGTCGCGCGGCCCGTGGAGGAGCCGGGCACCAGCGACCCCGTGCCGCTCAAGGCCGTCGTCACCGGCACCTCCGGCCTGCCGCTACCGGAGGACGCGCCCCTTCCTCAGGCGGCCACCCTCCCGGAGGAAGCGGCTCTCCCCGACGAGGCGGCCCTTCCCAACGCGGTGACCCTGCCCGACGCGGCGGCTCTTACCGACCCAACGACCCTTCCCGGGGACACGACCGCCCCCGCGCGGTCGCGCGGCGTGAGGCTGGGCCCGGTGTTGCGGGCGCAGGTGCTGAACTCCCGTGCCCTGGCCCTCTGCTACTCCGGCCGCACCCGGGAGGCCGCCGAACTGGTCCGCGAGGCCCTGGACGAGGCACCGTCCTGGCGCGACGGCATCCCCGCCCTGGTCTCGCCCCTGCACTCCACGTGGGCCATGTGCGGCTACTTCGCCGGCGACCTCCCCCTCATGGACCAGGCGATCGCCTCCATGCGCGCCGAACTGGCCGGCCAGCGCGGATGGTCGCGCGGCGAGGGCAGCCTGGCGCTCTCACGGGGCCACGCGGCGACCCTCAGAGGCGAACTGGGCGCCGCGCTCCTCATCCTCCACTCCCCGGCCAACCACGAGACCGCCGTGACCGTAGGCGGCTGTATGGGGGCGTATGCGGCGGTTCAGGCGCTTCGGGGGGACGCACCGGCCGCCCGCGCCACCCTGCGCGCCGCTCTCGACCGCAACCGCGCCACGTGGACCGCGTTCACCCGCTGGGTGGCGCTGACCCGCGTATGGATAGCCGCCGCGGCCGGCGAGCTGGAACACGCCGCCGAACTCGCCCTCGCCGCCGCCGCTGAGTGCCGCGAGGCGGGCCTGTCGGCGTTCGAGTCGGTGGCCCTGCACGACGCGGTACGCCTCGGCGCACCCCACTCCGCCCTCCCCCGCCTGGAAGAGCTCACCACGGTGATGGACGGCTCCAGGGTACGGCTGGCCGCCCGCCAGGCCCGCGCCCTGTCCGCCGACGACCCGGGCGGTCTCCTGGACGTGGCGGCCGGCTTCGACACCCTGGGTATGCGCCTGCACGCGGCCGAGGCAGCCGCCCAGGCCGCGTCCCTGCTACGCCGCACCCGGGGAGAGAAGGCGGCACGGGCGGCGGCCACCGAGGCCTGGTCGCTGGCCGGAGCCTGCCAGGGCGTCGACACCCCCGCCCTGCGGGGCCTGGCCGCCCCCAACCTCACCAGCCGGGAACTCCAGGTAGCCAAGCTGACGGCCGCCGGCCTGAGCCACCGTGAGATCGCCGAACGCCTGGGCATAGCCATCCGAACCGCCATGAACCACCGCAACCAGGCCTACTGGAAACTGGGCGTCAACTCCCCCGCCGAACTGGCCAAGGCCCTGACCCGCCACTGAAAGCCCCACTACCCAAGCCACCACACGCCCGCAACCTCGCGGGCCGACAACCTCACGGGGCCCACGACCTCTCCCGCGCATGGCTCGCGTGCGCACGCCCTCATGCAAGCCGGCCATCGCGTCATGCGCCCATGGGGCCTGCCGCGTGTCCGCGGTTCCGTGGCGTCCCTGGGCGCGGTCGGCCGGCCGGCGTCGCGCACGTCACGGCGGCGCGGGCGCGCGGCCGATGACCGTTCCCCTGGAGGCCGCACGCCACGTGCGGCGGGTGGGGGTGGGCGTGGCTTGCCGTAACACCAGAGCCGTAACCCCAAGAGCCGTGAGGCGAGGAGCCACCCACAAGGACCCAGCTGACTATCCCCGGTGGGCCTCGAAGCGCATGGTGCGGGAGACGCCGACGCGGACGGTGGTGCCGGGGGTGATGGTGACGGGCTCGTTCGGGGGGATGTCGTAGAAGTTGGGGTCGCCGGGCGGCTGGATCTGGGTGCCGTTGACGGAGCCGAGGTCGACGAGGTTGACGTCCCAGCCGTCCAGGGCGACGCGCAGGTGGCGGCGGGAGACCGAGCCGTCGGGGCTGGTGACCTTGGCGGGGCGGGCGGTGCCGCCGGCCACCTCGGGGGCGCGCTCGGGGTCGCGGCCCAGCAGGTAGTCGGCCTCCAGGGGCAGCGCCATGCCGTCGTCCAGGATGAGGACGCCGAGTGACGGGCGCGGGCCCTTGTAGGGGACGAGCGTGCGCTGCACGAGGGCGATGCCGCAGACCGCGCAGTAGGGAACGCGGGGGTCGTTGAAGTGGTCGTTCTTGCAGTCCACGCCGTAGACCATGGGGCGCTGGTCGCCGTCGGAGGGCGCGGCGCCGTTGCCGGGGGGCTGCTCGTCGAGCCTGGGTGCGCCGCCCATGGGCGGGGACGGCGGCACCTGCTGCGGCGGCGGGCCCCACGGGTCCTGCGCGGGCTGCTGTCCGGACGGCGCGCCCTGCTGCTCGAACGGGGGCTGATCGAACGGCGGCTGGTCGAAGGAGGACGGCTGCTGCGCCTCGAAGGGCGGCGGCTGGTCGAAGGTGGACTGCTGCTCGAACGGAGGCTGGTCGAAGGAGGGCTGCTGCGGCTCGTACGGGGGCTGGTCGAAGTGCGGCTCGGACGTCGGCGGGCTGGACGGCGGGCGCTCGTCGCGGGCGGGCTCCGGGCTCGGCATCGGGTACGGAGCCATCTGCACGGGAGCCGGCTCCGGCTCCGGTTTGGGCTGCGGCAGGAGGTCGGGGTCCATGTGGATGGCGGTGTGCGGCAGCTCCTCGGTCAGCGGCCGCGAAGCCGGGCGCCGTTCGGCCGGCTTGGCGGGCGCCGGAGCGGGGGCCGCGAGCGCCTGGGCGGGCGCGTCGATCATGTCAGCGACCAGGCCGGCGCCGCCGACCACGCCGCCGTCGAACTGGACCGCCGGGTGCGGCTGCCCCGCCCCGGGCAGGCTCAGCTCGACCCGGTGCACGTGTCCGGCGATGAGCCGGTCGGCCCAGGTGAGGGAGTCGCTGCCGGACAGGCGGGTCTCGCCGTCGGCGGTGGTGATCGTGGCGGTGGCCGCCCCGCTGACGAGTACGGCCACGCCGCCGCCCACCGGCCCGGCCACGGCGCAGGTGGCCGGGTCGCCGGTCATCGCGCGGGCCAGCGCCTGGGCGGCGCGGCGGGCCAGGGCCCTGCCGTCGCCACCGGTGGCGGCGGTCTCCCGCAAGGCCTCGATCAGCTCGGTTCCGGTCGCCTCAGAAGCGTCGCATACCAGCAGCAGGCCGCCCACGTAGGCGACCAGCCCGTTGCCAGGAAGCGGACGCACCACTCCGAAGCCCTGGTCCGTCACTGAACCTCTCCTCCCCGGAAGCCGGCGGTTGTGCGGCACCGGCACCTTGGTGCTGGCCGCCAGCCTTACGCATACCCAGTCGGCCACGGAGCCAAGGTCTCGATTCGGTGAAACCCCTGGACCGTGGCAAACCCCGCACTGGTGCAAGTCTGACCAAATGGCACCCTATCGGCCAGACCTGTGGGGGGAAAACAGTCAGACCCCGGAGAAGACCCGGTTGACGTCGGCGGTGGCCAGCACGCCGTAGATCTCGCCACCCCGCTCGACCAGCAGATACTCGGCCGCCGGCGACTCGCGCATGGCGTCGATCAAGGGCTCTCCGGTGAGGTCGGCGGCCAGGACCATGGCGGGTTCCAGGGACTTGGCCAGCGCGCCCACCTCGACCCACGGGCGGCGGTGTTCCGGGGTGGCCTGGACGGCGGCCTCGTTGACGATCGCCACCGGCCTGCCGTCGTGGTCGACCACGACGACGGCGCCCGCCTTCTGCTCGGCGGCCTGGCGCAGCGCCTCCGACAGCGGCGTCGAGGCGATCACCGGGATCGCCCTGCGGGCCAGCTGGCGGGCGTTGACCTGGGGGATGCGGGCGCGGATGCGGGCGACGTTCAGCGCCTGGCTGGCGCCCATCCAGATGAACGAGGCCAGCACCACCGACCAGACGAGCTGCAGCGTGTCGATCGGACGGTCGCTCAGCAGCGACAGCGCCACCGGGACGAGGATCAGCACGACCGCCAGGCCCCTGCCGGTCCAGCCGGCGGCGACGGTGCCGCGCCCCGGGCTGGCGGTGAGCTTCCACACGCCGGCGCGCAGCATGCGCCCGCCGTCGAGGGGCAGGCCGGGCAGCAGGTTGAACACGCCGACGATCAGGTTCGACCACCACAGCTGCCTGATCAGGATCTCGGGGATGCCGGCCCCGTCGATCAGGAACGCGTCGGCCAGCAGCCCCACCGCCGCCAGCCCCAGCGACAGGATCGGCCCCGCCGCGGCGATCATGAACTCCTTGCCGGGCGTCGGCGGCTCCTTCTCGATCTCGGACACGCCGCCGAGGAGGTAGAGCGTGATGCGCCGGACCGGAAGGCCGTACCACTTCGCGAGGACGCTGTGGGCGAGCTCGTGCAGGAGCACGGACAGATACAGGAGTACGGCGAAGGCGAAGGCCACCCCGTAGGCCTCGAAGTCCCCCATGCCGGGCAGGCGGAAGACGTCCTGGAAGCTGATGGTGATGAAGCCCGCGATGATGAGCCAGGTCCACGACACGTACACGGGGATGCCGAACGGGCTTCCCATCCGAAGACCGGAGAATTCCTGCCGCGGCCGCTGGTCGCTCACTGGACTCCCTTTGAGATCGTGCTGTTGCTGCCTTGATGCTACGCGGCGGATCGCGCGAACCTGGTTTCGCGGCCCCCATTCTGTCGGGGTCTTGACCTACAGTGCGGTGCATGACGTTGACCGAACCGGTGATCATCGGAGCCCTTTCCCCCTCCCGGGCGGGCGACTTCATGACCTGTCCCCTTCTCTACCGCTTCCGGGTGATCGACCAGTTGCCGGAGAAGCCGTCGCAGGCGGCCGTGCGCGGCACCGTGGTCCACGCCGTGCTGGAGCGCCTGTACGACCTGCCCGCGCCGCGCCGGTCGGTCGCGGCGGCGCTGGAGCTGCTGGACCCGCAGTGGGAGCGCCTGCTGGGCGAGGAGCCCGCGTTCGCCGGGATGTTCGCCGACGACGCCGAGCAACGCCAGTGGCTCGACCAGGCGCGGGCGATGCTGGAGCGCTACTTCACCCTGGAGGACCCGACCCGGCTCGAACCCGCGGAACGTGAGCTGTACGTGGAGGCCGTGCTCGACAGCGGCCTCCTGCTGCGCGGTTACGTCGACCGGCTGGACGTGGCGCCCACGGGCGAGGTGCGGGTGGTCGACTACAAGACCGGCAGCGCCCCCGGGCCCGACTTCGAGGCCAAGGCGCTGTTCCAGATGAAGTTCTACGCGCTGGTGCTGTGGCGGCTGCGCGGTTCGGTGCCGCGGTTGCTGCAGCTGGTGTATCTGGGCGGCGCCGGCGAGGTCCTCCGGTACGCCCCCGACGAGGCCGACCTGCGCGCCACCGAACGGAAGGTGGAGGCGTTGTGGGCGGCGATCCGGCGGGCGCTGGAGACCGGTGAGTGGCGGGCACGGCGTTCGCGGTTGTGCGACTGGTGCGACCACCAGGCGTTGTGCCCGGAGTTCGGTGGCACTCCCCCACCCGTCCCGGACCGCCGCCCCGGCGACGCCGTCCGCACCCGCCGGGCGGCGACCGACGAGTTGTAGCCCTGGGCGGCCTTCTGCCGAGCCGCCGGGGCGCGCCACGGGCGTGACGGCCTCGGTGGTCGGTGGAGCGTCACGGCTCTGCCCGCGAGTGCCTCCGCCGTGTGCCCGGGGCTCCAGGCCCGCGCACGACGTGGGCGGCGCGTCAATGGCCCGGTCCGGCGGGCTCGGCTCGCACAGCGCCCCCCCGAGCGCCCATGTCACTCGCGCGCTCGTCCGAGCCGGCCCGGCGGGGGCGGTTCGTTGTGGGAGTGGTTCGCGCCGAGAGCTGGGGTGGTGAGGAGGGCGGATTCCTCCCAAGGTAGGAGGAGTCACGGCTTGAGCTGGGCCTACAGTGAATTCGTGCGCAACGATCGAGCCCTGTTTCGCGACACGGTCCTTGCCGTGGTGCTGGCCGCGGGCTCGCTCGCGTTGTTTCTCCTCTACGACGCCGCCGACCTCCTGTCCCAGCCGGGCCAGCCCCCCGGCGCGGTACGGTCGCCGGATCTGGTGGGCGGGGCGCTGGTCGTGCTGACGGCGGTGCCGCTGGCCGTCCGGCGGCAGTGGCCGGTCGGGGCGCTGCTGGCGAGCGCGGTCCCTGACACCCTGTTCAACGCGCTCGGCTACAGCATGGGCCTGGCCAGCGTGGCCGGGCTGGTGCTGCTGTACTCGGTGGCGGCCAGGCGCGGGCTGGCGGTGGCGCTGGCGGCGCTGATGTTCGCCGTGCTGGTCTATGCCACGGGCGCGCTGCTCAGCCCGCTCGACGCGCTGACCTGGGCGGACCATCTCGTCGTCGTGGTGCTCCTGGCCGGCGCCTGGGGAGTGGGCCGGGCCATCCGGCTGCGGCGGGCGTACTTCGAGGAGCTCAAGGACCGGGCGGCGCGGCTGGAGCGGGCCAGGGAGGCCGACACGCGGGCGGCGCGCGCCGAGGAGCGCTCGCGGATCGCGCGTGAGCTGCACGACGTGATCGCGCACCATGTGAGCGTGATGACGGTGCAGGCCGCGGCGGCGCGCAAGGTGCTGCTGTCCGATCCCGAACTGGCCAGCGAGGCGCTGTCGGCGGTCGAGCACACCGGGCGCAAGGCGATGGCGGAGATGCGCGACATCGTGGGCGTGCTGCGCGCCGGCTCGCCGGCCGAGCTGGGGCCGCAGCCCGGGATGTCGGCGTTGCCGGCACTGGTGGAGCAGATGCGCGAGGCGGGGCTGGCGACGCGGCTGACGGTCGAGGGGCACGAGACGCCTGTTCCCGCGGGGATTGAGCTGGCGGCCTATCGGCTGGTTCAGGAGGGTTTGACCAACAGTTTGCGGCACGCCGGGCCGGGTGCCGAGGCCGTGGTGACCGTACGGCACGAGCCGCGCGAACTGGACGTGCGGGTCGCCGACGACGGCCGGGGCGCGGCCGGAGTGGCGGCGCGGCCGGGGCATGGCTTGGTGGGGATTCGCGAGCGGGTGGCGCTTTATGGTGGAATCCTGAGCATCGGTCCTCGGCCGGGGGGCGGTTTCGAGGTGCGGGCGAGGTTCCCGCTGAAGGACGGAAGATGACGATCAGAGTGCTGCTGGTGGACGACCAGCCGCTGCTGCGTACCGGTTTCCGCCTGATTCTCGAGGCCGAGCCCGACATCACGGTGGTGGGCCAGGCCGGCGACGGCAAGGACGCGCAGGAACAGACCAGGGCGCTGCTGCCCGACGTGGTGCTGATGGACATCCGGATGCCCGGCGTCGACGGCATCGAGGCCACGCGGCGCATCGTGCGCGAGGCGGCGTCCGGGGCGCATGTGCCGAAGGTGCTGGTGCTGACGACGTTCGACCTGGACGAGTACATCGTGGAGGCGTTGCGGGCCGGGGCCTCGGGGTTCCTGCTCAAGGACGTACCGCCGGACGAGCTCGTGCAGGCGATCCGGGTCGTGGCCGACGGCGACGCGATCGTGGCGCCGAGTGTGACGCGGCGCCTGCTGGACCGGTTCGCGGCCAAGCTGCCCTCCGCCTACCAGGAGAGCACTCCGGCGCGGCTGGACCGGCTGACGGAGCGGGAGCTGGAGGTGCTCAAGCTCATCGCCAAGGGCATGTCCAACGCGGAGATCGCGGCCAAGCTGGTGGTGAGCGAGACCACGGTCAAGACGCACGTGGGCAACGTCCTGACCAAGCTCGGCCTGCGCGACCGCGTCCAGGCCGTGGTCCTGGCCTACGAAACCGGCCTGATCACCCCGGGCGCCCTGTCCTAGCCGCTCGGCGCGTTGGGCGAGCCCGGGGCTGCCTGCCCCTGAAGGGCGCTGGGTTTCGCGTGGGCGACAGCCAGGGGCGCGCCGCGCGGCGGGGAGCCGCGCGGTGGAGGTCGGCGCGTGGTGCGGTGGCGAGCTGGGCAGCGGTGCCCGGCCCACGGATCGCCGTAGCGGCGAGGACCACGTCAGACTGCCGGGCGACCTCGCACGGGCGCGCGCCCACGTCGGCGGGGGGCGTGTGGGTGGCTTGCCGTAACGGAAAACACGCCGTGACGGAAAACACGCCGTAACGGAAGAAGCCGCGGCGGAGAGCACCGCGCCCGCCGCGGCGACGGCGGGCGCGACCTGGAAACGAA
Source organism: Nonomuraea sp. NPDC050540 (assembly GCF_044457485.1). Classification (NCBI taxonomy): domain Bacteria; kingdom Bacillati; phylum Actinomycetota; class Actinomycetes; order Streptosporangiales; family Streptosporangiaceae; genus Nonomuraea; species Nonomuraea sp. NPDC050540. The sequence goes on from NZ_JBITHA010000006.1 coordinate 500,576, forward strand.
CGGCGATCAGGGCGCAGCGGTCAACGACGGCGCCGGGGCGACGGCGTTCTCGGGGAAGTGGCAGGCGACGCGGTGGCCGCTGGACAGTTCCTCGAGCGGTGGCTCCACCGTCTTGCAGATCTCCTGCGCCTTCCAGCAGCGCGTGTGGAAGCGGCACGCGGGCGGCGGGTTCAGCGGGCTGGGGACGTCACCGGTCAGCCGGATGCGCTCGCGGTCCTTGCGGTTCTTCGGGTCCGGCACCGGCACCGCCGACAGCAGCGCGTTGGTGTACGGGTGCATGGGCGAGCTGTAGAGCCGCTTGCGGTCGGCGATCTCGACGATCTTGCCGAGGTACATGACCGCGACCCGGTCGCTGATGTGGCGGACCACCGACAGGTCGTGGGCGATGACCACGTACGTCAGGTCGAGCTCGTTCTGCAGGTCTTCCAGAAGGTTGACGACCTGGGCCTGGATGGAGACGTCCAGGGCCGAGACGGGCTCGTCGGCGATGATCAGCTTGGGCTTGAGCGCGAGCGTGCGGGCGATGCCGATGCGCTGGCGCTGGCCGCCGGAGAACTCGTGCGGGTAGCGGTTGTAGTGCTCGGGGTTGAGGCCGACCAGCTCCAGGATCTCCTGGACCGCCTTCTTGACGCCGCCCTCGGTGTTGATCCCCTGGATGCGGAACGGCGCGCCGACGATGGCGCCGACCGTGTGCCGGGGGTTCAGGGAGGAGTACGGGTCCTGGAAGATCATCTGCATGTCGCGGCGGAGCGGCCGGAGCCGGCCCTGCGCCATGTGGGTGATGTCCTGGCCCTCGAAGACGACCTGGCCGCCCGTGGGCTCCAGGAGGCGGGTGACGAGGCGGCCGGTGGTGGACTTGCCGCAGCCGGACTCGCCGACCAGGCCCAGCGTCTCACCCTTGAAGACGTCGAAGGAGATCCCGTCGACGGCCTTGACCGCGCCGACCTGCCGCTTGAACAGGCCCTTGGTCACGGGGAAGTGCTTCTGCAGGTCCCGAACGGACAGCAGCGGCTCGTTTTCGCTCACTGGGTCTCCAGCACTGGCTTGATCTCATTCTCCCACAGCGTGCGCCGCTCGGTCTTGGCCATGTGGCAGCGCACCATGTGCCCGCCCTCGGTTTCGAGCAGGGCCGGGACCTCGGTGTTGGACTTGCCCTCGGTCCGGTCGGCGTAGGGGCAGCGCGGGTGGAACGCGCAGCCGTCGGGCACGTTGATGAGCGAAGGCGGCGAGCCCTTGATCGGCAGCAGCCGTTCGGTGCGCTCGCGGTCCAGCCGCGGCATCGATCCCAGTAGACCCCATGTGTAGGGGTGCTCGGGACGGTAGAAGATGTCTTCGGCGGCGCCGTACTCGATGCACTTTCCGCCGTACATCACCAGGATGTCGTCGGACAGTTCGGCGACGACGCCCAGGTCGTGGGTGATGATGATCAGCGCGGAGTTGAACTCCGTCTGAAGCTCGCGCATGAGGTCGAGGATCTGCGCCTGCACGGTCACGTCGAGCGCGGTGGTCGGCTCGTCGGCGATGAGCAGTTCCGGGTCGCACGACAGCGCCATCGCGATCATGGCGCGCTGGCGCATGCCGCCGGAGAACAGGTGCGGGTAGTCGTCGACGCGCTTGCCCGGGGTCGGGATGCCGACGCGGCCGAGCATGTCGATGGCGTGCTTGCGGGCGACCGACTTCGACACGTCGTGGTGGATGCGGTACGCCTCGATGATCTGGTCGCCGACCGTGTAGTACGGGTGCATGGCCGACAGCGGATCCTGGAAGATCATCGCCATCTTCTTGCCGCGCAGCCGGCGTACGTGCTCGGGCGTGGCGGAGACGAGCTCCTCGCCGTCGAGCCAGATCTCGCCGGAGATCTTGGCCCGGCCGCCCTTGTGCAGGCCGAGGATGCCGAGGCTGGTGACGGACTTGCCGGAGCCGGACTCGCCCACGATGCCGAGCGTCTTGCCGCGCTCAAGGCTGAACGACAGGCCGTCCACCGACTTGACCAGGCCGTCGTCGGTCGGGAAGTGGACCTTGAGGTCCTTCAGTTCCAGAAAGGTCACGACAGCCTCACTCTCGGGTCCACGACCGCGTAGAGCAGGTCGACGATCAGGTTGGCGGTGACCACGAAGAGAGCGGCCAGCAGGGTCACGCCCATGACCTTGGGCAGGTCCTGGTCGGTGATGGCCTGGATGGCGTACTTGCCGAGCCCGTTGAGGGAGAAGGCGCTCTCCGTCAGTACGGCGCCGCCGATGAGCAGGCCGAAGTCGAGACCGAAGATCGTGATGATGGGGGTCAGCGCCCCGCGCAGCCCGTGTTTGACGACCACTCTGCGTTCCTTCAGGCCCTTGGCCCTGGCGGTGCGGATGTAGTCCTCGTTCATGGTCTCCAGCATTCCGGCCCGAGTCAGGCGCGCGTACCCGGCGGCGAACTGGAAGGCCAGCGTCACCCATGGCAGGAGCAGCGCGTAGGCCCAGAGGGGCAGGGAGTCCTGGATGGTGGTGTAGGTGCCGCCCTGGGCGGCGAAGGCGAAGGGGTTTCCGTAGGAGAAGACCTGGAGCGCGATGAGCGCGGTGAAGAAGATCGGCAGCGAGACTCCGGCCAGTGCGATGATCATCGCGGTCCGGTCGAAGACGCTGCCTCTTCGCAAGGCCGACAGCACGCCGATGCCCACTCCCAGGCCGACCCAGAGGACGGCGGCGCCCAGGGCGAGCGACAACGTGACCGGGAGCCGGTTCATCAGGTCGGGGAACACCGGCTGCTGCGTGATGAACGAGTAGCCCAGGCAGGGCGGCGGGCACTGCTCGACACCGGCGCCGTAGTCGTACTCCGCCCCGGCGACGATGCCCTTGACGTACCTCCCGTACTGGACGACCAGCGGGTCGTTGAACCCGAGCCGTTCCGCCGCGAGCTTGGCGGTCTCCCCGGTGGCGGTGCGGCCGACGTAGCGGCTGGCCATGCCCTCGGGGGTGGCGCCGGCGAGTTGCGGCACGAGGAAGAAGATCGCGAAGGTGACCATGCTGACGATGCCGAGCATGACCAGCGCGCCGATCAGACGCCTGATGATGTATGTGACCACAGTGCCCGGCCCGGTGGCCGCCGGGAGGATCGCTCCCGGCGGCCACCTCTGGCCTTCACCTGCCTTTAACTACTCGTTGACTGCGGGAAGAGGACCTACTCGACGCCCATCGCGACGTAGTCGTACATCTGCTGGCCGTCGGAGATGAGGACGTTGGTCACGCCCTTGCCGCGGACGAGCAGCGACTTGGCCCAGATGCCCGGCATGATGACGGACTCTTCCATGACCCGCTTGTCGATCTCCGCCCACATCGGCTCACGCTTGGTGATGTCGGCCTCGACGCGCGCCTTGTCGAGCATGGCGTCCACGTCGGGGATGCGGACCGAGGTGTTGGACGAGCCGCCGCCCTCACGGATGACGCGGCTGTCGGTGATCTGCTGCAGGAAGCCGTAGCCGTCAGGCCAGTCGGAGCCCCAGCCGTTGACGACCAGGCCCAGGTTCTCCTTCACGACGAAGGAGGGCTTGCCGGCGAAGCTGGAGAAGTAGTCCTTCAGCGGGTACGGCTTGATGGTGACGTTGATGCCGGCCCGGGCCAGCGAGTCCTTGATCGCCTCGGCGGTCGCCTTCTCCTTGGGGCGCTCGGCGCGGTAGGAGACGGAGGTCTCGAAGCCGTTCGGCTGACCGCACTTGGTCAGGTGCTCCTTGGCCTTGGCGATGTCGCCCTTGCCCTCGGGAGAGGGGTAGAGGTCGATCTTCTGGGCGCCGGGGATCGTCGGCGGCAGCAGGTTGGTCGCGATCTCGCCACCGGTCGGGCCGCCGTAGGCGGCGACGTAGCCGGTCTTGTCCATCGCGTACTGCACGGCGATCCGGCAGTCCTTGTTGTCGAACGGCTTCACCGTCGGGTTGATCGAGGTGTACCAGAGGCGCTGGATGGTGATGTTGTCGGCGCGAGCCTTCAGAGCCGGGTCCGGCAGGACCTTGCTCAGCGCGGCCGGCTGGACACCGGTGCCCTCGATGGCGACGTGGAGGTCACCGGAGATGACCCGGTTGTCCATGTCGTCGGCGTTGACGTTCGTCGTGACCTCGTACTTGTCCGGCAGGGCCGGACGGTTCGGGTCGACGGCCTCGCTCCAGTGCGGGTTACGGACCAGCGTGAAGCCCTTGCCGATCTCGTTCTTCTCGAACATGTACGGACCGGAGGAGATCACGTGCTCGCGGTACTTCGCGCCGGTGTCCTTGGCCTCGGGGACCGGGATCGTCGGCGACATCTGGACGATGTAGTCGAAGCCGGAGTAGGGCTCCTTGAGGTGGAAGACGACGGTCTTGTCGTCCGGGGCCTCGACGGCGGAGCTGAAGTCGGCGCCCTTCGACTTGTACGGGCCCTTGTAGTCCTTGGGCCAGTTCAGCATGTCGTTGAGGTAGGTGGGGCCGTTGGGGAAGGTCACCTTGTCGAAGGCGCGAGCCACCGCGTACGCGACGTCCTTGGCCACGATCGGGGTGCCGTCCTCGTACTTCAGGCCGTCACGCAGCGTGTAGGTCCAGGTCTTGAAGTCGGCGCTCGGCTTGCCGGCCTCCGCCGCCAGGTCCGGAACCGGCTTGGCGCCCTCGGCCCCGGGCTTGCCGGGGAAGAACATCAGGGCGCGGCCGTACAGCCGGATGAAGTTCCACGAGTAGCCGTAGTAGGTGTCGGCCGGGTCGAGGGAGTCCCAGTCACCGGAGTTCGCCAGCTTGAGGGTGCCGCCCTTCTTCGTGGACGGGTTGAACACCCCCGTCAGAGCAGCGTTGAACTCCTCCTTGGCGGCGGGCTTGCCTGACTCGCCGGCCTTGGGAGGCGTCTGGGTGCTGGTGCCTCCACAGGCCGCCAGGCCCATGGCGAGCGCCGCGACGAGCGCGGCCTTCGCCAGAGCGGGCTTTTTCATCATCTCTTACTACACCCCTTGTAGGTAGGAGCCAGGAAATTGCGGTGGTCGGTCATGCGGTGGTCGGGCAGGTCATCGGTTGCCGCGCGGGTCGAGCGCGTCGCGCAGGCCGTCTCCGAAGAGGTTGAAGGCGAGCACGGTGAGGAAGATCGCGAGACCCGGGAAGATCGCGTAGTGCGGGACGGTGTAGATGCGCGCCGCGTCGGAGAGCATGCCGCCCCAGGTCGGGGTCGGCGGGCGCACGCCCACACCGAGGAAGCTCAGCGCCGCCTCGAACAGGATGTTCGACGGGATCAGCAGCGTCGAGTAGATGAGGATCGGGGCCACGAGGTTGGGCAGGACCTCACGGAAGATGATGTACGGCCCGCGCGCCCCCAGGCTCCTGGCGGCGTCGACGAACTCCCGCTCGCGCAGCGAGAGCGTCTGGCCCCGGACGATACGCCCGATGTAGGGCCAGTTGAAGAAGCCGATGATGAAGATCAGCAGGGAGACGCGCAACGCGTCGCCGGAGAGCCCGAACGCCGTGTCGGGCACCACACCGGCCAGGGCGATGGCGAACACCAGCAGCGGGAAGGCCAGGAACACGTCCATGAGGCGGCTGATGACGGTGTCGACCCAGCCGCCGAAGAAGCCGGCCGTGACGCCGAGGATGGTGCCGATGCCGACCGAGAGCAGCGTGGCCAGGAAGGCGATGAGCAGCGAGATGCGCGCGCCGTAGACGACGCGGCTGAAGATGTCGCGGCCCCACTGCGGGTCGACGCCGAAGAGGTAGTCCCAGCTGATCCCGCCGAACCGGTCCTTGGGGATCTGGGTCTCCTGGTCGATCATGTCGCGGTGGAACTCGAGCGGCGGGTGCCCGAACCACTTCACGATCAGCGGAGCGAAGACCGCGACCAGGATCAGGAAGATGATGACGCCGGCGCCGACCATGGCGACCTTGTCGCGCTTCAGGCGCAACCACGCGATCTGCCCAAGTGAACGGCCCTGGATCGCCTTGCGGTCCACGCCCGTCACCACGGCTTCAGGAACTGCTTCCTTCGCCGACTCGGGAACATCCAGCGGTGCGGTCATGCGCGCCCTCCCACGCCCGCACCCGCAATGCCAGAAGTTGTGCGCATTGACTTCTGGCCCCCTGGGTTGCAGACGACATCGTCCGTTCGGCGGTGCCCGGTCAGGGACCGCCGTGATTGCAGGACCGTATGTCACGGCCCCAGGGTGCAGAATGTATGCGCTGAGCTGCGCTGACTAGTCCCTCAGACAGCTATGTGGCTCAACTGTGATTCTCGTGAAACTCATTCGTATTGATCTTGACGTGTTTGTCTACACGCAGTTCCGGTTGGGTCTCGGAACTGTGACATTGCACTGATTTCACCCGATACCGCGGCGCTTCAGGATCTCCTCGATGTCAGAGAAGTCATCGTCTTTTGTCCGCCCCTTGGCGGGGGCGGGCGACGGATTGACGGCCTGCGGCGCCGTAGCCGCCGGCGCGGCGGGCGTCTCGCCCGTCTTGACCCCGCTCTTGACCTTCGCCTGCTTGGGCTGCTTCGGTGTGGCCCCGCCGACGCCGCGCTTGCGCATCACGCCGGAGACCACGAACAGCACCACCGCCAGCCCCGCCAGCCCGACCCCCGCCCACACGAACGGGTTGATGATCCCCGCGACCAGCCCGGTCACGAACCCGACCACGGACGCCACGATCCCCCAGATCAGCGCATGGGCCCCGGTCAGGTAGGCGGCGATGGGCAGCAGCGACCACGCCACCCCGCGGATCCCGGCGGTGGCGCCCCTGCGCCGCCAGGCCAGGAAGCTCAGCACCAGCCCCAGGCCGGTGGCCCCGGCACAGACCGGCAGCCACAAAATGGTGTCGAACATGCCCACATCCCCTAGCTCTCGGTTACACCCATCCTGGCACGCGCACGCGCACCGCCCCCTCCTCCCTAAGAACGGCCCATCCCCTAGGGGAGGTTCCGCCGATCTCTTCTTCCGCCGACAGCGCACGCTCGCGTCACCCCGACAGCGCGCGCTTGTGCCGCTCCGACGGCGCGCGCTGATGTCGCTCCGACGGCTTCGCCGTCTTTCTGCCTCTCCTTTACGGCTCCGCCCCCGCACACCCGCCCCACCGCCGTGCGCGGGCGCCCGTCAAGCGCCGCCGGTGAGGGCCCACGGGTCCCCGCCGCAACGCCGCCCCAAGACACGCGGCGCGGCCCCTGCCCGGGGGCCGAAAGACACGCCTCCACCCCGAGGCACGACCCGACCCCGCCAAGGGCCCACGGGCACGCGCCGGCCAAGGCACGCCCGGTGAGGCCCATATGCCGGTGGGTCCGGTGGAGTTAGACGGGGCGGGGTGCCGGGGTGTGGGTCGTGACCAGGTCGCGCAGGTGGGCCGTGGTCACCTGTGACAGGGAGGACACGACCAGGCGGCCTGGGGCGGGTTCTATGGGGAGGAGGCTGGGGACCGCCACCACCGCGCAGCCCGCGGCCGTTCCCGCCGCCACGCCGTTCGGGGAGTCCTCCAGGACCACGCTGCGGGCCGGGGAGACGTCCAGCAGGCCCGCGGCGGTCAGGTAGGGCTCGGGGTCGGGCTTGGTGCGTTCGACGTCGTCGGCGGTGATGATGACGTCGAAGCGGTCACGGCCCACGAAGGCCAGGATGGCTTCGGCGATCTCCTTGAGCGACGAGGTGACCAGCCCCACCGGCACGCCTTCGGCGCGCAGGGCCTCCACCAGTTCCAGGGCGCCGGGCATGACGTCGACGCCGCCCGCGAGGCGGGCCACCATGCCGTCGATCATCCAGGTGCGCAGGGTCTGCGGGGGCACCGAGGAGCCGGACACGTCCAGCATGTAGGCGACGGTGCGCTCCATGGAGCCGCCGACGAGGTGGGTCTGGTGCTCGTGGTTCCATTCGCCGCCGAGCCTGGCCATGCAGTCGGTCTCCACCAGCAGCCACACCTTCTCGGTGTCGACCAGAAGCCCGTCCATGTCGAAGAACGCCGCGTCCATCCATCCCCCGTTCCGTCCGGTTGTCACCCCTGCCCAGGGGCAGAGTTCAACAGCCGCCCCGAGCCTCCACATTCCCAGCCGCCGAAAATTCTCCGTCGACCGGGTCCCACGAAGCGCCCCAACAGCCTTGGCACCACCTATCTCCTCAAGTAGCACCTTCCCAGCGGGCCCCATAGCCCAACCCCGCACCCTCCCAGCCCCCGCCAGAACCCTCCGCGTCCAGATCGCGTGCGACCCGGACCCGAAGACCCGGGCCGGGCGGGAGCTCGCCGGCGGGTAACGGCGCGCGCCTGTTCACCGAGACGACCGAGCCGGAGCGCCGGGCAGGCCGGTGGCCACGGCGGGTGGCCGGGCGTGCCTTGTCGCGGTGGGGCGTGTGTCCGGCTGCCGGGCGCACGGACCGAGCGGCCCGCCCGCGACGGCGGGCGGTGGCCTGCCCGGCTTGCCGTAACGGAGAACAGGCCGGACGAACCGCGAGGCGGCCCGCCCGAACCGGCGCACGGCGGCCTGGAGCGCCTACACGTTGAAGTACTTCGCCTCCGGGTGGTGGGCGACGAGGGCGCTGGTGGCCTGTTCGGGGTGGAGCTGGAACTCCTCCGACAGGGTCACCCCGATGCGCTCCGGGTCCAGCAGCTGGAAGAGCTGGACCTGGTCCTCGAGGTTGGGGCAGGCGGGGTAGCCGAAGGAGTAGCGGCAGCCCTGGATGTTGACCTTGAGCATGTCGTCCAGCGACTCCTCGCCCCCGATGCCCCACTCGGAGCGGACGCGGGCGTGCCAGTACTCGGCGAGCGCCTCGGTGAGCTGGACGGACAGGCCGTGGAGTTCGAGGTAGTCGCGGTAGGCGTCCTTGGCGAACAGTTCGGCGGTGGCCTCGGAGATCTTGCCGCCCATCGTGGCCACCTGGAAGCCGACCATGTCGACCTCGCCCGAGTCCTTGGAGCGGAAGAAGTCCGACAGGCACAGGTGCCGGTCGCGGCGCTGGCGCGGGAAGGTGAAGCGGGTGCGCTCGTTTCCGGCGTCGTCGAGGATGATGAGCGAGTCGCCGTCGCTGACGCACGGGAAGTAGCCGTAGACGACCGCCGCCTCCAGCAGGCCCTCGGTCTGCATGCGGTCGAGCCACATGCGCAGCCTCGGGCGGCCCTCGGTCTCGACGAGCTCCTCGTAGCCGGGTCCGTCGCCGCCGCGGGTGGGCTTGAGTCCCCATTGGCCGAGGAAGAGCGCGCGCTCGTCCAGGAAGGCGGAGTACTCGGCGAGCGAGATGCCCTTGACGATGCGGTCGCCGGTGAACGGCGAGCGCGGCAACGGGTTGTCGGCGGCCACGTCGGAGCGGGCGGGCAGCGCCTCCACGGGTGTGCGGACCAGGGTGGCGCCGGACTTGACGCGGCGCTCGCGCAGCGGCGGCAGCGTCGCGCCCGCCACGCCGCGCTTGACGGCCATGAAGGAGTCCATGAGGCGCAGGCCCTCGAAGGCGTCACGGGCGTAGCGGACCTCGCCCTGGAAGAGCTCGGCGAGGTCCTGCTCGACGTAGGCGCGGGTGAGGGCGGCGCCGCCGAGCAGCACCGGGTAGCGCTCGGAGATGCCGCGGGAGTTCATCTCCTCGAGGTTCTCCTTCATGATGACGGTCGACTTGACCAGCAGGCCGGACATGCCGATGACGTCGGCCTTCTGCTCGTCGGCGGCCTCCAGGATGGCGCTGACCGGCTGCTTGATGCCGAGGTTGACGACCTCGTAGCCGTTGTTGGACAGGATGATGTCGACGAGGTTCTTGCCGATGTCGTGGACGTCGCCCTTGACGGTGGCCAGCACGATGCGGCCCTTGGTCTCGCCCTCGACCTTCTCCATGTGGGGTTCGAGGTGGGCGACGGCGGTCTTCATGACCTCCGCCGACTGCAGCACGAACGGCAGCTGCATCTGCCCGGAGCCGAACAGCTCGCCGACGGTCTTCATCCCGTCGAGCAGCGTGTCGTTGATGATCTCCAGGGCGGGGCGCTGGCCGAGGGCCTCGTCGAGGTCGGCCTCCAGGCCCTTCTTCTCGCCGTCGATGATGCGGTGCTTGAGCCGCTCCCCCAGCGGCATGGCGGCGAGCTCGGCCGACTTGCTCTGGCGCATCGCGGCGGCGTCGACGCCTTCGAACAGGTCCATGTAGCGCTGCAGCGGGTCGTAGCCCTCGCGGCGGCGGTCGTAGACCATGTCGAGGGCGACCTGGCGCTGCTCGTCGGGGATGCGGGCCATCGGCAGGATCTTGGAGGCGTGCACGATGGCCGAGTCGAGGCCGGCGTTGACGCACTCGTTGAGGAAGACCGAGTTGAGCACGATGCGGGCGGCCGGGTTGAGGCCGAAGGAGATGTTCGACAGGCCCAGCGTCGTCTGCACGCCCGGGTAGCGCCGCTTGAGCTCGCGGATGGCCTCGATGGTCTCGACGCCGTCGCGGCGGGTCTCCTCCTGGCCGGTGGCGATGGGGAAGGTCAGGCAGTCGACGATGATGTCCTCGACGCGCATGCCCCAGTTGCCGGTCAGGTCGTCGATGAGGCGGCTGGCGACGCGCACCTTCCAGTCGGCGGTGCGGGCCTGGCCCTCCTCGTCGATGGTCAGGGCGACGACGGCGGAGCCGTGCTCGCTGACCAGCCGCATGATCTTCTGGAAGCGGGAGTCGGGGCCGTCGCCGTCCTCGTAGTTGACGGAGTTGACGGCGGCGCGCCCGCCCAGCATCTCCAGGCCGGCCCGCAGGACCTCGGGCTCGGTGGAGTCGAGCATGATCGGCAGCGTGGAGGCGGTGGCGAAGCGGAAGGCCAGTTCCTTCATGTCGGCCACGCCGTCGCGGCCGACGTAGTCGACGCACAGGTCGAGCATGTGGGCGCCGCCGCGGGCCTGGTCGCGGGCGGTCTCGACGCAGTCGTCCCAGCGGCCTTCGAGCATGGCCTCGCGGAAGGCCTTGGAGCCGTTGGTGTTGCAGCGCTCGCCGATGGCCAGGTAGCTGGTGTCCTGGCGGAAGGGGACCGTCTGGTAGAGCGAGGAGGCGCCGGGCTCGGGGTGGGGGCGGCGGTTGACCACCTCGCGCCCGCGCACGCGGTCGACGACCTGGCGCAGGTGCTCGGGGGTGGTGCCGCAGCAGCCGCCGACCAGGGACAGGCCGTAGTCGCGGGTGAACGTCTCGTGCGCGTCGGACAGCTCTTCCGCGCTGAGCGGGTAGTAGGCGCCGTCGGAGGTGAGCACGGGCAGGCCCGCGTTGGGCATGCACGACAGCCTGGTACGCGAGTGGCGGGCGAGGTAGCGCAGGTGCTCGCTCATCTCGGCCGGTCCGGTGGCGCAGTTGAGGCCGATGACGTCGACGCCGAGGGGTTCGATCGCGGTGAGCGCCGCGCCGATCTCGGAGCCGAGCAGCATGGCGCCGTTGGTCTCGATGGTGACCTGGGCGATGACCGGCACGTCGCGCCCGGAGTCGGCCACGGCTCGCTTGGCGCCGATGACGGCCGCCTTGACCTGGAGGAGGTCCTGGCAGGTCTCGATGATGAGCGCGTCGGCGCCGCCGGAGATCAGACCGGCCGCGTTGTCCATGTAGGCGTCGCGCAGCTTCTCGTACGGCAGGTGCCCCAGCGTCGGCAGCTTGGTGCCCGGCCCCATGGAGCCGAGGACGAAGCGCGGGTGGTCGGGCGTGGACCAGTGATCGGCGCGCTCGCGCGCGATGCGCGCCCCGGCCTCCGAGTACTCGAAGACACGCTCGGGGATGTCGTACTCGCCCAGCGCCGCGAGGTTCGCGCCGAAGGTGTTGGTCTCCACGCAGTCGACGCCCACCTCGAAGTAGGCGTCGTGCACGCTCTGCACGATGTCGGGCCGGGTGACGTTGAGGACCTCGTTGCACCCTTCGAGGTCCAGGAAGTCCTCGAGGGTGGGATCGGCTGCCTGCAGCATCGTCCCCATGGCCCCGTCGGCGACCATTACGCGCTGGGACAGTACTTCGCGGAAGGATGGGGAGTCGCTCATGGGCCCCAGCTTATCGGCTGCGATCGAGGCGCTATGGTGCCGGGGAAGATATTCAATAAAGCGTCCAATAGGAGGCGCTGTGCGTTATCAGACCATTCTCGTCGGGACCGACGGTTCGGCCTCCTCTCTGCGCGCCGTCACGGCCGCCGCAGAACTGGCCGCGGCGACCCGCGCCCGGCTGGTGGTGGCCTGCGCCTACCTGCCGATGCGCGAGAGCGAGCGGGCCCCGGCCGCCGACCGGCTGGGCGAGCTGGCGTACAAGGTGAGCGGGTCGACGCCGGCCGAGGACACGCTGCGGGCGGCGCGCGAGAGCGCGGTGGCCGCGGGGGCCGGGGAGGTCGTGCTGGCCGCCGAGGCGGGCGAGGCCGTGGACGTGCTGGTCAGGCTGGCCGGCGAGCACCGGGCCGAACTGCTCGTGGTGGGCAACAGGGGGCTGAACTCGCTGGCCGGGCGGCTGCTGGGATCGGTGCCCTCCGGCGTCTCGCACCGGGCCGGGTGCGACGTGCTCATCGTGCGCACCACGTCGGGGCGGTGACGCCCGTACCAGGCAGTACGCCCGTGGCGCAACGAGATCAGTGACGCGAGACCCCCCTCAGCGCATAGGCTTAGTCGAATGCCAGCCGAAGGAGGAGGCGACACGTGATCGAGCTCGAAAGGTTCCCCGAGCTCGTCGACCCGGTGCTGATCGCCGCGTTCGAGGGGTGGAACGACGCGGGCGAGGCCTCCAGCGGTGTCATCAGCCACCTGGAGAGCGCCTGGAAGGCGGAGCCGCTGACCGAGCTCGATCCCGAAGACTATTACGACTTCCAGGTGACCAGGCCGGTGGTGGAGCTGACCGACGGGGCCGAGCGTCGCATCGTCTGGCCGACGACGCGGTTCTCGCTGGCCAGGCCGCCGGGGTCCGAGCGCGACGTGGTGCTGCTGCGCGGCATCGAGCCGAACATGCGCTGGAAGTCGTTCTGCGAGGAGATCATCGAGGTCTGCCGCGAGCTGGGCATCGAGACGACGGTCATGCTGGGCGCCCTGCTCAACGACTCGCCGCACACCCGCCCCGTGCCGATCCTGGGCACCGCCTCCGAGGAGGGGCTGGCGCGTTCGCTCAACCTGGAGCTCAGCCGCTACGAGGGCCCGACGGGCATCGTGGGGGTGCTGCAGCACGCCTTCGCGCTGGGCGGGCTGAGCGCGATCTCCCTGTGGGCCTCGGTGCCCCACTACGTCGCCCAGCCGCCCAACCCGAAGGCGACGCTGGCGCTGCTGCGCCGCCTGGAGGACGTGCTGGAGATCTCCATGCCGCTCGGCGAGCTCGACGAGGAGGCGCGCGCGTGGGAGCACGGCGTGGACGAGCTGGCCTCGCAGGACAGCGAGGTGGCCGAGTACGTCAAGGAGCTGGAGGAGCGCAAGGACGCCGCGGAGCTGCCCGAGGCCAGTGGCGATGCCATCGCGGCGGAGTTCGAGCGGTATCTGCGGCGCCGCGACCGCGATACTGACAGCTGATTCTCAGGTCATTGTTGCCATATTTCTCCCGGGTTTCAGGTAATAATCAGTGACCCGCGCCATTTGTACACAGTTGGAACACCAGCCGGCAACAATTGCATAACCAGGAGAAACACGGCTCCATAACAACGGCGAAATCGCCGGGTGCCACGTCGAACCTACCCATGTGACTGCGCACGTTAGGCCAACCATGGCGACTCCCCACCTAGATCCGCACCAAAGAAGTCAGGACACCAGGCGGCGCGTACTCGAGATGGCCGTCTCGCTCCGCGAGGACCGCACCGGCGGGCCCGTGGACCACTTCCTCGCCCTGCTCCAGGATCGCCTGCCCCTGTGGCTGCGCATCCTGCACGACCTCTCGCACCTGGTCGGCAAGGGCCGCGTCAACGACAACCTGCTGCCCATCGCACGGGCCGGGATCGACTACTACGCCGAGATCCAGTCGGCGGCGCTGCCCGCCTTCACCTCGCCCAGCGTGACGGTCCGCTTCCGTGAGGCGATCCGCGACAACGGCCTCGGGCCGCTGGCCGAGATCGCGCCGCTGGCCGCCTACCTCGGGGCCGAGCAGCGGATCGGCCGGGTGACCGCCGCGGCGGATCCCGATGCCAGCGCCCGCCTCCTGCTGGCGGGATGCTTCAGGCACGCCTACAACGAGATGTTCTTCGGGGCCTATTCCGGGCCCACGCGGGACGTGAGCGCTGAGGAGATCGTTCGCGAGCTTCGGCTGGAATCCGGGTAACTTGAATCCGGGTAAATAGTCATAAATCGCTTTGAGGGTACGGCGGAGCGTCGCCGTACCCTCTTCGTTGTCCGCGAGCCCCGGAGGAGAGTCATGGAGAGCCATAGGGAAACGGGTGAGCCCGAGCTGCGGGCGCACCGGCGCCGCCCGCTGGGCTGGATGCTCGGCGGGGCGGTGCTGGTGGCCGCCTGGGCCGGCGGCGGGCGGTTGCCGTCGTTCGGCGGGCTCACGTACGCGGTCGTGGGCGTGGTCGGAGTGGTCGCCCTGGTGACGGCGTTGTGGCCGGGGCTGCCGCGCCGGGAGGCGCCGCGGCGGCCGGCCGCGCCGGGCTGGCAGGTGTGGGTGGCGCTGTTCGCGGCGTTCGGCGTGTGGGAGGTGTGGGCGCTGCTGGCGGGTGACGATCCCGGGCAGCCGACGGTCAGCGACCTGCTGGATCCCGTGCTGCTGTCGCCGGACTGGCGGGGCCTGTTCTGGGTGGCGTGGCTGGTGGTCGGATGGGGGCTGGTGCGGCGATGACGTGGGAGATCACGGTCTTCGGCTATGTGGCGGTGGCGGTGGCCATGCTGGTGCTGGAGGTGGTCGCGCGGCTGCCGGGGTCCACGACGCCGACGGCGGGCGACTGCTTCGCCTGGGTGATGCGTCATCCCGCGGGCCGGGTGCTGGTCATCCTGTCGTGGTGGTGGGTGGGCTGGCACTTCCTGGCCCGCTGAACGTCGTCGAACCGCCGCCAGATCAGCGCGGCCAGGCTGGGGTCGGCGCCGATGGGCGCGCTGACCAGGGCGGCGCCGGAGTGCTGGAAGCGGGTGTGGAAGAAGCCGGGGGCGAGCAGGTAGGAGGCGAGCGCCGTCCTGCGGCCCCACTCCCGGGGCAGGGCGGGGGTGCCCGACGCGGCGAAGGCGGGGGTGCCCGACGCGGCGAAGGCGGCGGTGACCGGGCGGCCCAGCCGTACCGACAGCAGGCGGGCCTGCGCGCGCACGTCGGCCAGGGCCGCGGGGTCGGAGGAGCCGGCGGCCGCGAGCACCACCGCGTCGTCCGGGCGCAGCCCGGCCTCGGCGAGGCGGCGGGCCAGGGCCCGCGACAGCAGCGGATGGGGACCCAGCGGGCGGGCCAGGCGCGCGTCCGGACGGGTGCGCGAGACGATCTCGGGCAGGTCGACGTGGGCGTGGTAGCCGCCTGCCAGCAGGAGCGGGACGATCGTCACCGGGCCGGGCAGGCCGGGGAGAGCGCTGGACAGCAGAGGGCGGCTGATCTCCAGGTGGGCGAGGTGCACGCGGTGGCCCGGACGACGGGCGCGGACCGCTTCGGCCAGGTCGCGCAGGACGGCCTCGCCGCGGGCGTCGCGGGTTCCGTGCGCGGCCAGGACCAGCGTCACCGGACGGCCAGGCGGTAGCCGCGCTTGACGACCGTCTCCACGATCCCGGGCGGGCCCAGGGCGCGGCGCAGGCGGGTGACGGCCATCTCGACGGCGTGTTCGGCCGACTCGCGGGCGGGGCTGCCGGGCAGGACCAGGCGCAGCTCCGCGCGGGCGACGACGTGTCCCGGCTTGTCGGCCAGGCGCTTGAGCACGGCCATGGGCGCGGGCGGCAGGGGCCGCAGTTCGCCGTCCACGACGACGGCGTGGCCGCGGATCTCCAGCCGGTGCCCGCCCGCGGTGACGCGCGCGACGCCGAACTCGGGCAGATGCCTGGCCAGCGCCCGTGCCAGCGCGCCGAGGCGGGAGCGCTCCGGCTGCAGGGTGGGCACGCCGCGCTCGACCAGCGGGTGCGCGGTGACCGGCCCCACGCAGGCCGCGACGACGCCGCCGGAGAACGCTCCCAGCAGCGCCTCCTCCTGGCCTCGGGCGCGGGCCTCGCGGAGCATCGCGAGGACGGCGGGGGCGCTGGTGAAGGCGACCGCGTCCACGGCGCCGGTGACGGCCTGGTTGACCAGGCGGCGCAGCGGCGAGGTGTCGCGATAGGGCAGCCAGCGGTAGACGGGCACCTCGATCACCTCGGCGCCCGCGCGCCGCAGGTCGGCCACGAATCCGGCCAGAGGCTCGCCGTGCAGTTGCACGGCGATGCGCCGCCCGCCCAGATCCTGCGCCAGCAGGTACTCCTTGACCTCGTCGCAGGACTCGGTGGCCGGGGTCCAGTGGTCGCCGAGCCCGGCGGCGCGCACCGCTCCCCTGGCTTTGGGCCCGCGGGTGAGCAGGCGGGCCCGGGTGAGGCGTTCGGCCAGCTCGCCGGAGAGCCCCCACCCCTCGGCCGCGGCCATCCAGCCGCGAAAGCCCACCCCGGTGGTGATCACGACGTCGTCGATGGGCGCGGCGAGGGCCAGGCGCGTGGCCTCCAGGAGGTCGCCGTCCTGTTCCAGGGGGACCAGGCGGATGGCGGGCGCGCTGACCACGCGGGCGCCGCGCCGTTGCAGCAGCGCGCCGAACTCCTCGCGCCGCCGGGTGGCGGTCACGCCCACGGTGAACCCGGCCAGCGAGTCGGGCGCCGTCTCCGGCACGGCCCGGCCGGTCATGCCCGTACCTCGACGTACTCGCCCGCCAGCCGGACCTGGTGGACAGGGATCGCCTCCGCGCCTCCGTCCAGGCATTCACCGCTGACCAGCGAGAACACCTGTTTGTGCATGGGCGAGGCCACCGTGGGCTCGCCGCCCTTGGTGCCGACGATGCCGCGGGACAGGATGTAGGCGCCGCTGAACGGGTCCCGGTTGCCGACGGCGTACACCCGGCCGCCGAAGTCGCGGAACACGGCGATCTGGCGGCCGTTCACCAGCGCGCAGACGCCGCGCTCCGGCAGCAGGTCGGTGTAGCGGCAGACTGTGGTCCACACACCGTGTAGCAGCGTGGTCATCGCACGACCTCCAAGGGGATCAGAACGGGCTGGATCTGCTCGCGCACCGTCTCGAAGGAGATGGACGGGTCGGGCGTGCCGGGGGCGTTGACGAAGCTGACGAAGCGGGCGAGCTTGCCGGGGTCCTCCAGCGTGGCCCGCCACTCGTCCTGGTATCCGGCCACGTGCCGCGCCATCCGCGCGTCCAGGTCGGCGCAGATGCCCAGCGAGTCCTCGACGACGACCTCGCGCAGGTAGCCGAGGCCGCCCTCCAGCGCTTCGAGCCAGGCGGCGGTGCGCTGGAGCCGGTCGGCGGTGCTGATGTAGAACATCAGGAAACGGTCGATGGTCCGCACCAGCTCGGCGGTGCTCAGGTCGGCGGCCAGCAGGTCGGCGTGGCGTGGAGTGAAGCCGCCGTTGCCGCCGACGTAGAGGTTCCAGCCGCTTTCGGTGGCGATGACGCCGAAGTCCTTGGATCGGGCCTCGGCGCATTCGCGGGCGCAGCCGGACACGGCCGACTTCAGCTTGTGCGGGGCGCGCAGGCCCCGGTAGCGCAGTTCGAGCGCGATGGCCAGGCCGACGGAGTCCTGTACGCCGTACCGGCACCAGGCCGAGCCCACGCAGGACTTCACCGTCCGCAGCGCCTTGCCGTAGGCGTGGCCGGACTCGAACCCGGCGTCCACCAGCCGCCGCCAGATGCCCGGCAGCTGCTCCACCCGGGCGCCGAACAGGTCGATCCGCTGCCCGCCGGTGATCTTGGTGTAGAGGCCGAAGTCGCGGGCCACCTCGCCGATGACGATGAGCTTGTCGGGCGTGATCTCGCCGCCGGGCACCCGCGGGACGACGGAGTAGGTGCCGTTCTTCTGGATGTTGGCCAGGAAGTGGTCGTTGGTGTCCTGCAGGGCCGCGCGCTCGCCCTCCAGCACGTGCCCGCTGTGCAGGGAGGCCAGGATCGAGGCGACGGTCGGCTTGCACACGTCGCAGCCCCTGCCGGTGCCGTGCGCGGCGATGAGCTCGGAGAACGTGGTGATCCCGCGTACCCGCACGATGTCGTACAGTTCGGCGCGGCTGTGGGCGAAGTGCTCGCACAATGCCTTGGGCAGCTCGACGCCGGACTTCTCCAGCAGCCGCTTCAGCGCGGGCAGGCACGAGCCGCACGAACCGCCCGCGCGGGTGCACTCCTTGAGCGCGGGCACGTCACGGGCGCCGTCCCCGATCGCCGCGCGCACCCGTCCGGCGCTGACGTTGTTGCACGAGCACACCTGCGCGTCGTCGGGCAGGTCGAGGGCGAGGCCGCCGCCGCTGAACAGCAGGTCCGACGGTGCGGCGGGCAGCGCCTTTCCGACGAAGGGCCGCAGCGCGGAGTACGGCGCGGCGTCCCCCACGCAGATGCCGCCCAGCAGCGTCGAGGCGTCGTCGGAGACGAACAGCCGCTTGTAGACCCCGGCGACCGGGTCCATGTAGGTGACGTCCAGCGCCCCCTCCATCGCCCCGAACTGCGCCACCTCGACACCGAGCAGCTTCAGCCTGGTCGACAGGTCGGCGCCGCCGAAGACCGAGCGGCCCCCGGTGATCCGGCCGGCGGCCACCTCGGCCATGGTGTTGCACGGCCCGACCAGCCCGTACACCTGCCCGCCGGCCAGGGCGCACTCCCCCACGGCGTAGACGGCGGGATCGGAGGTGCGCATGCCGTCGTCGACGACGATGCCGCCCCGTTCGCCGACCTCCAGCCCGCAGGCTCTGGCCAGCTCGTCGCGTGGCCGTATGCCAGCGGAGATCACCACGACGCCGGCCGGCAGTTCCTCGCCGCCGCTCAGCAGCACGCGGCCGGGTTCGATCCGCTCCAGCGACACGCCGGGACGCACGCCGATGCCGAGCGCCTCGATGTGGCTCTTCAGCACGGCGCCGCCGCCCTCGTCCACCTGGCGCGGCATCAGCCAGGGGGCCAGTTCGACGATGTGGGTGCGCAGCCCGAGCCCTTGGAGCGCGTCGGCGGCCTCCAGGCCCAGCAGCCCGCCGCCCACCACGACCCCGCCGTTCCGACCGGCCGCCAGTGCGTTTCCGGCGGCGGCGCGGATGGCGTCCAGGTCGGCGATGGTGCGGTAGACCAGGGCGTCGCCGGCGCCCGGCACCGGGGGCACGAACGGGGCCGAGCCGGTGGCCAGCACCAGGACGTCGTAGGGCTCGACGTGGCCGTCGGCGGTGGTCACGGCGCGGGCCGCGCGGTCGACGGCGGTGACGCGGGAGTTCAGCCGGGTGACGACGCCGGCGGGCGGGGTGTAGGTGAGGTCGGCGGCGCTCGTGCCCTTCAGGTAGGAGGTCAGCGCCACCCGGTCGTAGGCGGGCAGCGGCTCCTCCCCCAGCACCGTGACCCGCCCGTCGTATCCGCGCTCGGCCAGCGACTCCAGCAGCCGCTGGGCGGCGGGGCCGTAGCCGACGACCACGAGCCTGCTCATGCGTTCACCCCTTCCTGCTCGCACAGCCAGTCCACGATGCCCTCGACCGCGTCACGGCAGGTGCCGCAGCCGGTCGTGGCCCTGGTGGCCGCGCTGACCGCGGCCAGGTCGCGGGCGCCCGCCTCCCAGCAGGCGCGGATCTGGCCCTTCGTGACGTTGTTGCAATGGCAGACCTTGGCGGCGTCCGGCATCCGGACGGGGCTGTCGGCCACCGCCCCGGAGCCCTGCGGGCCGGGGAACAACAGGCCCGCGCGGTCGCCGGGCAGCGGGCCGCCGCGGTCGTACAGCTGGGTGAGGGTGCCGACCGCGTCGCTCTCCCCCAGCAGGATCGCGCCGACCAGCCGGCCGTCGCGGATGACGAGCTTGCGGTACGTGCCGCGGGCGCGATGGCTGAACCTGACCACCTCGGCCTGGTCCTCCTCCAGGTGCGTCTCGCCCATGGCGGCCAGTTCCACGCTGCGCGCCTTGAGGCGGGTGACCAGGCGCGAGCCCCGGTAGCGCGCCTTGCCGCCGGTGATGACGTCGGCGGCGACCGCGGCCTGCTCCCAGGCGGGGGCGACCAGCCCGTAGACGGTGCCGTCGTGCTCGGCGCACTCGCCGACGGCGAAGATCGACGGGTCGTCGGTGCGCAGCTCGTCGTCCACGACGACGGCCCGCCGTACCTCCAGACCGGCCTGCGCGGCGAGTCCGGTGAGCGGACGCACGCCGCAGGCGAGCACCACGAGGTCGGCCTCCACCACCTCCTGTGCGGCTCCGGCGCCCAGGTGGACGCCGGAGCCGGTGATGGCGGAGACGGTGACGCCGGTGCGGATCTCGACGCCGAGCTCGCCCAGCGTCTCGCCGAGCATGAGCCCGGCTTCGGCGTCGAGCTGGCGTTCCATGAGGTGTCCCGCCAGGTGCAGGAGCGTGACGGGCAGGCCGCGCCCGGCCAGGCCGCGCGCCGCCTCCACGCCGAGCAGGCCGCCGCCCACGACGACGGCGCGCCGGGCGTGCGCGGCCGCGGCCACGATGCGCTCGCAGTCCCCGAGCGTGCGGAACGGCACCGCCCGCGCCACCCCCGGGATCGGCGGCACGACCGCCTCGCTGCCGGTGGCCAGGACCAGCACGTCGTACGGCTCGCGCCGCCCGTCCCGGGTGATGACCGCCTGGGTGTCGCGGTCGATCTGGACGACCTCGGCGCCGAGGACCGCCTGGACGCCGTGCTCGGCGTACCAGGCGGCGTCCAGCAGGCGTACCTGGTCGGGCCCCGAGCTCCCGGCCAGGACGTTGGACAGCAGCACCCGGTTGTAGGGCTGCCACGGCTCGGCGCCGAAGACGGTGACCCTGACCCGCGGGTCGCGCGCCCGTACCTCGCTGACCAGGCGCGAGCCGGCCATGCCGTTGCCGATGACGACGAGTCTCATGCCACCTTCTCCAGTCTCACGGCGCACACCTTGAACTCCGGCATCCGCGAGGCCGGGTCGAGCGCGGGGTTGGTGAGGCGGTTGACGCCCTCCCAGTGGAACGGCATGAACACGGTGTCGCGCCTGATCGCGGGGGTGATCCTGGCGACGACCTCGGCGCTGCCGCGGCGGCTGCGCACGCGGACCAGGTCGCCGGCGCCGATGCCGAGCTGCGCGGCGAGGTCGGGGTGGAGTTCGACGAACGGTTCGGGGGCCGCCTCGACCAGGGCGGCGACGCGGCGGGTCTGGGCGCCGCTCTGGTACTGGGCCAGGACCCGGCCGGTGGTCAGGTGCACCGGGTAGTCGTCGTCGGGTTCCTCGGCGGGCGGGCGGTGTTCGACCGGGGTGAAGCGGGCGCGCCCGTCGGGGGTGGCGAAGCGGTCGAGGAAGGGGCGGGGCGTGCCGGGGTGATCCTCGGCGGGGCAGGGCCAGAACACGCCGGTCTCGGCGGCGATCCGGTCGTAGGTGATGCCGGCGTAGTCGGCGAGGCCGCCCGCGCTGGCGCGGCGCAGCTCGTCGAAGACGGCGGGCGGGCTGGCCGTCCAGGTGTGGCCGAGCCCGGCCGCGATGCCCTGGATGATCTCCAGGTCGGTCCTGACCTCGCCGGGCGGCGGGAACGCGCGCCGCCGCAGCAGCACGCGGCCTTCGAGGTTGGTCATGGTGCCGTCCTGTTCCGCCCACTGGGCGGCGGGCAGGACGACGTCGGCCAGCGCGGCCGTCTCCGACAGCACCACGTCGGCGACGACCAGCAGGTCGAGGCGGCGCAGCCGGTCGGCGAGCGTGCCGGAGCGCGGCGCGGACACGACCGGGTTGGAACCGAACAGCAGCAGCGCCCTGGGCCCTTCCGGGGTGCCGAGCGCGTCCAGGAGCTCCTGGGCGGAACGGCCGGGTCCGGGCAGCGCCGCCGGCTCGATCCCCCAGACCGCCGCCACGTGGGCGCGCGCCGCCGGATCGTCGATCCTGCGGTAGCCGGGAAGCTGGTCGGCCTTCTGCCCGTGCTCGCGGCCGCCCTGCCCGTTGCCCTGGCCGGTCAGGCAGCCGTAGCCGCTGCCGGGGGTGCCGGGCAGGCCGAGCGCGAGGGCCAGGTTGACGAAGGCGGAGACGGTGTCGGTCCCCTTGGCGTGCTGCTCGGCGCCGCGCCCGGTGAGAATGTACGCGTTATCCGCATTTTTCAGCATGTGTACGGCAGAGCGCATCCGAGCCACCGGCACCCCGGTGATCCGCTCCACCCGCTCCGGCCACCAGGAGGCCACCGAGGTCCGCACCGCCGCGAACCCCGAGGTCCGCGCCGCCACGTACGTCGCGTCCACCCCGCCCTCGGCGATGAGCAGGTGCAGCAGCCCGAGCGCCAGCGCCAGATCGGTGCCCGGCGCCGGCTGCAGGTGCAGCGCCGCCAGCTTGGCGGTGGGCGTCAGCCGCGGGTCGACCACGATCAGCCGCGGCCCGCCCAGGTGGCGCACGAGCGGCGGCATGGTCTCGGCGACGTTCGCCCCGGCCAGCAGGACGACGTCGGCCCCGGCCAGGTCGGTCAGCGGAAACGGCAGACCCCGGTCCAGCCCGAACGCCCTGGTGGCCGCGGCCGCCGCCGAGGACATGCAGAAGCGGCCGTTGTAGTCGATCTGGCTGGTGCCGAGGGCCACGCGGGCCAGCTTGCCCAGGTGGTAGGCGCTCTCGTTGGTGAGCCCGCCGCCGCCGAAGACCGCCACGCCGTCGGGGCCGTGCTCCGCGCGGATCCCGGCCAGGCGCCTCGCCACGTGGTCAAGGGTCTTCTCCCAGGTGGCGGGCTCGCCGTACAGGAGGGGGGTGGTGAGCCGGGCGCCCGGCCGGAGCAGGTCGCCGGCGGTCCAGCCCTTCTGGCACAGCGCCCCGCCTCCGTGCCCGTTGGCCGGGATGTCGGTCCTGGGGGCGATCGCGACCTCGCCGCCGCGCGCGGTGACGGTCATGCCGCACTGCAGCGCGCAGTACGGGCAGTGCGTCTTCACGGACGCGCCGTCGGGGGGTGAGGTCACGGGTCCGATCGTGCTTTCGGGTGGTTTCACCCCTGGGTCCCTTCTGTTACTGCTGTGCTAACAGCGGCTCACCGCGCGTGTGAGCCTCACACGCGGGCGTGGGCGAGGCTGGGCAGGCGGGCGGCGCCGAGCGTGCGCAGGTAGCACCACCAGGTCAGCGCGGTGCAGGCGGCGTAGAAGAGGGCGAAGGCCAGGAAGGCCGCCGCCGGGCTGCCGGTCTGGGCGAACGACATGCCGAAGCCCCGGTTGATGAGGAAGCCGCCGAAGGCCCCGACCGCGGAGATGATGCCGATCGCGGCCGAGGCCTGGCGCTTGCCGTACACGAGGGCCTGCTCGCCCGCGCCGCGCTCGGCGCGCGCCTTCGCCTGGAAGATGGCCGGGATCATGCGGTACGTCGAGCCGTTGCCGATACCCGAGGTCACGAACAGCAGCTGGAAGGCCAGGAAGAACGCCCAGAACCCGCCACCCGCCGCGGCCGCCCACGTCAGCAGGACGCCCGCGCCCATCGCGGCGAACGTCCAGAACGTCACCCGCGCGCCGCCCAGCCGGTCGGCCAGCCACCCGCCCACCGGCCGGATCAGCGAGCCCGCGAGCGGTCCCGCGAAGGCCACCGCCGTCCACGGCGCCGCCGGGAACAGGCTCTTGGCCAGCAGCGGGAAGGCGGTGGAGTAGCCGATGAACGAGCCGAACGTGCCGATGTAGAGGAACGACATGATCCACGTCTGGGCGCTGCGGGCGACCGCGAGCTGCTCGCGCGGCTCAGCCTTGGCGGTGGCCAGGTTGTCCATGAAGAACCAGGCGCAGACCGCCGACACCACGATGAACGGCACCCAGAACCAGCCCGCCGCCGCCAGCCCCAGCCCGCCGATCACCAGCGGCACCACGAGCTGCACCGAGCTGACCCCGATGTTGCCGCCCGCCGCGTTGAGCCCGAGCGCCGAGCCCTGCTTACTCTGCGGATAGAAGTAGGTGATGTTGGCCATGCTGGAGGCGAAGTTCCCGCCGCCGAGACCGGCCGTGGCCGCGATCACCAGCAGCACCCAGAACGGCGTGGCCGGATCGCTCACCGCGAATCCGAGCGCGATCGCGGGGATGAGCAGCAGCAGCGCGCTGACCACCGTGAACGTCCGCCCGCCGAACCTGGCCGGCCCGAAGGTGTACGGCAGGCGCAGCGCGGAGCCGACCAGGTTCGGCAGCGCCACCAGCCAGAACAGCTCGTCGGTCGACAGGTCGAGCCGGCCCGTCTTGGCCGCCACCACGCTCCACAGCGTCCAGACGGTGAAGCCGAGGTGCTCGGCCAGGATGGAGAAGACGAGGTTGCGCCGGGCGACCTTCTTGCCGGTGCGCTCCCAGAAGGCGGGGTCGTCGGGGTGCCATGCGGCGATCCATCGGGTCATGGCCGTGACCGTAGGCAGCGCTCGTTACGCACGCTGACGGTCTGTGACGGTGCGGCGGTTACAGCGGACTCACCGCCGTAACCCCGGCAACACGGATGTAACGCCCGGCTCCAGGTTGGCGGCGATCATTGCTGGGAAACTGTTCCCTGACATCGCGCGAGATCTCGGGGAGTTGCGTGTGAGGGTCCAGGCGATCCGGCTGTTCGGCGATCCGGTGCTGCGTTCGGTGGCGGAGCCGGTGAAGGAGTTCGACCGGGAGCTCCGGGGGCTGGTGAAGTCCCTGACGATCACGATGCGGTCGGGAGCGGGCCGCGCCGGGCTGGCGGCGCCGCAGATCGGGGTGCCGTCACGGGTGCTCGTCTACGACTACGACGGCAAGGCCGGGCACCTCGTCAACCCCCGGCTGGAGCTGTCGGAGCGGAAGGTGACCGCGGACGAGGCCTGCCTGTCGGCACCCAGCGCCTGGTGGCCGCTGGAGCGTTCCTACATGGTGGTGGCGCGCGGGCGGGACATGTTCGGCAAGGCGGTCACGGTACGGGCGCTGGGCGTGCTGGCCAGGGTGCTGCAGCACGAGTGCGACCACCTGGACGGGGTGCTGTTCAGCGACCACCTCCCGGCCGACGAACGCGAGCGCTTCCTGGCCACCGTCACCGCGTAGGTCCTTCAGCCGGCCTTGAGGGTCTTCACCAGAGGTTCCGTGCCGCCGTCGGTCCTACCGGCAGCTCTTCACCAGCGGTTCCAGCCCACGGCGCGCGCCCAGTCGGCCAGGCCGGCGCCGCGCAGGCCCGCGCCCGCGAGCACGGGCTCGCTGAGGACGCGGTCGGCCACGTCGTTCAGGTCCGCGGCCACCTCGTCGGCGGCGTCGATCTCCTCGGGCCTGGTCAGCGGGGTCGGCACCAGGATGCCGCGCGCCCCGGCGGCGCGCGCGGTCTGCATGTCCTTGCCGAGGTCGCCCACGACCATGCAGTCGCGCGGGCTGACGTCCAGGATGGCCGCCGCTCTGATCACCAGGCCGGGTGCGGGCTTGCGGCAGGTGCAACCGTCGCCGTCGGCGTGCACGCAGATCGCCCAGGCGTCGAACGGCCCCAGCAGCGCCTCCACCGTGGAGTTGACCTGGTCCATGTCGTCCGGCGAGAGCAGGCCGCGCCCCACGTCCGACTGGTTGATGACCACCCCGACCGGCACGTCGGCGCGGCGCAACCGGCTGAGCGCCGCGCCCGCGCCCGGCATGGCCACCACGCGCCCCGGGTCGCCGTTGTGGGGAACATCCCTGATCAGCGTCCCGTCGCGGTCGAACAGGACGGCCGCGGGACGATGATGATCGAACACTTTCGCACCTCCGTCGGAACGCGGCCCAGCTACCCGCCGGACCACGCCCCAAACGACCCCGAGGCACCGCTCACAGGTGGAACCAGTGGATGCGCCGGCACGTGGCGCAGACGAAGCAGGTCGCGTCCCGGTTGGCCCAGTCGAGGTTCATGAAGGTCATCCCCGTGGTCTGCAGCTTCCAGCGGTGCTGCTCGAAGGCCGAGCCGCCGCAGGAGTCGCAGGCGAGGGTCTGGCCGTTGAGGAGGACGACCTCCTGAGGTTCCGACATGCCTGACATCCTAGACAAACCCCCTCGGGCCGCCCGGCCTCCGCGTCAAGCACGAGTTACCACGCTCCGGCGTGAACCGCGACGCGAGCGTCCCAGGCCGGGAGGGCGTTTCGGGACCGGCACCCGCATGGCGTGAAAGTGACGCCCTGATTGCGGTAACAATGCCGCGGTAGCTGTGGTAGCTTCTGCCCCGCATATGAGAGCCCCCGGCCCCTTGGTGTCACTCCAGCAGCCGGGGAACTCGCATCACTCGGGGGTTCAGCTAGCGCGCAGCTAGCTGAGCCCCCTACTCCTCTGAAGCAGATCGAGCAGACCGATCAGCACTTGGATCACCGCCAGCAGCGCGTACTGCGGGTCGGACTCCTCGACCTTGGCCCTCATAGCTCCCACCCTTCGGACCCCAGACGTTCCTGGAGTTGATCGCGGGGTCAGCTCGACCAACCCGCGGGGAGCGGATCGAGCGGTGAGAGTTATGACCGGGCAGAAGGTACCAGGTTTCGTGCTTTCCTGGACAAGAATGCGGTCTCTTTGGCGAACTCGCAGGTCAGGGGCCTGCCTACGATTGGTGATTTACTCCAAGGGTGCTCATGTTTCTTGAATGGAATTCCATTCGACATAAGCGTCACCGCAAAAGGCGGCTTACTTTCGCGCGCTTTAAAGGCGTACGCCCAGCAGCGCGTCGGTGAGAGCACGGACCAGGGCGGGGGCGGCGGGGTCAGGGCCGGGGCCGTCGGCCAGGGCCTGGGCGGCCCAGGTGTCCACGGCGGCCAGGGCGCCCGGGGCGTCCAGGTCGTCGGACAGGCGGGCGCGTACCTCCGCCAGCAGGTCCTCGGCGCGCGGGCCCGAGGGCAGCGCGGTCGCCTCGCGCCAGCGGGACAGGCGGGCCTCCGCGTCCGCCAGCTGGCCGGGGGTGTACTCCCAGTCCGAGCGGTAGTGGCGGGCCAGCAGGACCAGCCGGATCGCCATCGGGTCGTGTTCGGCGCGCAGCCGGGAGACGAAGACCAGGTTGCCCTTCGACTTCGACATCTTCTCGCCGTCGAGGCCGACCATTCCGGCGTGGGTGTAGAAGCGGGCGAAGGGCCACTCGCCGGTGGCGGCGTGGCCTTCCGAGGCGCCGCACTCGTGGTGCGGGAAGATCAGGTCGGAGCCGCCGCCCGCCACGTCGTAGCCGGGGCCCAGGCTGGCCAGGGAGATCGCGGTGCACTCGATGTGCCAGCCGGGACGGCCGCGCCCCAGCGCCGTGTCCCAGGCGGGCTCGCCCGGCCGCTCCGCGCGCCACAGCAGCCAGTCGAGCGGGTCGCGCTTGCCCGGCCGGTCGGGGTCGCCGCCGCGCTCGGCGAACAGCGTCAGCATCTCCTGCTCGGAGTAGCCGGACACCTCGCCGAACTTCGGCGCGGCGGCCCGGCTGAAGTAGATGTCGCCGTCGAGATCGTAGGTGTACGGCCCCAGCCGCCGGATCAGCTCGGCCACCTCGCCCACGACCTCGGTCACGCCCACGTACTCGCGCGGCGGCACGATGCGCAGGGCCTCCATGTCGGTGCGGAACAACTCGATCTCGCGCTCGGCCAGGTCCTGCCAGGCGATGCCGGTCTGCTCGGCCCGCTCCAGGAGCGGATCGTCCACGTCGGTGGCGTTCTGCGTGTAGTGGACCTCGTGCCCGGAATCCCGCCACACGCGGCCGACCAGGTCGAAGGCGAGATAGGTGTTGGCGTGGCCCAGGTGGGTGGCGTCGTAGGGCGTGATGCCGCACACGTACATGCGGGCCACGGGGCCCGGATCGGTCTGCCTGACCTGCCTCGCGGCGGTGTCGTAAAGCCGCAGCGGGACGCTCTCGCCGGGCAGCTCAGGAATGTTCGGGGCAGACCACGATCTCATGCCTGTGAGCCTATCCGGCCGGTGAGGTCGCCGAACTCGGTGGTCACCGCGTCGGCGGAGAGCGTGACCATGGTCACCGAGAGCGAGGCGAAGACCCGGCCGTCCGGCAGGACGTGGCGCAGAATCAGCGCGCCCGGCTCGGCGGAGTGCGGGTCGCCGGTGAGCGGCCACCAGTCGTCCGTGGCGGCGAAGCGGGGCCGCTGGGCGATGACTCGGGGGTCGCCGGGGTCCATGCCGCTGTTGACGATGACGCTGACGCCGTCCGGCAGGGTGGTGGCGGCCCGCCGTACGCCGTCCCAGCTCCACAGGCGGGCGCCGGACGGATCCGCGAGCACCAGGTGGAAGGGGTCGTAGACGGACAGGTCGCCAGCGGGCAGGCCGCCCTCGGCCAGGGCCCTGAGCGGGAGGTCGCCGCGGGAGACGCGGATCTTGTCGGAGGCGGGGACGCCGCGGCCGTTGAGCAGGGCGGCGGCGCGGCGGGTGGCGGGGTCGACGGCGAGCCAGGTGCCGCCCGCCTTGAGGTCACGGCCGCCGACGACGCCGGGATGGTCGGGCCAGTGCTCGCCGGGCCCCTCCCAGGGCCGGTCGGCGAACTCGTCACGCACGCCCATCAGGGTCAGGGGGTCGCCGGTTCTCACGATCACCGTGCACATGGGGCACAGCGTAGTAAACGCTCTAGTACCGGATCAGATGGGGGGCCAGGGTATGGCGGGCCAGTCCTCCGACGGATAGGGGTGTACGCCGGTGTCCAGCAGGCGGCGTACGCGGTTCCAGGTGGCCTCCACCTCGGCCAGCGTCAGCAGCTGACGCAGGCGGCGCCCCAGCCCGCCCGACTCGATGTCGCGTTCGAGCTTGGCCAGGACCGCCACCGCGTCGCGGGCCAGCGGCTTGCCCCGCCACTGCCACAGCACGGTGCGCAGCTTGTCCTCGGCGGCGAAGCAGACGCCGTGGTCGACGCCGTAGACGTGCCCGTCGGGCAGCGGCAGCAGGTGGCCGCCCTTGCGGTCGGCGTTGTTGACCACCGCGTCGAACACGGCCATCCGGCGCAGCCCGGGGTGGCGGCTGCGGACCAGGCGCATGAGGTCGATCTCGTGCTCGGTGTCGATCCACAACTGGCACATGCCGGGTCCGAACGGCCCGTCGCGGTAGACGGTCGGCGGCACGATGCCCCACCCGGTGGCCTGCGAGACCTCGAAGGCCGCGACCTCACGGGCGGCGAGCGTACCGTCGGGGAAGTCCCACAGGGGGCGCTCCCCGCGCACCGGTTTGTAGACACAGGCCGCCGTGCGCCCGCCCAGGGTCAGCGAGCAGTACAGCGTCATGTTGGTGGCCTCGACCAGGCGTCCGGCCACCTCCAGGCGGCCGTCGCGCAGCAGCCTCAGCGCCCCCTCGTCCTGCACGGCCGAGGGCTGGGCGTTTCTGACTACCGGCTCGCTCTCCTGGGCACTGCTCACGACGCTGCCTCACCCCCGCGGTATCCGTTCAGGCGCACGCACACATGTCCTTCGGCGTCGAGCGGCTGGCCGCACAGAGGGCACGGCGGCCGCCCGGCGGCGACGATCTGCAGGGCCCGCGCGGTGAAGGCGCGGGCTGCCCCCGCGCTCATCCGCACCCTCAGCATGGCGGGCTCCGGAGCGGCCTCGTCCTCCTCGTCGACGATCTCCTGGGCCTCGATGACCACCTGGGAGGTGTCGGGATCCCAGGCCAGGGCCATCGTGCCCACCTTGAAGTCCTCGTCGAGAGGGGTGTCGAGGGGGCCGTCGTCGGTCAGGTCGCTGGGAGCCAGGGCGGGGATATGGGCGGTGCCTCCACTGCGCCGCAGCACCTCGTCGAGCAGCTCGTCGAGCCTGCCCGCGAGCGCCGCCACCTGGAGCTTCTCCAGCGCGACCGTGGTCAGCCGGCCTTCGGCACGGGCCTGAAGGAAGAAGGCTCGCGCCCCCGGCTGCCCCAAGGCACCGGCCACGAACCGCTCGGGTGGGTCGTAGTCGAAGACCGGCATAGCCTGACCTTACGTGGTCCCGGATCCGCCGCCGACGGCGGCATCGCTCCCGGTGAGTTTTTCTCCCCCGTCTTTCTCCTCCGAATCCTCGGGAAGCCGCAATTCCCCCATATCGTTAACTCTGCTAACAAAGGGACGCAAGGGTGTATAGCGAATCACGGTGAGTGCCGCCGGATCCGACGTAATGCGCTGAAACTGATCGAGATGGAGCCCCAGAGCGTCGGCCACGATCGCCTTGATCACGTCGCCGTGGCTGCAGACGAGGTAGACACCCTTCCCCCCGAGCCGCTCGTTCCACTCGCGCACCGCGGCCACCGCCCGCCGCTGCACCTCGGCCATGGCCTCGCCGCCCGGGAAGACCACCGCGCTCGGATGCGCCTGCACGACCTTCCACAGCGGCTCCTCGGCGAGCTCCTTGAGCTCGCGCCCGGTCCACTCGCCGTAGCCGCACTCGATGAAGCGCTCGTCGGTCCGTACGGCCAGCCCGCGCCCCTCCGCGACCGCGGCGGCGGTCTCCTGGCAGCGCTCTAGCGGGCTGGAGACGATCGCGTCCAGGCGCACCTGGGAGATCCGCCCCGCCAGGGCCGCGGCCTGAGCCCGCCCCGCCTCGCTCAGATGTACGCCCGGAGTGCGCCCTGCCAGCACCGGACCGGTCAAATCGGTCAGCCCGTGACGGGCCAGGAGAAGCGTGGTCACCTGGCAAGTGTCGCAGGCGTCGATCCCCGTGTTGGACGCGGCTGGGCGGTACCCTGGCGGGATCATGGAGCAGCGTTATGTCGGCCGCAGCGGCCTGTCGGTATCCCGGCTCGGACTCGGCACGATGACCTGGGGACGCGACACCGACGCCGACGACGCGGCGGTGCAGCTGCGCACCTTCCTGGAGGCCGGGGGCAACCTCGTCGACACCGCCGACGTCTACACGGGCGGCGACGCCGAACGCCTGCTCGGGCGGATGCTGCGCGACGCGGTGCCGCGCTCGGAACTGGTCATCTCCACCAAGGCCGTGGTCACCCCGACCGGCCGCAGGCCCCGTGACGCCTCACGCCGCCACCTGATCGCCGCCTGCGACGCCTCGCTCAACCGCCTCGGGCTCGACTACGTCGACCTGTGGCAGCTCCACACCTTCGACCCGGAGGTGCCGCTGGAGGAGACGCTCGCCGCGCTGGACGCCATCGTCACCTCCGGCCGCGCCGTCTACGCCGGCGTCTGCGACTACTCCGGCTGGCAGCTCGCCGCCGCCGCGGTCGCCCAGCGCGCGATCCCCGGCCGCATCCCGATCACCTCGGCCCAGGCCGAGTACTCCCTGCTGGCCCGCGAGCCCGAGCGGGAGCTGCTGCCCGCCGCCGAGCACGTGGGCGCCGGCGTGCTGGCCTGGTCGCCGCTGGGCAGGGGCGTGCTGACCGGCAAGTACCGCACCGGCATCCCGTCCGACTCGCGCGCCGCCACCCCGCACTTCTCCGACTTCGTCCGGCCGTACCTCGACGAGCGTTCGCGCAGCGTCGTGGAGTCGGTCATGACCGCCGCCGACGGCCTGGGCGTCTCGCCGCTGGCCGTCGCGCTGTCCTGGGTGCGCGACCAGCCCGGCGTGGCCTCGGCGATCGTCGGCGCGCGCACGACTTCCCAGCTCAACGCCGTCCTGCTGGCCGAGGACGTGATCCTGCCGCGGGAGATCAGGGAGGCGCTCGACGACGTGTCGTCGCTCGACTGAGCAAGGAATGAGAGCGCCACTCGCGTATCACTAGTCGATACCGAATCGCAACTTTCGCCGAGAAACACCTGCCTCTCGGCGGTGATGTCCATAAAGATTTCCTCCGAGGCGAAGTAGGAGGGCGCATGGGGAGCAGGGCCGCAATCACGACGGGTGTACTCGCCGTGGCCTTGGCCGCCATCCCGGGAGCGGCGCCGGCCGTCGCGGCCGTCCAGGACTGCGCCAAGGGCGGCGGGCTGCTCTCCGGCGTGACCAACAGCCTGTGCGACGTCGTGAACGCCGTCACCAGCACCGTGGACGGATTAACGGGCAAGGCCGCCGAGCCGGTGACCAACGGTCTGAACGAGACCACCGACGAGGTCCTCGGCACCGTGGGCAAGGCGGTGCCGACCGGCAAACCCGCCCCGACGCCGACGAGCAGCCGCCCGGCCTCGGCCAAGACCCCCGAACTGCTGGGCGACGTCTGCCTGCCCGTACTGGCCTGCGACGACCAGAGCGTGCTCGACACCCTGACCCCCACACCCACCCAGACCACCCGCGAACCCCGCCCGGCCCCGTCCACCCGCCCCACCCACCGCCGCGACGAGACCCAGGTCCTGCCCACGCAGGCCCCGACCCCGCCGCAGAGCGAGCCCTACCTGATGGACACCGCCGAACCGGTGGAAGAGCACAGAACCGCCGACCCCGAAGAGCCGCGCATCGACCTGCTGTGGCCCAACCCGTACGCCGACGAGCTCACGGTCCCGCTGCAGGACCGCCGCCAGGTGGTCCGCCCGAGCACCCCGGCCTCCGACGCGCTGGGCACCGCACTGACCGCCGTCCTGCTCGCCTCCGCCATCCTCGCCACCCGCGTCGCCCATCAACGCAAACGCCGCGAAGAACACTCCATCCCCTTCGAACCCACCCCTGCACCCGGTCGACATCGCCTCGCTTGATCCCATCGTCGGCGGGCTTGGGGTCGCACATCTGCGGGTTCGGGTTCGTGCGGGTCCGCGGGTTCGGGCACGCGGGTCGGCGGGCTCGGGTCTGTGCGGGCTTCCGGGTTCGGGGTCGTGCGGTTCTGCCGTTACGGCAAGCCGCCCCACCCGCCCCGCCGCCATGGGTGACCGCCCGTCGAGCGCCGGTCGTGAGGGCCCACGTGGTCCCCGCCGCTACGACGCCCCCTTGGCCGGCCAAGTGCCACCCGATCCCGGAAGGCCCGCTCGTGCGGCGGGGCGAGAGCGATCACGCGATCACGGAGAAAGGGCCCCCGGGGTGGCGGGGGCCCGGAAGAGCTATGCGCCGATCGCGTGGACGCCGCCGTCCACGTGGAGGATTTCACCGGTCGTGGCGGGGAACCAGTCGGACATCAGGGCGACGCAGGCGCGCGCGGCCGGGGCGGTGTCGGACAGGTCCCAGCCCAGCGGCGCCTTCTCCGGCCAGCTGTCCTCGAACTCCTTGAAGCCCGGGATCGACTTGGCGGCCATCGTGCGCAGCGGGCCGGCGGCGACCAGGTTCACGCGGATGCCCTGCTTGCCGAGGTCGCGGGCGAGGTAGCGGTTGGCGGACTCCAGACCGGCCTTGGCCACGCCCATCCAGTCGTAGACGGGCCAGGCCTTGGAGGCGTCGAAGTCGAGGCCGACGACCGAGCCGCCCTCCTTCATGAGGGGCAGGCAGGCCACGGCCAGCGACTTGTAGGAGAAGGTGGAGATGTGCAGGGCGGTGGCGACGTCCTCCCACGTGGTGTTGAGGAAGTTGCCGCCGAGTGCGGTCTGGGGGGCGAAGCCGATGGAGTGGACGACGCCGTCGAGGCCGTCGACGTGCTCGCCGACCCGGGAGGCCAGGGTGTCGAGGTGCTCGGTGTTCTGGACGTCGAGTTCGAGCACGGGCGCGGGCTGCGGGAGCCGCTTGGCGATGCGCTCGACGAGGCTGAGCCGGCCGAAGCCGGTCAGCACGACCTGGGCGCCCTCCTCCTGAGCGATCTTGGCCACGGAGAAGGCGATGGAGGCGTCGGTCAGCACGCCCGTCACCAGGATGCGCTTGCCTTCGAGAATGCCCATGTCAGTGCCCCATTCCGAGTCCGCCGTCGACGGGGATCACGGCCCCGGTGATGTAGGAGGCGTCGTCGCTCGCCAGGAAGCGGACGACGCGCGCGATCTCCTGGGGCGCGGCCTGGCGGCCCAGGGGGATGTTCTTGACGATGGCCTCGCCGTCGAGCTCGGCGGTCATGTCGGTCTCGACGAAGCCGGGGGCGACGACGTTGACGGTGATGCCGCGCGAGCCGTACTCGCGGGCGAGGGAACGGCCGAAGCCGACGAGCCCGGCCTTGGACGCGGCGTAGTTGGCCTGGCCCGCCTGGCCGGACAGGCCGACGACCGAGGAGATGAGGATGATGCGGCCGCGCTTGAGCTTCATCATCGGGCGGATGGCCCGCTTGGCGACGCGGTAGGCGCCGGTCAGGTTGGCGTCGATGACGTCGGTGAAGGTCTCCTCCTTCATCATGGCCAGGAGGGTGTCCTTGGTGATGCCCGCGTTGGAGACGAGCACCTCCACCGGGCCCTGCTCGGCTTCGACCTTGGCGAAGGCGGCCTCGACGTCCTCGGTGCTGGTCACGTCGCAGCGGACGCCGAACAATCCCTGTGGGGGCTCGCCCGATCGGTAGGTGACGGCGACGGCGTCGCCCGCCGCTTCGAGTTCGCGGGCGATCGCGAGGCCGATGCCCCGGTTGCCGCCGGTGACGAGTACTGAGCGTGCCATGGGACCTGACGCTATCTGCTACCGGCTGGTATGCGCTTGTCCAGGGGGTACAAGATCACGGGGTTAGGATCGTTGACATGCGTCAAATCGACCCCGATTTCCTCGCGCTGCCCCTCGGGCAGCTCGCGGACGCCGCCTTGCAACGTGCCCGTGACCTGGGTGCCGAGCACGCGGACTTCCGCCTCGAACGCATCAGGGGCGAGTCCCTGAGCCTCTACGACACGCGGCTCGAAGGCGCCGTCGACGCCGACGACCTCGGCTTCGCGGTGCGCGTGGTCAAGGGCGGCACGTGGGGCTTCGCCTCCGGCATCGACCTGACCCCCGAGGCCGCGGCCAGGGTGGCCGAGCAGGCGGTGCGGGTGGCCGAGGTGAGCGCGCCCATCAACAGGGAGCCGATCGAGCTGGCCCCGGAACCGGTCTACTCCGGCCTCACCTGGGTCTCGCCGTATGAGGTGGATCCGTTCGAGGTGCCCCAGGCCGACAAGGTCGCGCTGCTGGCCGAGTGGTCGGCGGGGCTGCTCAAGGGCGCCGACCACGTCTCGGCCCGGCTGCTGCAGGTGAAGGAGCAGAAGTTCTACGCCGACAGCTCCGGCACCTCCACCACGCAGCAACGGGTGCGCCTGCACCCGGCGCTCAACGCCATGAAGGCCTCCGAGCAGGGCTTCGACGACATGTCGACGATCGCGCCGCCGGTCGGACGCGGCTACGAGTACCTGACGGGCACCTTCTGGGACTGGGCGGGCGAGCTGGCCCAGCTGCCGGAGCTGCTGGCCGAGAAGCTGGCCGCGCCGTCGGTCGAGGCGGGCGACCACGACCTGGTCATCCACCCGTCGAACCTGTGGCTGACGATCCACGAGTCGATCGGCCACGCCACCGAGCTCGACCGCGCGCTCGGTTACGAGGCCGCGTACGCCGGAACGAGCTTCGCCACCTTCGA
Organism: Nonomuraea sp. NPDC050540; assembly: GCF_044457485.1. NCBI lineage: Bacteria > Bacillati > Actinomycetota > Actinomycetes > Streptosporangiales > Streptosporangiaceae > Nonomuraea > Nonomuraea sp. NPDC050540. The sequence goes on from NZ_JBITHA010000006.1 coordinate 535,687, forward strand.
CCAGCTCGGCGAGCTCGTCTACGGCTCACCGATCATGAACGTCACCGGCGACCGCACGGTCGAGCACGGCCTGGCCACGATCGGCTACGACGACGAGGGCGTGGCGGGCCAGAGCTTCGACATCGTGCGCGACGGCATCCTGGTCGGCTACCAGCTCGACCGGCGCATGGCGCTGATGAAGGGCTTCGGCCGTTCCAACGGCTGCGGTTTCGCCGACTCCCCCGGCCACATGCCGATCCAGCGCATGGCCAACGTCTCGCTGAAGCCCGCTCCGGACGGCCCGGCCACCGACGAGCTGATCTCGCGGGTGGAGCGCGGCCTGTACATCGTCGGCGACAAGAGCTGGTCGATCGACATGCAGCGCTACAACTTCCAGTTCACCGGCCAGCGGGCCTACCGGATCGAGAACGGCGCGCTGGCCGGACAGGTGCGGGATTTCGCCTACCAGGCGACGACGACGGACTTCTGGCGCTCGATGGAGGCCGTCGGCGGCCCCCGGACCTACGTGCTCGGCGGCGCCTTCAACTGCGGCAAGGGCCAGCCAGGACAGGTCGCGCCGGTCAGCCACGGCTGCCCGTCCGCGCTGTTCCGCGGCGTCCGCATCCTCAACACGGTCCAGGAGGGTGGCAAGTGATGACTCCCCAGGAGATGGTTGAGCGGGCGCTGGAGCTCTCCGGCGCCGACGACTGCATGGTGGTCGTGGACGACGGCTCGACGGCCAACCTGCGCTTCGCGGGCAACACCCTGACCACGAACGGCGTGGCCCGCTCCGCCCAGCTGACCGTGATCTCGATCGCGGGCGGGGGCGTGGGCGTGGTCTCGCGCGCGGCCGTACGTCCGGAGCAGCTCGCAGGCGTGGTGGCCGCGGCCGACGCGGCGGCGCGCGAGGCGCAGCCCGCCGAGGACGCCCGCCCGCTGGTGTCGGGCGTGCCGGCGAGCGCGGGCTGGGCCGATCCGGTCGTGCCGACCGAGATCGGGGTGTTCGGCGAGTTCGCGCCCGCGCTGGGCGAGGCGTTCTCGGCCGCGGAGGCGGGCGGCAGGAGGCTGTACGGCTTCGCCGAGCACACCCTGACCTCGACCTTCCTCGGCTCCTCGACGGGCCTGCGGCTGCGCCACGACCAGCCGACCGGCAGGCTGGAGCTCAACGCCAAGTCGGCCGACCTCAAGCGCTCGGCCTGGACGGGCGTGGCCACGCGCGACTTCGCCGACGTGGACGTCGCCGCGCTCGACGCCTCCCTGGCCACGCGGCTGGAGTGGGCGAAGAACCGCATCGACCTGCCCGCGGGCCGCTACGAGACGCTGCTGCCCCCGAGCGCGGTCGCCGACCTCATGATCTACGCCTACTGGTCGGCGGGCGCCAGGGACGCGCTGGACGGCCGGACGGTCTACTCCAAGCGCGGCGGCGGCACCCGCGTGGGCGAACGGCTCGCGCCGCTGCCGCTCACGCTGGCCGGTGACCCGGCGGCGGAGGGCATCGCCTGCGCGCCGTTCGTCGTGACCCGCTCGGCGGGGCGCGAGAGCTCGGTGTTCGACAACGGGCTGCCGCTGGCGGCGACCGAGTGGGTCTCCGGCGGCACGCTCACGGCGCTGCGCCAGACCCGCTACTCGGCGGAGCTGAGCGGCCTGGCCGTCACTCCCGACATCGACAACCTGATCATGCGCGGTGACGGCGGCAGGTCGCTGAACGAGATGATCGCCTCGACCGAGCGGGGCCTGCTGCTGACCTGCCTGTGGTACATCCGCACGGTGGACCCGCAGACGCTCCTGGTCACCGGCCTGACCCGCGACGGCGTCTACCTGGTCGAGAACGGCGAGGTCGTCGGCGAGGTGAACAACTTCCGCTTCAACGAGAGCCCGGTGGACCTGCTGGGCCGCATCAGCGAGGCGGGCGCCGCCGAGCAGACGCTGCCGCGCGAGTGGAACGACTACTTCACGCGGGCGGTCATGCCGCCGGTGCGGGTGCCGGACTTCAACATGTCGACGGTCAGCCAGGCGAGCTGAGCGTTGGCGAGCTGAGAGTGAAGGTGTGCACGCGTCGCCACCGTTTCGCGGTGACGACGCGTGCGCTCCCCTTGGCCAGGTCGTAGACGACCGACCAGCGGGTGTGGCCCTGGGCGACGCTCCTGAGCAGGTCCAGGGCGTCGGCCTTGGTGGTGAGAGCCTGGTCGAGCGCGCGGTAGCGGGTGTCGGCCAGGCGGGTGTCCCGATCCGATCCGGCCATCGTGATGTTGGTGAGGATCCGGTCGCGGATGATGTGGAGCCGGCCGCCTCCGTACTCGGCGACGGCCGAGGCGCCGGAGCGGTCGGCGATGAGGTAGTGGACCTGTGGCCCGCCGGTGAAGTCGACGGTGCGCGAGCGCATGATCTCCAGCGCCTCCTCCACGGTCGCGGCGCGGTCGAGCATGAGGCGGATGATCCGCAGGCTGCTGATCGCGGGCCGTTCGGGCGTGGGCTCGGGCAGGTCGGCCGTGGGCACGGAGGCCAGGCCCACCGCCAGGCCCTTCTCGTTGACACCGTCGAAGGGCGTCAGGACCGCGTGGGCGAGGCGGCGCCGGTCGGCGGCCAGGTCGGGCGCGCCGCCGTGGTCGAGGATGTAGGAGACGTCGGACATCGCCAGGGAGGCGTAGGCGCCGGGCGGGTCGGACCTGATCATCATCGCCGGGTTGGGGTCCCAGTCGAAGTTGCGGCCGAACTCCCCGCCGCGCAGGAACAGCGAGCAGGCCCAGCCGGAGTCCTTCCTGGCCAGTTCCGCGTTGGTGAGCGGGGCTTCGGGGTCGTAGGAGCCCCGGTAGGTCATCTCGTACAGCGGCAGGTCGTCCACCTGCCGCAGGCTGGCGGCCGTGCGGGCGATCTCGTCGGCGCTCTGCCGTAACAGCGGCTCGGCCGCCGGGGCGCTGCTCACGGGCCTGTCCCTGCCCACGGCGGTTTCCTCCTGTACGGCGCAGCCCCCTGCGAGAACGGTCCCCAGTGCGCAGACCAGCGCCACGGTTCGGCGATGCATCGCGACCCCCTTCGCTCCGAAGTCTCCGATGCACCGCCGGAAATGTCACCCACCACCGCGAAATCGTGACGATCAGCCGTCTTCCAGGCGGAAGCCGACCTTCATCCCCACCTGGAAGTGCGCGACCTCGCCCTGATCGATGTGCCCCCGGATCTCCGTCACCTCGAACCAGTCCAGGTGGCGCAGGGTCTGCGAGGCCCGCCTGATGCCGTTGCGGATGGCCTCGTCGACACTCTCCCCCGAAGTCCCGACTATCTCGGTCACCCGATACGTTCGATCCGTCATCTTCGCCTCCTCTTACTCGAAAGCCATGATCGCATGACCCTCGCTCCGGCACCGGCGCCCCGTCGCGTCCTTCACCTCCGAGGTCTACCGTGGGAGGCATGAGGGGGTGGCGTACGCGCAAGCAGGTCCACCAGGTGACGGACGCGCAGCCGTCGCTCTCCGACGACGTGCGCAAGCGCGAGATCAGCTACCTCATCAAGATGGGCATTCGCACGCTCTGCCTCATCCTGGCCGTCGTGGTGCCCGTCCCGTGGCCGTACCGGCTGCTCTTCATCGCCGGCGCCGTCTTTTTGCCGTACATAGCCGTAATCGGGGCCAATGAGAGGTCGAAGGACTCCCCGCCTCCTACCTTTCACACACCGGAGGCTAACCAAAGCGAGATACCCCTGCACCGACGCGAGATCGGGTCGTGACTAAGTCTTGACGCATCCCACGGGTTGTAGGTGTACGCTTTAGCCAAGCGCTCCGGTCCCCCGTCGGAGTGCTGGTGCCGGCGTTCCGGGCCCCCGTCGGAACGCCGATGAAGCGAAGCCGGGTGGTTTGCCCCCGTAACCACCCGGCTTCGCCCTTTTCTGAGAAGACCTCTTTGCCCCCGCTCAGCGGGTAGGTCTGCTTTCCCGAAATCGTTTACACCTCATCGGTGCGCGAAATTCACAGGAAATCTTCAGGTTTGGTCACGGGTTGACACGAGGAGTTCGTAGCAGTGTCACTCGCCGGTCAGCTTCTCCCCGGTGGCCTCGGTCCAGTCGCCGGCCAGCGCGGTCAACCGGGCCACGGCGTCCTCCGGCGCGGTGCCCGCTCCCTGGGCCAGTCCGAGCAGGTAGGCGGTGAGCGGGGCGGCCGGCCGGGCCACGCCGTGGGCCACCTCCTTGGTGAGATCCAGGATCAGGTCCCGGTCCACCTTGGCCGGGTCGATGCCGAGTTCCCCGCAGACCAGGGCCGTCCACTCGCTGAGCACGTTCATGTGAGCCTCCTCCAGATCGTCCATAGTGTCGCAGTCGAACCAGGGCCGGCCGGGCAACGCCACCCGCACCGGCTCCAGCGGGCCCAGCAGCCCGCGCAGAGACCGCCCGTCATAACCGCCGAGCGCCTCCCTGAGCAGCCCGGCCCGCCAGACCCCGGCCAGCCACTGCTCCCGCCCCCCGTCATCCACCAGAACCGCGCCGGCCGCCGGTCCGCCGGAAGCCACGCCGCGCAGAGCGGCGACGTGGGCGGGGCGCAACAGGGGCATGTCGCCCGCCAGGAGCGCCACCCAGGGCGCCAGAACCTCGTTCAGCCCGGCGCGCAACGCGGGCACCGGCCCGCCACCCCGGGGCTCCTCCAGCACGTAGAGGGCTCGCGGGGCAGACCGCTCCGGCCCCACGACGATCACCCTCCCGGCATCGGGCACGGCGGCCGCCACGATCTCCAGAAGCGAGCGCCCGCCCACGCTCAGGCCGGGCTTGTCCACACCGCCCAGCCGCCGGGCGGCGCCTCCGGCGAGAATCACCGCGTCATACTCCACCCGGTCACGGTAACCGCCGCGATCACCCCCGCACGCCACGGGTTCGCCCCCCGGGGGGCTTGCCCAGGTGGTCCGCGTGCGCTGTATCGGCGCGCGGCCACGTCAGACTGCCGGCCATCGGCCGGGGCCGCGCGCCCGCGACGGCGGGCGGTGGTGGGGCGGCTCGCCGTAACGGCTGGAAGTCCCCCGCAACGGACAGAAACCGCCAGATGCCCGCCACGACGGAGAGAGACGGAGAGCTCAGCCGCCTATCGCCGACATGGGGCGAGACGGCTGGAGGAAGCTGGGGTCATCGATGCCGTGGCCGGGGCGTTTCGCGGCGACGGCGGAGATCCAGCGGGCGGCGAGGTCGTCGTCGGAGGCGCCGGCGCGCATCGCCGTCTTCAGGTCCGACTCCTCCCGCGCGAACAGGCAGTTGCGCACCTGCCCGTCGGCCGTCAGCCGCACCCGGTCGCACGCGCCGCAGAACGGCCGCGTCACCGACCCGATCACGCCCACCCGCGCGGGCCCGCCGTCGACCAGGAACCGTTCGGCGGGCGCGCTGCCCCGCTCCTCCCGGTCGTCGGGGGTCAGCTCGAAGGACGGCGCCAGCATCGCGAGGATCTCGTCGGCGGTGATCATGTTGTCGCGGGTCCAGCCGTGCTGGGCGTCCAGCGGCATCTGCTCGATGAAGCGCAGTTCGTAGCCGCGCTCCAGGCAGTGGCGCAGCAGCGCGGGCGCCTCGTGGTCGTTGATCCCGCGCATGAGCACGGCGTTGACCTTCACCGGCCGCAGCCCGGCGTCATCCGCGGCGGCCAGGCCGGCCAGGACGTCGTCGAGGCGGTCGCGGTGCGCCAGGCGCTTGAACGTCTCCGGCTCCAGCGTGTCCAGCGAGACGTTCACCCGGTCGAGCCCCGCCTCGGCGAGGGCGGGGGCCAGGCGGGCCAGTCCGATGCCGTTGGTGGTCAGCGAGACCTGCGGGCGCGGGCGCAGCCGGGTGGTGCGGGCGACGATGTCGGGCAGTTCGCGGCGCAGCAGCGGCTCGCCGCCGGTGTAGCGGACCTCGGTGATGCCCAGGCGTTCGACCCCGATGGTGACGAGCCTGACGATCTCGTCGGCGGTCAGCAACTGGGCGTTGGGCAGCCAGTCGAGTCCTTCGGGGGGCATGCAGTACGTGCAGCGCAGGTTGCATTTGTCCGTCAGGGACACCCGAAGGTCGGTAGCCACCCTCCCGTAGGAGTCGTTGAGCGTCGGGGTCATGTGGCACACCCTACGGCACGTGCTTCCGCGCGTCGGCGTTCAGGGTCTTCTCAAACCAATGGTGGGCATAAGGCTCCTCGTTGAAGCGGCTCACCTCGTTGTAGCCGGCCGTCTGGTAGAGCCGTTTGGCCTCGGCGAGGGCGGCGTGCGTCTCCAGCCGGACCGTTCTCGCGCCGTGCCCGGCCGCGCGCGCCTCCAGCTCGGCCAGCAGCCGCCGTCCCAGCCCCAGCCCGCGTACGGCCGGCGACACCCACATCCGCTTGAGGTGGGCGCCGTCGCCATGGAACTTGAGCGCCCCGCAGCCGACCGGGTCGCCATGGAGCGTGGCCACCAGGATCAGCCCGTTGGGCGGCGTGAGCTCCCGCTCCCCCGCCGCGATCCCCCGGGCCGGGTCGAACCCCTCGGGGAAGCGCCTGCCCAGCTCGGCGAAGTACTCGCCCAGGCTGTGGCGGGCGTCGGGGTGGCGCGGGTCGCTCACGGCCACCTCGACCATGGAGGCGACCAGCAGCCGCTCGACCTCGGTCATGGCGGCGACGAGCCGCGCGCGCTGGCCGTGGTCGAGCGGCCGCAGGATCGACTCGGCCCGCTCGTCGGAGCGCCGGTCGAGCTCGGCCCGCTCGGCCCGCCCCCGCTCGGTGAGCCGAGCCCGGCGCACCCGCGCGTCGCCCGCGTCGCTCTCGACGACCACCAGCCCGTCGCCCTCCAGGGCGCGCAGGACCCTGCTCAGGTACCCGGAGTCGAGGTCGAGGCGCGCGCGCAGCAGGCGTACCTCGCTGCCCGCGTCCCCGATCTCCCACAGCACCCTGGCCTGCCCGAGCGGACGCCCTCTGGCGAGGAAGGCGTCCTCCAGGGCGCCCACGCGCTGGGTGACGGTGCGGTTGAAGCGCCGCACCCGCTCGACGAGCCTTCCGTCCATTCTCTGACCATAGTCAGACGATCCCGGATCGTCACCCCTTGACGCAGATGAGCTGGCGCAGGTGCGCGACCACCTTCACCAGGTCGGTCTGGGCCGCCATGACCGACTCCAGGTCCTTGTAGGCACCCGGGATCTCGTCCACGATCCCCGCGTCCTTGCGGCACTCCACGCCGAACGTCTGCTCCTGGAGGTCCTTCACGGTGAAGGTCTTCTTCGCCTTCGTCCGGCTCATCTTGCGTCCCGCGCCGTGCGAGGCCGAGTTGAACGCCGCCGCGTTCCCGAGCCCCTTCACGATGTAGGTGCCCGTGGCCATGGAACCGGGGATGATGCCCAGATCACCGCTCCCCGCCCGGATCGCGCCCTTGCGGGTCACGAGCACGTCCACCCCGTCGTACCTCTCCTCCGCCACGTAGTTGTGGTGGCAGGAGATGGGCTGGTCGTAGGTGATGTCCGGGAGGTGGCGGCTGAGGACGTCGCAGACCAGGCCCATCATGACCGCGCGGTTGCGGCGGGCGTAGTCCTGGGCCCAGAACAGGTCGCGGCGGTAGGCGTCCATCTCCGGCGTGCCGCCGAGGAAGACCGCCAGGTCGCGGTCGACCAGGCCCTGGTTGTGCGACAGGCCGCGGGCCACGCCGATGTGGTGCTCGGCCAGTTCCTTGCCGATGTTGCGCGAGCCGGAGTGCAGCACCACCCAGACCCACTGCTCGTCGTCCGCGCAGATCTCCAGGAAGTGGTTGCCGCCGCCGAGCGTGCCCATCTGCACCTCGGCGCGCTCCCTGCGGGCGTGCACCTGCGGCGCGAGCTCGTCGAAGCCCTTCCAGAACGCGCCCCACCCGGACGTCTTCAGCCCTTGGACCGTGGCCGGATCGACGGGCAGCTTGTGGTGGCCGAAGCCGACCGGGACCGCCCGCTCCAGCTTCCCGCGCAGGTACGCCAGGTTGTCGGGCAGCTGCGAGCTCTTGTAGGACGTCTTGACCGCGGTCATCCCGCAGCCGATGTCCACCCCGACCGCGGCCGGGGAGACGGCGTCCTTCATCGCGATGACCGAGCCCACCGTCGCGCCCTTGCCGTGGTGCACGTCCGGCATGACGGCGACACCGTGGACCCACTCCAGGTTCGCCACGTTGCGCAGCTGCTGCATCGCCTGCGGGTCGACGGACCCGGGCTCCGCCCACATCCTGATCGGCCTGCGGGTGCCGGTCACCTCGTTGTACGTCATCTCGTATCGCCTCCTCCCGGGTACATCCCGAACGTGATCAATGACGCCAGAAGCGCGTCACCCCGGGCAACCCATTTAACGCCCCCGGGACTGGAGACGGCTGGAGAAGTTCACGCTGACGCGGGGGCCGGACGGTGTGGTCTGCTTGGGGACGCTGTGGCGCCAGTCGCGCTGGCAGCGTCCGCCCATCACGACCAGGTCGCCCGCGCCGGGGGTCAGCGCGACGCTCCGGCCGCCGGCGCGCGGCTTCAGGAGGAAGCGCCTGGTCGCGCCCAGGCTCAGGACCGGGACCACGCACAGTTCGCGCCTGCACGTGGCCCAGTCGCCGTGCCAGCCGGTGCTGTCGCGGTGGTCGCGGTAGAAGTTGATCCACAGTCCGTCGTACGGCACGCCGTAATGGGCCGACAGCACGGCGGCGGCCGTTCGGAGGAGGTCGTGGGGCGCGTCGGCGAGGTCGGGATACTCCGCGGTCAGCCGGGGCTCCACCATCATGCGGTCGGCGATGCGCCGCAGCCGCTGCTCCCACGCCGCGCCCGCGATGAGCGCGTGCAGCAGGTGCTCGGCGCCGGTCAGCCAGGCGGGCACGTGCTCCACCCAGGAGGTCTCGTCCAGCCGGAAGCGGCGGGCGGTCGCGAACGTGCGGTCGAGGCTCGGCGCCTGCTGCGCGAAGAGGTCGAGCTGGTCCATGCCTCCTGGTGTACGGCACCCGCGCCCGCCCCTTCCGGTCATATCCGGCCATCCCCGGGGGCTGGATGAGGTCCGAATCCGGCCGGTGGAGGCGCGGGCGGCCCGCGTAGGGTCGGCCGCATGACGAGTTCCAAGGCAGAGACCTTCGCCGCCCTGCACCGTCCCGGAGATCCGCTGCTGCTGCCCAACGCCTGGGACGTGGGCTCGGCGGTGGCGATCGCCGCGGCGGGGGCACGGGCGATCGCGACGACCAGCGCGGGAATGGCCTGGTCGCTCGGGTTCGCCGACGGAGCGGACCTGGGCGCCGACCGGGTGGCCGCGGTGGTCGAGCGGATCGCGGCGGCGGTCGGGCTGCCGGTGTCGGCCGACATCGAGGCCGGGTACGACTCGGTCGAGGCGACCGTGACCGCCGTCGTGCAGGCCGGGGCGGTCGGGGTGAACATCGAGGACCGCGTGGCCGGAGTGATGCTCGACCCCGCCGAGCAGGCCGAACGGCTGGCCGCCGCCCGTGCCGCCGCCGATCGGCTGGGCGTGCGCGTGTGGATCAACGCGCGTACGGACGTCTATCTCGCGGGCAGCGGGCGACTCGACGAGGTGAAGCGGCGCGCCGAGGCGTACGCGGCGGCCGGGGCCGACAGCGTGTTCGTTCCCGGGCTGGTCGATCTGGGGGCGCTCGCCGAGCTGTCGGCCGGGCCGCTGCCGGTCGCGGCGATGGCGTGGGCGGGGGCGCCGGGGGTGGCGGAGTTCGCCTCGGCCGGGGTGGCGCGGGTGAGCCTGGGTTCGGCGATCGCGCAGGCCGCCTACGCGCTGGCCGCGAGGGCGACGGCGGAACTGCTGGAGAAGGGCGGGTACGACGCCACGGGGGACGGCCTGCCGTACGACAAAATGAATGCTCTCTATAAATAGAGAGTGTACTCTTCTTTGGGAGTTGACTCCCAAAGGAGGTTTGCGGTGGGTCTGCATCATGTGGGGCATGTCATCGGTGACATGGAGGGGGCGGCGCGGCGTTACCGGCAGCTCGGGTTCACGGTGGCGCCGCCCGCCTATCCCGTGGTGCCCGGCGTCGAGCGGCCGTTCGGGGTGGCGAACGCGCACATCTACCTCGCCGACGGGTTCGTGGAGCTGGTGGCGGTGCTCGACGGGACGCCCGGCGAGGCGCGGCCGATCCCGTTGCGGGTGCCGGACGACAAGCTGCCGGGGCTGGTGGCGGCCATCCGGGCGGCGTCCGCGGCCATCGCGGGCTTCCTGGAGCGTTTCCAGGGCCTGCACATCGTGATCGCCGGCACCTCCGACCTGGACGCGGTGGCCGCGCGGCTCAGCGCCGACGGCGTCGGGCACGGCGGGGTGCATGCCATCCAGCGCCCGGTCGAGACCGCCGCGGGCACCGCGATGGAGCCCGCCCGCTACCTGGAGATCTCCGGCCCGCTGCCGGAGGGCCGGATCGGGTTCGCCGAGAACGGCCCGGACTCCGCGGCCCTGACCGTCGAGCACGCCAACGGCGCGACCGCCCTGGTGGAGTGCGTCCTGTGCGTCGCCGACCAGAATGCCGGCCAGAATGCCGGCCAGGACGCCGGACAGGACACCGGCGAGGAGGCGGCCGCGGCGCGGCGCCGCTACGACGGCTGGGCGGGCGTCAGGATCGTGCCCGCTTCGGCGCTGCCCGGACTGCTGCCCGGCGAGCGCCCACCGGCCCTGCCGGCGTTCGTCGCCTACGCGGTGTCGGTACGCGACCTCGCCGCCACCGAGCGCTTCCTGCGCGGCAACGACGTCCCCCTCGCCACAACCGGCACCGGCGAGATCTTCGTCCCCGCCGAAGCCGCGCTGGGCGCCGCGATCATCTTCCGCCAGGAGAGCTGAAGCGCCGCCGGGAGGATCGCGGCCGCACCAGGGGCGCTAGCGTCCCTCCACCCGCAGTCCCGGAGGCAGGCCCGTGACCCGCGCCGCGCCCGAGCCGTCGACCGTCACGTCCACGGGCGCTCCGGCCACCCGAAGCCCGCGGACGGTCAGCGCGCCCAGCGGCGCCCCCGGGCGGATCAGCACCCGCCCGCCCGGGACATCCGGATAAAGCCCGACAGCGGCGTGAACGATCGCCAGGGAGGAGGCCGCCGACCAGGCCTGCGGACGGCAGGCCGCCGGATACGGCACCGCCCGCCCCATCAGCGAGCGCTCGTCCCCCGCGTGCAGCTCGGGCAGCCGGTAACCGAAGGTCTCCGCGGCCGACAGCAGCCCCTCGGCCAGATGGGCGGCGAGCGCGCCGTGACCGCCGCGGGCGAGACCGGCGATGACGATCGCGGTGTCGTGCGTCCAGATGGAACCGCAGTGGTAGGACAACGGGCTGAACCCCGCGTCCGCCGCCGACATCGTGCGCAGGCCGAACCCGCCCGACATCGCGGGATCGGCCAGCGTCCGCGCGATCCGCCGCTCTTCGCCGGGTGTCAGGATGCCGGTGCCGAGGAGGTGCCCGATGTTGCTGGTCAGCGCGTCGACCGGGCGCTTGTCGCGGTCGAGGGCGAGCGCGGGATAGCCACCGTCCACCCAGAACCGCTCCCTGAACCGCTCGGCCAGCCGCCCCGCGTAGTCACGCCACCGATCGGCGCCGGGCCGCCCGAACGCCTCCAGCAGCGCCGCCCCCGCGAGGGCCGCCTCGTGCGCGTACCCCTGGACCTCGGCGAGGGCGATCGGCGGCTCGGCCCGCGTGCCGTCGCGGAAGCGGACGGCGTCGCCGGAGTCCTTCCATCCCTGGTTGGCCAGCCCGCGGCCACCGGTGTCCAGGTACTCCAGGAAGCCGTCGCCGTCGGCGTCCCCGTCGGCGGCCAGCCAGCCGAGCGCGGCCTCCATGGCGGGGAGCAGGCCGGCCACCTCCTGCTCCGGCAGGCCCCAGCGCCACGCGTCGTGCAGCAGGGCGATCCAGAGCGGGGTGGCGTCGATGGTGCCGTAGTAGGTGGGCGGCAGCCGCAGCCCGCTGTCGAGGACGAACCCGTGCCCGCGCAGCTCGTGCATGATCTTGCCGGGCGCCTCGCCCGTGGCGGCGTCGGACGTGGCGCCCTGGAGGCGGGCCAGGACGCGCAGCGTGCCCGCCGCGAGGGAGGTGCCCAGGGGCAGCATCATGCGCGCGGCCCAGATGCTGTCCCTGCCGAACAGCGTCAGGAACCACGGCACTCCCGCGCCCAGGAACGTCTCTCCGGGCGCCCCGGTCACGGTGAGCCGCAGTGACTCCAGGTCGTCGAGCGATTGGCGGGCCAGCCGTACCAGCCGGGCGTCGTCGGCCTCGATCTCCGGTCTGCTCCACTCGCGGGGGCCGGCCGGTGCCGCGACGACCGCGCGCGGGTCGGTGACGGTGACGTTCCACCGCAGCGTGCGCCGCTCGCCGGGCGCGAGCGTCACCTCCCACCGCGTGCCCGCCTCGCTCCGCTCGCCGCCGTCGGAAGAGGTGACGGTGACGCGGGCGCCTCCGGAGCGCCAGACCAGCTCGCCGCCGGTGGTCTCGGGTTTCAGGGGTACGGCGCCGCCGCCCGACTTCACGACGTCGATGGGGGCGAAGTCGCCGGCCAGGGTGACGGTGACCGTACAGGTGAAGGGGGCCGACGCGGTGGAGGCGATCGTGATCTCCTCGGCCATCGCGCCCGGAGTGACCCGCCGCACACGCTCGACCCGGACGGTGGGGTCGGCGGCGCGGTCGCCCAGCCACCGGGCCAGGGAGACGAAGCGGGCGAGCCCCGCGGCCGGTACGGCGTGGCCGATCGGCTCCGGTTCGCGCCCGTCGATCTCCAGCCTGGCCTGCGAGAGCACGCGGCTGTCGGCGTGGAAGAGCCCTTGCACCCCGGCGGGCCTGATCTGGCCGTCCGCCCCGCTGAGCGCGCTCGTCGGGGCCAGGACGGTGCTGACGAGGTCGTGCAGGAGCGGTTGCAGACGATGGTCGTGCACGGTGAGGACCCCTTGACACTCCGTTTACTTGAACGATCTAATCCTGTCACACACCTTTTAGATCGATCAAACCCCTAGAAAGGTCGTAAATGCCGGAAAAGGTGACGATCGCCGACGTGGCCCGTCATGCCAACGTCTCCCGCCAGACGGTGTCGAACGTGCTCAACTCCCCCGAAGTGGTCAAGGAGGAGACACGGCAGCGGGTGCTCGCGTCCGTGGAGACTCTCGGCTACCGGGTGAGCGCCGCGGCCCGGCAGATGCGGACCGGACGTTCGCGCCTGCTGGCCGTGCGGATCGAGACCACCCAGGATGGCATGAACGTCTTCGACCGTTTCCTGCACGGCCTCACCGAGTCGGCGGCCAGGTCCGGCTACCGCGTGCTGCTCTACGCCGCCGCCGGCGACCGCGCCGAGATCGCCACGATCGATGAGCTGCTGGGCGAGTTCGAGCCCGACGGGTTCGTGCTGACCAGCACCCACCACGGCGACCCGCGCGCCTCCTGGCTGGCCGAGCGCGACCTGCCGTTCGTCACCTTCGGCCGGCCGTGGGGCGCGCCGGCGGCCGGCCACCCGTGGGTGGACGTGGACGGCGCCGCCGGGACCGAGTCCGCCACCCGCCACCTGCTCGGTGAGGGCCACCGCCGGATCGGCTTCATCGGCTGGGAGGCCGGCTCCGGCGTCGGCGACGACCGCAAGGACGGCTGGTGCAGGACGCTGGCCGCGGAAGGGCTCGACGCCGGGCTCGCGCTGGAGACCGACGGCTCCAGCGCCCAGGGCCGGGCGGCCGCGCGGGAGCTGACCGGGCGCGGCGCGACGGCCCTGGTCTGCGTCAGCGACTCCGTGGCACTCGGCGCCCTTCAGGTCCTGCCGGCCGTGGTCGGGTTCGACGACACCCCCGTCGCCGCCGCCGTCGGCCTCACCAGCCTCGGCCAGCCCCTCGCCGAGGCCGCCGCGCACTGCGTCGACCTGCTCACCGGCCGCCTGTCCGGCCGGCCCGCGGCGGCGCACGTGCTGCTCACCCCCTCCCTGGTCATCCGGAAGGAACCCCCCTCATGAAACGCCTCGCGATCCCCGCGGCGGCAGCCGTACTCCTGTCGGCCACGGCCTGCGGCAGTGGCTTCGACGACCAGCGGGCGGCGCCCGCGCAGCAGAGCAGCGGCCCGGCCGCGCTCCAGATCCTGATGGCCTCCTCCGGCGAGGTCGAGACGAACGCGGTCAAGCAGGCGGCCGAGGCCTGGGCCAAGGCCAGCGGCAACACCGCCGCCGTCACCCCGGCGCAGGACATCCACCAGCAGCTCGGCCAGGCGTTCGCGGGCAGCGACCCGCCGGACGTCTTCTACGTCGACGCCGCGCGCTTCGCCGACTACGCCAGCGTGGGCGCCCTGGAGCCCTACGGGGACAAGATCTCCGACGCCCAGGACTTCTACCCGAGCCTGCGCGAGACGTTCACCTACGACGGCACGTTCTACTGCGCGCCCAAGGACTTCTCCACGCTCGCCCTGATCGTCAACGACGAGCTCTGGAAGAAGAACGGGCTGACCGCCGGCGACATCCCCGCCACCTGGCAGGAGCTCGCCGCCGTCACCGAGAAGATCAAGGGCGTGGCGCCGCTGGCGTTCGGCGAGACACGTGACCGGCTCGGCGTCTTCATGGTCCAGTCCGGCGGCTGGATCACCAGCGAGGACGGCAAGCGCGCCACCGGCGACAGTCCGGAGAACCTGGCCGCCCTGGAGTACGTCAAGGGCCTGCTGGCCGACAAGCGTGCCCAGTTCGCCAAGACGCTCGACGCCGAGTGGGGCGGCGAGGCGTTCGGCAAGGGCAAGGCCGCGATGACGATCGAGGGCAACTGGATCAAGGGCGCGATGCGGGCGGACTACCCCGGCGTCGCCTACTCCGCGCACGAGCTGCCCGCCGGGCCCAAGGGCAGGGGCACGCTGTCGTTCACCAACTGCTGGGGCATCGCCGCCAAGTCGAAGAACAAGGCGGCGGCGATCTCGTTCGTCGAGGCGATGACCAAGGCCGGGCAGCAGATGGTCTTCGCCAAGGCGTTCGGCGTCATGCCCTCACGGCAGTCGGCCAAGGACGCCTACCTCAAGGAGTTCCCCGGCGACGGCGCGTTCGTCAACGGCGCGGAGTACGCGCAGGGGCCGGTGAACGCCCCCAAGATGGACAGCGTCCTGTCGGACTACGACACCTCGCTGCAGCAGCTCGCCACCCAGGATCCCAAGGCGATCCTGGCCAGGCTCCAGAAGAACACCGAGAGCGCGCTCGGCTGACGTCATGCGCAGCCGTACCAGGGAGAACCTCGCGGGGTGGCTGTTCGTGGCGCCGGTGGTGGCGATCCTCGGGCTGTTCATGCTGCTGCCGATCCTCATGGCGCTCTGGGTGAGCCTGACCGGATGGAACGGGCAGGGCACCCCGTTCCGGGCGGGCGTGCCGTTCGTGGGCGGGGAGAACTACGCGCGGCTGTTCACCGAGGACGGCCTGGCCCGCGAGAACTTCATGACCAGCATCCGCAACAACATCTACTACGTCGCCGTGGTCGTGCCGCTGCAGACGGCGCTGGCGCTGGGCCTCGCGCTGGCGGTGAACAAGCGCAGGACCTTCTTCCGCACCGCGTTCTACTTCCCCTCGGTGACCAGCTCGGTGGCGATCAGCGTGGTGTTCCTGTTCATCTTCAGCAACTCCGGGGCGGTCAACCAGGTCCTGGGGTTCCTCGGGGTGAACGGGCCGCAGTGGTTCACCGATCCGCGCGGGGTGATCCAGCTCCTCGTCGGCGATCCGCCGGCCGCGCTCACGGGCAACGGCGTGCTGGGCCTGACCTGGTGGGAGTGGCTGTCGGGGCCGAGCGTGGCCATGTGCGCGATCATCGTGCTGGTGGTGTGGACGACGTCGGGCACGTTCATGCTCATGTTCCTCGCGGCGCTGCAGAACATCCCGCGGACGCTGGACGAGGCGGCCATGATCGACGGGGCCTCGCGCCGGCAGCGCTTCCTGAGGGTGACGCTGCCGCTGCTGAAGCCGACGATGTTCCTCGTGCTGACGCTCGGGCTGATCGGCACCTGGCAGGTGTTCGACCAGATCTACGTGATGAGCCAGGGCGATCCGGCCAAGACCACGCTGACGCCCGCGTTCCTGTCGTACCGGACGGCCTTCCGCGACTTCGACTACGGCTCGGGCACGGCGATCTCGTTCGTGCTCTTCCTGATCATCGTCCTGCTGACGCTGCTCCAGCGCTGGATCATGAGGGAGCGCAAGGCATGAGGCGGGTCGTCCTGATCGTCTTCTCCATCGCCTTCGTCTACCCGTTCGTCATCCAGATCGCCAACTCCTTCAAGACCGATCCGGACGCCTCCGCCCACCCGCTCTCGCCCATCCCCGACCCGGCCACGCTGTCGGCGTTCGAGCGGGTGTTCTTCGGCACGGACATGCCGATCTGGCTGACGAACTCGCTGCTGGTCACCGTGGTGCTCACGCTGGGGCGGCTGCTGCTGGACTCGATGGCCGGGTACGCGCTGGCCAGGCTGCGGTTCCGGGGGCGGCGCGGGCTGTTCGCGGCGATCATCGCGATCATGGCGGTGCCGGGCGTCGTGCTCTTCATCCCGAAATTTCTGGTCTTGAACCAGCTGGGGATGTACGACTCCTATCTGGCGCTGATCCTGCCGGTCGTCGCCGACGCGGCCGGGGTGTTCGTGATGAAGCAGTTCTTCGAGTCGGTGCCGCGCAGCGTCGAGGAGGCGGCCCGCCTGGACGGCGCGGGGACCTTCCGCGTCTTCTGGTCCGTGGTCCTGCCGATGTCGCGGCCCGCGCTGATCACGCTCACGATCCTGTCGTTCCAGAGCTCGTGGAACGAGTTCCCGCACACGCTGGTCGCCGTGCAGGACCCGGCGCTGTTCACGCTTCCGCGCGGGCTGGCCGACCTGGTCAGCGGCTCGCTCGGCGGCGGCACCCAGTTCCCGCTCAAGCTCGCCGCCGCACTGCTGGCGACGATCCCGGTCGCCGTCATCTTCGTCGTCTTCCAGCGCCACTTCGTCCGCGACCAGAACCGGGGAGCCGACAAGGGCTAGCCGTCGGGGCGGACGCCGCGGGCCAGGGGGGCGCGCCAGCCGTACCTCATGGCGGCGATGCGCAGGACGAAGGCGATCACGGCGGCCGCCAGCGTCGCGGGCCAGCCGTGCAGGTCGTAGACGTACAGGGCGCCCATGACGGCGGAGCCGACCATCGCGGGCACGGCGTAGAGCTGGCGGTCGTACAGGAGGGTCGGGATCTCGCCGGCCAGCAGGTCGCGCAGCATGCCGCCGCCGACCGCCGTGGTCACGCCCAGCAGGACCGCGTGCAGGGGGTTCAGGCCGTATTCGAGGGCCTTTTCGGTGCCGACCGCGCAGAACAGGCCGAGGCCCGCGGCGTCGAGGATCATGATGGCGGGCATGACCCTGGCCACGTGCGGATGCCAGAAGGCGACGATGACCGTGGCGGCGAGCGGCACCAGGACGTAGCCGAGGCTCTGGAAGGCGGCGGGCCGTACGTTGAGGATGAGGTCGCGGACGATGCCGCCGCCCAGCGCGGTCATCGAGGCGAGCACCGCCATCCCGACCACGTCCAGCCGTTTGCGGACGCCCATGAGCGCCCCGGTGAGGGCGAAGACAAAGATTCCGGCCAGGTCGAGAATTTCGGACACGGTGGATGTTTTACCGGATCGGGGGCATCGTCGGCGTGTCGTGCTCGGCCATCATCTCCCTCAGCTTGCGCACGAACATGAACAGCGCCACTCCCGCGACGATCGCCATCGCGGCGAGCACCAGGTAGTACGTGGTGTCGGACATGACGCTGCTCAGCCTGCCGGTCTGGCCGCCCACCGCGTCGCCGACCGAGACGGCGATGAACCAGACGCCGAGCATCTGGCCCTTGAAGGCCGCGGGTGCGAGCTTGGTCGTGACCGAAAGCCCGACCGGGCTCAGCGACAGCTCGCCGAAGACCTGGATGAGGTAGACCAGCACCAGCCACCACACGCTGACCTTGCCGCTCTCGGCGAGCTTGGCGGCCAGCGCCATCACGACGAAGCTCAGGCCGACCATGATCAGCGCGAACGCGAACTTCTGCGGCGTGCTGACCCGGTTGCCGAGCTTGAGCCACAGCGCCGCGAACACCGGTACGAAGATCATGATGAACAGCGGGTTGAACGACTGCGTGGTGGCCGCCTGGATCGGCACGCCCAGCAGGTTGAGGTCGGTGTTGTTCTGGGCGAAGAACAGCAGCTTGCTCGGCGCCAGGTCGTAGATCATCCAGAAGATGGCCGCGGCGATGAACAACCAGATGTAGGCCTTCATCTTGGAACGTTCGTCGGCGGTCAGCTCGTGGGGGCCGCGCAGCACGTAGAGGAAGTAGACGATCGGCACGGCCAGGATGACGATGGTCACGACCAGCGTGAAGCGGTCGAGGTCGAAGGTGCCGCTGGCGATCCAGACGGCCAGGACGGCCAGCACGACGACGACGCCGACCAGCGTCAGCCGCAGCACCTTGGTGCGCTCCGCCGGGGTCAGCGGCTCGCCGGGCCGGTCGCCGACGCCGCGCAGCTGCTTGCGGCCGAGGGTGTACTGCACCAGGCCGAGCGCCATGCCGACCGCCGCCGCGCCGAAGCCGAGGTGCCAGCGGTCGTCGGCGGCCAGCCAGCCCACGACCAGCGGGGCGAAGAAGGCGCCGAGGTTGATGCCCAGGTAGAACAACGAGAAGCCGGAGTCGCGGCGGCCGTCGTCGCCCTCGGGATAGAGCTTTCCGACCATCACCGAGATGTTGGGCTTGAGCAGGCCGGTGCCGGTGATGATGAGCAGCAGGCCGATCGCGATGAAGGCCGGCCCCTGGACCGGGATGGCCATGCTGATGTGGCCCAGCATGATGACGAAGCCGCCCCAGAACACCGACCTGCGGGCGCCCAGGATGCGGTCGGCGACCCAGCCGCCGGGCAGCGCGACGAGGTAGATGAGCGCGCCGTAGACGCCGACGACGGCCTGGGCGGTCTCCTCGGTCATGCCGAGGCCGCCGGTGGCCGGGGAGGCGGCCAGGAAGGTGGCCAGGATGGCGCGCAGCCCGTACCAGCTGAAACGTTCCCACATCTCGGTGCCGAAGAGCGTGGCCAGACCCCAGGGATGACCGAAGAACGTCCTGCCGCTGCTGCTCATGCGCGCCCCCCGAACGACACGTCGTGCATGTGATCCAACACTCTACGTGACCGGTCTCGTGAAGCTGTCTCACAGGGTCTTGCCGCTTCCCCCGGCGTGTGGTGCGATGCATCCCACTCGTGCAAGTGAATACTGACTGGAGGCGGGCGCCATGGCCGAAGTCCTTGAGGTACGGGCCGAGATCGAGTCGCAGATCGCCGGCCGTACCGTGTGCGAGCAGCTGAGACAGGTCGCCGCCGACCATCCCGGCTCCCCCGCCTACTCCGACCCCGAGGGCGAGGGCTGGCGCACGCTCACCTACGCCGAGGCGCGCGAGAGGGTGCTGACGATCGCGGCGGCGTTCGCGGAGCTCGGGCTGGAGCCCGGCGAGGCCGTGGCGCTGATGATGGTCAACCGCGGCGAGCACGTGCTGGCCGACCTCGGAGCGGTGCACGCGGGCGGCGTGGGCTGCACCATCTACTCGACCTTCGCCGCCGAGCAGATCGCCTTCGTGGCCGCCGACGTCGGCGCCCGCTACGCCGTGCTGGGCGGCCCGGCCGACGTGGACCGCTGGATGCCGGTCCTGGACCAGCTCACCGAGCTGCGGCGGATCATCGTGCTGGACGGCGCGCCCGAGGGCGACGAGCGCTTCCTGTCATGGGCGGACTTCCTGGCGCTCGGCGAGCGCGCGCTGGCCGCGGGCCGCGACGCCGTGGACGCCCGCTGGCGGGCCGTCAGCGCCGACGACACCGTCACGGTCCTGTACACCTCGGGCACCACCGGCATGCCCAAGGGCGTGCCGCTCACCCACCGCAACGTCTTCTACGAGGTGGCCTCCACCGACCGCCTCACCACGCTGCCCGTCCAGGGCACGCAGATCAGCTACCTGACCTACGCGCACATCGCCGAGCGCGTCCTCAGCCTCTACCTGCCGCTGATGAAGGTCTCGCACGTCTACTTCTGCACCGACCTGGCCAACCTCGGCGCCACGCTGGGGCAGGTCCGGCCGATGATGTTCTTCGGCGTGCCGCGCGTGTGGGAGAAGATGATGGCGCGCCTGCAGGCCGTCCTCGCCACCCAGCCCGAAGAACAGCAGCAGCAGGTACGGCAGGCCATGGCGGCCGGCGTCGCCTACGTCGAGGCGGGCCAGCACGGCGGCACGATCACCCCCGAGATCCAGGCCGCCTACGACCAGGCCGACAAGGCGCTGCTGTCGGTGGTCCGCTCGATGATCGGCTTCGACCAGGCCCAGTGGACGGCGACCGGCGCCGCGCCGCTGCCGGGCGAAGTGCAGCGCTTCTTCGCCGGCCTCGGCCTGAAGGTCATCGACGTGTACGGCATGACGGAGACGACCGGAGCCTTCACCGGCAACAGCCCCGCCGACTACAAGCTCGGCACGGTGGGCAGGGCCGAGCCCGGCGTCGAGATCCGCATCGCCGAGGACGGCGAGATCCTCACCCGCAGCCCGCTCAACACCGGCGGCTACCTGAACCGGCCGGAGGAGAGCGCGGCCCTGATCGACGAGGACGGCTGGCTGCACACCGGCGACATCGGCTCGATCGACGAGGACGGCTTCGTGCGGGTCGTGGACCGCAAGAAGGAGCTCATCATCACCGCGGGCGGCGAGAACATCTCGCCCGCCAACATCGAGAGCCACCTGAAGGAGCACCCGCTCATCGGCCAGGCGCTCGCCTACGGTGACGGCCGCCCGCACCCGGTGGCGGTCCTCACGCTCGACGCCGAGCTCGCGCCCGCGTGGGCGCAGGCCCGCGGCGTCGCCTTCTCCTCACTGGCCGAACTGGCCCAGAACGGCGAGGTGCTCAAGGAGGTCGAACGGGCCGTGGAGGCGGCCAACGCCAAGCTGGCACGGGTGCAACAGGTCAAGCGCTGGGCCCTGATCGGCAGCGAGTGGACGGCCGAGACGGCGGAGCTCACACCGAGCCTGAAGCTGAAGCGGCGCGTCATCCACGCCAAGTACGCCGACGTCATCGAGGGGCTTTACGTGGACTGACGGCTTTTGCCGTTGGGGGCGTGTGTCCTACCCCTGGCCATTACCGGATGGTTCCTACCGTCTTGATCATGACTAGCAGAGTCCTTCTGGCTTCACTCGCGGTGGGAGCCCTCGCGGTACCCGTGCCGGCGGCCAACGCGGCGGACGAGCCCGCCATCCGAGAGATCACCATACGTCCGGCCGATCCGGTGGTCGGGCCCAGCGGGTCGGTCCGCCTCGTCATCGAGGTCGTCGCCCAGGGGGTGGACGGCCGCGAAGGGGTCACCGTCAAGGTGGACCCGGGCGCGCCACCGGACGGGGTGCCCGCGCCACCGGTGGACCCCGTGGATCCGCCGCCGGTGACCCCGCCGCCGCTGGATCCGTCGCCTCCGCTGCCCGCGCCCACCGTCGTCCCGTCCGTCGCGCCGTCCGCCCTGCCGTCAGCCGTGCCCTCGGTCGCGCCGTCCGCGGTGCCGTCGGCTCTGCCGTCCGTGGCTCCGTCGGCTCTTCCGTCGGCCCTTCCGTCCGTGCTGCCGTCCGCCGCGCCTTCCGCGCTGCCGTCGGTCGCGCCCTCCCAGGTCCCGCCGGTGCCCGCGCCGCTGCCGCCCGCTCCCGGGCTCGCCGTACCGTGGCAGGCGCCGCAGTGGCAGGAGGACAAGGCCGAGCCGATGCGCCGCGGCGACGGCTGGCAGACCTGGCGTTTCCTGCCCGAGAAGGGCCTGACCCGCTACTACCCGTCGGGCACCTGGACGATCGTCGCCACGGCGACCAGCCCCGACGGCAGGAGCGTGACCGCGTACAAGACGTTCAAGCTGCGCAAGGAGACCCGCCTGACCTCGGTGCAGGCCACCAAGGTGGCCGGCACGAAGGCCGTGCGGCTGCGCGGCGTGCTGACCCGCGTGGACCCGATGGGCTTCACCGACTACGCCCCGTTCGGCAACCAGCGCATGGAAATCCTGCACCGCCGCGACGAGAAGTCGCCGTGGAAGCAGGAGGCCGTGGCGACCACCTCGGAACTGGGCAAGTTCGGCAAGACCGTGCTGGGCCCGGCGAAGGGACAGTGGCGGGCCCGGTTCCCGGGAACCGGTCACTACGCCGCCGAACTCTCCTCGGTCGAACACATCGGAGATCGTCCTTGACCTTCGCTTTACCGGCTGTTGCCGAATCGTGATCATTCTGGCGGCAACCTTTCCCTGCCTTTGCGCGTCATTGGCGTAGACGTGTTCTGTCCCGGAGCACGTCTCGACGGGGAAGGAAGTTTTTAGATGATGCGACGTCTCGCGGCCGCGGCAGCTGCTGCCGCGCTCGGCACCGCCGTGCTGGCGACCGCCACTCCCGCCATGGCCGAACCTCCCGGCCTCGGCTTCGACACCGGCGACTACGGCGACGGCGGCAACACCCGCCTGTCGTTCGACGCCAACCCGGAGCCGGTCTGGAAGGGCTCGCGCCTGACCCTTGAGGGCAAGCTCTCGGTGCAGTGCGACGAGGACTACATCAACGGCTACGTGCAGGTGTTCAACGCCGACCACTGCCGTGAGGGCAGCTGGTACTGGCTCGGCGGCAAGCGGATCACGATCCTCTTCAAGCCGAACTACTCCGGCCGCTGGCACTACGTCGACACGGTCCGCACGGACAACGGCGGCTACTTCCACACCGGGGCCCGCGCCTGGACCTCCGGCACGTGGAAGGCGGTCTTCGAGGGCAGCAGGTACCTCGAGGGCTCGGCCGCGACCGACTGGGTGAGGGTCGTTCGCCACTAGTCACAGCGCAAGCGGAACGCCCGGCCCTCTTGTCCCGAAGGGCCGGGCGTTTCGCTGTCCGCACCAGGAGTCAGACCATCGGGATGAGCGTCTCGGCCGGGCGGGGGCCGACCGGGCCGCGGGCGTCGGCGGCCGCGAGCATGCGGGCCGCCTCGGCCAGCACCGCCGGAGGCTGGGTGAACGGCAGGCGGACGTAGGACTCCAGGGTTCCCTCCAGGCCGAACCAGGGGCCGGGCGCCAGCCGTAGCCCGTGGGTGGCCGCGGCCTCGGCGAAGGCGATGGCGTTGCCGCGCGGCAGCCGTATCCACAGGGTGCCGCCGCCGCGCGGGACGGTGAAGCTCCACTCGGGCAGGTGCGCACGCACCGCGGCGACGAGCGCGTCACGCGAGGCGCGCAGCGTGCGGCGGCGCTCGGCGCGCGTCTCCTCCATCCGGTCGAACAGCCGCGCCACGATCAGCTGTTCCATCACCGGGCTGGCGATGTCGACGGCCGCGCGGTGCAGGGCCAGGCGGCGCGTGAGCGCCTCGGTGCTGCGGATCCAGCCGATACGCAGCCCGCCCCACCACAGCTTGGACGCCGACCCGATCGTGATCACGCGGCTGTCGGTGTCGAAGGCGGCCATCGGCGCGGTGCCCGGCACTTCCTCCATCGCCAGCTCCGCCCAGGTCTCGTCGATGAGCAGCATGGTGTCGGTACGGCGGGCCGCCCCCACCACCGCCGCCCGGGTGGCGTCGTCCATGAGCGCCCCGGTGGGGTTCTGGAAGTCCGGCATCAGGTAGGCGAGCCTGGCCGCCGACTGCCGCATCGCGCCCGCGACGAGGTCGGCCTGCCAGCCCGCGTGGGTGATGCCGACCGGCGCGATCCTGGCGCCGCGCTGGCGGGCGGCGTCGATGGCGTGCGGATAGGTGGGCGACTCGACGAGCACGGTGTCGCCGGAGCCGACGAGCAGCCCCATGACGAGCTGGATGGCGTGCTGGGAGCCGGTGGTGACGAGGATCTGCTCGGGCCGGGTGGCCAGGCCACGCGCGCCGTAGTGGGCGGCGATGCGCTCGCGCAGGACGGCCAGGCCCATCGGGTCGTAGCCGTTGCCCATGCCGTAGCGGCCCACGTCGTCGACCGCCTCCAGCATGGCCTCGCGCAGGTGCGAGGTGGCGCCGGGGGCGGCGCAGTGCAGCTGGAGCAGCCCGTCGTCGCCGGTGGACAGCCACGGGTTGTCGACGGTGGTGGCCGGGTCGGGCAGCTCCGTCCAGCTGCCCGAGCCCTGGCGGCTGCCGAGGTAGCCCTGCTCGCGCAGCAGGTCGTAGGCGGAGGTCACGGTGGTGCGGCTGACGCGAAGCTGCTCGGCCAGATGGCGTTCGGCGGGCATGCGCACGCGGACCGGGATCTGGCCGTCCAGGATGCGCGCCCGCACCGCGCCGGCCAGCGCGCGGTAGTAGGGACGGGCGTCCCGCGGCACCGCGACGAGCCTCGCGACCTGCACCGCACTCAAGAACCTCATAAGGCCACTTTTCACGATTGGCCCTTTTAGCGCAACCCAAACCCCTGCCACCATGAGACCACTATGAGCGAAATGTCCGTCCCTACCGTGGGTTCCCTTCCGTCCCGTCTCCTGCGCCTCTACGGCGGCCTGGCCCTGTACGGCCTCGGCATCGGCCTCCAGATCGAGTCCGGCGTGGGCAACAGCCCGTGGGACGTCTTCCACCAGGGCGTAGCACTCAGGACGGGCCTGACCATCGGCACGATCATCATCGCGGTCGGCGCGCTGGTGATGCTGCTGTGGATCCCGCTGAAGCAGAAGCCCGGCATCGGCACGATCAGCAACGTCGTCTTCCTCGGCCTGTTCGCCGACGCCGCGATCTGGCTGCTGCCCACCCCGGGCCACTGGGCGCTCAGCTGGACGTACCTGCTGACCGCCGTCGTCACCATCGCCCTGGCCACCGCGCTCTACATCAGCGCTGGACTGGGCCCGGGCCCGCGCGACGGCATCATGACCGGCCTCATGCGCCTCGGCCTGTCGGTACGGCTCGGCCGCTTCCTCATCGAGATCACCGCGCTGGGCGTCGGCTGGCTGCTCGGCGGCACGCTCGGCCTCGGTACCCTCGTCTTCGCCCTGGCCATCGGCCCGCTCACGCAGATGTTCACCCGCTGGTTCCCGCTGACGCGAGAGACCCCCTGAACCTCCCGTGGAAGCTGACGGACATGACGCGACATGATCGATAGCTTCCACGGGACCACCCCGCGGACGGGTAGCGTCGGTCCCATGCGGATCGAGGACTACGCGATGATCGGGGACATGCAGTCGGCGGCCCTGGTGGGCAGAGACGGCTCCATCGACTGGCTCTGCCTGCCGAGGTTCGACTCCCCGTCGTGCTTCTCCGCCCTGCTCGGCGGCGAACGCAACGGGCACTGGTGGCTCGGCCCCACCGGCAGGCGGGCGGCGACCAGACGCCGATACCGGCCCGACACGCTCATCCTGGAGAGCGAGTGGGACACCCCGACGGGCACCGTCCGCGTGATCGACTTCATGCCGCCGCGTGACAAGAACCCCGACGTCGTCCGTATCGTCGAAGGCGTCAGCGGCGAGGTGGAGGTCTCCACCCAGCTCCGCGTCCGCTTCGACTACGGCCGCATCGTGCCGTGGGTGCGCCGCAGCGACGGCCACCTGCAGGCCATCGGCGGCCCCGACTCGGTCTGGCTGCACTCCCCCGTCCCGCTCAAGGGCGGCGACTACGCCCACCGGGCCACGTTCACCGTCCGCGAGGGCCAGCGGCTGCCGTTCGTGTTCACCTGGCACCCCTCGCACGAGCCGATGCCCCGCGAGATCTCCGCCGAGGGCCAGCTCGCCGAGACCGAGGCCATGTGGGCCGAATGGGTGGCCAGGTGCACCTACGAGGGCCCCCACCGCGACGCCGTCGTACGTTCGCTGATCACGCTGAAGGCGCTCACCTACGCCCCCACCGGCGGCATCGTCGCCGCGCCCACCACCTCGCTGCCCGAGGACATCGGCGGCGTGCGCAACTGGGACTACCGCTTCTGCTGGCTGCGCGACGCCACCCTCACCCTCGACGCCCTCATCAGCTCCGGCTACATCGAGGAGGCGGGCGAGTGGCGCGCGTGGCTGCTGCGCGCGATCGCGGGCCGTCCGCAGGACCTGCAGATCATGTACGGCGTCGCCGGCGAGCGCCGCCTGCCCGAGCTCGAACTGGCCTGGCTGGACGGCTACGAGGACTCCCGCCCCGTGCGCATCGGCAACAACGCCGTCAACCAGCTCCAGCTCGACGTCTACGGCGAGGTCATGAACTGCCTGTTCGTCTCCAGGAAGATGGGCCTGGGCGCCGACGACCGCGCCTGGGCCATCCAGCGCGAGCTGCTGGCCTACGTCGAGGAACACTGGGACGAGCCCGACGAGGGCCTGTGGGAGGTACGCGGCCCGCGCCGCCACTTCACCCACTCCAAGATCATGTGCTGGGTCGCCCTGGACCGGGCGGTCCGCTACGTGGAGGAGTTCGGCCGCGTCGGCCCGGTCGACCGCTGGAAACGGCTACGCGAGGTCGTCCACGCCGAGATCTGCGACAAGGGCTACGACCCGGTACGCAACACCTTCACCCAGTCCTACGGCTCGACCGAACTGGACGCGGCGCTGCTGCTCATGCCGCTCATCGGCTTCCTGCCCGTCGACGACCCCCGGGTGACCGGCACGGTGGCCGCCATCGAGAAGGAACTGCTGTCCGACGGGTTCGTGCTGCGCTACCCGGTGGCCGCCGACAACGACGTCGACGGCCTGGCCGGGGCCGAGGGCGCGTTCCTGGCCTGCAGCTTCTGGCTGGTCGAGGTCATGGCCCTGCAGGGACGCAAGAAGGAGGCCGAAGAGCTGTTCACCCGCCTGCTCGGGCTGCGCAACGACCTGGGACTGCTGGCCGAGGAGTACGACCCCCGCTACGCCAGGCTCGTCGGCAACTTCCCGCAGGCCTTCAGCCACGTGCCCCTGGTCCACGCCGCCCGCGCCCTGTCGTGACCCGTCCCGCCGAATAACGGTACGGCCGCCGCGGCGGCGCGGCCGTACCGGGTACTGAGGCCGCCGTGGCGGCGGGCGTGCTCACGCGGGTCCCCGGCGGTGGGGCTCGTCCCAGTCGGCCGCGCCGGGCGCGACATCGATGCGTTTGACGTCCGCGTTGTCCTCGGGCGGGCGGTGGCCGAACGTGGTGAAGTCGGTGGTGTCGCGGAAGGCCGGGCGCTGGTAGAGGTCGCGGGCGTAGGCCCACAGATGCGGGAAGCCGGACAGGGGACGCTCGCTGATCCTGTTGGCCGGGTTGTAGCCGAGGTCGAAGCGGGCCAGCGTCACCCACAGCCGGACGTCGGCCTCGGTGAGCTGCTCACCGACCAGGTAGCGGTGCCCGGCCAGGTGCGCGTCCAGGCTCTCGAAGGCGGCGACCACACGCTGGCGCAGGTCGTCGTACTCCTCCTGGGTGCGCGCCCGGCCCACGAGGGAGACGCCGCGGTTGACCCGGTGGAGGATCTCGTCGTTGCGCGCGTCGATCAGCGCCCGCAGCTCGGCCGGGTACAGCCGCTCCGGCGAGTCCGACCAGCGCGCGAATCGGGTGGCCAGGTCGAGGGTGATGTCCGGGTAGTGGTTGCTGACGATCCTGCCGCCTGCCCGGTCCCACAGCACCGGCACCGAGATGTGCCCGGCGTATCCGGGCTCGGTGGCCTCGTACGCCTGCTCAAGGAAGGCGAAGCCGTTCACCGGGTCGGGGCCGCGGCGCTCGCGGAAGGCCCAGCCGCGGCCGTCTCGCTCGTCGTCGACGTAGCTCAGGCCGACCACCTGCTCCAGCCCGGCGAGCGTGCGCACGATCGTCGCGCGCTGCGCCCACGGGCACAGGTGGGCGGCGTACAGGTGGTAGCGCCCCGGCTCGGCCGGGAACGGGTCGGCGCCGACGCGGCCCTGGAAGGGGTAGATCGGGCGGTTCCACTCCGGCGAGGTGTGCAGCCGTCCCGGACCGTAGGGACCGTAGGCGGCCTGATCGGCGGGCGGGGCGAAGACGGTCATCGGAGCTCCTCTGTCAATGCAAGAAAGCCGGGGACGGGATCGCCGGGAAGGGATTGTCGGGCGTCAGGATGACCCGGCGGGTCTCGCCCTCCTGCTCGGCCGCGTCCAGATGCAGCAGCGCCGCCCCGATGCCCGCGGCCCCGACCATGTAGCCGGTGTCCGCGCTCACCTCCCCCGGCCGCAGCCGCCGGTAGGCCTGGTACCACCGGTTCCCCCGCCCGTCGTGCCCGGTCGCCCGGCCGATGAGGTGCTCGGCGAGCGTGCGCGCGTACTCCCGGTACGGCTCGTGGCCGGTCACCGCCCACAACCCCACGAACAGCTCCACGAGCCCGGCCGTCCCGCAGCACTGGCAGGCGGAGTTCCAGTAGCCGTTGGTCTGCTGGTACGGCACGCCGCTGGCGATGATCCCGGCGGCCAGGCGCTCGGTCCAGTCGAGGTCGCCCAGTTCGCCGGCCACGCGGTAGAGCTCGTAGAACATGCGGGCCACGCCCGCCGAGCCGGAGCAGTAGCCGAGATAGTGCAGGCCGCGCCCGTGCGGCACGTGGTGCGGCACGTACGCCGCGTGGTTCGTCACCACCGCCACCGACTTGACGAACCCCGAGCCGCGCCTGGCCGCCTCCAGGAAACGCTCGTCGCCGGTGACGCCGTACAGGCGGGCCAGGAGGAAGGCGGTGCCGGCCGTACCGCTGTAGAAGCCGGGCGTGACCGCGTCGGTCGGGATGCCGGGGCAGTCCCCGAACTGGTGCCCCGGCACCGCCTGCGCCCTGATGCGCTCGCCCGCCTCCAGCGCCGCCTGCTCGTAGGCGGGCACGCCGAGCATGGCCGCGGCGCGCAGCAGCCCGAGCACGATCCCGCCGTCGCCCCTCTGGGCGGGGTCGTTCGACCAGCCCAGTCCTCCTGCCAGCGGACGGGCCCTGGCGACGATGTGGCCGGCGGCGGCCCGCGCCTCGTCTTCGAGGCGCTCCTCCCCCAGCACCCATCCGGCCTCGGTGAGCGCGAAGACGGTCCCGGCCAGGCCGTGGTAGAGCGTGAGGTCCTGCTGCTCACGCCAGGTGGCGGCCAGGTATCGGGCGCCTTGGCGGGCCTCCTCCAGGTACGCCTCGTGGCCGGTGGCGGCGGCCAGGTCGAGGAAGAACAGCACGATGCCGGCAGCGCCCGCGTACAGGGAGGCGGGTTCCGATCCCACGGCCGCGCGGCCGCGGTGGTCGGGGTTGGCCTGCCAGCGCCGCCCGTGCCCGTGGTCGGACCCCGCCGACCTGATCCAGCGTCCGGCCAGGATGGCCGCGTTCAGAGGAGTGGTCCGCTCGTGGCTCACCCTCGCAACTATCCCACACATTTGGTAGGAAATTAAGGTATCGACGGGTCATCCGGCGTGGAAGGGCCGGAACGCGGCTCAGACGGCCAGGCGGGCGAGGACCTGAGCGAAATCCGGGGGCGGGGTGACCACGAGGCGGGCGTGGCCCTCGTGCAGGACGATGTCGGCCCTCAGGTGGGTCAGGCGGCCCTCGTGCCACCAGTACACCTGGTCGCTCATGCCGTCGGTCCTCGCGGCGTGCAGGCGCAGCCGTTCGATGGCGCGTACGACGCCGAGGCCGTTGACCGGGTGCACCAGCAGCGTGTACGGGTCGGGCAGAACCACCAGCACCCCGTCCCTCGGCACCGGAAGGTAGTCCGGCAGCCAGCGCAGGTGTGTCGGTGCGGTCGGGGAGGGACCGGTCAGGCGGGTGACGGGGGTGCCGGACAGCTCGATCGACTCGACGGTCAGCCGCTCGCCCTCGCGCACGTTCCTGGAGGCCAGTTCGAGCGCCTTGGCCGACGGCAGCGGCCAGCAGCCGGCCTCCTCCGGGCGGATCAGGCGGGGGCCCACGCTCAGCAGTTCCACCAGGTCGCCGTTGAGGTGGCGGCCGACGACGCGGGTCAGGTCCTCGACGGCGTCCACGGCTTCCACGCGGGTACGCAGCAGCGTGCGCACCTGGTCCAGGTCGCAGAAGTCGACCAGGTCACCGGAGACCGCGTTGCCGAGGTGTTCGGAGACGAGCGTGGGCCAGTCCTCGCGGGGCCGTCGACCGGCCTCCCTGCGCAGGCCGGTCAGCCGGACCAGAACGAGTCCGTCGCGCATCGGCCGGGTGTCCCTGCCCAGGTCGAACGCCGACCGGACGCCACCGTCCGGACCGGGTGTCAGGGTCAGGGTGGCACCGTCGGCGGCGAAGTCGCAGCCGTAACCCAGCGAGTCCGCCACCAGGGCGAGAAGCGAATCGAGGTCCACGTCCTCAGGGCGGCGGCGGGACGGCTCACGCCTGAAGAATTTCACGCGCTCTATCCCCTCATGCCGGTTTCGTCCCTGCGTGTTTCTCCTACCTTGCCGTGCCGACGTCGCTGAACTGACCAGCCAGCGAGCACGATTCGGTATCGATAGCACCAAGCGCACCAAGCCAGATGCTCAGCTGCGGAGTGCCGTGTCCCACGGGAAGCCCGGCCAGCACGGGGACGCCGAGCGGCAGCAACCGCTCCCGCAGAACGGGGTACGGGTCTCCGCACTCCTCCCAGGAGCCGAGCGCAAAGCCGAGCACTCCTTGGAAGGCCCCGGCCCGCAGGAGTTGCGTGAGCATCCGGTCGATGCGGTAAGGCGCCTCCCCCACATCCTCCAAAAACACGATATTTCCGGTAAAGCGTGGCTGCCACCGGGTCCCGCACAGCGACGCCAGCACCGACAGGTTCCCCCCGGCGATCGGACCCGTGACCGGACCCGTGACCTGGCCAGTGGCCGAACCGGTGGCCGGACCGGCCGGCGGACCGGCGGCTCCGGGGAGCGGCCGCGACAGCGTCGACGTGCCCGCCACCGACCACGGCTCGCCCTTCAGCGCCCCGGTCAGCGACGCCCAGGTCGCCGGCTCCGGCCCGCCTTCGTCGGAGAACGTCGTGCAGGCCGGCATCGGACCGTGCAGCGTCGCCACCCCCAGCTCCGCCCGGAACGCCTGGTGCAGAGCCGTCACGTCGCTCGACCCCACGAGCGTCTTGGGCCCGGCGGCCCGCATGGCGTTCCAGTCCAGCAGGTCGAGGACCCTGGCGGCGCCGTACCCTCCCCTGGTGCAGAACACCGTGGTGACGGCCGGATCGCACCAGGCGGCCTGCAGGTCGGCGGCGCGCGCGGCGTCCGAGCCGGCCAGGTAGGGAAGGTCCTGGCGCGCCATCGTGTGCGCGCCCACCACGACCCGCACGCCGAGCCCTTCCAGCAGCGCCACCCCGCGCGCGAGCCGGACGGCGTCGGGCGGTCCCGAGGGGGAGACGACGGCGACGGTGTCACCCGGCCGCATGAACCAGCTCCTTCACCAGCGCCGGCAGCGCCTGGCCGATCGGCTCGCGGACGACCTCGTGGGCGAAGTCGTCGTAAGGGGTGGGCTGGGCGTTCATGACGACCAGGCGGGCGCCGGCGTCGATCGCCTCGCCGCACAGCCCGGCGGCCGGATGCACGGTCAGCGACGTGCCCACGGCGAGGAACAGGTCGCAGGACCGCGCCGCCTCCAGCGCCGCGTGGATGACGAGCGGCTTGAGCGACTGGCCGAAGGAGATCGTGTCGGCCTTCTGGATGCCGCCGCACTCCGGGCACGGCGGATCCTCCTCCCCCGCCTCGACCCGGTCGAGCACCTCGCGCATGGGCGTGCGCAGCCCGCAGGTCATGCAGACGACGTGGAAGAGCGTGCCGTGCAGCTCGATGACCTTCTCCGGCGAGCTGCCCGCGCGCTGGTGCAGTTCGTCGATGTTCTGGGTGAGCAGGGCGCGCAGCAGGCCGGCGCGCTCCAGCTCGACGAGGGCGGCGTGGCCGCCGTTGGGGCGGGCGTCCCAGGCGGCGTGCTCACGCCTGCCGATCCACGCGCGGCGCCGTACGTCGGGGTCGGCCAGGTAGGTGTCGATGGTGTACAGCTCCTGGGCGGCGGGGTCCTTCGTCCATACTCCCTGGGGCCCGCGAAAGTCAGGAATCCCGGAATCCGTGGAGATTCCCGCACCTGTCAGGACGGTCACCGACATTGGCTCGCTCACCTGGCAAACGGTGTCACACTTGGATGCCGTATGCGACTTCCGCCTCACATCCTCGTGGTCAACGGCATCAAGGTCCGCCGCCCGGTGTTCCTGCTCGGAGCTCCGCATTCGGGTACGGACCTGCTCGCCCGCGCGTTGAAACGTTCCCCCGGCTTCCACGTGACGACCGGCAGGGCCTGCGTGGCCAACGTCGTCTACGCCTTCGCCCGCAAACCCTCCATCGCCGGTGGTCCAGGCGCGGTCCGCGTGCTGCGCGACTCGCTGGCCGAGGCGTGGCAGGTGCTGCGCGGCTCGTGCGGCCTGTGCCCGGAGACCTGCCGCGAGGCGGGCGGCGTGACCGGCCTCGGCCCGTGCGTGGCCACCAGCACCGTGACCCGCTTCGGCGACGCCAGCCCCGACCTGCTCTACAGCGCGCCGGTGCTGCGACAGGCCTTCCCCGACGCCCGGTTCCTGCAGCTGATCCGCGACGGCCGCGACGTGGCCGTGGACATGCTGGCCGA
This sequence comes from Nonomuraea sp. NPDC050540, assembly GCF_044457485.1. Taxonomy (NCBI): domain Bacteria; kingdom Bacillati; phylum Actinomycetota; class Actinomycetes; order Streptosporangiales; family Streptosporangiaceae; genus Nonomuraea; species Nonomuraea sp. NPDC050540. The sequence goes on from NZ_JBITHA010000006.1 coordinate 567,951, forward strand.
CCCGTCGTGCCTGGCCTGGTTCCGTCCGGTGATGCTGGCCGAAGGCACCGAGTTCCCGAACGCCTTCCTGGGACTCAGCCGCGACGAGCACCGCGAGCGCTGGAAGGACATGCCAGCCGCGGGCAAGTCGGCGCTGCGCTGGCGCAGCGCCGTGCGCCTGAGCGCCTCCCTGCGCCGCGACCTGCCCGCCGAGCAGTTGCTGACGCTGCGCTACGAGGACCTCGTGCTGCGGCCCGCGCAGACGATCGCGTCGGTGTCGGAGTTTCTGGAGACGCGCGTGTCGAAGGTCGCCCTGTACGGCCGGCCCATCCCGAAGGCCGGCTCCTGGCGCTCCGGCCTGCGCCCCGACGACCTGGCCCTGGTGGAGAAGGTCGCCAGGCAGGAGCTCACACGCCTGGGCTACCTGTCGAGCTGAACTGCGTGCGGTAGAGCTCGGCGTACAGCCCGCCGCGCTCCAGCAGTTCGTCGTGCCCGCCGCGCTCGGCGATGCGGCCGTCCTGGACGACGAGGATCGTGTCGGCCTCGCGGATCGTCGAAAGCCGGTGGGCGATGACCAGCGAGGTACGCCCGGCCAGCGCCGTCTTCAGCGCCTGCTGCACGGCCGACTCCGACTCGGAGTCGAGGTGGGCGGTGGCCTCGTCCAGCACGACCACGCGCGGCGCCTTCAGCAGCAGCCGGGCCAGCGCGAGTCGCTGCTTCTCCCCGCCGGACAGCCGGTAGCCGCGGTCGCCGACGACGGTGTCGAGCCGGTCGGGCAGAGCCTCGACCAGGTCGGCGATCTGCGCCGCGCGCAGCGCCTCCCAGATCTCCTCCTCCTCGGCGTCAGGCCTGGCGTAGCGGAGGTTGGCGCCGATGGTGTCGTGGAAGAGGTGCGCGTCCTGCATGACGACGCCCACGGTGTCGTGCAGCGAGGCCAGTGTGGCCTCGCGCACATCGACGCCGTTGACGCGCACCGCGCCCTCGTTCACGTCGTACAGGCGCGAGACCAGCGAGGTGATCGTGGTCTTGCCCGCTCCCGAGGGGCCGACGAGGGCGATGAGCTGTCCCGGCCCGGCGGTGAACGACACGCCCTTGAGCACCGGGTGCGACGGGCCGGTGTCCTGGCGGGCCACCGACTCCAGGGAGGCCAGCGAGACCTCCTCGGCCGCCGGGTAGCGGAAGCGCACGTCGTCGAAGGTGATCGTGACCGGCCCGTCGGGCAGCGGCCCGGCCCCCGGCTTCTCGGCGACCATCGGCCTGAGGTCGAGCACCTCGAAGACCCGGTCGAAGCTGACCAGCGCCGTCATCACGTCCACATGCACGTTGGACAGCGAGGTCAGCGGGCCGTACAGGCGCATGAGCAGCGCGGCCAGGGCGACCAGCGTGCCGAGCTCGAAGACGTCGCGGGTGGCCATGACGCCGCCGATGCCGTAGACCAGCGCGGTGGCCAGGGCGGCGACCAGGCCGAGCGCGACCCGGAAGACGGTGCCGTACATGCCGACGGTCACGCCGACGTCGCGCACCCTGGCAGCCCTCCTGCCGAACAGGTCGGTCTCCTCCTGCGGCCGGCCGTACAGCTTGGCGACCATCGCGCCCGCGACGTTGAAACGCTCGGTCATCACCGAGCTCATCTCGGCGTCGAGTTGCATCTGCTCGCGCGTCAGCGCGGACATGCGCCGGCCCACCCACTTGGCGGGCACGATGAAGACCGGCAGCAGCACCAGCGCGATCAGCGTGACCTGCCACGACAGCGCGAGCATGGCGCCGAGCACGAGCAGGAGGCTGATGACGTTGGACACCACCGACGACAGCGTGCTCGTCAGGGCGCGCTGGGCGCCGATGACGTCGGTGTTGAGGCGGGAGACCAGCGCGCCGGTCTGGGCGCGCATGAAGAAGGCCACCGGCATGCGCTGCACGTGGTCGAAGACCTCGGTGCGCAGGTTGTAGATGAGCCCCTCGCCGATGCGCGAGGAGAACCAGCGCTGCGCCAGCGTCAGCCCGGCGTCCAGCAGGGCCAGCGCGGCGATCGAGACCGCCAGCGCGATCACCACGCCCGGCCGCTTGGGCAGGATGCCGTCGTCGATGATGGCCTTCATGAGCAGCGGGTTGGCCACCACGATCACCGCGCCCGCCACGACCAGCAGCAGAAACGCGGTGATCTGCTTCTTGTACGGCCGCGCGTAGGAGGCGATGCGCCGCACGGTGCCGGGCGTCAGCCGCTGGTCCATGACCGACTCGTCACGGCGCAGCGACCGCATCGCCTGCGGGCCGAACCCGCCACCCATCATCGCCATTGTCTGGTCAGCACGCGGGCGCCTGCGGCTGTTCCCCTCTCAGCTCCCGGCGAACAACGCCCGGATCCGCGCCGCCTGCTCCGTCCGCTCGGCGGCACTCTGCTCCTCCAGGGTGCGCGTCTGCGCCCCCTGGAGGAGACGCTTGGTCGCCGCGGCCGCTTCCCTGTTGGTCGACAGCAGCTGCGCGACCTTCTCCTGTACGGCTTTCGCCAGCTCACCCGGTTCGACGACCTGTTCGGCCAGGCCGATCCGGAAGGCTTCCTCCGCCCCGACGACGCGGGCGGTCAGGCACAGGTCCTTCGCCTTGGCGAGGCCCACCAGCTCGACCAGCGGTTTGGTGCCGGTCAGGTCGGGGACCAGGCCCAGTGCGGGCTCCTTCATGCAGAATGTGACGTCGTCGGCCACGATCCGAAGATCGCAGGCGAGGGCAAGCTGGAATCCGGCGCCGATCGCATGGCCCTGAACGGCCGCGATCGAGACGATCTCCGGACGGCGCAACCACAGGAATCCCTGCTGTGCTCGTTCGATCCCCTTGTCGAACGTGTCCTGATCCTGCCGGGCCACAGAGCTGAACGAGCCCTGTCCCGGAACCCCCTCGGGGGTGAACATGCGTAGGTCGATCCCTGCCGAGAAGGACGGTCCCTCACCTCTCACCACGACGACGCGTACCCGCTCCGGCAGGCTGTCGCCGATGCCGGCCAGTGCCGACCAGGTCGCGAACGTTTGCGCGTTCCGCTTCTCCGGTCGTGCGAGCGTGATCGTGGCAATCTCACCGTCCACCTCGAAGCGCAGGCCCGCCTCCTCGAAAGAGGCGTCCCTCGCACTCCCCCCGCGCTGATAAGGCGCCTTCGCTTCCGCCATCGCCTCGCTCCGTCCGTCGCTGTGCCGTCGCGCCCGAGCTTACAGAATAAGATTCTGACCCGGGCGCGACGGCCGGTCGACTGGAGACGAAGCGGCTGCGGTCGCGACGTTCCGAGGCGGCCTTAGCGCTTGGACTTGCCTCGGGTCGCCCCGCCGCGCCCGCGCAGAGTCACTCCGGACTCGCTGAGGATGCGGTGGATGAACCCGTAGGAGCGACCGGTCGAAGCGGCCAGGGCGCGGATGCTCTCACCCGCGGCGTAGCGCTTCTTGAGATCACCGGCCAGCTTGTCGCGGTCGGCCCCGGTCACCCGGGTGCCTTTCTTCAGAGTCTCGGCCACGAGTACCTCCTGTAGTGCCAGACTTCCGCAGCGTTACACCGCCATGATCAGTCATTTCAGCGGGATCGGCTACCTACTCCACGGGAAAAGATCCGTACCCACTCAAATTCAGATCAGGCGAGTGCCACAAGATCGGAAAATTCCTCGCTCCACGCGTCTTCAGTTCCGTCTGGTAGCAAGATCACCCTATCCGGTGAAAGAGCATCAACGGCACCCTCGTCATGGGTAACCAGGACGATTGCTCCTGAATACGACCGCAAAGCGGTGAGGACTTGCTCCCTGGAGACGGGGTCGAGGTTGTTAGTGGGCTCGTCCAGGAGGAGGACGTTGGCGCTCGACAACACCAGCAGCGCAAGGGCCAGCCGAGTTTTCTCACCTCCTGACAGCACCCCCGCCGGCTTGTCAACGTCGTCGCCGGTGAACAGGAAAGATCCGAGGACCTTTCTCAGCTCGGTGTCGGTGAACTCCCCGCCGGCGGAGCGCATGTTCTCCAAGAGGGTGCGATCGGCCTCCAGGGTCTCGTGCTCCTGAGCGTAGTAGCCGATCTTGAGGCCGTGACCCGGGCGGATCTCGCCGGTGTCGGGATCCTCGACGCCGCCGAGGATCCGCAGCAGCGTGGTCTTGCCCGCGCCGTTGAGCCCGAGGATGACGACCCGGTGACCTCGGTCGATGGCCACGTCGACGTCGGTGAAGACCTCCAGCGAGCCGTAGGACTTCGACAGGTCCACGGCCTGCAGCGGCGTCTTGCCGCACGGGGAGGGGTCGGGAAAGCGCAGCTTGGCGACCTTGTCGCTCTGACGCTCCTCCTCGGTGCCGGCCAGCAGGCGGTTGGCGCGGCGCATCATGTCCTGGGCCGCCTTGGCCTTGGTGGCCTTGGCGCGCATCTTGTCGGCCTGCGCCAGCAGCGCGCCCGCCTGCTTCTCGGCGTTGGCCCGCTCGCGCTTGCGGCGCTTCTCGTCGGTCTCGCGCTGGTCCAGATAGGCCTTCCAGCCGACGTTGTAGTGGTCGATCACGCAGCGGTTGGCGTCGAGGTGGAGGACCTTGTTGACCGTCGCTTCAAGAAGACCGACGTCGTGACTGATGATCACCAACCCGCCGTGATGTGATCGCAAAAAATCACGAAGCCACCCGATTGAGTCTGCATCAAGGTGGTTTGTCGGCTCGTCGAGAAGGAGAGTTTCCGCTCCGCTGAAAAGAATGCGTGCCAATTCCACGCGTCTGCGCTGGCCGCCCGAGAGCGTTTCGAGCGGCTGCTTCAGGACCCTGTCCGGGAGCCCCAGGCTGGAGGCGATCGAGGCCGCCTCCGCCTCCGCCGCGTAGCCGCCCAGGACGTGCATCTGGTCCTCGAGCCTGCCGTACCTGCGCACGGCCTTCTCGCGGGTCTTGTCGTCGGCGGAGGACATCGCCAGCTCCGCCTGGTGCAGCTTGCGCAGCACCTCGTCCAGGCCGCGCGCCGACAGGATGCGGTCGCGCGCCAGCACCTGCAGGTCGCCGGTACGCGGGTCCTGCGGCAGGTAGCCGACCGCGCCCGTGGTCGTGACCGTGCCCGCGGCGGGCAGGCCCTCACCCGCCAGCACCTTGGTCAACGTGGTCTTGCCCGCCCCGTTCCGGCCGACAAGTCCTATTTTGTCGCCTGGATTGACGCGGAAGTTGGCCTTCTCGATCAGCAGACGCGCACCGGCGCGCAGCTCGATGTCAGTAGCAAGGATCATGGTTGAAAGGACGCTCCCGGGCTAGGAAAGGACGTCGGAGACGTGGGCATGCTTGCGCCGGTTAACCGGGAGTGTGCATGCGGCCAGTCTACGGTCCCCCGCGGCCCCCGGGCTCTGGGTCCACGACCCGGATGCGCACCGCGCGGAACTGCTCCGGAGCCTCCTTCAGCACCGCCAGCCTGGGATCGGGCACCACCAGGAACGGCTCCGCCTCCAGCGCCACCAGCGGCGCCAGCCGCCGATCGGCCCTGAGCGCGTCGGCGGCCTTCCTGTCGCCCCCGAACACCACGGCCTCCAGCCCGTCCAGGTGCGGCGTCAGCACGCGCAGCGCCGTCTCGGCGGCGGCCTCGAACGCCTGGTTCGCCTGGAGCGCGCGCCGCCTGGCGAACCGCTGCTGCGACCAGCCGCCGGCCGCCGTACGCCCCTGCACCAGCCGCGACCCCACCTTGGACGCGACCAGTTCGCTCCCCTGAAACACCCCCGCCGCATACCCGCCGAGCCGCACCAGCACCACGCCCACGCGCCGCTCCCGCTGAGCATGCGCCACGAACCTCGACACATAAGGCGGCCCTTGGATCATCGGCGGAAACGGCACGTGCATCTCCGCCAGCGCCCCGTCCCCGGCCCGCAGCCGCACGACCAGGTCATCCCCACCGGCCTCGAACGCCCCATGCCGGTCGGCGAACCCGTCGATCCACCTGTTCAGCCGCCCAGGCGCGACCGACACCCATCTCCCCCCACCCCGCGCCGGCCCCATCCCGCCCTCTCCTGTTCTCCCTTAAGGGCGCCCATCCGTTACGGCTGTCGCCGCCCACCCCGCCACCCGCCGCCGTGCGCCGGCGCCGATCGTGGGGGTCGCTTCTCACGTCGGACGTCGTCCCCACCGCAACGACCCTTCGTCACCCATCTCCCTGGGCAACCTACCGCCCTGCCCCGGTGTCGTGCCCGCTTGCTTTTGCCCTCGGGCGCCCACCAACGGCCTCTGCGCCAGCACGGTCAGCGCCTCCCCACGGCGATTCCCCCGAGCGTGGCTCTCTCGTGCGGCACGTGTTGTCCGGCACGTCCCGCCTCTCGGCAGGCGCATCGGACTGGTCCGGGTGGCAGGTGACATGCGGTGGCTGGGGGATGGAGCTGTGTTGGGGGTTCTGGTCAGGGACCGTTGGGGCTTGGGCGGGGTTCTGGTCAGGGCGGCTGGGGGCTGGGGCGTGGGGGTCTCACAGGGGGCTGCCGGGGGCGGTGGGGCCTGGGGTGCAGGTGGGGTGGGTCGCGGGAGCGGAAGGGAGCTGGGGGTGGCCAATGCGGGGGTTCGGTGGTAAGGAACACTGCCTGAAATGTCGGTGAACTTCGTTTCCCGGCACTTATGCCGCACCGGTTGCCGGGCGGATCATTTTGGCGTGTCTTCCCAGTTCACAGCCCCTGTTGTAGATCTTGACACGGGGGCGGTCATCGCGACGCACGCCACAGACAGCATCCCTCAGGGACCGCTGCCGCTGCTGCTCGACCTGCCCGTCCAGGTGGTCCTGAACGGCGCCGGCGCGCTGGCCCCGCTCCACGAAGCGCTCCGCCGGGCCGGCCGGCACCCGCGGGAGGTGGTGCTCACCCTCCGGGGTACGTGTGGGGAGACCGAGAAGGACGTGTTCAAGGTCGGCCTCGACGGGCTGCGTGCCCACGGTTACCTGCTGGCCTTCAGCGGGTCGGGCGGCGTGCCGCTGGATCTGGTGTCGCAGGCCTCGCCGTACCTGCTGCTTCTGGAGACGGAGCTGGTCGCGCGGATGCCGCGCGACCACCGCAGCGTCGCGGTGGCGCGCGCGACCGCGACGCTGGCCCGCGGGCTGGGCGCGCATGTGCTGGCGCCCGGCGTCGAGGACGAGGCGGAGCTGGGCGCGGCCCGCAGCTGCGGCGTACGGCTGGCCTACGGGCCGCTGCTCGCCCCGGGACCCGACGGGCGGGTGCGGGTGCCGCTGCCCGCGCCCGAGGAGACTCCCGAGGCGTTCATGCTGGGGCCGAGGGTGCAGGAGCTGCTGCTGCCGGCGGTGACGCTGCCCGCCCAGGCCAACGCCGAGGACGTGGTCGCGGCGTTCGGGCACGAGCCGTCGATCTCCAGCGTGATCCTGGTCGACGAGTACCAGCGGCCCAAGGGGAGCCTGGACCGCAGCCGGTTCCTGCTGTCGTTCGCGGCGCGCTACGGGCACGCGCTGCACGGCAAGAAGCCCGCCCACCGGCTGGCCGACCCGCCCAGGACGGTGCCGCGCACCACCCCTGCGGTGGCGGCCATGCAGGCGGCGGGGCGCGACTCGATGCGCGTGTACGACGACCTGGTGGTGACCGACGAACTGAACCGCTGCCTGGGCATCGTCCGCGTCTCCGACTTGATCCGGCATGTCTCCAAGACCTGACATGTCGTGAAACCGTGATGGATCGGCCCTGTCTCGCGGCCTCGCGTGCGGGTAAGCAGGAGGCGTGAACCAGCAGCTGAACAGACGGGCCCTGCTCAGTGCCGGACTCCTGGCCGGGGTGGGCGCGTGCACCTCCGCTCCCCCGGCCGCCGCCCCGACCGGCGGCAGCCCGGCGCCACCGCTCAAGGCCGACGACTGGGCGTCGGTGCGCGCCCAGTTCGACCTGCCCAAGGATCGTGCCGACTTCGCCGCGTTCGTGCTGGCCCGCCACCCCGCCGAGGTCCGCCGCGCGATCGAGGAGCACCGCAGGGGGCTGGACGCCGACCCCGAGTACCTTCCCGCCGGGGGCAACCCCGACCAGGCCGTACGCGAGGCCGCGGCACGCTACGTGGGCGGCGCACCGGCCCAGATCGTGCTCACCGACAGCACCACGATGGGCCTGGCCCTCCTGTACGGCGGAATCGGGCTCCTGCCCGGCCAGGACGTGCTGACCACCGAGCACGACTTCCTGGCCACGCACGAGGCGCTGAGGCTGCGCACCGAGCGCACCGGCGCCGCCGTACGCCGGGTGCGCCTGTACGACGAACCCGCCAAGGCCTCCGTGGACGAGATCGCCGGCCGGCTGCGCAAGGCGATCGGCCCGAGGACCAGGATCGTCGCCGTCACCTGGGTGCACTCCAGCACCGGCGTGCGGCTGCCGGTCAAGGAGATGGCCGCCGTCGTCGCCGAGGCCAACAAGGGCCGCGAGGACAAGGACCGGGCGCTGCTGTGCGTGGACGGCGTGCACGGCTTCGGCGCCATGGCCGACGGCGCGGAGGACCTCGGCTGTGACTTCCTGGCCAGCGGCACCCACAAGTGGCTGTGCGGGCCGCGCGGCACCGGCATCGTGTGGGGACGGGCGTGGGAGGCGGTCGTGCCGCTGATCCCGAGTTTCGGCCAGGCCAGTTTCGACTACTTCTTCGAGGGGTCCTCACAGCAGCCGGTCACCGCCGAGTACTTCACTCCCGGCGGCTACAAGGCGTTCGAGCACCGCTGGGCGGCCGGCGCCGCCTTCGCCTTCCAGGAGGCGATCGGCAAGGACCGGGTCCAGGCCCGCATCCAGGAACTGGCCACCCGCCTCAAGAGCGGACTGGCCGGGGTCGCCCACGTCAAGCTGGCCACTCCGGTCGCGCCCGAACTGTCGGCGGGACTGGTGTGCATGGAGGTGGACGGGATCGCCAATCCGTACGAGGCGGTGGGCAGGCTGCGCGAACAGCACCGGATCGTGGCCAGCAGCACCCCGTACCGCGAGTCGCTGCTGCGGCTCGGGACCACGATCATGAACACGCCCGAGGAGGTCGACCGGGCCGTCAAGGCGGTCGCGGCCCTGCGCTAGCAGGAGCGGACCTCCCGGCGACACGGTGATCGCCGGGAGGTCCCGGGGCTACAGCCTGCAGGCGTAGATGTCGGTGACCAGGATGGCCCTGGCGCCGATGTCCCACAGCTCGTCCATCACGTGCTGGTGTCCCTTGCGCCGGACCATGGCGCGTACCGCCACCCAGCCCTCGCGGTGGAGCGGGGAGACCGTCGGGCCCTCCATGCCGGGGGTCAGCGCGATGGCCTCCTCGATCCGCTCGGCGCGGATGTCGTAGTCCATCATCACGTAGTCGCGCGCGTGGATGACGCCCTGCAGGCGGCGCACGACCTGTTCGAGCCCGGGGGTGCCCGCGCCCTCGCGGCCCCTGATCAGCACGCCCTCCGAGCGCATGATCGGCTCGCCGAACACCTCGAGCCCCACGTTGCGCAGGGTGGTGCCGGTCTCGACCACGTCGGCGACCGCGTCGGCCACGCCGAGCCGGATGGCGGTCTCGACGGCGCCGTCGAGCTTGATCACGCGGGCGTCGACGTCGCACTCGGCCAGGTACTTCTCCAGCAGTCCCGGATACGCGGTGGCCACGCGCAGCCCCTTGAGGTCCTGCACGGAGCTCATCTGCCCGCTGCTCGCCGCCAGGCGGAAGGTGGAGCCGCCGAACCCTAGCGGCATCACCTCCTCGACCTGCGCGCCGGAGTCGATGAGCATGTCGCGCCCGGTGATGCCGGCGTCGAGCGTGCCCTCACCGACGTAGACGGCGATGTCGCGCGGGCGCAGGAAGAACAGTTCGCAGGAACTGTCGGTGTCGACGACCACCAGTTCCTTGCTGTCACGGCGGGGCCGGTAGCCGGCCTCCTTGAGCATGGTCTGGGCCGCTTCGCTGAGCGCGCCCTTGTTCGGTACGGCAAGCCGCAACATCAGTGGTCAACCCCCTACAGGTGCTTGTAAACCTCGTCCAGCCCGATACCCCGGGCGATCATCAGCACCTGCACGTGGTACAGCAGCTGAGAGATCTCTTCTGCGGCGCGGTCCTTCGACTCGTGCTCGGCGGCCATCCAGCTCTCCGCCGCCTCCTCCACGACCTTCTTGCCGATGGCATGGACGCCGGCGTCGAGCGCCGCCACGGTGCCCGATCCCTCGGGGCGCAGGCGTGCCTTGTCTGACAGCTCGGCGAACAGCTCTTCGAAGGTCTTCATGATCTCTCTCGTCGGTCGGCTGACATGCGGGTCCAGCCTAACGTTCGCGGCGGCCTCGTACGTGCGGCGTCCGCGACCCGAGACGCCCGGGTTTCGGTCCGTCGATAACGAATCGAAAGCGCTGGGCGCTACGCTCGCCGCTGTGTCGGGGGAGTGCGCCTCAGGGCGCACGGACACACGGGGTGCTGCGGCCCGCCGTGCCTCCTCCGGGGGAACGGCGGGCACAGCCAGTCACGGCTTCCGGGGTGACCGCGGGCGGGCCGTACCGGAATGCGAAAATCCCGGCCGATCACGCTGATCGGCCGGGATCTCAGGAGGCGCGCCGGGCGTCAGGCCCGGCGGCCGGGGTCAGCGGCCGTAGCGGCGGCCGGAGTTGCCGGTGTTGTTGCCGGAGCGGTAACCGTCACGGGGACGCTCGCCGCGGTCGGCCGAGAACGGACGGCGCTCGCCACGGTCGTCGGCGCGGAACGCGCCACCGCGCGGGCCGCGGTCGTCGGCGCGGAAGGGACGCGAGCCCCGGTCGTCGGAGCGGAAGGAGCCGCCACGAGCGCCACGGTCGTCAGAGCGGAAGCCGCCACGGTCGTCGGAGCGAGGGCCCTGACGGTCGTCGGAGCGGAATCCGCCACCACGGGGACCGCGGTCCTCGCCGGAGCGGAAGCCGCCACGGTCGTCGGAACGAGGGCCCTGACGGTCGTCCGAGCGGAACCCGCCACCCTGTCCGCGGTCGTCGGAGCGGAAGCCCTGACGGTTGTCGGAACGGTAGCCACCACGGCCGCGGTCGTCGGAGCGGAAGCCGCCCCCACGGGGGCCGCGGTCGCCGGAACGCTCGCCCGAGCGGTAGCCACCGCCGCTCTGACCGCGGTCGTCGCGCTCGGGGCGGTTCTCGCCGACCGTGCGGGGGCCGCCGTCGAAGTGACGCTTCGGGTAACGCTCGCCGTCCTCGTGACGACGGCCGCCGCTGGGGCGGTCACCGCCCTCGGGACGACGTCCGTAGGAACGCTCGCCACGACGGCCGCGACGCTCGCCGCCGTGACCGCCCTCACGGCGAGGACGCAGCGGCTTGCGGACGTCCGGCTCCCAGACCGGGATCGGCTCGCCGCTGGGGACGCGGGCGCCGGTGACCTCGGCCACCCGGGAGTTACCGGGAGCGGCCTTGAGGCGGAACGGGTGGATGCCCGCGCGCCGGGTCAGCTGGTCGGTCGAGCGCCGCTCGTTGGGCAGCACCAGGGTGACGACGGTGCCCTTCTCCCCCGCGCGGGCCGTACGGCCACCGCGGTGGAGGTAGGACTTGTGGTCCTGCGGCGGGTCCACGTGCAGCACCAGGCTGATGTTGTCGACGTGGATGCCGCGGGCGGCCACGTCGGTGCAGACCAGGACGTTGACGGAGCCCTCACGGAACTCCGCCAGGATCCGGGTGCGCTGGTTCTGGCGCTTGCCGCCGTGCAGGCCGCCGGAGCGCACGCCGACCCGGGCCAGCTGCTTGCACAGCCGGTCCACGCCGTGCTGGGTGCGCACGAAGATGATCGTGCGGCCCTCGCGGTTGGCGATCTCGGCGGTCACGTCGAACTTCTCGTCGCGGGTCACCTGCAGCACGTGGTGCTCCATGGTGTCGACCGGGGAGGTCGCCGGGGCCACGGAGTGGGTGATCGGGTCCTTCAGGAACTTCCGCACCAGCTTGTCGACGTCGCCGTCGAGCGTGGCCGAGAACAGCAGGCGCTGGCCGTCGGGGGCGGTCTGCGCGAGCAGGTCCGTCACGACGGGGAAGAAACCGAGGTCGCACATGTGGTCGGCCTCGTCCAGGACGCTGATCTCGACCTCCGACAGCGAACACTCACCCTGGCGGATGAGGTCGCCGAGGCGGCCGGGGGTGGCGATGACGAGGTCGATGCCGCGGCGCAGCGCCTCGACCTGCTTGCCCATGGACATGCCGCCGACGACGACCTTCATGCGCAGGCCGAGGCCGCGGCCGAGGGGCTCGAGGGCGTCGTGCACCTGGAGGGCGAGCTCACGGGTGGGAACGAGGATCATGGCGCGCGGGTGCTTCGGCTTGGGCCGGTCACCGGCGATGCGAACCATCGTCGGCAGGCCGAACGCCAGGGTCTTGCCGGAGCCGGTCTGGCCGCGGCCGAGCACGTCGTGACCCGCCAGCACGTCCGGGATGGTGGCGCTCTGGATGGGGAACGGGGCGTTGATGCCCTGACGGGCGAGGCCGTTCACGATCGGCGCGGGCAGGCCCAGCAGCTCGAACTCGGACGGACCCGACTCCGGGGAGGTTTCGGGCAGGACAACGTCAAGCATGGTCACGGAAAATCGTGCCTTTCGGTCGAAGTGGCGCGTCACTTCTGCGAAAGGACGAGCCGGGGCGTACGGCAGCGCCGTACCTGTGCAGAGAAAACACCTCGGGGTGGGGACGTGCCCGCCTTGATGGAGGCGGTCGTCTACGCGCACCCGGTGCCGGCGCAGGCGGCTGAAGACGCGAGATGATGCGTCAGGTGCACGTGGTGGCCAACACGGGAGGAGATCGATCTATTCCCGCCCTGGCACGCTGAAGCGGCTGACGCGGGCTGCGTCAGCCGTGCAGCTCAAGAAAAGTTCAGACCCTTGGGGATCAGACGTTGAAGCCTAGCATACGGAGCTGCTCGCGCCCCTCGTCGGTGATCTTGTCCGGGCCCCACGGCGGGAGCCAGACCCAGTTGATCTTCACGTCGGAGACCATGCCGTCGAGCGCCGAGTGCGCCTGGTCCTCGATGACGTCGGTCAGCGGGCAGGCGGCACTGGTCAGGGTCATGTCGATGGTGGCCACGGGCGCGGCGCCCTCGGCCGGATCGAGGTGGAGGCCGTAGATGAGGCCGAGGTCGACGACGTTGATCCCGAGCTCGGGGTCCACGACGTCCTTCAGGGCCTCCATGACCTCCTCGACGGTGGCCTCACCGTCATACCCCTGCGTCGGGGTCTGCGTTGGCTTACTCACGAGGCACTCCTCACCACAGCGTCTTTGTAGGCCATCCACGACAGCAGCGCGCACTTCACCCGTGCCGGGAACTTGGCGACCCCGGCGAAGGCGACGGCGTCGCCCAGCACGTCCTCGTCGGCCTCCACCTGTCCCCTGCCCTGCATGAGGCGGGTGAACTCATCGACCACGGACAACGTCTCGGTGACGGTCGAGCCGGTGGTCAGCTCGTGCAGCACCGACGCGGCGGCCTGGCTGATGGAGCAGCCCTGGCCGTCGTAGGACACGTCCTCGATCTTGCCGCCGTCGCCGAGCTTCACCCGGAGCGTGATCTCGTCGCCGCACGTCGGGTTCACGTGGTGAACCTCGGCATCGTACGGCTCGCGCAGCCCCCGCCCCTGCGGGTGCTTGTAGTGCTCCAGGATCAGCTCCTGGTACATCGACTCGCCGATCATGACTATGCGAACACCTTCTGGACGTGATGGAGGCCGCGCACCAGGGCGTCGATCTCGCCCGTGGTGTTGTACAGGTAGAACGACGCCCGCGTGGTCGCGGGTATTCCGAAGCGCAGGTGAAGCGGGCGGGCGCAGTGGTGCCCGACGCGTACCGCGATGCCGAACTCGTCGTCGAGGATCTGCCCCACGTCGTGCGGGTGAATCCCCTCAAGCGTGAACGCGACGGTCCCGCCGCGCTCCTCCAGCGTGGAGGGTCCGATGAGCCGCAGCGACGGGACCTCGGCCAGCGCGTCGAGAGCGTGGGCGGTCATGGCGCGCTCGTGCGCCTCGATCGCCTCCATCCCGGCGGCCGTGAGGTAGTCGACGGCGGCGCCGAGACCGATGGCCTCGACGATCGGCGGCGTGCCGGCCTCGAACTTGTGCGGGTAGGGCGCGTAGGTCGAGTGGTCCATCCAGACCGCCTCGATCATCTCGCCGCCGCCCAGGAACGGGGGCATGGCCTCCAGCAGTTCGCCGCGGGCCCAGAGCACGCCGATGCCGGACGGGCCGAGCATCTTGTGGCCGGTGAAGGCGACGAAGTCGACGCCCAGCGCGGCCACGTCCACCGGGTGGTGCGGGACCGACTGGGAGGCGTCGAGCATGACCAGCGCGCCGACCTCGCGGGCCCGCCTGAGCACGGGCGCGACGGGGTTGACGGTGCCGAGCACGTTCGACTGGTGCGCGATCGAGACGATCTTCGTGCGCTCGGTGATGACCTCGCCCGACAGGTCCAGCCGGCCCTCGTCGGTGACGCCGAACCACTTCAGCGTGGCGCCGGTGCGCTGGGCCAGCATCTGCCACGGCACGATGTTGGAGTGGTGCTCCATCTCCGAGATGACGATCTCGTCGCCGGGGCCCATCGTGAAGCGCGGGTCCTCGTTCGTCTTGTTGCCGAAGCTGTAGGCGACCAGGTTGAGCGCCTCGGAGGCGTTCTTGGTGAAGACCACCTCGTCGCGCGAGGGCGCGCCGACGAAGGCCGCGACCTTGTCACGGGCGTCCTCGTAGGCCTGGGTGGACTCCGCGCCGAGCACGTGCATGGCACGGCCGACGTTGCTGTAGTGCATCGCCAGGTGCTCGCGCATGGTCTCGACGACCTGCGCCGGCTTCTGCGAGGAGTTGCCCGAGTCGAGATAGACCAGCGACCGGCCGCCGGGCAGCTCGCGGGAGAGGACCGGGAAGTCCTTCCTGATCCTCTCCACGTCGAAGGCCGCCGACATTAGACGGCAGCCTTCGTGTAGGCCTCGTAGCCCTCGGCCTCCAGCTTGTCGGCCAGCTCGGGGCCGCCCTCTTCAACGATCTTGCCGTTGGCGAAGACGTGCACGAAGTCGGGCTTCACGTACCGCAGGATGCGGGTGTAGTGCGTGATCAGCAGAACGCCCGTCTCGCCGGAGGCGCGGAAGCGGTTGATGCCCTCCGACACCACGCGCAGGGCGTCGACGTCGAGGCCGGAGTCGGTCTCGTCGAGCACCGCGATCTTCGGCTTGAGGAGTTCGAGCTGGAGGATCTCGTGGCGCTTCTTCTCGCCGCCGGAGAAGCCCTCGTTGAGGTTGCGCTGGGCGAAGGCCGCGTCGATGGCCAGCGCGTCCATGCCGCCCTTGAGGTCCTTGGCGAACTCACGCAGCTTCGGCGCCTCGCCGCGGATGGCGGTGACGGCCGAGCGCAGGAAGTTGGAGACCGAGACGCCGGGGACCTCGACCGGGTACTGCATGGCCAGGAACAGACCGGCGCGGGCCCGCTCGTCGACCGTCAGCTCCAGCAGGTCGACACCGTCGAGCAGCACCTGGCCGCCGGTGATGGTGTACTTCGGGTGGCCGGCGATGGCGTAGGCCAGCGTCGACTTGCCCGAGCCGTTGGGGCCCATGATGGCGTGGGTCTCGCCCGACTTCACGGTGAGGTTGACGCCGCGCAGGATTTCCTTGTCCTCGACGGCGACCTTCAGCTCGCGGATTTCGAGAGTGCTCATTTATGACTCCTTCGAGAGCGAGACGAGCACGTCATCGCCATCGATCTTCACTGTGTAGACGTTCACGGGCTTGGTGGCCGGCGGGCCGGTCGGCTTGCCGCTGCGGATGTCGAAGCACGATCCGTGCAGCCAGCATTCGAGGGTGTCGTCGTAGACCTCGCCCTCGCTGAGCTTGACCTCGGCGTGCGAGCAGATGTCGTGCAGCGCGAAGACCTCCGCGCCCTTGCGCACGAGCGCGACCGGCGTCTCGCCCACCTCGACGGCGATGACCCCCGAGTCGGGAATGTCACTCACCCTGCAGACCTTCTCGTAGCTCATGAGTGGCTCACCGCGCGAGCTCCGCTTCCACCGCGCTCATCACGCGCTCGCGGATCGCCTCGACCTCGATCTTCTCGATCAGCTGGCCGAGGAAGCCCCTGATGACCAGGCGGCGGGCCTCGTCGAAGGGGATGCCGCGGGCCTGGAGGTAGAACAGATGCTCGTCGTCCAGGCGGCCCGAGGTGGAGGCGTGGCCCGCCCCGGCGACCTCGCCGGTGAGGATCTCCAGGTTCGGCACCGAGTCGGCGCGGGCGCCGTCGGTGAGGATGAGGTTGCGGTTGAGCTCGTAGGTGTCGGTGCCCTCGGCCGCCACGCGGATGATCACGTCGCCGATCCAGACGGCGTGCGCCTCCTCGCCCTGCAGGGCGCCGCGGTAGTCCACGTTGCTCTTGCAGTTGGGCTCGGAGTGGTCGACCAGGAGGCGGTGCTCCAGGTGCTGCTTGGCGTCGACGAAGTACACGCCCGACAGGTCGGCGTCGCCGCCGGGGCCGGTGTAGGAGACGCTGGGCGACAGGCGTACCAGGTCGCCGCCGAGCGTCACCACGAAGCTGCGGAAGGTCGCGTCCTTGGCGAGCTGGGCGTGGTGGTGGGAGACGTGCACGGCGTCGGCGGCCCAGTCCTGCAGGCTGACGACCTTCAGCGTGGCGCCGTCGCCGACCACGAACTCGACGTTGTCGGCGTAGACCGCGCTGCCCTTGTGGTCGAGCACGACCACGGCCTCGGCCATCGGCTCCACCTTGATCACGATGTGACCGTAGGTGGCGCCGTCGCCGGAGCCGGTGAGCGTGACGACCGTCTCCTTGGAGACGACGGCCTCGCGCGGCACGGTGATGACCGTGGCCTTCTCGAAGGAGTTGTAGGCCTGCGCGCTGACCCGGTCGGCGGGCACGTACGCCTTGCCGACCCGGGCGTCGTCACGGCCGACCGTCTCCACGGTGACCTCGGGGGCCGCGTCGACGTCCACGATCACGTGGCCGGAGGCCGCGGCGCTGCCGTTGTGCAGGCCCTTGAGACGGGACAGCGGCGTGAAGCGCCACTGCTCCTCGCGGCCCGTGGGCACCTCGAAGTCGTCCAGGTTGTAGGAGGACTTCTCGTGCAGGGTCGACAGGGGCTTCTCGTTCAGGCCCATCAGCCGACGGCTCCTTCCATCTGCAGCTCGATCAGGCGGTTCAGTTCGAGGGCGTACTCCATGGGGAGCTCGCGGGCGATCGGCTCGACGAAGCCGCGCACGATCATCGCCATCGCCTCGTCCTCACCGAGCCCGCGGCTCATGAGGTAGAACAGCTGGTCCTCGCTGACCTTGGAGACCGTGGCCTCGTGCCCCATCGAGACGTCGTCCTCGCGGACGTCGACGTAGGGGTAGGTGTCGGAGCGGCTGATCTGGTCGACCAGGAGCGCGTCGCACTTGACCGTGCTCGCGCTGCCGTGGGCGCCCTCCTCGATCTGCACCAGACCGCGGTAGGAGGTACGGCCGCCGCCGCGCGCCACCGACTTGGAGATGACGCTGGAGGAGGTGTGGGGCGCCAGGTGGACCATCTTGGATCCGGCGTCCTGGTGCTGGCCCTCGCCCGCGAACGCGACCGACAGGGTCTCGCCCTTGGCGTGCTCGCCCATCAGGTAGACGGCCGGGTACTTCATCGTGACCTTGGAGCCGATGTTGCCGTCGATCCACTCCATGGTGGCGCCCTCGTAGGCGACGGCGCGCTTGGTGACCAGGTTGTAGACGTTGTTCGACCAGTTCTGGATGGTCGTGTAACGGCAGCGGGCGCCCTTCTTCACGATGATCTCGACGACCGCGGAGTGCAGCGAGTCGCTGGAGTAGATCGGCGCGGTACAGCCCTCGACGTAGTGAACGTAGGAGTTCTCGTCGACGATGATCAGGGTGCGCTCGAACTGGCCCATGTTCTCGGTGTTGATCCGGAAGTAGGCCTGCAGCGGGATCTCGACGTTGACGTTCGGCGGCACGTAGATGAAGGAGCCGCCGGACCAGGTCGCGGTGTTGAGCGCGGCGAACTTGTTGTCGCCGACCGGGATGACCGAGCCGAAGTACTCCTTGAAAAGTTCCTCGTGCTCCTTCAGGCCCGTGTCGGTGTCGACGAAGATGACGCCCTTTTCCTCAAGGTCCTCACGGATCTTGTGGTAGACGACCTCGGACTCGTACTGGGCGGCGACGCCGGCGATGAGGCGCTGCTTCTCGGCCTCGGGGATGCCGAGCCTGTCATAGGTGTTCTTGATGTCCTCGGGCAGCTCTTCCCAGGAAGCGGCCTGCTTCTCGGTGGAGCGCACGAAGTACTTGATGTTGTCGAAGTCGATGCCGGTGAGGTCGGAGCCCCAGGTGGGCAGCGGCTTCTTGCCGAACAGCCGCAGGCCCTTCAGACGCAGGTCGAGCATCCACTCCGGCTCGTTCTTGAGCGCGGAGATGTTGCGGACGACCTCCTCGGACAGGCCGCGCTTGGCGGCCGCGCCCGCCGCGTCCGAGTCGGCCCAGCCGAACTTGTAATTCCCGAGGCCTTCCAGCTCCGGGCGGTCGGTGACAGTCACCTTCCGGTCTCCTTGCTCTCAGTGTCCAATGGGTCGCTCACCGCTCCTGGCTCCGTCCGCGAAGTCCCTGACGGGCCTCCACGCCGGTTGGGCGGATGCGCTCCCTGTATCCGAACGGGGCTCACATGCGTGGTGCAGACCCCGTCGCCGTGTGCGATGGTGGCCAGGCGTTGCACCGGGGTGCCGAGCAGCTGCGCGAACGCCTCCGTCTCGGCCTCACACAGCTGCGGGAACTCCGCCGCCGCGTGCGCCACCGGGCAGTGGTGCTGGCAGAGCTGGTCGCCGCCGGACTTGGCCTTGCTGGCCGAGGCGGCGTAACCCTCTGCCGACAGCGCCTGGGCCAGCACGTGCACCCGCTGGTCCTCCGGCACTGTCGCCATGACCGGCTCAAGCCGCTGCAGCAGGCTCTTGACCTGCGAGCGGGCGAACTCGGTCACGGCTTCCTCACCCATGCGCTCGGCCAGGAAGCGCAGCGCGCTCCCGGCCAGGTCGTCATAGGCGTGCTCGAAAGCACTGCGCCCCGCGTCGGTGATGGCGAACAGCTTGGCCGGCCGCCCTCTGCCGCGCTGCCCGCGCGGCCGCACGGTGCGAGGCTCTATCATCCCGTCGGTCAGCAGCGCGTCGAGATGGCGTCGTACGGCTGCGGGCGTGAGCCCGAGCCGCTCGCCGAGCGCGGCGGCCGTGACGGGACCGTGCTCCAGGATCAGCCGGGCCACGCGGGCGCGTGTGCTGCGCTCGCTTCCTGGCTCGATCGAGGAGGTCACGTTTTTCACAACATCAGTGTGCCGTAATTCCTTCCCCGTTCACAAACGGTTCCGGAGATGCGGAGAATGCAATTTCTCACGCAGGGTAGCCTTACCTAACTCCACGCCGGAGCAGGGTGAACGCCACTCCCGAGGCCAGGATGAGGCCGAGCATGACGCTCGCCATCGGCACCGCCGTACCGGATCCGGCGAGTCCCACCAGCGGCGCGGCGACCGCGCCGAGGGCGAACTGCAGGACCCCGAGCAGCGCCGAGGCGCTGCCGGCGACCTGGGGAGGCTGGCTGGCGAGGGCGAGCGCGCCGGTGCCCGGCAGCACGAGGCCCTGCCCGCACATGATGACGAACAGGCCCGCCACGATACCGCCGAGACCCAGCCCCGCGGTGGCGGCGGCGACGAGCAGCACGCCTCCCGCCAGCGTGACGACCAGGCCGACGCGGACCAGGAGCGCGGGCCGGACGCGTCCGGCCAGGCGCCCGCCGACCTGCGCCATGACGGTCAGGCCGAGGGCGTTGAGCCCGAAGATGAGCGAGTACTGCTGCGGCGTGGCCTGGTAGACGCCCTGCAGGACGAACGGCGAGCCGGAGATGTAGGCGAACATGGCGGCGAAGGCCAGGCCCGCGGTCAGCGCGCTGGCCATGAAGGCGCGGTCGCGCAGCAGGCGCCAGAACGTCGTCGCGGTGTGCCGGAGCCCGCCGCTCTCCCGCTGGCCGGCGGGAAGCGTCTCCTTGACGCCGGGGATGACCGCGAGCAGCAGCGCCAGGCCGAGCAGGCTCAGCGCGACGAAGACGCCGCGCCAGGAGGTGAACGCCAGCAGTTGCGCTCCGGCGATCGGGGCCAGGATCGGCGCGAGGCCGCTGACGAGCATGAGGGTGGCGAAGATGCGGGCGATGGCCGCGCCGTCGTACAGGTCGCGCACCACGGCGCGGACGATCACCAGCGCGGCGCCGCCGAGCACACCCTGCAGCAGGCGCAGCGCGATCAGCGCCGGCACGTTCGGGGCGAAGGCGCACAGCAGCGAGGCCAGCGCGAACCCGCCGACGCCCACGAGCAGCGGCCCGCGGCGCCCGCGTACGTCGCTCAGCGGCCCGGCCAGCACCTGGCCGACGGAGACGCCGATGAGACAGGCGGTGAGGGTGAGCTGGACCTGCGCCGGGGCCGACATCATCTCGCCGGAGATGGCCGGCAGCGCGGGCAGGTACATGTCGATGGACAGCGGTCCGATGGCGCTCAGCGCGCCCAGGATCACCAGGAGCAGTCCGCGGCGTTCTTTCCTGACCTCGACCGACGGCGTGGCCTCTGCCACGGACATGCGTGGTCTCCTCTCCCTCGTAGACCGATGGCCCACGAGGGCCGAGGGTGGAACGGGGATTAGGTCGCCCTAATTCCCCATTTCAGGAATTTTCACGAAGTTGGATGACGTTGAACGCCGCTCCCTGCGGGTCGATGAGCACGCCGAACGCGCCGGGCGGCGCGTCCATCCTGTCCACGAGGACCGTGGCCCCCTTCTCGCGGGCCTTGGCGATCGTGGCGTCGAGGTCGGCCACGGCGAAGTAGGTCCCCCAGTGGGACGGGACCTGCGGCGGGTACTCCTCGCCCATGGGCATCATGCCCGCGATGCTGTTCTCGCCGTTGTACCACTCGGTATAGGCGATCTCGCCCATCTGCTGCGCGTGGGGCCGCCAGCCGAACACCTCGGCGTAGAAGCGGGTGGCCGCCTCGACGTCGCGGCTGACGAGCTCGTTCCAGCAGTACGCGCCCGGCTCGTTGACCAGCGCCGCGCCATGGTGGTTGCCGGGCTGCCAGACACAGAAGAAGCCGCCGTCGGGACCCTGGAAGACCGCCATCGTGCCCTCTTCGAACACCGCGAACGGCTCGGCGAAGACCGTGCCGCCCGCGTTCTTGACCCGGTCGGCGACCGCCGCCGCGTCGTCGGTGGAGACGTACATGTTCCAGACCGGCGGCATGCCCGGATTCTGGAGCGGGCCGACGCCGGCCACGACCTTGTCGCCGACGTAGAACTGCCCGTAACCGCCCGCGGCCGGGTCCTCGGCCATCTCGGCCCGCCACCCGAGCAGCTCGCCGTAGAAGCCGACCGCCGCCGCCACATCGGTGGTCGACAGATCCACCCAGCAGGGAACGCCTGGATCATAAGCACTGCGTACTGACACTTCCCCCTCCTTCTGTGAGATGGACCACAATCACCCAATCACGTCCCGTCTCACCCGTCAGGCGACTTGACGGGTTCGTCCGCAAGCCTTTACGCGCTGCCAGGTCGAAGCCCGGACCACCGCGGGCAGTCCCTAGACTCTTGCCATGGATTCCCCAGCCGTCGAGATCATCGATCTGGTCAAGCGCTACGGCGCCACCACGGCGATCGACGGCCTCACGCTCTCGGCGGCGCGCGGCGCGGTCACCGCGATCCTCGGCCCCAACGGTGCGGGCAAGACCTCCACGATCGAGATCTGCGAGGGCTTCAGGCGCGCCGACGCCGGCACCGTCCGCGTGCTCGGCGCCGATCCGCGCACCCACGCGCTGCGTCCCCGGGTGGGCGTCATGCTCCAGGCGGGCGGCGTCCCGCCCGCGATGCGCTGCGGCGAGTGGCTGAGGCTGGTCTCGCGCTTCTACGCCCGCCCCCTCGATCCGCGGGCCCTTCTGGTACGCCTGGGGCTGGCCGAGCACGCCCGCACCCCCTACCGCAGGCTCTCCGGCGGCCAGCAGCAGCGCCTGTCCCTGGCCGCGGCGGTCGTCGGCCGCCCCGAGCTGGTCTTCCTCGACGAGCCGACCGCCGGGCTCGACCCGCAGGCCAGGCACGGCTGCTGGGACCTGGTCGGCGACCTGCGCGCGGCCGGGGTCTCCGTGGTGCTCACCACCCACCACATGGACGAGGCCGAGCGCCTGTCCGACCACGTCGTCATCATCGACCGCGGCCAGGTCGTGGCCGAGGGCAGCCCCGCCCAGCTGACCGGCGCCGAGCGGCAGCTGCGCTTCCGCGCCCGTCCCGGCCTGGCGCTGGAGGAACTGCTCAACGCGCTGCCGGCCGGCAGCGCCGCCAAGGAGTCCCCCGCCGGCCACTACATCCTCGAGGGCCAGGTCGGGCCCGAGCTGCTGGCCACGGTCACCGCCTGGTGCGCCGCCGAGGGCGTCACGGCCGACGACCTGCGCATCGAGCGCCGCACGCTGGAGGACGTCTTCCTCGAACTGACGGGACGCGAACTGCGATGACCACCCTTGACCTCACTCCGGCGCCCGGCGCGGCGCCGCTGCCCAGGATGGTGCTGGCGCAGGCGGGAGCCGAGGTGCGGGCCATCCTGCGCAACGGCGAGCAACTGCTGCTCACGCTGATCATCCCGGTGCTCCTGCTCGCGGGCTTCTCGCTGGCGCCGCTGATCGACATCGGGGGCGGCAGCCGGGTCGGCTTCCTGGCCCCCGGCGTGCTGGCGCTGGCCGTGATGTCCACGGCGTTCACCGGGCAGGCGATCGCGACCGGGTTCGAGCGCCGCTACGGCGTGCTGAAGCGCCTCGGGGCCACGCCGCTGTCGCGGGCCGGGCTCATGCTGGCCAAGACGCTGGCCGTACTCGCGGTGGAGGCCCTGCAGGTGGTGGTCATCGTGGCCGTCGCGCTGGCGCTCGGGTGGCGGCCGCAGGGCTCGTTCCTGGGGGCGGCCCTGCTGGTGCTGCTCGGCACCGCGGCCTTCAGCGGGCTGGGCCTGCTCATGGCGGGGGTCCTGCGCGCGGAGGCGACGCTGGCCGCGGCCAATCTCGTCTACCTGGTGCTCCTGGGCGCGGGCGGGGTGGTCTTCCCCCTGTCGAAGTTCCCTGAGGGGCTGCGCTCGGCGCTTGAGCTGCTGCCGATCTCGGCGCTGACCGGCGGCCTGCGCGCGGTGCTGCGCGACGGGGCCGCGCTGCCGCTCGGCGCGCTGGCCGTGCTGGCGGTCTGGGCGGTGCTCACGCTGGGGCTGGCCTCGCGCACGTTCCGCTGGGAGTGACACCCCCGGACTCGGTTTGTGTCGGTCGTCGTGAGTACCCTCTGACGACGACCTGAGGAGTCCCCTTGACCGCCTTTGCCCTTGATGAACCATTCGACCGTTCCAAGTCCGGCGTGCCGGGACCGGGCGGCCTGCTGCGCACCGCCGCCGACTCGATCCCGCCGTCCGGGCTCGTGCTGCTGGCCATCGTCTCCGTCCAGCTGGGCGCCGGGTTCGCCAAGGACCTGTTCCACATCCTGCCGCCGAGCGCCATGGTCTTCCTGCGCATCGCGGCCGGGGCGCTGATCATCACCGCTGTGGCGCGGCCGCGGCTGCGGGGCATGACCAGGCGCGACTGGGCGGTCGTGGTCGGCTTCGGCGCCACGTTGGCGGTCATGAATCTGACGTTCTACGAGGCTCTGGCCCGGTTGCCCATGGGGATCGCGGTGGCGATCGAGTTCCTGGGGCCGCTGGGGGTCGCGGTGGCCGCCTCGCGGCGGCGGCTGGACCTGTTGTGGGTGCTGCTGGCCGGGGGCGGCGTGGTCCTGCTCGCTCCCTGGGGGCAGTCGTCCTCGGTCAGCTGGGCCGGCATCGGCTTCGCGCTGGTGGCCGGGGCCTGCTGGGCGGCGTACATCCTGCTGTCGGCGGCGGCCGGGCAGCGCTTCTCCGGCGCCACCGGGCTGTCGCTGGCCATGGCGGTCTCGGCGGTGGTGGTCGCGCCCGTCGGCGTCACGGCCGGCGGGGCGGACCTGCTGCAGCCCGAGGTGCTGCTGATCGGACTGGGGGTCGGGCTGCTGTCGTCGGTGATCCCCTACTCGCTGGAGCTGCAGGCGCTGCGCCGGATGCCCAAACACGTGTTCGGGATCCTGATGAGCCTGGAGCCCGCCGTGGCGGCCATGATCGGGCTGGTGGTGCTGGGCGAGATCCTGCACCTCCGTGAGTGGGCGGCGGTCATCTGCGTGGTCGCGGCCAGCCTGGGCGCCACCCGGGCGCGCAAGAAGCTCTGACCCAGGCTGGTTTCCACCCCCACCACCAGGCACTATTACCCTGAGTCATTCTTCGGATGCGAGGGGTTGTGGGCGATGGGGTCCGAGCCGGTCAAGCTCACCAGCGACTGGATGGCCGTGCTGCGTGCCCGCGAACACGCCCAGCCCGATGCGTACCTGGACGATCCGTGCGCGGCCGTCTTCGTCACCCCCGCCTCCGAGGCGGGCGTCGACAGCGTGCGCGCCGACGCGCTGCCGTCCGCGGTGGTGCCGCTGCGCGGGCGGCTGGGCGACCTCACGCTGCTCTCCCCCGGGGTACGGCAGGCCGTCTGCCTCGGATCCGGCACCGACGCCCGCGCCTACCGGCTGCCCGTCGAGCCCTCGCTCGTCTACTACGAGGTGGACCTGCCCGGCCAGCTGGACGGCAAGGCGGAACTGCTGGCCGCGGCCGGGTTCGGAGCGCGCTGCGACGTGCGGGTGGTCGAGGCCGACCTCCGGCTCCACTGGGCCCCGGCGCTGGTCGAGGCCGGGTTCTCCGTCTCCGAGCCGGCCTGCTGGATCGCCGACGGGCTCTTCTACTATCTGACCCCGGCCCAGACCCACGCGGTGCTGGACTCGGTCAGCGCGCTGGCGGCGCCGGGGTCGTGGCTGACGTTCGACGTGCCGCACGAGCTGTTCCTGCGGGACCCGGTGATGCAGCCGTTCCTGCGGGAGATGGCGCTGCGGGGAGTGCCGTTCGTGGGGGCGCTGCGCGATCCGGCGGGGCTGCTGGCGCGGCACGGGTGGAGCGCGTCGGCCGCCCTGCACCGGGAGATCGCCGCGGGGGCGTGCGGGTGGCTACCCCCGCTGCCGCAGCGGCTGCGCACCCCGGCGATGGACCTCTGGCTGGTGCGGGCGCGCCAGCCCTGACGGCCTATTCGGGGCGGTCGGCCCAGATGCCGCGCACGTGCTGGATGTGGGCGCTCATGATGCTCTCGGCCGCGGCGGAGTCGCCCGCGGCCAAGGCGCTGAGCAGAGCCAGGTGCTCGCGTCCCGAGTCGGGGAGCTTGCCGCGCTCGAAGAGCTGCTGCAGGCCGTACAGGCGGGCCCGGTTGCGCAGGTCGCGCACGACTTCCACCAGATGTGCGTTGCCCGACAGCTTGAGCAGCTCCACGTGGAAGCGCAGGTCGGCGTCCACGTAGGCCAGCAGGTCGCCGCGTTCCGCCGCGGAGACGATCTCCTCCGCGATCGGCCGCAGGCTCTCGAACTCCGCGGCCCGCGAGGCGTCCGCGAGCCGGGTCACCGTGGGCACCTCGATCAGCTGGCGAATCTCGGTGAGCTCGTCGAGGTCGCGCTCGGACAGCTCCGTGACCCGGAAGCCCTTGTTGCGGACCGCCTCGACCAGGCCCTCCTTGGCCAGGTCGAGCATGGCCTCGCGGACGGGGGTCGCCGACACCCCGAACTGGGCGGCCAGCACCGGCGCGGAGTACACCACGCCCGGCCGCATCTCGCCGGTGATCAGCGCCGCCCGGAGCGCGTGCGCGACCTGCTCGCGCAGGCTCTGCCGCTCCCCCACCATCGGCAGGTCGAGCCGGTCCTCCGCAGCCATCGCGCGCATCCCTTTCCCTACGTCCACGCCTCGTATGCGGCCGCGGCCACCACGAGGTCCTGCCAGGCCATCCCTGTGCTCTTGAACAGTCTGGGTCCTGGGCCTGCGGTGATGCGGCCGTTGATCAGCTCGGCGAGGTTTCCGGCGAGGTGACCAGTCGTGATCGTACCGTGGCGGATCGGGACGATCACATCTCCGGCCTCGACCAGCGCGCTCGCCCGGGACTCGACGACCACGCACGAGCGGGCGACGAGGTCGTCGTCCACCTCGCGGGCGTCGGGTTCGTGGGAGCCGACGGCGAGGATGGCGGCGCCGTCGCGGGCGAGCTTACCGGCGAACAGCGGCTCGCGGGCGGTGGTGCAGCAGGCGATGAGGCCGGCCTCGGCCACGGCGGCGTCGACGTCCGCGCGCGTGCCGGGATCGTCGCCGCGGAGGGCCCGCGCGGTCAGGCCGAGTGACCGGCAGCGGGCGGCCAGGGCCTCGGCCCGCTCCCTGTGCCGGGCGACGACGGTGACGCGCTCCAGCGGGCGTACGGCGCGCAGCGCCAGGACGTGACCCCAAGCCTGCGGGCCGGAGCCGAAGACCACCAGCGTGCGGGCGTCGGCGGCGGCCAGGTGGGTGGCGGCCAGCGCGGAGACGGCCGGGGTGCGCAGGCTGGTCAGGGCGATGCCGTCCATGACCGCGAGCGGGCTCAGGGTGCCGCCGTCGAACAACAGGTAGGCGCCCTGGATGCGGGGCAGGTCACGCGCGGGCCCGTCGGGCGCGATCGTGACCGCCTTGACCCCGGCGTAGGCACGGGTGGCGGCGGGCATCAGCAACATCTGGCCGCCCGGCAGGTCCACGACCGGCCGCTGCGGGGTGTCCTCGGGATCCAGGCCGTCGCGCAGCGCCTGCTCCAGCAGCTGTACGGCCCGCCTCACCGGAACCAGGCGGCCGAGGGCCTCCGCGTCGATATAGGGCAGCGCGTTCATGGGGCCAAGCATCCTGGCCACCGACCGGAGAAGGGAAGGGGGCCGCGCGGACGAGTCGTCCTCCTCCCCGCGACCGAGAAGGAAAGGGCCACGGGCCCGAAGCGCCCGGACCGTGCCCCCGGTCACCATGAAGGCGTGTCAGTCTCCCCGTCCTCTTCGTCCTCTTCGCAGGCCCCGGTCGCCCCGAAGCAGCGCATCGCCGCGCTCGACGCGCTGCGCGGGTTCGCCCTGTGCGGGATCATCTTCGTGAACATCCCCCAGACCATGGAGATGTTCGCCTACGCCGGGCAACTGCCCGGCCCGCTGCGCCTGTTCTTCCTCGGGCGCTTCTATCCCATCTTCTACCTGCTGTTCGGCATCGGCTTCGGCATCTTCCTGCGCTCGGCCGCCCGGCGCTCGGGACGGCCGAGGCTGCTCCTGCTGAGGCGGTTCGCGGCGCTGGCCGCGCTGGGCGCCGTCCTGCACCTGCTGCAGCCCGGGGAGGTGCTGCTGCCGTTCGCCGTCACCGGCGTCGTGGTGCTTCTCCCCCTCAGCTACCTGCCGCGCCGGGCGCTTCCCGCCGTGGCCGTCGTGCTGACGGTGGCGGGCGTCCTGGCCGGGGTGGGCGGTCTGGGGCTGCTGCCCGGATTGTTCGCGCTCGGGTACACGCTGGCCGAACTGCGGGTGCCGGAGACGCTCGGCGAGCGTCCCCGGCGCCTGGCCGCGCTCGGCGTCGTCTCGCTGGCGGTCTGCGGGCTGACGTACTGGCTCATCACCCTGCCGCTGCCCGACATGGCGCAGATCCGGCTCGGCACGACGCTGTCGCTGGCCACCGCGGGCTGCTACGTCGCGCTGTTCCTGCTGCTTCTACGCACCCCGGCGGGGACGGCGCTGTCGTGGGCGCTGGCGCCGATGGGCAGGATGGCGCTGACCAACTACTTCGGGGCCGCCCTGCTGTTCGTCCCGATCGGCACGGCGCTCGGCCTGCGCGGCTCGAAGGAATGGGCGCTCGCGGCGGCTCTGGGCGCAGCGATCCTGCTCCTTCAGGCCGTGGTGAGTAACCTGTGGTTGCGAAGGTACGGCTACGGCCCGCTGGAGTGGGCCTGGCGGTGCGTGACGTACTGGCGGCGGCTGCCCATCGGCGGTCGCGCCGACGCCGGAGGAGCGCGCGGAGCGGCATGAGCGTGTGGAGCGAAGGGCTGGCGCGACTCGGCGTCCGCACCGCCGCCGGGCGTGACGCGCTGGCCGCCGCTCTGCTCATCCTCGTCAGTACGGCCCGCCTGCTGCCCGCCGTCCACCAGGGCACGCTGAGCGCGCTCGCCCCCGGCGTCGTGGCCGCCGGCTTCGGCCTGGCCGCGGCGGACCTGGCCACCATCGCCACGCGGCGGCGCCGTCCCGTTCTCGCGCTGGCGGCGGCCAGTGTGCTCCCGCTGGCGGCCATGCTGTTGCCCGGCCGTCCCGCCCTGATCGGCGTGGGCGCCGTGGTGTGCTCCTACACCGTGGCCAGCCGCCTGCCCCAGGTGCGGGCGACGGTCGCGATCCTGGCCTGCGGCGCCGTCCACGCCGCCGGAGGACTGCTCGGGACGCTGGCGGGCGGCGGGCACAGTGGGCTGCTCACCTTCTGGGGTGTGCCGCCGGGCGATCCGGCCGGGATGGCGGCCGCCGTCGCCGCGGCCTATCTGCTTCCCGCCACGGCCGGCTTCGCCGTACAGGCCAGGCGGGCGGGTGCGGCCAGGGCGGCGGCGGGCATCGCGCGCGACCGGGAGGAGCGCGCCAGGACCGCGGTCGCCGAGGAGCGGGCCAGGATCGCCAGGGAACTGCACGACATCGCCGCGCACGACCTGTCCGCTATCGTCGTGCAGGCTGGCGCCGCCGACCGGCTGCTCGACCGCGACCCGGCCGCCGCGCGGGCCACGTTACGGGCGATCAGGTCCCAGGGACGCGACACGCTGGCCGCGCTGCGCGCGCTCGTGGGGCTCATGCGCGACAGCGAGCCGGGTGAGGCCGACGGCCGCGCCCCCGCGCTGACCGGAGTGGCGGAGACCGTCCGCCGGTTCCGCACGACCGGCATGGACGTCGAGGTCAGCGCCTCGGGCGAGCCGCGGACGCTGCCCGTCACGACCGGGCTGGCGGTCTCCCGCCTCGTTCGGGAGGCGCTGACCAACGCCCGCCGGCACGCGCCCGGCGCCAAGGTCAGCGTCACGACCACCTTCGGCGAGGCCGGGTTCGCGGTGGCGGTGCGCAACGCCAGGCCCGCCCGCGCCGCCCGCCCGACCGGCGCCGACGGCGGCTACGGCCTGCTCGGCATGCGCGAACGCGTCAACCACGCCGGCGGCGCGCTCACCGCCGGCCCCGAGCCCGACGGCGGCTGGCTGGTCAGCGCCTCCTTTCCGCTGGAGCGTCCATGACTTTCACGATCCTGATCGCCGACGACCAGGCCGTGGTCCGGGCCGGGTTCCGCACGATCCTGGAGTCGGAGCCCGACCTCGAGATCGTCGGCGAGGCCGCCGACGGGCAGGAGGCGGTACGGCTCGCCCGCCGCCTGCGGCCCGACCTGGTCATCATGGACGTCCGCATGCCCGTGCTCGACGGCATCGCCGCGACCGAGCGCCTTGCCGGCGTGGGGGTCGCCGACCCGCTCGCCGTCCTGGTCGTGACCACGTTCGACCTCGACGAGTACGTCTTCTCGGCGCTGCGCGGAGGTGCGCGCGGTTTCCTGCTGAAGGACGTCGAACCCGACGAGCTGGTGGCGGCCGTGCGGGTGGTGGCCGGAGGTCAGGGCCTGGTCGCGCCCGGCGTCACGCGCCGCCTCGTCGCCGAGTTCGCCCGCACCTCGAAGCCGCCACGAGTCCTGGAGCCGCTGCCCGCGCTGACCGGCCGCGAGCACGACACGCTCGTCCTCCTGGCCCGCGGGCTGTCCAACGTGGAGATCGCCCAGACCCTGACCGTGAGCGTCTCGACGGTCAAGACGCACGTGGCCAACCTCCTGGCCAAGATCGGCTGCCGGGACCGCGTCCAGGCGATCATCTACGCGTACGAGCACGGCGTCGTCGAACCGGGCAACCCGTGAACCGGACACGCCACAGCCCACGAGCCGACCGGACGAGCCGCGAGCGCGACAGGCCGGGGCAACCAGAGTTGAGCAGCCCGGCCGCCCACGTGCCAGCCACCCAGAAGCTCAGGCGGCCCGGGAACGTGCCGGGCGGGCAGTTCGTGAGCCGGGGACCTTGCGGCCGGTGAGCCGATGGGCCGGGCGGGCTGTGGGCCGGGCGGCCCGTGAGCGGGGGTCGGGGCCGGGCGGCCCGTGAGCGGGGGTCGGGGCCGGGCGGCCCGTGAGCGGGGTCAGCGTAGGACGAAGCCGGTGCCGAGGGGGTCGGCGGGGTCGAGGTCGAAGGTGTGGCGGCCGGTGCGGTAGGCCATGCCGTCGATCTCCGGCACGATCCCCTCGGCCGTCCGCCCGGCCACCCGGGCGGTGAAGCGGGTGCCGATCACGCTGTCGTGGGTCAGCGTGACGGCGTCGCCGTGGTCGGCGGCCAGCAGGGCCATGCGGGCGGCGGTGCCGGAGCCGCAGGGCGAGCGGTCCACCTCGCCGTCGGCGAAGACGGTGACGTTGCGCTGGTGCAAGGCGGTTCCGGCGGCGGACAGCTCGTCGTGGAAGATGACGCCGTAGATCCCGGACAGCCGCTCGTCCCCGGGGTGGCGGGCGGCGGGGTGGTCCCGCAGCGCGGCCTTGACGCGGCGGCCGTGGGCGATGAGGGCGGGCAGGTGCTCCCGCTCCGCGGACAGGCCCACGGCGGAGGCGGGCAGGCTGGCGTAGATGGCGCCGCCGTAGGAGAGGTCGAGGCTGACGCCGGCGACCTCGACGCCGCGGGCGATCACCCACGACGGCACGCTGCGGAAGGTGACGCCGGTGATCCGGCCCCCCGCGCGGGCCACGCGGGCCGTCACCCGCCCCGACGGGACGTCGACGACCACGTCGGTGGCACCGTCCGGGCCGGCGGCGACCAGCCCCTCCTGCACAGCGTGTACGGCCAGCGCGATCGTGCCATGACCACACGCGGTGGAATAGCCGTCCTTGTGCCAGAACAGCACGCCCAGATGAGCCCCGGCGTCGTCAGGCGGCACCAGGAAGCATCCGTACATGTCGGCGTGGCCCCGCGGCTCATGGCACAACAGCCGCCGTACATGATCGACCCCCTCGGTGGCCGACCGCCGTTCGAGCACCGTGGCGCCGGGAATGTCCGGCACGCCACCGGTCACGATCCTGAACGGCTCGCCACCGGTGTGGTAGTCGACCGTCGTGATCACAGCTCGAACCCTTCGGGGAACGGGTCGCGGGGATCGAGGAAGTACTGGGCGGTCCCGGTGATCCAGGCCCGCCCGGTGATGGACGGCACGACCGCGGGCCGCCCGCCCACGGTGGTCTCCTCCAGCAGCCGCCCGACGAAGCGGGTGCCGATGAACGACTCGTTGACGAAGTCGGCGCCGATCGCCAGCTCGCCCCGGGCGTGCAGCTGGGCCATCCGGGCGCTGGTGCCGGTGCCGCAGGGCGAGCGGTCGAACCAGCCCGGGAAGATCGCCATCGCGTGCCGGGAGTGCTGGGCGGTGGAGCCGGGGGCGGCGAAGTAGACGTGATGGCAGCCGCGGATACGCGGGTCCTCGGGGTGGACCGGCTCGTCGGTGGCGTTGATCGCGTCCATGGTGGCCAGCCCGGCGGCGATGATCTCGTTCTTGGCGGCCCGGTCGAACGGCAGCTTGTAGGAGTCGAGGCCGGCGATGGCGTAGAAGTTGCCGCCGTAGGCGAGGTCATAGCGGATCCGCCCGAACCCGGGCACCTCGACCTCGGCGTCCAGCCGGTCGCTGAAGGCGGCGACGTTGCGGAGCGTGACCGACTCGGCGACGCCGTCCCTGACCGCGACGTCGACGGTGACCAGCCCGGCGGGGACCTCCAGCCGGATCGTGGTCACCGGCTCGCTCACCTCGACCATGCCGGTCTCGACCAGCACGGTCGCCACCCCGATCGTGCCGTGCCCGCACATCGGCAGCAGCCCGGACACCTCGATGAACAGCACGCCCCAGTCGGCGTCCGGCCGGGTGGGCGGCTGCAGGATCGCCCCGCTCATCGCGGAGTGGCCGCGGGGCTCGCGCATGAGCAGGTTGCGCAGGTGGTCGAGGTGGTCACGGAAGTACACCCGGCGCTCGGCCATGGTGGCGCCAGGGATCACCCCGACGCCGCCGGTGATCACCCGTGTGGGCATGCCCTCGGTGTGCGAGTCGACCGCGTGGAAGACCCGGTTGGTTCTCATGTCGCTCCTCTGGGGGGTGCCTGGGCCACGTGGCCGGTGCGGCGTACCTCGTGGAAAGTTATGCGATCCCCTCGGCGAGGGCCTTCTCGGTGGCGGCGCGGACGGCGCTGGCCTGGTCCTCGGTCAGGTGCACGCGCGGCTGGCGGCAGGGGCCGCCGCGGCGGCCCGCCACGTCCATGGAGAGCTTGATGGCCTGCACGAACTCGATCTTGGAGTCCCAGCGCAGCAGCGGGTGCAGCGTGCGGTACAGGGGCAGCGCCGTGTCCAGGTCGCGGGCGAGCGCGGCGCGGTACAGGGCGACGTTGGCGGCGGGCAGCGCGTTGGGGAAGCCGGCGATCCAGCCCACGGCCCCGGCGATGCCCAGCTCCAGCAGCACGTCGTCGGAGCCGACCAGCAGGTCGAGTCCGGGGGCGAGCTCGGACAGCTCGTAGGCGCGGCGCACGTCCCCGGTGAACTCCTTGACCGCCACGATCAGCCCCTCGGCGTACAGCCTGGCCAGCAGCGCCGGGGTGAGGTCGACCTTGGTGTCGTAGGGGTTGTTGTAGGCCACGACGGGCACGCCCGCCTCGGCCACCTGGCGGTAGTGCTCCAGCACGGCGCGCTCGTCGGCGCGGTAGGTGTTGGGCGGCAGCGCGAGCACCGAGCCGCAGCCGATCTCGCGGGCGTGCTCGGCCCACCGGCGCGACTCGGCCGCGCCGTAGGCGCCGACACCGGCCATGACGCGCTCGCCGCCGATCGCGGCGACGGCGGTCTCGGCGACCTTGGCGCGCTCTTCCGGCGTGAGCGTCTGGTACTCGCCCAGCGAGCCGTTGGGCACGACGCCGTCGCAGCCGTTCTCGACCAGCCAGCGGCAGTGCGCGGCGTAGCCGTCATAGTCCACGGACAGGTCGTCGTGCAGGGGAAGCGCGGTGGCCACCATGACGCCGTGCCAGGGTTTGGTGCGTGTTGTCATCGATATTCCTTCTGTGGGGGCTCCGCTAGGGCGCCTAGGGAGATCGGCTGGGCGATGGGGCGGCGTGGGGGCTGCTGGGGTTCCCCGGCCAGGCAGGCGAGCGCGTAGCCGCACATGCGGCCCTGGCACCAGCCCATGCCGGGCCTGGCCAGCAGCTTGATCGAACGGGCGTCGGTGGCGCCGAGCTCCTGTGCCTCGCGCACGCGAGACAGCGGCACCTCCTCACACCGGCAGATGAGCGTGTCCTGGGTGAGCCACGACTGCCAGCCCGGCCTCACCGGGTAGGCGCTCTGCAGCGCCGCGGCGAAGGCCCGCAGCCGGGCGCGCCTGCGCA
Source organism: Nonomuraea sp. NPDC050540 (assembly GCF_044457485.1). Classification (NCBI taxonomy): domain Bacteria; kingdom Bacillati; phylum Actinomycetota; class Actinomycetes; order Streptosporangiales; family Streptosporangiaceae; genus Nonomuraea; species Nonomuraea sp. NPDC050540. The sequence goes on from NZ_JBITHA010000006.1 coordinate 601,189, forward strand.
GCAGCAGGCCGGGCACCTCGCCCGCGGGCCCGCCGGCGAGCGCGAGGCCGGCGACGCGGCCCTCGATCTCCGACAGCTCCCAGCCGCCGACGCCGGTGGGCTCACCGGCCGCCCACACCCCGGGGACGCTGGTGCGCTGGCGCGCGTCCACGTCCACGACCGGCGTGCCGTCGGTGTCGTGGCGGGTCCCGCAGCCGAGCTGGACGGCCAGCTCGATCTGCGGCACGAACCCGTAGCCGACGGCCAGCGCGTCGCACTCCAGCTCCTCGGTGCCCAGAACGTTCCAGTCGCGATCCAGTCTGGCCACCGTGACCGCGCGCAGCTCGTGCTCGCCGTGCGCGGCGATCACCGCGTGGTTCCTCCGGTACGGCACGCGCCGCGCGGCCAGCGCCCACGCGTACCCGGCGGCCTCGCCCGCCTTGGCGAGGGCCATGACCGGGTGCCGGGCCAGCCCCAGCCCGCCCGAGGCCTCGAACACCCCGGCCACCTCCGCGCCCGCCCCGGCCAGCCCGGCCGCCACCGGCAGCAGGAACGGCCCGGTCCCGGCCACGACGATCCGCCGCCCGGCCAGCACGCGCTCGCCCTTGAGCAGCGCCTGCGCGCCGCCGGCGGTGAGCACGCCGGGCAGGTCCCAGCCGGGGAAGGGCAGGGGCCGGTCGTGGGCGCCGGTGGCGATGAGCAGGCGCCGCGCCTGTGTCTCGGTGCGGGCGGCGCCGTGGGCGTGCACGGTGAATCCGTCGTCCTCGCGGCTGACGGCCCAGACCTGGTGCTTGAGCAGGACCTCGGCCCGTTGGCCCAGGGCGTGGGACTGGCGGGCGAAGCGGGGTTCCGGTTCCGCCCCGTGGGCGTGGCGGAAGTACTGACCGCCCAGGCGCGGGCCGCCGTCCAGCAGCACGACGCGCAGCCCGGCGAGCGCGGCGGTCAGCGCGCCCGCGACCCCGGCGGGGCCGCCGCCGATGACGGCCAGGTCGTAGGTCATGAGGTGCTCACCTCGTCACCGGGACGGGCCTCCAGCCGGCAGGCGCGCTCGGCCGGGCGGCCGTTGACCTCGACGAGGCAGTCGAAGCACACGCCGATGCCGCAGAACAGGCCGCGCGGCCGGCCGCCGAACCGGGTACTGCGCCAGGAGCGCACCCCGGCGGCGTGCAGCGCCGCGCCGATCGTCTGCCCCGGCTCGGCGGGCACGGCGCGGCCGTCGACGGAGATGTCGAACCGCTCCATCAGCCGGTCTCCTCTCGGGTGAAGCGGTCGGGGCGGAACGGGCGGAGGTCCAGGCCGGGCCGCTGCCCGGCCAGGAGCTGGGCCAGCAGGTGGCCGGTGGCGGGGGCCAGGCCGATGCCCGCCCCCTCGTGGCCGCAGGCGTGGTAGAGGCCGGGCGCGCGGGGGTCCTCGCCGATGACGGGCAGGTGGTCGGGACAGTACGGGCGAAAGCCGCAGTAGGAGCGGATCGCCCGCACCTCGCGCAGGGCGGGGAACAGCGCGACGGCCTGCGCGGCCAGCCTGGACAGCACCGGCACCGAGGTGGTCCGGTCGAAGCCGACCCGTTCCCTGCTGGCCCCGATGAGGACGGGTCCGGCGGGGGTGCCCTCGACCACGGCCGAGGTCTCCAGCCCTTCGGCGTCGCTGGCCACGTTGGTGACGTACGCGGCGGTGTAGACCTTGTGCCGGATCAGCGGTTCGCGCAACGGTTCCGTCACCAGGATGAAGCCGCGTCTGGGCAGCACCGGCAGGTGGAGGCCGGCCAGCGCGGCGACCTCGCCGCCCCAGGTGCCCGCGGCGTTGACGACGGCGCCGCCGAGGATGTCGCCGTGGGAGCTGCGCACGCCGCTCACCCGCTCTCCGCTGCGCAGGAATCCGGTGACGGTGACGCCGGTGCGCAGGTGGAGGGTGCCGTGGCCGTAGGAGTCCGCGCCGAGCCCGATCAGGCGGGCGGCGGCGAGCATGGGCTGGACCTGCGCGTCCTGGGGGTAGTGGACGCCGCCGGCCAGCCCCGGCGCCAGGTGCGGCTCGTAGCCGCCCAGCGCCTCGCCGGGTACCGCCGCGTGCTCCACGCCCTGCTTGGCGGCCAGTTCGGTGAGCTGCCGCAGGACGTCGGCGGTCTCGGCGACGACGAGCCCGCCCTTGGCCTCGAACTCGAACCCGCCGTGCTCGGCCAGTTCGCGCCAGAGGCGGTTGGACAGAAGGGCGAGGTCGAGCTCGGGGCCCGGCTCCTTGTCGGAGACGAGCACGTTGCCCTCGCCGGATCCCGTGGTGCCGCTCGCCACGGGGCCGCGGTCGACGACGGTCACGTCCAGCCCGGCGCGCGCCGCGTAGTAGGCGCAGGCGGCGCCGACCACTCCGGCGCCGATGACGATGACGTCCGACATCGGCCTCCCTTCAGTAATATGTCACACTACACTGAACTTCGCCCGGTCGGCCAGAGGCCATCGCGGTGGAAGGACCGGCACATACGGCCCCTACCATCGATGACGTGAAGCTACCCACGGACCACCGGAACCCGATCATCAGGAGTCTTTTCTTCTGGGCGCCCACTCAGGCCTCGATCCGCTACTGGGCGCTGGCGTCGGTCGTGGTCAACGCGGGCATCACGGTCACCGGCGCCACGGTCCGGGTGACGGAGTCGGGGCTGGGCTGCCCGACCTGGCCCCAGTGCACCAGCGACAGCTACCTCCCGGTCCTGCATCCGGAGATCTCGCCGCTGCACATGGCGGTCGAGTTCGGCAACCGGCTGCTCACGTTCCTGGTGCTGGCGGTCGGCTTCGCCTGCGTGATCGCCGCGCTGCGCCTGGCGCCGCGCCGTCCCGACCTGGTACGCCTGGCCTGGCTGCAGCCGGCCGGCATCGTCGTGCAGGCGCTCTGGGGCGGACTGGTGGTCAGGAGCGCGCTGCACCCGGCCACGGTCGGCACGCACTACCTGATCTCCGTGGTGCTGATGGCCGCGTGCTGGCTGTTCTACGTGCGGACGGGCGAGCGCGAGGGAGTGATCCGGCGCACCGTGCACCGCGACATCAGGCGGCTGGCACAGGTCCTGGTCGCGGCGACGTTCGCGCTGCTGATGGCGGGTGTGCTGGTCACCGGCACCGGCCCCCACTCCGGCGACGAGATCGCCTCGCGCTTCGACTTCGACATCGAGACCGTGGCGAGGATCCACGCCGACCTCGCCTACCTCGTCGTCGGCCTGACCTTCGCGCTGCTGATCGCCCTGCACGTGAGCGACGCGCCACGGGCGGCCCGCCGGGCGGCGCTGGCGCTGCTGGGCATCGAACTGCTGCAGGGCGTCATCGGCTACACGCAGTACTTCCTGGGCGTGCCCGCCTTCCTCGTGGGCCTGCACGTGCTCGGCTCGACCCTGGTGTGGATCTTCGCGCTGCGTGCGGCGACCGCCACGCGCGTGCGTGAGCCGGTGGGGACGCTCCCCTCCCCCAACCGGGAGCCCGCCACCGCCTGACCGGTTATGGCACGATAGGTCCGCCCCTCCCCCACCGGCGGAAGGCCACCCTTGTCGGGAAATAAGCGGAAGCTCCTGAGAAGGGGCTACCAGACACTCGTCCTGGCCAGTGTGCTCGCGCTGGCCCCCATGACCTGGGCGTGGCTCGACAGCTCACCGCACCGCGCCACCGCCGACACCGAGGGCTGGCTCGCGCGGGTCCCGGACGCGCAGGCCGCCCTCGTGCTCGGCGCCGGCCTGTACGGCGGGCAGCCCTCCCCCATGCTCGCGCGCCGCCTGGACATCGCCGCCGAGCTGTACCGGGCCGGCAAGGTGAAGGCGCTGCTGCTGTCCGGCGACAACAGCCGCAGGGAGTACGACGAGCCCACCGCCATGCGCGACTACCTGACCCACAAGGGCGTGCCGCCGGGCGCGATGGTCCTGGACTACGCCGGATTCGACACCTGGGACTCCTGCGTACGTGCCCGCAAGGTCTTCGGCGCCCAACGCCTGACCGTGGTCACCCAGGTCTTCCACATCCCCCGGGCCGTCACGCTCTGCCGTACGGCCGGCCTGGAAACCTACGGGGTGGGCGACGACTCGACCAAGCAGTGGGCGGCGGCGACCTACGTCTACGCGACCCGCGAGCTCCTCGCCACGGCGAAGGGCTTCGCCGACGCCGTCCTCCTGCGCTCCGACCCCGTCTTCCCAGGCCCAAGGGAAACCACCCTGGACCACATCCTGGCCCACCCCGCCCCCTAGGATCCCCAGGGGCGGCCGTGACTGCGTCTCCGGCCCACGCCCGTGACGGCCCAGGCGCCGACCCACGAGGTGCGCAGGGCGCGATCCACCCAGGAGGGGCAGCGGTCGCGATGGCCCGGGTTCTGGTCCACGCCGGAGCCGGGTCGTCACGACCTGAAGCACCCGTTCACGTGGGCCGTGACGGCGGGGACCCCGTCCGACGTGAGAAGCGACCCCCACGATCGGCGCCCGCCCACGGCGGCGGGTGGTGGTGGGGTGGCGGCAGCCGTAACGGAAGGCGATCGTCCTCGCGCGCAAGAAACGATCGAGCAAGAGAGCGCCGAAACGCTATCTCCGCGCGGGGACGGGGAAGCCGGCGCGGGCGGCGCTCATGCATTCGAGGAGGGCGCGTTGTTCCTCGTGGAAGGTCTGCTCGTCGACCACCCGGCGGGCCGCGCGGTCGTGCAGCAGGCCGAGTTCGGTGGCGGCGAGCTGGTAGTCGCTCATCGCGCGCAACCCGCGTTTGCCGCCGTGCGCGCTGGCCCACTGGCGGGCGCGGCGGCGGCGGGACAGGGCCGAGAGCATGTGGATGTCGGCGGTGTCGACCAGGCGGGTCGGGGCGTAGGGCGGCAGGTAGCGCTGGATGAGGGCGACGATGCGCCGTCTGTCCTTGATGACGATGCCGATCATGACCAGGAGGACCAGCAGCAGGATCAGGTAGGCGATCACGAGGCCGCCGAAGCCGCCGTAGGAGGCCATGCCGTTCCACAGGCCGTGCAGGAGCATCGCGCCGATCCAGCCCGCCAGGATGTAGCCGACCCGCACCGAGCCGCTGCGCAGCGCGGCGTAGGCCACCGCGACGCCGATCATCGAGGTGAACAGCGGGTGCGCGAACGGCGACAGGATGCCGCGCAGCACGACCGTGACGGCCAGGCCCTCGACGCCCCTCTCGGTGAGCGCGGCCACGTAGTAGCTGACGTTCTCGCTCATCGCGAAGCCGAGTCCGACCATGCTGGCGTAGATGATGCCGTCGGTGGGGCCGTCGAGCTCGGCTCGGCGAAAGCGCAGCAGGCCGAGCAGGACCAGGCCCTTCATCGTCTCCTCGACGACGGGCGCGCCGAACGTGGCGGCGACGCTGCGGGCGTTGTCGGGGGTGAGGTTGGCGGCGTCGACGATGTAGTGCAGGTTGAGCGAGTTGACGACGCCCGCGACCAGGACGGCCACGCCCGCCCCCCACGCGAAGGCGAAGACGAGGTTGCTCCGCGGCTCCGGCTCCATGCGGTCGAGCGCGAGCACCGCCGCGAGCAGGACGGGCACCGGAGCCAGGGCCAGCAGGAGAGCGACGAGGAAGTCGACAGGCGCGCCGTTGATCACGTCGAAGGAGAGCGAGACGAGTGCGCAGATGCCGGTGACGACCAGCCCGATGATCAGGGCGAAGGATGGCCGGTCCTTGAACACCCAGCGTGGATCACGGGACGCCATAGGGTGACTTTAACGGATCGCGTGCACGGTGTCCCGCCGCACACGCTCAGCTGAGGAGCGGGTCGATGGCGACGGCGAGGAAGAGAAGCGCCAGGTAGGCGTTGGACCAGTGGAAGAAGCGCATCGGCCGCAGATCGACGCCGGTCTTGCCGGCGTTGACCCTGGCCAGCATGCGGTGGATCTCCCACAGGCACACCACGCCGAGCGCCAGCGCCACGATCGGGTAGAGCAGCGTGGTGCCCGCGACGGGCCACAGCAGCAGCGAGCAGATCACCGTCGCCCAGGTGTAGACGATGGACTCCACGACGACCCGGCGCTCGGTGGCGACCACGGGCAGCATCGGGATCGAGGCGGCGGCGTAGTCCTCCTTGTAGCGCATGGCCAGCGTCCAGGTGTGCGGCGGCGTCCAGAAGAACACCACGCCGAACAGCACCAGCGGCGTCCACTCCAGGCTGCCGGTGATGCCCGACCAGCCGATGACCACCGGCATGCAGCCGGCCAGGCCGCCCCAGACGATGTTCTGGGACGTGCGCCGCTTGAGGATCATCGAGTAGACGAAGACGTAGAACAGGATCGCCGACAGGTTGAGCGCGGCGGCGAGCAGGTTCGTGGTGACCCACATGCCAACAACGGACAAAGTTCCGAGGACGATTCCGAAGATCAGCGCGTTGCGCGGCGTGACCTGGTGGCGGGCCAGCGGGCGCTTGCGGGTGCGCCGCATCTTCACGTCGATGTCGCGGTCGATGTAGCAGTTGAGCGCGTTGGCGCTGCCCGCCGACAGCGTGCCGAACACCATGACCCACAGGGCCTTCCACAGGGGCGGCAGGCCGCCCGACGCGAGGAACATGACCGGCAGCGTCGTGATCAGGAGCAGCTCGATGACCCGCGGCTTGGTCAGCGCGACATAGGCCTTGACGACCGCGCCGAAGGAGCGCGGCGGCGCGGCCTGCGGGGCCGGGGCCGTCGATTGCCTGTTCGTGAGCACCGTCAAGGCGCTTCCAGCACGTGCGGAGTCAACGCGTAACCTCTGATTAGAGCGGATCCGTGAATGGACGCCGTGGCGTCTCTGCGAACACACAAACTGTAGTAGCAGGGTCGGCCGGTCCGGCCATGGGGGGCGTGACCCGCTCTCGGACACGCACGGAGCGGCAAGGGAATCGATCTTGACCGCGGCTCCGTTAGGGTCCGGTGTGGGCGGGAAATGCCAACCGGCACCACCTATGACAACGAGATTCCGGAGATCGAGCAGTTGAGCACCTTTGAATGGACCGACCTCGACAAGAAGGCGGTCGACGTCGTCCGAGCACTGGCGATGGACGCGGTGGAAAAGGCCGGCTCCGGCCACCCCGGCACGGCGATGAGCCTGGCTCCGGCCGCCTACCTGCTCTTCCAGCGCACGATGCGGCACGACCCGACCGACGCGAGCTGGCTCGGCCGCGACCGCTTCGTCCTGTCGTGCGGCCACTCCAGCCTCACCCTCTACATCCAGCTCTACCTTTCCGGTTACGGGCTGACGCTTGAGGACATCGAGGGCCTGCGTACGTGGGACAGCCTCACCCCCGGCCACCCGGAGCACGGGCACACGATCGGCGTGGAGACCACGACCGGCCCGCTGGGCCAGGGCGTCGGCAACGCGGTCGGCATGGCGATGGCCGCCCGCCGCGAGCGCGGCATGTTCGACCCGGACGCCGCCCCCGGCACGAGCCCCTTCGACCACCACATCTGGTGCGTCGCCTCCGAGGGTGACATCGAGGAGGGCATCAGCCACGAGGTCAGCGCGCTCGCCGGCCACCAGAAGCTCGGCAACCTGACCGTGCTGTTCGACTCCAACCACATCTCGATCGAGGACGACACGCAGATCGCGCTGTCGGAGGACATCCTCAAGCGCTACGAGGCCTACGGCTGGCACGTGCAGAAGGTCGACTGGACGAAGACCGGCGACTACACCGAGGACGTCGCCGCCCTGAACGCCGCCCTGGAAGCCGCCCGCGCCGAGACCGGCAAGCCGTCGTTCATCATGCTGCGCACGATCATCGGCTGGCCGGCGCCCAACAAGCAGAACACCGGCAAGATCCACGGCTCCAAGCTCGGCGCCGACGAGGTCGCCGCCACCAAGAAGATCCTCGACATGGACCCGGAGAAGTCCTTCGACGTCCCTGCCGAGGTGCTGGAGCACGCGAGGCTGGTGGCCGCGCGCGGCCGCGAGGCGCACGCCGAATGGGAGAAGGGCTACGCCGCCTGGCGCCTGGCCAACCCTGAGCGCGCCGCCGAGCTCGACCGTATCTCCGCCCGTCAACTGCCCGGCGACTGGACCAGCGCGCTGCCGGAGTTCGAGGCCGGCGCCTCGGTCGCCACGCGCAAGGCCTCGGGCGAGTTCCTCAACTCCGTCTCCCGCGTGCTGCCCGAGCTGTGGGGCGGCTCGGCCGACCTGGCCGAGTCCAACAACACCACGATGAAGGGCGAGCCGTCCTTCATCCCGGAGGAGCACCAGACCAAGGACTTCCCCGGCAACCGCTACGGCCGGACGCTGCACTTCGGCATCCGCGAGCACGGCATGGGCGCCATTCTCAACGGCATCGCCCTGCACGGCGGCACCCGGCCCTACGGCGGCACCTTCCTGGTCTTCTCCGACTACATGCGGCCGGCCGTACGCCTGGCGGCGCTGATGAAGCTGCCGGTCACCTACGTCTGGACGCACGACTCGATCGGCCTCGGCGAGGACGGCCCGACCCACCAGCCGGTCGAGCACCTGTGGGCGCTGCGCGCGATCCCGGGCCTGGACGTGGTCCGCCCGGCCGACGCCAACGAGACCGTCTTCGCGTGGAAGGCCGTGCTGGAGCACACCGACCGCCCGGCCGCGCTGGCGCTGACCCGGCAGAACCTGCCGGTCTACGAGGGCACGAGCGCCGAGGGCGTCAAGCGCGGCGCGTACGTGCTGCGCGAGGCCTCCAACGGGCAGCCGCAGGTGATCCTCATCGCCACCGGCTCCGAGGTCGAGCTGGCCGTGGAGGGCAGGGAACTGCTGGAGGCGCAGGGCATCCCGGCGCGCGTGGTCTCGATGCCGTGTGTGGAGTGGTTCAACGGGCAGGACTCCGCCTACCGGCAGAGTGTGCTGCCGCCCTCGGTCAAGGCCCGTGTCGCGGTCGAGGCGGGAATCGCGCTCGGCTGGCGGGAGTTCGTGGGTGAGGCGGGCGAGACGGTCAGCCTTGAGCACTTCGGGGCTTCCGCTCCCTACAAGACGCTGTACGAGCAGTTCGGCCTGACGGCCGAGCGCGTGGCGGCGGCGGCCAAGGCCAGCCTCGCCAAGCTCGGTCAGGACAAGGGCGAGACGACGGGAAACTGAGATGAGCAGCAGCGAGATCCTGAACAAGCTGTCCGGCCAGGGTGTGTCCATCTGGCTCGACGACATCAGCCGTGAGCGCCTGCGCACCGGCAACCTGGAGCAGCTGATCCGCGAGAAGAACGTGGTCGGCGTCACCTCCAACCCGACCATCTTCGCGGGCGCCCTCGGCAAGGGCGACGCCTACGACAGCCAGATCCAGGACCTGGCGGTACGCGGCGTCGACGTGGGCGAGGCCGTGCGCGCGATCACCTCCTACGACATCCGCTGGGCCGCCGACGTGCTGCGCCCCGTCTACGACGCCACCGGCGGCGTGGACGGCCGCGTGTCGCTGGAGGTCGACCCGCGCCTGGCCCGTGAGACGGAGAAGACCGTCGCCGAGGCCCGCGCGCTGTGGTGGATGGTCGACCGGCCCAACCTGTTCATCAAGATCCCGGCGACCCTGGAGGGCCTTCCGGCGATCACACAGGCGATCTCCGAGGGCATCAGCGTCAACGTCACGCTGATCTTCTCGCTGGAGCGCTACCGCGCGGTGATGGACGCCTGGCTGACCGGCCTGGAGGCCGCGCAGGCCAAGGGGCTCAAGCTGTCCGGCGTCGAGTCGGTGGCCTCGTTCTTCGTCAGCCGCGTCGACACCGAGATCGACAAGCGCCTTGACGCCGCCGGCAAGCCGGAGCTGAAGGGCAAGGCGGGCGTGGCCAACGCGCGCCTGGCCTACGCGGCCTTCGAGGAGGTCATGAACTCCGAGCGCTGGCAGCGCCTGCGCGCCGCCGGCGCCCGCCCGCAGCGCCCGCTGTGGGCCTCGACCGGCGTGAAGAACCCCGAGTACCGCGACACGATGTACGTCGACGACCTCGTCGCGCCCGGCACGGTCAACACCATGCCGGAGAAGACGCTCGACTCGACCGCCGACCACGGCAACATCACCGGCGACACCATCCGCCCCTTCTACGAGCAGGCCTGGAACACGATGGCCGCGCTCAAGGAGGCCGGCGTCGACTACGACGACGTCGTGAAGGTCCTGGAGGACGAGGGCGTCGACAAGTTCGAGGCCTCCTGGACCGAGCTGCTCGACAGCGTGGCGAAGAAGCTGGCCGGTTAGTGGAAGTCACGATCCGCGACGAGGGGGTGGCCGCGGCCGCCTCCTCCGCCGCGGTACGTCTCCTCGACGACGGTGTGCCGCCACGGCTGGCCGCCGGCGACCCAGGGCTCTGGGGTGAGGAGGCGGCGGCCGGGGCGGCGACCCGCCTCGGCTGGCTCGACCTGCCCCTGACCTCTCGCGAGCTGCTGCCGGAGATCGGCAAGCTGGCCGAGTGGGCGGGGGCGCAGGGCCTGACCAACGTCGTGCTGGCCGGGATGGGCGGCTCCTCGCTGGCCGCGGAGGTGATTTGCAACACCGCCGACGTGCCGCTGACCGTGCTCGACACCAGCGACCCCCGGCAGGTACGCCGCGCGCTGGCCGACGACCTGGACCGGACCGTCCTCGTGGTGGCCAGCAAGAGCGGCACGACCGTCGAGACCGACGCCGCCCTGCGCGTGTTCGAGTCCGCCTTCCGCGCCGCCGGGATCGACCCCGGCGACCGGATCGTGGTGGTGACCGACCCGGGCTCGCCGCTGGAGCAGGCCGCGATCGACGCCGGGTACCAGATGATCCTGGCCAGGCCGGACGTGGGCGGCCGCTACTCGGCGCTGTCGGCGTTCGGCCTGGTGCCGAGCGCCCTGGCGGGCGCGGAGATCGGGCGGCTGCTCGACGACGCCGACGAGGTGACGCCGCTGCTGGCGCGCTCCGAGGGCAACCCCGGTCTCGACCTGGGCGCGGTGCTCGGCGGCGCGGCGCTGGCCGGCCGCGACAAGCTCATCCTGGAGGACCGGCTGTCGCAGATCACCGGGCTGCCCGACTGGATCGAGCAGCTCGTCGCCGAGTCGCTCGGCAAGGACGGCCGTGGCATCCTGCCCGTCGTCGCCGCCGACCCCGGCGGGGCCGGCGACGAGCTCGTCGTGGCGATCGGCTCCGACAACGGCGACGTGCGCGTGGACGGCCCGCTCGGGGCGCAGTTCCTGGTGTGGGAGTACGCGACGGCGCTGGCCGGGCGGCTGCTGGAGGTCGATCCCTTCGGCCGGCCGGACGTGGCCGAGGCCAAGCGCAACACCGCGGCGCTGCTGGAGCACCCGGCCGCGGAGCGGCTGCCCGCGTTCACCGACGGCCCGGTGGAGGTCTACGGCTCCACCGCCGCCCGTGACCTTCCCGGGCTGCTGGCCGAACTGCTGGCGGCCGTGCCCGGCGACGGCTACCTGGCCGTGCTCGCCCACCTCGACCGGCTGGCCGCCTTCGACGCGCCGGTGCCCGACGGCGCCGACTTCGAAGAGATGACCGACACCTGGATGGCGGCCGACGCGGCGACGTTGCGGGCGCTGCTCGCCCTGCGCACCGACCGGCCGGTGACCTTCGGCTGGGGGCCGCGCTACCTGCACTCCACCGGGCAGTACCACAAGGGCGGGCCACGGAACGGGGTGTTCGTCCTGATCACCGGCGTGGTGGAGGACGACCTCGGGGTGCCCGGCCGGCCGTACAGCTTGGGCGGGCTGCAGCTGGCCCAGGCGCTGGGCGACCTTCAGGCGCTGGCGGGCCGGGGGCGGCCTGCCGTACGCCTGCATCTGACCGACCGCGTGACCGGAGTCGCGCACTTGCTCGCAGCCGCACAGGAGGCTTGACATGACAGACCCGGCAGCGCCCGCAGAGGAGGCCGTCACCGTGGCGGCGGCCGTCGCGGGCACCGCCACCACCCTTGAGGTGGCGGCCGCCAACCCGCTGCGTGACCCGCGCGACAAGCGGCTGCCCAGGGTGGCGGGACCGTGCGTGATGGTGTTGTTCGGCGTGACGGGCGACCTGGCCAAGCGCAAGTTGTTGCCGGCGATCTACGACCTGGGCAACCGGGGGCTGCTGCCGCCCGGCTTCTCGCTGGTCGGTTTCGCGCGCCGTGATTGGAAGGACCAGGACTTCGCCCGGCTGACGCACGACGCGGTGAAGGCCAACGCCAGGACGCCGTTCCGCGAGGAAGTGTGGAAGCAGCTGGCCGAGGGGATCCACTTCGTGCCCGGGGAGTTCTCCGACGACGGCGCGTTCGACGCGCTGGCGATGGCGTTGAAGGAGATCGACCAGACGCGGGGCACGGGCGGCAACTATGCCTTCTACCTGTCGGTGCCGCCGAAGTTCTTCCCCGCCGTGGTGAAGCAGTTGAAGCGGACGGGGCTGGCCGACGCGCCGGAGGGTTCGTGGCGGCGGGTGGTGATCGAGAAGCCGTTCGGTCACGACCTGAAGAGCGCCCACGAGCTCAACGAGATCACCAACGAGGCCTTCCCGGAGTCGTCGATCTTCCGGATCGACCACTACCTGGGCAAGGAGACCGTCCAGAACATCATGGCGCTGCGCTTCGCCAACAACCTGTACGAGCCGATCTGGAACCGCTCCTACGTCGACCACGTGCAGATCACCATGGCCGAGGACATCGGCCTGGCCGGGCGGGCGGGCTACTACGACGGCATCGGCGCGGCCCGCGACGTGATCCAGAACCACCTGCTGCAGCTGCTCGCGCTGGTGGGGATGGAGGACCCGACCTCCTTCGAGGCCTCGTCGCTGCGCCGGGAGAAGGAGAAGGTCCTCAAGGCGGTACGCCTGCCGGCCGACCTGAAGAACAACACCGCCCGGGGCAAGTACGCGGCCGGCTGGCAGGGCGGCGAGAAGGTCGTCGGCTACCTGGAGGAGGAGGGCATCCCGGCCGACTCCACGACCGAGACCTACGCCGCCATCAAGCTGGAGATCGCCAACCGCCGCTGGGCGGGCGTCCCGTTCTACCTGCGCACGGGCAAGCGGCTCGGGCGCCGGGTGACCGAGGTGGCCGTGGTGTTCCAGCGCGCCCCGCACCTGCCGTTCAGCAAGGACGACACCGAGATCCTCGGCCAGAACGCGCTGGTCATCAGGGTGCAGCCGGACGAGGGCATCACGGTGCGCTTCGGCTCGAAGGTGCCGGGCACCGCGATGGAGGTGCGCGACGTGTCCATGGACTTCGCCTACGGCGAGTCGTTCATGGAGTCCTCGCCCGAGGCCTACGAGCGGCTGCTGCTGGACGTCATGATCGGCGACCCGCCGCTGTTCCCGCACCAGCGCGAGGTGGAGCTGTCGTGGAAGATCCTCGACCCGATCGAGGAGTTCTGGGCCACGCAGGGCCAGCCGGAGGACTATCCGGCCGGCTCGTGGGGCCCGCCGTCGGCCGACGAGATGATGGCCCGTGACGGGCGTGTGTGGAGAAGACTGTGACCACTTTCATGCTGACGGACACGACCGCGGGGAAGATCTCCGCGCAGCTCATGCACCTGCGCCACCAGATGGGCGCGCCCGCCATAGGGATGGTGCTGACGCTGGTGGTGATCTGTGACGAGCGCGACCAGTACGACTCCCTGCGCGCGGCCACCGAGGCTGCCCGCGAGCATCCCTCGCGCATCCTCGTGGTGATCAGCCGGGAGGCCGACGAGGCCAACCGGCTCGACGCCGAGCTGCGGATCGGCGAGTCCACGCCGGGCGAGGTCGTGGTGCTCCGCCTGTACGGCGAGCTGACCGAGCACGCCGACTCCGTGGTCAGCCCGCTGCTGCTGCCCGACACGCCGGTGGTGGCGTGGTGGCCCGGCGCGGCGCCGCGGGTCCCGGCCAAGGACCCGATCGGCGCGCTGGCCCAGCGCCGCATCACCGACGCCAAGGCCGTGCACGACGGCATCAAGGAGCTGGCGACCCTGGCCAAGGGCTACGCGCCCGGCGACACCGACCTGTCGTGGGCGCGGCTGACGCCGTGGCGCAGCCTGCTGGCCGCCGCCTTCGACCAGCCGGTGGGCAAGCTGAAGAAGGGCGTCGTGGAGGCCACCGCCGGGCACCCGAGCGCGCCGCTGCTGGCGGCGTGGCTGACCGAGCGCCTGGGCGCGCCGGTCAAGGTGGCGGACTCGGCGGGTCCCGGCCTGACCTCGGTACGGCTGTCGCTGGCCGACGGCGAGCTGACCGTGAGCCGCAGCGACGCCCGCCTGGCGACGCTGTCGCGGCCCGGCCAGCCCGACCGCAACGTGGCGCTGGCCAGGAGGACCACGGCGGAACTGCTGGCCGAGGAGCTGCGCCGCCTCGATTCCGATGAGATCTACGAGGCGGCGGTCAAGCGGCTGGCCAAGTCCTACAAGGGGTGAGAATGCCGGTGAGTGTTCCTTCTGTGGTCGTCCATCGCGACGCCGACGTGCTGGCCAAGGCCGTGGCCGCCCGGATCATCACGCGGCTGGTCGACGCGCAGTCGGCGAAGGGGTGGGCCTCGATCGTGCTGACCGGCGGCTCGGTCGGCATCGCCACGCTGGCCGCGATCGCCGCGACCCCTGCCCGCGACGCCGTCGACTGGCCGAGGCTGGACGTGTGGTGGGGCGACGAGCGGTTCCTGCCGGAGGGCGACCCCGAGCGCAACGAGACCGGCGCCCGCAAGGCGCTGCTCGACCACGTCGACCTCGACCCGGCCCGGGTGCACGTCATGCGCGGGCCGGACTCGGGGATGACCGCCGAGGAGTCGGCCGACGCCTACACCGCGGAACTGCGTGCGGCGGCGCGGCCGGAGGACCACGGGCCGGCGCCGAGCTTCGACGTGATGCTGCTCGGCATGGGGCCCGACGCCCACGTGGCCTCGCTGTTCCCGGGAATGCCGGCGCTGTACGACACGCGGCCGGTCGTGGCGGTGCACGGCTCGCCCAAGCCGCCGCCGACGCGGATCTCGCTGACGCTGCCGACGATCCAGGCCGCGCGCGAGGTGTGGGTGGTGGCGGCTGGAGCGGAGAAGGCCGGGTCGGTGCGGCTGGCGCTGTCCGACTCCGGCCCGGTGCAGGTGCCCGCGGCGGGCGCGCGCGGGCGCGGCCGTACGTTGTTCCTGCTAGATCGCGCCGCGGCGGCGAAGATACCGGCGGGGCTTGGCCGTATCGCCTCGCCGTGAGACGCGGCCCCACGGCTTGAAGATCGACAGCACGACGGCGACCAGCAGCAGGCTCGGGGCCACGAAGATCGGGTAGAGCAGCTGGTCCGGCGGCTGCGCGGCGGTGTCACCCGCCGCCAGCCGCCGTCCGTGCTCGGCCGCCTCGTACAACCCCGGGCGCAGGGAGAAGTAGATCAGCGTCGTCATGGCCAGGTTGATCGTCAGTTTGGCCGCCACCCACCAGTAGCGGATCAGCCCGTATCTGCCGCCCAGGCCCAGCGTGACACCGGTGGCCAGGCTGAGCAGGCTGGCGATGAGCATCGGCCAGACGGCGATCAGGTGCGCGGCCTGGAAGGCGGTCGCGGCGGTGGCGGTGTCGTCCGTGAGCATCGCGGTCAGCACGAGCACGCCGAGCGCGAGGTCGATGCCGATCCACGCGCTCACCGAGACGACGTGGCCGACCAGGACGACCTTGCGGGTTCTCGTTCCCAGTCTCATGACGTCCAGGGTCCGGGTTCGCGGCTCTGGCCGCGTCCGGCGCGGAGAGTCCGTGCGGGTACCGCGCCGCGTGTACGCGCGGGCGGGCGGGATCGGCCCCTGGGTGTACGCCCGCCGCCTGACCAGAAATGTTAGGCCTTGTCATGAGCAAGAGTCGCGTTTAGCTTCGGGGGCGAATCCTCACGAAGGGATACCCCCATGGCGTTATTCCGCTGGGCAGCCGCCCTGGCCGCGGCCGCCGCCACCGTCCTGGCGAGCACCACCCCCGCGCTCGCCGACCCCGCCCCGGCCATCCTCACCCCGGAGGCCGAACCGATCCCCGGCAGCTACATCGTGGTGCTCAAGGATTCCGGCGAGGTACGCGCACGGGCCGGCGACCTGACCGCGCGGCACGGGGGCACGACGTTCGCCGAGTACCGGCACGCGCTGCGCGGCTTCGCCGTGAACGCCACCGAGCGGCAGGCGCGCCGCCTGGCCGCCGACCCGGCCGTCGCCTACGTGCAGCAGAACGCCGTCCACCGCGCCTCCGACACCCAGCCCAACCCGCCGTCCTGGGGACTGGACCGGATCGACCAGCGCAACCTGCCGCTCAACAGCTCCTACACCTACGGGCCCACCGGGCAGGGCGTGCGGGCGTACATCATCGACACCGGCATCAGGCCGAGCCACGGCGACTTCGGCGGCCGCGCCTCGATCGGGTACGACGCCATCGGCGACGGCCAGAACGGCAACGACTGCAACGGCCACGGCACCCACGTCGCCGGGACCACCGGCGGCACCGCCCACGGCGTGGCCAAGCTCGTGACGCTGGTCGGCGTGCGCGTCCTGAACTGCCAGGGCTCCGGCACCACGGCCCAGGTCGTGGCCGGCATCGACTGGGTCACCGCCAACGCCGTCAAGCCCGCCGTCGCGAACATGAGCCTCGGCGGCTCCGCGAACACCGCGCTGGACGACGCGGTGAAGGGCTCGATCGCCTCCGGCGTCGGCTACGCGATCGCGGCGGGCAACGGGCTGTTCGGGCTGTTCGCGCTGGACGCCTGCACGCAGTCGCCGGCCAGGGTGCCCGAGGCGATCACGGTGTCGATCACGAACATCTCCGACACCAAGCCGTCGTGGGGCAACCGCGGCCCGTGCGTGGACCTGTTCGCGCCCGGCTACAACATCACCTCGGCCTGGAACACCTCCGACAGCGCCACCAACACGATCAGCGGCACCTCGATGTCGGCGCCGCATGTCGCGGGGGCCGCCGCCGCGTACCTGCAGGGCCATCCGACCGCGACCCCGCAGCAGGTCCGCGACGCCATCGTCGCCAACTCCACCACCGGCGTCGTCCGCAGCCCCGGCTCCGGCTCCCCCAACCGCCTCCTCTACACCCCGGGCCTGTGACGCCTGCGGGTTTCGGTTCGGGTTTCACCGCCCTTATGGGTTACGGCAAGCCGGGCTGACCCGCACGCGCCGACGTGCGCGGGCCCCCGTCCTGGCCGGTCGTGAGGGCCCACGGGGCCGCTCGCCGTGACGAGCGCCCCGTGGGCCCGCGCCGTGGCAGGGGGTGCCCGGTGGCCGCGTTCAGGGGGTCGGCACTGCGTCGATTTCGGCCAGGAGGGTGTGCTTGGCTTCCTTGGGCAGGTAGGAGGCGTTCACGCCGTTGCGGGCCAGCTGGGCGAGTTGGTCAGCCCCCAGGCCCAAGGTGTGGGCCACTCGGTACTCCTGGGACAGCGTGGTCGCGAACATGGGCGGGTCGTCGCTGTTCAGCGTGACGTACAGGCCCTCCTCCAGCAGGCGCGGCAGCGGGTGGTCCTCGATGCGGGCGACCTGGCCGGTGCAGACGTTCGAGGTCGGGCAGACGTCCAGCGGGAGCTGCGTCTCGCGCAGGTGGGCGACCAGGCGCTCGTCGCCCAGGCAGTTGATGCCGTGGCCGACGCGCTCGGCGCCCAGGCCCTCGATGACCTCCCAGATCGTCTCCGGGCCGGACATCTCGCCGCCGTGCGGGACACTGTGCAGGCCGGCGGCGCGGGCCGCGGCGAAGGCGTCGCGGAACGTGTCGCGGAAGGGCGGACGCTTCTGTTCGATCCCGCCCAGGCCGAAACCTACCAATGCGGCGGGAGGTTCGTTGAGCGCGTGGTCGAGCGTGATCCGGGCGGCCTCTTCGCCGCACTCGCCGGGGATGTCGAAGATGTAGGCCATCTCGACGCCGTGGTCCTCGCGGGAGGCGGTGGCGGCGAGGTTCAGGGCCTCTGTCACCTCGCGCATCGGCATGCCCGTGATCGCGTGGGCGTACGGGGTCACCTGGAGTTCTGCGTAGCGGGCGTTCTGGGCGGACAGGTCGCGGGCCAGGCCCAGCACCAGGGTGGCGACGTCCTCCGGGTCGCGGACCAGGGCGTTGACCGCCTGGTAGACACGGGCGAAGTGGGGGAAGTCGGTGAAGGTGTAGAAGGCGCGGAGTTCCTCCTCGCTGGTGGGCACGCCGCTGCCGGGGTGGCGCCGCGACAGTTCCAGCACCGTGGAAACCGAGGCGGAGCCGACCAGATGGACGTGGAGTTCCACCTTGGGCAGGGCGTCGATGAAGGCGTCGATCGTCATGCGGACGACCATAAGTCGCCCCAAACGGGCAACGACAGGCTTTACAGCGAAATTTCACACAAGAATGTGAGCTTTAGGGTTACAAGACGCGCCCCCGGCATCTCCCCCGCTAGGCTGCCGACCGTGACCAACCCCCAGGTGTACGCCCGCGGCTTCGCGAGCCTCACCGCCCACACCGTGGACCCGCTGCTCAACCTCGTCCGCAAGAGCCGCGCCCCACGACTTCTGGACCTCGGCTGCGGCACCGGCGTGGTGACCGCGGCGGCCCTGGCGCTGGGCGCCGACGTCACCGCCGTGGACTCCGACCTGGACATGCTGGAGTACACCGCCCGCGCCCACCCCCACGCCGCCGTCCGGCTGGCCACCCTGCCCGAGCTCCCCTTCCCCGAGGGCGGCTTCGACGCGGTGGCGGGCAACTTCGTCATCCAGCACGCCCCCGGCACCCCGGCCACCCTCGCCGAACTCCACCGCGTCCTGCGCCCCGGCGGCACCCTCGCCCTGAGCTGGTGGAAGCGCGACGAGATGCCCGCCACCACCCTGCTGGCCGACGCCGCCGCCTCCGCCGGACTCCCCCGGGACCCGGACCCGCCGCGCGACTTCGACCGGTACACCAGCCCCGCGGCCTTCACCGCGCTGCTCGGGAAGACCGGCTTCTCCGGCGGCGCGGTCGACACCATGCGCTGGCGCCACCGCGTCGACCTCGCCACCTGGTGGGACGACGTCACCGGCGCCGCCGGGCCGCGCTTCGCGTTCATCCTCGAACAGGACGCGGCCACCGTGGAGCGCGTCCGCCAGGCCTACTTCGCCCTGGCCGCCCCCTACGCCGAGCAGGGCTTCCCGGTCTGCGCCCACCTGGCCCACGCCACCCGCTAACCGGGGCGGCGATGACTTCGCGCGTCCGGAAGGGTCTGCCCTACACGTGAGCCGAACGCAAGGAGGCGCTTCAGGTGCGCAAGATCGTGTTCCACATGCAGACCACCCTGGACAACCGCATCGCCAACGCCGCCGGTGAGTTCTGGGAGCCGTTCCCGTGGGGCGAGGAGGAGACCGCGTACATCACCGGGCAGTTCGCCCGTGCCGACACCTGGGCGCTGGGCAGGACGGCGTACGAGACGATCGTGCCCTGGTGGGACCGGGTCGCGCGCGGCGAGAACCCCGGCGACGGCCCCCTCACCGCCGCCGACCACGGCTTCGCCCGGCGGCAGCGGGCCATGGCCAAGGTCGTCTTCTCCCGGACCCTGCGCTCCACGCCCGAACGCCTGGTCGTCGGCGGCGACCTCGTCGCCGAGCTCACGGCGCTGAAGCGCGAGGACGGCGGGGACGTCATCCTGTCCTGCGGCCCGGACACGCTCGCGCCGCTCGCCGCCGCCCCCGGGCTGATCGACGAGTACCTGTTCGCCGTCACCCCCGCCGTCCTGAGCTCGGGACCGAGGATGTTCGACGGCCTGACCGCCGGCCTCGGCCTGGAGCTCGCCGACACGCGGGTGTTCGACGGCGGCGCGATCGTCGCGCGCTACCGCGTCGTCAGCCCGCTCTAGTGCGCCTTCTCCAGGCGCTGGCGGGCCAGGCGCTCCTCCCGGCGGGCGACCTCGACGCGCTGGTGGCTCTCGTTCTGCTTCTTGCGGGCCTTGGCCAGCTTCTTCTCCAGCCTGGTTACCTTCTCCGAGCGCTCGTCCAGCTCCTGAACGGCCAGCGCCAGCGTGTCCCGCCACTCCTGGTAGTCGGACTCGGCCTGGGCCAGTTCCCTGGCCCGCCGTTCCCCGGCCTCGCGCCGCTCCCGCTCCACCTCCTCCGGTGAGCGGGTGGCGCGGCGGGGCCGGGCGGAGGTACGGCCCAGCCCCGGCCCGGCCGACGGCAGCCCGGAGGGTCCGCCGAAACCGCTGTAGCTGAGTGGCTTCACCAGGCGGCCGAGCCGTACGAGGCCCGCCGCCTCCTCGTCCACCACGGCCGCGTCGAGGGTCTGGTCGGCCTCCGTGGCCGCCGCGCCGGACAGGCCGCTCTGGCGCAGGAGCCGGGCGAGCTTGCCGGTCACCTCGCCGCGGCGCCTGGTCAGTTCGGCGAGCGCGTCGGCGTCGCCCTCGGCCCAGGCGGCGCGCAGGTCCTCCCCCACCGACAGGAGCTCGGCCAGCAGGTCGGGATGTTCCCTGCGGGCGCGGTTGACCGCTCCGGCCGAGACCGTGGGCTTGCGCAGCGCGGCGATCTCGCGCGCCAGCCGTACCTGCCCGGACTCCTTCGCCGCGGCGGCCTCGGCGGTGCGTGCGGCGGTGAAGTCGGCAGGCGGGAGGCCATACAGGCGGTCCGCCACCTCGTCAAGATCCACACCTGTCAATTACCCCACATCGGGGGGTTTGTAGCGCATAGTGGAGTCAGCCCTCTTAGCCGGGAGGCCCCCGTGTTCGAGCGTTTCACCGACCGTGCCCGCCGCGTGGTCGTTCTGGCCCAGGAAGAGGCCAGGATGCTCAATCACAACTACATCGGCACCGAGCATCTCCTGCTCGGGCTGATCCATGAGGGCGAGGGAATCGCCGCCATGGTGCTGCGGGAGAACGGCATCGCGCTGCCCGAGGTCCGCGTGGAGGTGGAGCAGATCATCGGGCACGGCCAGGCGTCGCCGTCGGGGCACATCCCGTTCACGCCGCGGGCCAAGAAGGTGCTGGAGCTGTCGCTGCGCGAGGCGTTGCAGCTGCACCACAACTACATCGGCACGGAGCACATCCTGCTCGGCCTGATCAGGGAGGGCGAGGGGGTGGCCGCGCAGGTCCTGGTCAAGCAGGGCGCGAACCTGAGCGCCCTGCGAGCGAAGGTCGTGGAGAAGACCCGCGGCCGCAACCCGGAGAGCCTGGCCGATCCGCTGATCGGGCCGCGGGCGACCCATCTGGAGGAACGGCTGACGCGCATCGAGGCGAGCCTGCGGCGGATCGAGCGGCACCTGGGCATCGCCCGTCCGGACGACCCGCCCGCCGAGGGCCGCGAGCCCGGCGGAGAGGACGACGGGGGCGAAGCCGCATCAGGCTGAGGCCTTTCCGCGGCGGGGACGTCAGGCCGAGGTCAGGGCGCCGACCGGAAGGCGCGACTCGACCACGCCGGGGTCGTCGGTGTAGCCCAGCGTCGCGCCCAGGGAGACGAGCAGGCGGCGCATCCTGACGTTGTCGGAGAGCATCGTGGCCCGCACCTCGGCGTAGCCCTGGTCGCGCGCCTCGGTCACCAGCATCCTGGCCAGCGCCGCGCCCAGACCGCGCCCCTGCCAGCGGTCCTCGACCAGGAAGGCCATCTCGGCGATGCCGGGATCCGGCGTGAACATCAGGTTCGCCATGGCCACGACCTGGCCGTCGTGCCCGGCCACGAGGGAGTGGCCGCGGGTGCGGTCGCAGAGGCGCTCGAACATGCGCGGCGGCAGCGCCGGCATCGAGGTGAAGTAGCGGAACCTGCGCGCCTCGGGCGAGCACCGGTCGTGCAGGTCGCGGACGGCCTCGCGGTAGATGCCGGTGAGCGGCTTGACCGTGACCTGGGCGCCGTCGGCCAGCCGGACGCCCTGCTCGGCGGTGGAGTGGTCGGGGGCGGGCTGCGCCAGCCGCACGAAGGAGGCCGCCCGCGCCGCCTCGGTCAGCGTGAAGGGCAGGTCCGCGCGGCGCAGCCGTACGGCGCGCCGGGCGGCGACCGGCACCACCAGCCGCGTCGGGTCGGGAAGATCGCTCACCGCTTCACCATAGGTCCATCGGCCGTCGTCCGCGCGCAGCAGCTCGGCCAGCAGCTCCGGCAGGCGCCACGGCATCGAGCGCAGCCGGGAGGCCAGCAGGAGCGCCCTGGTGGGCTCGTCGGTCAGCTCGTGGGCGGTGGCGGGCACCACCTGGACCCGGCGTCCGCCGGCCGCCTCCAGGGCGGTGCGGACGGTCTCGGGTGTGGCGGAGATCTCGGCGACGAACTCGTCGACGGTCCCGTCGGCGTCGGTCTGCACGCTCAGGCCGAGGATGTTGCCGCCCCGGCCGGCCAGGGCGGCGGCCAGCGAGGCGAGACGTCCGGGACGTTCGTCGACCGTGGTGCGGATGCGCAGGAATGCCATGTCTTCCAGCATGCGGGGAGGCTGTTTCGGACAAGCTAACACTCTGTTTCGCTCACACCCCTTTTCGATGCAGCGTGTTACATCCCGAATGCTGGAAGATGGGGTGCTATGAACGCGCGTGTGCCACTAGCTGAGGACTTCGTCAATGGCGAGGTGTCTTTCTGGTATCGCTCCTCCGGCGTACCGGAGCCCGGACCGCGCCTGAACGGCGACCTCCGGGCGGACGTGGTCATCGTCGGCGCCGGCTTCACGGGGTTGTGGACCGCGTACTACCTCAAGAAGGCCCGTCCCTCGCTCGACGTGGTGGTGCTGGAGCAGGAGTTCGCCGGGTTCGGCGCCTCCGGGCGCAACGGCGGCTGGCTGACCGGCGCGCTGGCCGGCTCCCACGGGCGCTATGCCAAGACCCACGGCGAGGACGGCGCGCGGGCGCTGCAGCGGGAGATGTACGCCACGATCGACGAGGTGATCGCGGTCTGCGCCAAGGAGGACGTGGACGCCGGCATCGTCAAGGGCGGCGAACTCACCGTGGCCCGCACCGGCGCCCAGGCCGGACGGCTGCGCGAGCTCGTCGCGGACGCGCGCGCGACGGGCCTGCGCGAGGAGGACCTGCGCGTGGTGGACCCCGCCGACCACCTGCGCGTGGCCGGCGCGGTGGGCGCGGTCTGGACGCCGCACTGCGCCCGCATCCAGCCCGCCAAGCTCGTGCGCGGCCTGGCGCGCGTGGTGCGCGACCTCGGCGTGCGCGTCTTCGAGCGCACCCCGGTCACGCGCATCCTGCCGCATCGGGCCGTCACGCCGTACGGCACCGCGGAGGCCCGGCACGTGATCCGCGCCACCGAGGGCTTCACCTCCCAGCTCAAGGGCCTGCGCCGCCAGTGGCTCCCGATGAACAGCTCCATGATCGTCACCGAGCCGCTGCCCGCGGCGTTCTGGGACACGGTCGGCTGGCAGGGCGCCGAACTCCTGGGCGACCTCGCCCACTACTACATCTACGCCCAGCGCACCGAGGACGACCGCATCGCCTTCGGCGGCCGCGGCCGCCCCTACCTGTACGGCTCCCGCGTCGACGCCCGCGGCAACACCCACGACTGGACCGTCGAGGCGCTCTGGCAGATACTGATCGACTTCTTCCCCGCCGCCGCCTCCTCGAAGATCGCCCACGCCTGGTCCGGCGTGCTGGGCGTGCCGCGCGACTGGTGCTCGACCGTCCACCTGGACCGTGACACCGGACTGGGCTGGGCGGGCGGCTACACCGGCCACGGGGTCACGACGACGAACCTGGCCGGCCGTACCCTGCGCGACCTGATCCTCGGCGAGGACACCGAGCTGACCGCGCTGCCGTGGGTGGGCAGGAAGGTGCGCGCCTGGGAGCCGGAGCCACTGCGCTGGGCGGGCGTGCACTCCATGTACCGCCTGTACCGTATGGCCGACCAGCGCGAGCGCTCCATGACCCGCACCTCGGCCCTGGCCCGCCTCGCCGACCTCATCACCGGCCACTGAAGGAGAACACTCCCCGATGACGACCCTCTTCCGCGGCGGGCGCGTGTTCACCGCGCTCGGCGGCTTCGCCGAGGCCGTACTCGTGCGCGACGGCGTGATCGCCGCCGTGGGCGACGAGGCCGACCTGGTACGGCAGGCCCCCCGCCACGAGAGCGTGGACCTGGACGGCGGCCTGCTGGTGCCCGGCTTCACCGACGCGCACATCCACCCGGTCCAGGCCGGGCTGGAGCGCGCCAAGTGCGACCTGAGCGAGGTCTACGGCCTCGACGCCTACATCGAGGAGATCAGCCGCTACGCCGCCGGCCATCCGGGCAAGGAGTGGATCGACGGCGGCGGCTGGGACATGTCGGCCTTCCCCGGCGGCCTGCCTCACCGCGCGCAGCTCGACTTCCTCGACCGCCCCGCCTACCTGATCCAGCGCGACCACCACGCCGCCTGGGTCAACACCCGCGCCCTGGAACGGGCCGGGATCACCAAGGACACCCCCGACCCCGCAGACGGCCGGATCGAGCGCGACCCCGACGGCACCCCGAGCGGCGTCCTGCACGAGGGCGCCATGGACCTCGTCGGCCTGCTGACCCCGCGCGCCACCGCCCAGGACGCCGACGACGCGCTCGTGGACGCGCAGGCGCACCTGTTCTCGCTGGGCATCACCGGCTGGCAGGACGCGATCGTCGGCTCCTACGCCGGCTCCGACGACCAGTTGCCGACCTACCTGTCGGCGGCCCGCTCAGGACGGCTGAAGGCCCGGGTGGTGGGCGCGCTGTGGTGGGACCGCACCCGCGGCGCCGAGCAGATCCCCGGCCTGGTGGAGCGCCGCGCCTCCGCCGAGGGACTGGAGCGCTTCCGCGCC
Source organism: Nonomuraea sp. NPDC050540 (assembly GCF_044457485.1). NCBI lineage: Bacteria > Bacillati > Actinomycetota > Actinomycetes > Streptosporangiales > Streptosporangiaceae > Nonomuraea > Nonomuraea sp. NPDC050540. The sequence continues at coordinate 625,654 of NZ_JBITHA010000006.1, forward strand.
ACCTCGGTGAAGATCATGCAGGACGGCATCACGGAGAACTTCACCGCCGCGACGCTGGAGCCGTACTGCCAGTGCGGCGGCACCGGCCTTTCCTACGTGGACCCGGGCAAGCTCAAGGAGTACGTGCGCGAACTGGACCGGCTCGGCTTCCAGGTGCACTTCCACGCCATCGGCGAGCGGGCGGTGCGCGAGGCGCTGGACAGCTTCGAGGGCACCGACCCGGCCAACCGCCACCACATCGCCCACCTGCAGATCATCGAGCCGTCGGACGTGCCGCGCTTCGCCGCGCTCGGCGTCACCGCCAACCTGCAGCCGCTGTGGGCCACCCACCACGCCCAGATGGACGAGCTGACGCTGCCCTTCCTCGGCGAGCCACGCTCGTCGTGGCAGTACCCCTTCGCCGACCTGCTCGGCCACGGCACCCGCTTCTGCGCGGGCAGCGACTGGCCGGTCTCCAGCGCCGACCCGCTGCAGGGCCTGCACGTGGCGGTCAACAGGACCGAGCCCGGCGGCTCTGTGCACGCGAACTATCCGACCGCGCGCACGCCGTTCCTGCCCGGCCAGCGGATCGGCCTGGCCGAGGCGCTCACCGCGTACACGGCCGGATCGGCGTGGATCAACCGCTCCCCGGCGGGCGTCATCGAGCAGGGCCGTCCCGCCGACCTGGTTGTGCTCGACCGCGACCCGTTCACGCTGCCCGACAGCGAGATCTGGACGACTCGCGTGCGCCGTACGTTCGTGGACGGCGAGCAGGTCTACGCCGGCTGAGCACGGGAGCGTTGTCCGCGCCTTCACCGAAGGTTCCCCTCGTGTCGTCGTCGCGGACACCGATGCTGTGAAGGATCGGGCTGCGCGTCCACCACCCCGGAGCGCGCACGCCGGGAACATGCGGAAGCCCCCGCGAGGGCGCGGGGGCTTCCGTCGAACCGGGTCAGCGTCTACCAGGGCGACTTGTTGTTGCGCAGGCGCTCGAGCGCCTCCTCCAGAATCGCCTTGCCGTCCTTGTCGCTCCGGCGCTCCTTCACATAGGCCAGGTGCGTCTTGTACGGCTCGTTCTTCGGAGGAGCGGGCGGGGCCGCCTCGTCCTGACCGGCCGGGAGGCCACAGCGCGGGCAGTCCCAGTGCTCGGGGACGGCCGCGTCACTGGCGAAGCTGGGTCGCGTCTCATGCATGTTGGCGCACCAGAACGAGACCCGCACTCTGGGAGCTGCCTCGCCGCGCTCGGCCTCCCCCATCGGGCCGGCGCCGACACGGCTGCCACGGATCGCGTTGCCACTACCCACGGATGAACTCCTTGCTCGATCGCCCCGCGAGCGGCGGGGGGAGAATCACTGTCACGCGTCGCCGGGAAGCTCAGGGCTTGAGCAGCAGGCCGAGCGCGATGATGCAGACGAACCAGACCACGCCGGTGATGACGGTCAGCCGGTCGAGGTTGCGCTCCACCACGGACGAGCCGCCGAAGTTCGACGAGAAACCGCCGCCGAACATGTCAGACAGACCGCCACCCTTACCCTTGTGGAGCAGGACGAGCAGGATCATGAGAAGGCTCGCCAGGATGAGGGCGATGGAGATTCCGATTTCCACGGTATGCCTGTTCCTTCAATCCACTGTTACGCGTGACGATTCAAACTTGCTTCTAGAGGGTACGACCTGGTGTCAAGTCGCACCCCCTGAACGACCCAGTTAGCCGGACAATTCGCCGAATCGGCAGATCTTGACGTACTCCCCGGCGTCGATGCTGGCGCCGCCCACGAGCGCGCCGTCGACGTCGGGCTGAGCCATGATCCCGGCGATGTTGCCTGACTTCACCGATCCTCCGTACAGGATACGGACCGCGGCGGCCACTTCGGCGTCGTAGAGCTCAGCGAGTCGCTTTCGCAGCGCCCCGCAGACCTCCTGCGCGTCCTGTGGGGTGGCCACCTCGCCGGTGCCGATCGCCCAGACCGGTTCGTAGGCCACCACTATCGATTTTGCCTGCTCCGGCGTGACTTTGCGCAGAGCGGCATCGAGTTGTGACACGGAATACGCCACCTGGCCGCCCGCCTGCCGTACCGGCAGGCCCTCGCCCACGCACAGGATCGGCGTGATCGAGTGCCGGTAGGCGGCCAGTACCTTGGCGTTGACCAGCTCGTCGTCCTCGTTGTGGTACTCGCGCCGCTCGGAGTGGCCGACGGTGACGAACGTACAGCCCAGCTTGGCGAGCATGGCGCCGGACACCTCGCCGGTGTAGGCGCCGCCGTCGTACTGGCTGATGTCCTGCGCGCCGTACACGATGCGCAGCTTGTCGCCGTCGACGAGCGTCTGCACGCTGCGCATGTCGGTGAACGGCGGCAGCACCGCCACCTCTACCTTGTCGAAGTCCTTGTCGTTCAGGGAGAAGGCGAGCTTCTGCACCAGAGCGATGGCCTCGAGGTGGTTGAGGTTCATCTTCCAGTTGCCGGCGATGAGCGGCTTTCTCACTGAAGGGCCTCCAGCCCGGGAAGGGTCTTTCCTTCGAGGTACTCGAGGCTAGCGCCACCACCGGTCGAGATGTGGGAGAAGCCGTCCTCGGGCAGGCCCAACCTGCGTACGGCCGCGGCGGAGTCGCCGCCGCCCACGACCGTGAAGGCCTGCGAGCGGATCAACGCCTCGGCGACCGCCCGTGTTCCCCCGGCGTAGTCCTCGAACTCGAAGACGCCCATCGGGCCGTTCCAGAAGACGGTGCGCGCGTCGGCGAGCTTGGTCGCGAACAGCTCGCGGGTCTTCGGGCCGATGTCGAGCCCCTGGCGGTCGGCCGGGATCTCGGTGGCCGCCACGACCTCGTACGGCGCGTCCTCGGCGAAGTGCGTGGCCGCCAGGACGTCCACCGGGAGCACCAGCTCCACGCCGCGCTTGATCGCCTCGGAGAGGAAGCCGCGCACCTGGTCGAGCTGGTCCTCCTGCAGGAGCGACTGGCCGACCTCGTAGCCCTGGGCCTTCAGGAAGGTGTACGCCATGCCGCCGCCGATCAGCAGCCGGTCGACCTTGGTGAGCAGGTTGGCGATGACGCCGAGCTTGTCGGAGACCTTGGCGCCGCCCAGGATCACGACGTAGGGGCGCTCGGGGTTCTCGGTGAGCCGCTTCAGCACCTCGACCTCGGCCGCCACCAGCCCGCCCATGACGTGGGGCAGCAGCCGCGGCACGTCGTAGACGCTGGCGTGCTTGCGGTGCACGGCGCCGAACCCGTCGCCGACGTAGAGGTCGGCCAGGCCCGCCAGCTCCCGCGCGAAGGCGCCGCGGGCGTCGTCGTCCTTGGACTCCTCGCCCGGCTCGAACCGCAGGTTCTCCAGCAGCGCCACCTCGCCGTCCTTGAGGCCGTCGACGAGCTCGCCGTCCACGACCTTCCCGGAGAAGGCGACCTCGCGGCCCAGCAGCTCGCCCAGGCGGGCGGCGACGGGCTTCAGCGAGTACTTCTGGTTGTGCTCGCCCTTGGGGCGGCCCAGGTGGGCGCAGACGACGACCTTGGCGCCCTGCTCGGCCAGGGCCCTGATCGTCGGCACCGAGGCGCGGATGCGCCCGTCGTCGGTGATCGTCTCGCCGTCCAGCGGCACGTTGAGGTCGGCGCGCACCAGCACGCGCCGGCCCCTGACGTCGGTGTCTGCGAAGGTCACAGGTCCTTGCCCACCAGCTCGATGAGGTCGGCCAGGCGGTTGGAGTAGCCCCACTCGTTGTCGTACCAGCCGATGACCTTGACCTGGTTGCCGATCACCTTGGTGAGCCCGGCGTCGAAGATGCAGGAGGCCGGGTCGGTGACGATGTCGCTGGAGACGATCTCGTCCTCGGTGTAGGTCAGGTAGCCCTTGAGCGGGCCCTCGGCGGCGGCCTTGTAGGCGGCCTTGACCTCGTCGACGGTGACGTCGCGGCGGACCTCGACGGTGAGGTCGGTGGCCGAGCCCGTGGGGATCGGCACGCGCATCGCGAAGCCGTCGAGCTTGCCCTTCAGCTCGGGCAGCACCAGGCCGATCGCCTTGGCGGCGCCGGTCGAGGTGGGCACCACGTTCAGCGCGGCGGCGCGGGCGCGGCGCAGGTCGCCGTGCGGGCCGTCCTGCAGGTTCTGGTCCTGCGTGTAGGCGTGGATGGTGGTCATCAGGCCCTTCTCGATGCCGAAGGAGTCGTTGAGCACCTTCGCCAGCGGGGCCAGGCAGTTGGTCGTGCAGGAGGCGTTGGAGATGACCGTGTGGCTGGCCGGGTCGTAGGTGTCGTGGTTGACACCCATGACGACGGTCACGTCCTCGTTCTTCGCCGGGGCGGAGATGATGACCTTCTTCGCGCCGTTCTCGGCGTGCACCTTGGCCTTGTTGGCGTCGGTGAAGAAGCCGGTCGACTCGACCACGACGTCCACGCCCAGATCGCCCCAGGGCAGCTTGGCCGGGTCGCGCTCGGCGAAGGCCTTGATGGTCTTCCCGTCGACGACGATCTCGTCGGCAGTGGCCTTCACCTCGTACGGCAGGCGGCCCAGGATGCTGTCGTACTTCAGCAGGTGGGCGAGCGTCGCGTTGTCCGTCAGGTCGTTGACGGCCACGATCTCGATGTCCTTGCCGCTGGCGGCGACCGCGCGCCAGAAGTTACGACCGATGCGGCCGAAGCCGTTGACGCCTACGCGGATGCTCACGGGAACCGATCTCCTCGAACGTGATGGCGGGCTGAAACCTCAATCACGAACCCTATCGGACCTAAATTGGTTTAGACCACTGCAACCCCCGCCCTGCGTATGACAGATCAGGGAGCGCAATTTGCGGCATTGAAGTAAAGTGCCCGACTCGTCGGAGTAAATTCGCGGCATTCTCTGGGGGCTGAGATGTCACAACCACGATCCGGCCTGGTACGAGGGCTATTCGCCGGGTTCGTCGCCATGCTGGTCGCCGGAGTCGCGTACAGCGCGGGCTCCTACGGCTTCACGCAGCTGCCGTACAACGTGAGGTGGTTCACAGGCGACCAGCGCCTCCTGGCCCACACCGTTCTCGGCCTCGTCATCGCCGTGATCATCTGGGTGGCCCTGTGGCTGACCCGCCCGCGCAGCCTGCTGGTGCCGGTGCTGGCCGCCCTGTTCGCCTTCGGCGCCCGCACGATCGGCTCGATGGGCTCCGAACTCGGGAACTACGTCAGGGCGGGCTTCCCGTGGCCGTCGCTGGACGACCACGCCCTGCGCATCGTCTCGGAACTGCCCGAGCTCCTCCGCACCTCCCCGATCTTCTGGACGGGCGTGGCGATCGCCGCGACTCCGGCCTTCCTCCTCACCCTGATCCGCGTCCTGCGCCTCCGCCGCCGGGACCGGGCGCAGGCCGCCGCCCTCGCCGCCCCATCACCCGCCTCCCCCGCACCCGAAGGCCCCGCCGCACCCGCGCCAGACCAGCCCGCGACCGCGGAACAGTTCGATTCGTTCACCCGCTCCGCTACGTCCGCACAGCCCACCCGGCCCGGTCCGCCGGCGCGTTCCGGTTCCCCCGCTTCACCCGCACAGGACCCCCGGTCCGCGCAGCCCGCCCAGGACCCCGCGGCCGCCGGGCAGGCCGCCGGAGGAGCCACGGTGGACCACGAGGCGTTCCGCCGGCCCGCGAGCGAAAGGGATGCCGCGGAGGCCCGCGGGGCCGAGAAGGAGCACGGGGTCGAGAAGAGCCCCAGGGAAGCCTCGGAGGAGCGGAGCAACGCCGAGGAGCGTGGAGCGTTCGAGCCGCTTCAGCCCCCCGCGCGCCGTCCCGTCCCTGACATGTTCGCCCCGCCTCGCGAGCCGGGAGAGTCCTGATGCGTGCCCTGATCTTCGGCTTCCTCGCCATGGCCGTCAGCGCCACCGCCCTCGCCTGCGCCAGGCTCTTCGGCGACCGCCTGCCCGCGGTCATCACCCAGACCGCGGACGGCCTGCCCTGGAGCACCGCCCAGGCCCTGCTGCCCGGCCTCGTGGTGGGCCTCACCCTGCGCATCGGCCGCCCGCGCAGCCTCCTGGTCCCGTTCCTGGCCCTCCTGTACGCGGGCGCCGCCATGACCCTGGGCCTGATCATCGGCGCCGCACCCGCGGCCTACACGCGCTCCGCCACTCCGGCCGCCGAGCACCTGATCACCCTGGACACCGTCCTCGGCGGCTTCCGGCAGGCGGCCACGGCCTACATCGAGCCCATCCAGCGCTCCTGGCCCTACTGGACGCTCACCACGATCCCGGCCCTGCTCGCCTTCGCCCTGGTCACCTTCAAGGTCCGCCGGACACGCGGAACCACCCCAGCCACCACCCCGGACACCCCCGGCGCCCCGGACCACGGCGGCTCACTCGACGCCGTCCAGCCGCCGGAGCAGCGCGGGGCGTTCGAGCCGGTCCAGCCACCCGAGAAGCGCGGCGCCTTCGACCCCGTCCAGCCACCCCGCCCCGCCGGCACCCCCTTCGCCTCATCCCACCAGGACCGCCGGCCATAACCCCACCGGGCCATCGGCAGTCTCCACGCGTGCCAAGGTGGCCGATGCCATGGCGGCGGGCCAGCGCCTTCGTGTGGCCCCGCAGCATTGGGGCGCTTGTGTCGTCACCTGGCAAGGCGGCCACGGAGCCCGGCCCACAGGGCGCTCGTCACGGCGAGCGACCCCGTGGGCCCTCACGACCGGCCAGGACAGAGGCCCGCGCACGTCGGACCGTGCGCGGTGGTGGGGCGGGAGCCGTAACGGATGCAAGGGCCGAAACAGCAACAGACACACAGAGAAACTGCAACGAAGGGACGGCGGAGAGAAGCCGAACAGACGCGGATCAGGGGGCGAGCATGTCCGAGGTGAGGTTGGCCTCGGTGCTGGGGATGCCCAGGTCGGAGGCGCGTTTGTCGGCCATGGCCAGCAGGCGGCGGATGCGGCCCGCGATCGCGTCCTTGGTCAGCGGCGGGTCGGCGATCTGCCCGAGTTCTTCGAGGGAGGCCTGCTTGTGCTCCACCCGCAGCCGCCCGGCGATCACCAGGTGGTCGGGCGCGTCGTCGCCCAGTATCTCCAGGGCCCGCTGCACCCGCGCTCCCGCCGCCACCGCCGCGCGGGCCGAGCGGCGCAGGTTGGCGTCGTCGAAGTTGGCCAGCCGGTTGGCGGTCGCCCGCACCTCGCGGCGCATGCGGCGTTCCTCCCAGGCCAGCACGCTGTCGTGCGCCCCGAGGCGGGTCAGCAGCGCGCTGATCGCGTCGCCGTCACGGACCACGACGCGGTCGACGCCGCGCACCTCGCGGGCCTTCGCGTGGATCTTGAGCCGACGCGCCGAGCCGACCAGGGCCAGCGCCGCCTCCGGCCCCGGGCAGGTGACCTCCAGGGACATCGAGCGCCCCGGCTCGGTCAGCGACCCGTGCGCCAGAAACGCCCCGCGCCAGGCCGCCTCCGCGTCGCAGGCGGCCCCCGCCACCACCTGACGCGGCAGGCCGCGCACCGGCCGGCCGTGGTTGTCGATCAGCCCGGTCTGGCGGGCCAGCGCCTCGCCGTCGCGGTAGACGCGCACGACGTAGCGCGAGCCCTTGCGCAATCCGGCCGGCGCGAGCACCAGCACTTCCGCCTTGTGCCCGAACACCTCGCCGATGTCCTTGATCAGCCGACGGGCGGTGGCATTCGTGTCGAGTTCGGCCTCGATCACGATCCGCCCTCCCACCAGGTGCAGGCCGCTGGCGAACCGCAGCAGCGTCGAGACCTCCGCCTTGCGGCAGCACGGCTTCAGCACCGGTAGTCGGCTCAGTTCGTCCTTGACCACACCTGTCATCGCCATAAGCGTTAGTCCTCCCCCATTCAGACCGGCCTCACAGCAGTCTCTCGCACCTTTCGGGCCGCCGCCCCCGATAGGTGGCCTTGATCAGCGCTTCTGGAGGAAAATCTCGTCCAGGACGGAGGCAAGTCGGCGTGGGTCGTGCCTGGGCGAACCGTCGGAGGCCGCGACGTCGGCCATCACGAGCCGGCCGCCGAGCGCCGCCGCCGCCTTCTCCAGGGCGTCGCGGTCGTCGACCACCCCGGTGTCGGCGAGTACGACATCTACCGAAAGATCGGGCGCGTGCTGCCGGAGCACCTCCAGGTGCTGCTGCGGCGAGAAGTCATCCGTCTCCCCCGGCTGGGGCGCCAGGTTGAGCGTGACCAGGCGGCGCGCCCGCGTCTCGTGCAGCGCCCTGGCCAGTTCCGGCACCATCAGATGCGGCAGCACGCTGGTGAACCACGACCCGGGCCCGAACACCACCCAGTCGGCCTCCCGCACCGCCGCGATCGCCTCGGGCCGCGCCGGAGGATCCTCGGGCACCAGCGACACGGACTGAACCCGCCCCGGCGTCAGCGCGCAGGCGACCTGCCCGCGCACGGTCGAGATGTTCCCGTCGAGCTCCACCCGGGCCACGATGTCCAGCGGCACCGACGCCATCGGCAGCACCCGGCCGTGCGCCTTGAGCAGCCTGCCCACCCAGTCGAGCCCGGCCACCGGATCTCCCAGCAGTTCCCACAGCGCCACGATCAGCAGGTTCCCGACCGCGTGCCCGTGCAGGTCGCCCTCGGAGCGGAAGCGGTGCTGCACGACCTCGCTCCACGTGCCGCCCCACTCGTCGTCGCCGCACAGCGCCGCCAGCGCCATCCGCAGGTCGCCCGGAGGCAGCACGCCGAGCTCACGCCGCAGCCGCCCGCTGGACCCGCCGTCGTCGGCCACCGTCACCACCGCGGTCAGCTCGCCGCTCACCCCGCGCAGCGCCGACAGCGACGCGTAGAGCCCGTGCCCGCCGCCCAGCGCCACCACCCTCGGCCCGTCCCGCCGCGTCCCGCCGCGTCCCGCCGGCACGGATATCTGCCCCTCCATCCGGTACGGCACCGCCGCCCCGTCCCCCAGCAACACCCCGAGCACGTCGGAAACCGCCGCAGGGCCGGGTGCCCCGGAACCGGCACGCGGATACGCCGAACGGGCGCCGGAAGCCGCCGTGGAAGCGTCTCCCGCGCCCGGAAGTTCATCAGTCACTCGCGGCCCACATCCCGGTGGCTCACCTGGATCTCCATCCCGCGGTCGCGCAGCCGGGCGGCGACCTGTTCGGCCATGGCCACGCTGCGATGCTTGCCGCCCGTGCAGCCCACCGCCAGCGTCGCGTAGCTCTTGCCCTCACGCGCGTAGCCGGCGGCGACGACCCCCAGCACCTCCTCGTACGCGTCGAGGAACTCCTTGGCGCCCGGCTGGCTGAGCACGTAGTCGCGCACCGGGGCGTCGAGCCCGTTCATGGGACGCAGGTCCGGCACCCAGTGCGGGTTGGGCAGGAAGCGGCAGTCGACGACGAGGTCGGCGTCGACGGGCAGGCCGTACTTGAAGCCGAAGGAGAGCACGTTGACCCGCAGGCCGGGCCGGTCCTCCCCGCCGAAGTAGGCGACGATCTTGTTGCGCAGCTCGTGCACGTTGTGCGCCGAGGTGTCGATGACCAGGTCGGCGTTGGCCCGCACCTCGCGCAGGATGCCGCGTTCGCGGGCGATGCCGTCGACCAGGCGGCCCTCGCCCTGCAGCGGGTGAGGGCGGCGGACGTTCTCGAAGCGGCGGACGAGTTCCTCGTCGCTGGCCTCCAGGAACACCACCCGGACGCGGACGCCGCGGCCTTCGAGCTCCTCGATGGCGGCGTTGAGGTCGGTGGTGAAGGCCAGGCTGCGCACGTCGACGACGGCCGCCACCTTGTCGGCGGCGAGCTTGACCTTGCCGGCCTCCTCCGCCATGGCGAACAGCAACCCGGGCGGCAGGTTGTCGATCACGAACCAGCCCAGGTCTTCCAGTGCCTTGGCCGCTGTGCTGCGCCCCGCCCCCGACATGCCGGTGACGATCACGAACGCCGGCTCGGTGGTGCTCACTGTCCTTCCCCCTTCAGCCTCGACACGATCATCTCCGCGGTCGCCTCGCCGATGCCGGGGACCTCGCGGATCTCGGCCACCGTGGCTTCCTTGAGCTTCTTGACCGAGCCGAACCTCTTGAGCAGCGCCTGCTTGCGCGCCGGACCGAGGCCGGGCACCGCGTCGAGCGCGCTCTCCTTCACGGACTTGGACCTCTTGGCTCGATGGTAGGTGATGGCGAAGCGGTGTGCCTCGTCACGCACACGCTGCAGCAGGTAGAGGCCCTCGCTCGAGCGCGGCATGATGACCGGCTGGTCGTCGGTGGGCAGCCAGACCTCCTCCAGCCGTTTGGCCAGGCCGCACACGGCCACGTCGTCCACGCCGAGCTCGTCGAGCGCCCGTTGCGCGGCCGCGGCCTGGGGGCCGGCGCCGTCGACGACGACGAGGTTGGGCGGGTAGGCGAACTTGCGCGGCCTGCCCGTCTCGGGGTCGATCGGGCCGGAGGCGACGCCCTCGACGCCCTCCTCGTCCTCACCCGCCTCCGGCGTCAGCTCGCCGGTGTTGGAGCGCTCTTCGAGGTAACGGCGGAAACGCCGCTTGATCACCTCGTAGATCGAGGCGACGTCGCCTTCCTTGGTCTTCACCGCGAACCGGCGGTACTCGCTCTTCCTGGCCAGGCCGTCCTCGAAGACGACCATGGAGGCCACGACGTTCTCGCCCTGCAGGTGGGAGACGTCGTAACACTCGATGCGCAGCGGCGCCTGGTCGAGGTCGAGCGCGTCGGCGATCTCCTGCAGCGCCTTGCTGCGGGTGGTCAGGTCGCTGGCGCGGCGGATCTTGTGCTGGGCCAGCGACTCCTTGGCGTTGCGCTCGACGGTCTCCATCAGCGACTTCTTGTCGCCGCGCTGCGGCACGCGCAGCTCGACCCGGGCGCCGCGCTGCTCGCACAGCAGCTCACCGACCGCCTCCGGCTCCGGCGGCAGTTCGGGGACCAGCACCTCGCGAGGGATCTCGCCCTCGGAGTAGATCTGCAGCAGGAAGTGCTCGACCAGCTCGCCCGGCGTCGTCTCCTCGACCTTGTCGACCACCCACCCCCGCTGCCCGCGAATGCGCCCGCCACGCACGTAGAAGACCTGGACCGCCGCTTCGAGCGGATCCTCCGCCAGCGCGATCACGTCGGCGTCGGTGGCGTCGCCGAGCACCACGGCCTGCTTCTCCAGCGCCCGCTGCAGCGCCTGGATGTCGTCGCGCAGGCGCGCGGCCCGCTCGTACTCCTGCTCGGCGGCGGCCTGGCGCATGTCCTGTTCGAGGCGCTTGATCCAGCGGGTGGTGTTGCCCGCCATGAAGTCGCAGAAGTCCTCGGCCAGCTCGCGGTGCTGGTCGGGGGTGACCCGGCCGACGCACGGCGCCGAGCACTTGTCGATGTAGCCGAGCAGGCAGGGGCGCCCGATCTGGCCCGCCCGCTTGAACACCCCGGCCGAGCAGGTACGCACGGGGAAGACGCGCAGCAGCAGGTCGACGGTCTCGCGGATGGCCCAGGCGTGGGAGTAGGGGCCGAAGTAACGGGTGCCCTTGCGCTTGGCGCCCCGCATCACCTGCACGCGCGGGAAGTCGTCGCCCATGGTGACCGCGAGATAGGGGTAGGACTTGTCGTCGCGGTACTTGACGTTGAAGCGCGGGTCGAACTCCTTGATCCAGGAGTATTCGAGCTGCAGCGCCTCCACCTCGGTGCTGACGACCGTCCAGTCGACGTCGGCGGCGGTGGTGAGCATCGTCTGGGTACGCGGGTGCAGCCCGGCGAAGTCCGCGAAGTAGGAGTTGAGCCGCTGCCGCAGGCTCTTGGCCTTGCCCACGTAGATCACGCGGCGGTGCGCGTCCCGGAACCGGTAGACCCCTGGGGAGTCGGGGATGGAGCCGGGTCGGGGGCGGAAACTGAGTGGGCTGGACACGGATAGAAGCCTAGCCCGCCCGACCGACAACCTCATGCGGGCCGGGAACGCGGGAGGACGGAGCGGCCCGCCGTGCACGAGGCGCGACGGGCCGCTCCGGCGCTCTCAGGCGAGCTTGATCTGATCGCCCTCGACCGTGACGCCCTTGGCCGGCAACGGCTTCGCCGCCGGTCCCTTGACCACCGCCCCGTCCGCGATGGCGAACTTGCTGCCGTGGCACGGGCAGTTGATCGTCCCGTCGGAGACGGAACCGACGGTGCACCCGCTATGCGTACAGGACGCGCTGAAGGCCTTGAACTCCCCGGCCTTCGGCTGCGTCACCACGATCTTCTCGGACGCGAAGATCTTCCCACCGCCGACCGGCACGTCGGCCGTGCTGCCCAGCCCGCCCGCGGGCGCCTGCGGCGCGGCGGAACCCGAGGTCGCCGGGGCGCCGGAAGCCTCCGCCGACGTCTCGGCGGAGCCACCGCCACAGGCCGCCAGCGCGAGCGTGAGCCCGCCCGCGCCGACGCCGGCGATCATCGTCCTACGGCTCTGAAGGTCATCTCCCATGCGGGACAGACAACCGCACCCGCGTGAGAATTGCATGAATCAGCCCGTGTCAGGCGAGCTTGATCTGGTCTCCGTCGACCGTGATCTTCTTCTTGGGCAACGGCTTGGGCGCCGGGCCGCCGGTCACCGAACCGTCGGAGATGTCGTACTTGCTGCCGTGGCAGGGACAGTTGATCGTGCCGTCCGCGACGTCGGCCACCGTGCAGCCCGCGTGCGTGCACGTCGCGCTGAACGCCCTGAACTCCCCCGCGGTCGGCTGCGTCACCACGATCTTCTCGCTCTCGAAGACCTTGCCGCCGCCCTCGGGGATGTCGGCGGTGGCCGTCAGCGCCTTGCCACCGGCGGCCGGCTTCTTGCTCTTCTTCGGTTCCGTGGCTCCGTAGCTCGGCGCCTCCGAACTGGGTGCGGCCGCGTCCTCCCCGGCTGGCTGTCCGTATCCCGCGCACGCGGTCAGCACCGCCGCGCCGGCGCCCAGCACCACGGCCCTGCGTGTCGTCTCCGCCATATCCGGTCCTCCCAGGTCGTTTGCTCACTTCAGGTACGGCCGGCGCACCGGCACCGGTTCAGCCTGAGGCGTGCCGATCCTGGGAACCACGCACAATTACCGGTTCAGACGATGACGATCCCGTCGCCCTGAACCTTGACCTGGTAGGCGGCCAGCGGCGCCGTGGCCGGCCCTTTGAGGCACTTGCCGTCGTTGGCGTCGAACTCGCTGCCGTGGCACGGGCAGGTCATGACGCCTTCCTTCGGCGAGGCGACCGCGCAGCCCTTGTGCGTGCACGCGGCGCTGAACGCCTTGTAGACGCCGGCCGTCGGCTGGGTCACGACGATCTTCCACTTGGAGATCACCTTGCCGCCGCCCACGGGGACGTCGGCCGCCTTGGCGATCTCCTTGCCCTTGATGCCGGGCGCCGCGCCCTTGGGCTCGCCGCCGCATCCGGCCAGAGCCACGCCGCACGCGGCCACGCCCGCCGCACCCAGCACCGTCCGGCGGCCGACTTCCGGCATGACGACATCACGCTCAGAACTTGTCATTTCCCGACCCTTCCGCGTCGCCCGTGACCCCCAACAGGCCAGGTCGTTACCCGTCGCACCAATCTATTGGCCGCCCAGGGCGGTCCCGTCAGCGGGTGGTAGACCGACGGTCAGCGCTCCGCCCGACTCTGAACGCGCACACCGCGTCACCTCCAGCGTCCGGTCTCCGGGTACCGGACCTCAACCCCGGCAACCCCCTAAGGAGTTCTCGTGACCGACACCATGCGAAAGGCCCCTGTGCGGCTCGCGCCGGCCGCACAGGGGAGGTGTCTCGTCTCAGACGGACAGGATCTTGCGCAGGAAGCGCCCGGTGTGGCTCTCCTCCACCGCCGCGACCTCTTCCGGCGTCCCCGCCGCCACCAGCGTGCCGCCCCTGGATCCGCCCTCCGGGCCCATGTCGATCACCCAGTCGGCCGTCTTGATGACGTCGAGGTTGTGCTCGATGACGATCACCGTGTTGCCGCCGTCGACGAGCCGCCCAAGGACGCCGAGCAGGCGCCGGATGTCCTCGAAGTGCAGACCGGTGGTCGGCTCGTCGAGGACGTAGATCGTCCGCCCGGTCTGGCGGCGCTGCAGTTCGGAGGCGAGCTTGACCCGCTGGGCCTCGCCGCCCGACAGCGTGGTGGCGGGCTGGCCGAGCCGTACGTAGCCGAGGCCGACGTCGTTGAGCGTCTGCAGGTGGCGCCTGATCGCCGGGATCGCGTCGAAGAACCCGAGGGCCTCCTCGATCGGCATGTCCAGCACCTCGGAGATGGTCTTGCCCTTGTAGTGGACTTCCAGGGTCTCGCGGTTGTAGCGGGCGCCGTGGCAGACCTCGCACGGGACGTAGACGTCCGGCAGGAAGTTCATCTCGATCTTGATGGTGCCGTCTCCCGCGCACGCCTCGCAGCGACCGCCCTTGACGTTGAAGCTGAAGCGGCCCGGCTGGTAGCCGCGCACCTTGGCCTCGGTCGTGGCCGCGAACAGCTTGCGGACGTGGTCGAAGACCCCGGTGTAGGTGGCCGGGTTGGAACGCGGGGTACGCCCGATCGGCGACTGGTCGACGTGGACGACCTTGTCGACCTGGTCCATGCCGTTGATCCGGGCGTGGCGGCCGGGCACCGTGCGGGCGCCGTTGAGCTCCTTGGCCAGGGCGTTGTAGAGGATGTCGTTGACCAGCGTCGACTTGCCCGAGCCCGAGACGCCGGTGACCGCGGTGAACACACCGAGCGGGAAGTCGATGTCGACGCCCTTGAGGTTGTGCTCGCGCGCGCCCTTCACCGTGATCTGGCGCTTCTTGTCGCGCTTGCGGCGCTTGGGGGGAACGGCGATGGACCTGCGGCCGGACAGGTAGGCGCCGGTCATCGACTCCTCGCTGGACAGCAGGTCCTGGACGGTGCCGGAGACGACCACCTGCCCGCCGTGCTCGCCCGCGCCGGGGCCGATGTCGACCACCCAGTCGGCGGCGGCGATCGTGTCCTCGTCGTGCTCGACGACGATGAGCGTGTTGCCCATGTCGCGCAGCCTGATGAGGGTGTCGAGCAGGCGCATGTTGTCGCGCTGGTGCAGGCCGATGGACGGCTCGTCCAGGACGTACAGCACGCCGACCAGGCCGGAGCCGATCTGCGTGGCCAGGCGGATGCGCTGCGCCTCACCGCCGGCCAGGGTGGCGGCGGCGCGGTCCATGGACAGGTAGTCGAGCCCGACGTCGAGCAGGAAGCCCATCCGGGCGTTGATCTCCTTGACCACCCGCTCGGCGATGTGCATGTCACGGTCGGACAGCTTCAGTCCCGCCAGGAACTTCGCGCACTCGCCGATGGACATGCTCGCCACGTCGGCGATCGACATGTCGGCGACCGTGACGGCCAGCGTGACCGGCTTGAGGCGCTTGCCGTCGCAGGCCGGGCACGGGATCTCCCGCATGTAGCCCTCGAAGCGCTCGCGCGTGGCGTCGCTCTCGGCCTCGGCGTGGCGGCGCTGCACCCACGAGATGACGCCCTCGTAGGTGGTGTAGTAGGAGCGCTGGCGGCCGTAGCGGTTGCTGTAGCGGACGTGGACCTGCTCCTCGTGGCCGAACAGCAGCGACTTCTGCGCCTTCTTCGGCAGCTTCTCCCAGGCCGTGTCGAGGGTGAAGCCCATCGTGTGGCCGAGCGCCTCGGTCAGCCGGATGAAGTACTCGCTGGTGTGGCCGCCCGACCACGGGTGCAGGGCGCCGTCGCGCAGCGTCTTCTCCGGATCGGGCACGACCAGGTCGGGGTCGACCTCCATCTTGGTGCCCAGGCCCGTGCACTCGGGGCAGGCGCCGAAGGGCGAGTTGAAGGAGAACGAGCGCGGCTCCAGCTCCTCGAACGACAGGTCGTCGTAGGGACAGTAGAGGTGCTCGGAGTAGAAGCGCTCGCGGCCGGGGTCGCCCTCGGGCAGGTCGACGAACTCCAGCGTGATCGTGCCACCGGACAGCTGCAGCGCGGTCTCGACCGAGTCGGTGAGCCTGCGGCGCGCCGAGTCCTTGACCGACAGGCGGTCGACGATGACCTCGATGTCGTGCTTCTCGTACTTCTTCAGCGTCGGCGGCTCTTCCAGCCTGATCACGGTGCCGTCGACGCGGGCACGGGCGAAGCCCTTGGTCTGCAGCTCGCGGAAGAGCTCGGCGTACTCGCCCTTGCGGCCTCTGATGACCGGGGCGAGCACCTGGAAGCGGGTGCCCTCCTCCAGGTCCATCACGCGGTCGACGATCTGCTGCGGCATCTGCCGGGCGATGGGCCGCGCGCAGACCGGGCAGTGGGGCTTGCCGATGCGCGCCCACAGCAGGCGCAGGTAGTCGTAGACCTCGGTGATCGTGCCGACGGTCGAGCGGGGGTTCTTGCTGGTGGCCTTCTGGTCGATGGACACCGCGGGCGACAGGCCCTCGATGAAGTCGACGTCGGGCTTGTCCATCTGGCCGAGGAACTGGCGGGCGTAGGCCGACAGGGATTCGACGTAGCGCCGCTGACCCTCAGCGAAGATCGTGTCGAAGGCCAGGCTGGACTTGCCCGATCCGGACAGGCCGGTGAAGACGATCAGCGAGTCTCGCGGCAGGTCCAGCGAGACGTCCTTGAGGTTGTGCTCACGTGCTCCACGCACGATCAGGCGGTCAGCCACGGCGATCCCGGAAGTCGATAAACGGATAGGTCCACGGGGATAGTAGATGGGGGCACCGACAATTTCGGCGGCCCGCTCCCCGGCCCCCGAAAATCCGTCCCACTCAGACTACGGCCTCCCGCCGCGAGGGCAGGCGCTCTTTGGGACTCAACCGCGCGACCTGCGCCTTTATGCCCGCGTACGGCGGCCGCCGCTGGTGAAGAGGCCACCGGCCCTGCTGGAATAGCCGCCATGACGGTCATCCCCGCGCTCCACTCCGAGATCACGGCGGCCACCAACCGTCTCCTGGCCACCGCGGCCGGCCTGTCGCCCGCCGGCCTGTCCGCCCCGTCGAACCTGCCCGGCTGGACCCGCGGCCACGTCCTGGCCCACCTCGCCCGCAACGCCGACGGCCTGCTCAACCTGCTCGCCTGGGCCAGGACCGGGGTCGAGACGCCCCAGTATCCCTCGCTCGCCGCCCGGGTCGCCGGCATCGAGGAGGGCGCCGGCCGTACCCCGGCCGAACATCTCGCCGACCTGGAAGACGGCGCGGTACGGCTCGCCCGCGCCATCCGCGAGCAGCCCGCGCAGGCGTGGAGCGGCATGGTCCGCGCACTGCGCCCGCCCTGGCACCCCGCCTGGTACGTCCTGGTCAGGCGGATCAGGGAGCTGGAGATCCACCACGCCGACCTGGGCGCCGGCTACGGCCCCGCCGACTGGCCCGCCGCGTTCGTCCGGCGCGAGCTGCACGACTGCCTGGCGAGCTGGCCGTACGGGAAGAGCACGGTCGGCGAGATCACCCTCCTGGGCGAGCCCCCGCACACCTGGAGCGACCTCGGCGGGAACGCGGCGGCTCCCGGCGGACGGCTGCCCGCGGTGGCGGGCAGACCGGTGGACGTGCTCGCCTGGCTCACGGGTCGCTCGCGTGGCGAGGGGATTAGGGTGGTGCGCGAGGGGCACGCCGTTCCTGAGCCGCCGCCCTGGCTGAGCCAGCCGGCCCCGCCCGGCCTTCCGGCGGCGCCCCCCGACGACTATCCGTGATCGGGCCCCGAGGAGATCTCATGACCTACACCGGCGACGTCACGGTCGGCGGTCCCGCCGATGTGCGGCAACTGCCCGCGCTGAGCATCGCCAAGCTCGCCGTCGGCCCCTTCGACAACAACGCCTATCTGCTGCGCTGCGCCGTGACCGGCGACGGCCTGCTCATCGACGCGGCCGCCGAGGCCGACCGGCTGCTGGCGCTGGTCGACGAGCAGGCGATCAGCACGATCGTCACCACCCACCAGCACGGCGACCACTGGCAGGCGCTGGAGCAGGTGGCCAAGGTCACGGGCGCCCAGGTGATCGCCCACCCGCTCGACGCGCCCGCGCTGCCCGTCGAGCCGGCCCGCCTGGTCGAGCACGGCGACCACGTCACGGTCGGCGAGGTCACGCTGGAGGTCATCCACCTGCGCGGCCACACACCGGGTTCGATCGCCCTGCTCTACGACGGCGGCGAGACGATCAAGCACCTGTTCACCGGCGACTCGCTGTTCCCCGGCGGCGTCGGCAACACCTGGGACGACGCCGAGCGCTTCACCCAGCTCTACACCGACGTGGCCGAGCGGGTCTTCGACCGGCTGCCGGACGAGACCTGGGTCTACCCGGGCCACGGCAAGGACACCACGCTGGGCGCCGAGCGCCCGTCGCTGCCGGAGTGGAAGGCCCGGGGATGGTGAACCCGGCCGCGAGATGAGCTACCTGATCGGCCCGAGGATCCTGGCGATCCGGTCGGCGGCCTCGGCGGGGTTGGTGGTCGACTCCACCACCTCGCCCCAGGACCAGCGGTAGTACCAGCCTTCGGCGATCGGAACGCAGTCGACCGTCTCGGTCAGCAGCCGGGCACCGGGGTCGCCGACCCGCAACGAGGGCGGGTCGGCGCGCAGCGTGGCATCGAGGCCACGGAACTCCAGCTCCCTCGCGAGCTTGCCGAGGAAGTACGTGCGAGTGTGTTCGCGCGCCATGCCTCCATCAAAGCCGATGACGCCCGGCTTGAGGAGGCTCAGTTGTCGACGCGGTGGGCTTCCTTGCGCTGCTCGCGCTTGTAGAAGAGCATCCGCAGCGGGATCGCCGCCACGAGCGCGATCTGCATGGTCGCGCCGATCTTGATCGGCAGGTCGCCGCCCTGGGGGAAGGCCACCCAGAACGTCAGGAAGGCGACGTTGACCATGATCCAGCCGAGGACGACGGCGGCGAGCTGGCCCTTGGGCTTCGGGTACTCCACGCGGCTGACCATCAGCCAGGACACGCCGAGCACGGCCAGCAGCGACCAGATGTTCGCCTCGAACAGCATGACGATCGAGATGACGGTCATACAGCCCATGGGGATGGGCAGGCCCATGAAGTCGCCGCTCTTGGTCTTCACGCAGGCGAAGCGGGCCAGCCGTACGACGCCGGCGATGAGCACGGAGGCGGCGGCGGTCAGCACCCACCAGATGGGCACGGTGCCGTTGAAGCCGCCCCAGATCACCACCATGAAGGCGGGCGCGAAGCCGAAGCTGATGACGTCGGCGAGGTTGTCGAGTTCGGCGCCCATCGCCGAGGCGCGGAAGCGCCGCGCCACCAGGCCGTCGAACAGGTCGCAGGTGGCGCCGATGAGCAGCAGCACCACGGCGGTGGCGAAGAAGCCGGGCTGGATCACCAGGCCCTTGTTCGCCTGCAGGGAGGTGACGGCCGAGGTGGCCAGCACGCACACGGCCAGGAAGCCGCACAGCGCGTTGCCCAGTGACAGGGAGTCTGCGGCGGAAAGGCGGAACGCCTTGCCGACGGGCCCACGGGGGTCCTCGTCGTCGGCTTGCCAGCCGCCTGCGTCAGCCGTGGTCAATTCGGGTCACCCCCGCAACCGTCTTCTCACCCACGGCGACCGCGGGCGTGATGCCTTCGGGAAGGTAGATGTCCACGCGCGAGCCGAACCGGATCAGGCCGATCCGCTCCGTCTGGGTGACCTTGGCCCCCGCGCTCAGGTACGGCACGATCCTGCGCGCCACCGCGCCCGCGATCTGCACCATCTCGATGTCGCCGAGCGCGGTCTCGAAATGCCACACCACGCGCTCGTTCTGGTCGCTGTCCTTGTTGAATGCCGGCAGGAACCCACCCGCCACATGCTGCACGGAGGTGACGGTTCCCGCAAGGGGTGCGCGGTTGACGTGCACGTTCAGCGGGCTCATGAAGATCGCCACCCGGGTCCGGCCGTCCGGCCACGGGTCGATGCTCTGCACCACGCCGTCGGCGGGCGACAGAACGCGGCCCTGACCGGGCGTCCGGTCGGGGTCGCGGAAGAACCAGAGCATCCCGCCCGTGAGTGCGCTCAGCGGCACGGCGGCCAGCGCCCAGCGCTTGTCCTTGCGGGTGAGCAGCGTGGTCGCGGCGGCGGCCGCCACGGTCGGGAGGAGCCACGGGGACACCCCGCGCGCCAGGCGCACGCGGGCGGTCTTAGCTGAATCGTCTGACACGGACAACCTTTGGAGTGGTGAACGAACCGGCGCTTTGCCGTGATGTTACAGAACTTGCAACTATGACACGACGCAACTAGACACAGCAAAGCGCCTAGAACGCCTTTTAGCTAGCCCCGGTCTGGCTCGCGCTCTTCACGCCCTTGCGCGCGTCGCTGCGGGACTTGAGCAGGCTGGCGACGGTGGTGACGACCATCGTGACTCCGATGACCGCGAGCGAAAGCTGGATGGGCACGGTGGGCGCCCAGGAGACGTCGCTGGCGTGCAGAGCCTCCAGAACCAGCTTAACCCCGATGAAGCCGAGGATGAACGCCAGGCCGTAACTGATGTAGACCAGGCGCTGGAGCAGCCCGCCGAGCAGGAAGTAGAGCTGGCGCAGGCCCATCAGGGCGAACGCGTTGGCGGTGAAGACGATGAACGGGTCCTTGGTGAGCCCGAAGATGGCGGGGATGGAGTCGAGCGCGAACAGCAGGTCGGTGGTGCCGATCGCGACCATGACGATGAGCATCGGGGTGACCATGCGGCGGCCGTGCATCCTGACCATGATCTTGGAGCCGACGTAGTCGGGCGTGGTCGGGAACGCCCTGCGCACCCACCGCAGCACCGCGTTCTCCTGGAAGTCCTCGTCATCGCCCTTGAGGTGCTGGCGGACGATGTTGATCGCGGTGTAGACGAGGAAGGCGCCGAAGACGTAGAAGAGCCAGCTGAAGCGCTCCAGGGCGGCCGCGCCGAGCGCGATGAAGATGCCGCGCATGACCAGCGCCATCAGGATGCCGACCAGCAGCACCTTGTGCTGGAACTGCTTCGGCACCGCGAACCGGCTCATGATGATGAAGAAGATGAACAGGTTGTCGACGCTCAGGCTGTACTCGGTGATGTATCCGGCGAAGAACTCACCGGCCTTGCCGCCCCCCTCGGTCACCCACAGCAGCACACCGAAGGCCACGGCGAGCGCGACGTAGAAGGAGACCCAGTAGGTCGCCTGCCGCATGGAGAATTCGCGGGCCTCGCCCCTGTCGACGATCCACAGATCGATGGCGATGACCAGGAGGAGCCCGCCGATCACGGCGATCCAGGCCCACACGGGTACGGTCACGTTTTCCTACCTCCGGCACGCATGACTGACAGCCGGAGGTCTCTCCCGCCGGCGCTTTCGGCCGACCGGCAGCCCCGGGGGCCCCGTGGAGCGGGGCTACACCGTGATGACGAGGCTGCCGCGAAGGGATACTCCCCTCCCCTAACCAACGCAGTATAGGAGAACGCGGGGTCGCGGCCTAATCTTCCCGGGGGTCTTCACGCGGTGTAGACGCCCAGGACAGCGTCCACCGCGTCGTCGTCGTGGGGCAGCGCCGCGCCCCTTTCCGCCGCCGCCCGAGCGTGCCGCTCCGCCTCGCCTGGCTCCTCCAGAACCGCCCGTACGGCCGCGCGCGCCGCCCCCACCTCCCCGTACGGCACCAGCGTCCCGGCACCCCCCAGCAGGTCAGGGATGCCACCCACCTCGGTGGCCACCACCGGACGGCCCGCCATGAGCGCCTCGCTGAGGCTGAGCGGCTGCCCCTCCCAGCGGCTCGGCCAGAACACGAGGTCGGCCGCGGCCAGCAGATCGGGCACGTCGTCGCGGTCGCCCAGCAGCCGCACGGGCAGTTTCTCCCTCTCGATACGTTCCTGGAGCTCCCGCTTCAGCGGCCCCTCCCCCGCGATCGCGAACACCGGCTCCCGCCCGCCCCAGGGACCGGCCGCCACGTCCAGCAGGAACTCCAGCCCTTTCTGCTGCGCCAGCCGCGCGACCGTCAGCACCACGGGCCGCTCTCCCGCGCCGAGTTCCTCGCGCACTCGCGCGGCGGCGCGTGACGGCGGCCTGGGCACGGGGGCGGGCACCACGGCCGGGCGCACGTCACGGGCGCCGAGGGCGGCCATCCGCTCCCCGAGATCCGGTGAGACGACCAGCACACGTCCGGCGCCCCGTGCCACGATCCGCTCCAGCACGCCGTGGACCGCGCCGACGAAGCCTCCGGCGGTGAGCGCGTTGTGCAGGGTCACCACCGGCGCCGGGCGGGCCCTTCCGAACCCGGCCAGGACGGCGAGGGCGCCCGCGCGCAGCCCATGGGCGTGCACGACGTCGGCCTCACGGGTGATGCGGCGGATCGCGGCGACCGCCGCCAGGTCGCGGGCCGGGTGCGGCCGGTCGGAGACCGCGACCGGCGTGAACCGCGCCCCGGCCGCGCCGAACCCGAACGCCTCACCGACCGCCGCAGGCCCGGCGACCACGACCTGGTGGCCGCGCCGTAGCAGGCCTTCGGCCAGCATGAGCACGTGCCGCCCCGTCCCGCCTGACGTGGTTCCGAGCACGAACACCACCCGCACGACGTTTCTCCTCTCAACCGTCCGCTGAAGCCCGTTCCGGTCCCCGTCGGCGCCGCGTGGCCATCCCGGCCAGGGCGCGGGCGTCGTCGCGGTCCAGCAGCGCCGCGACCGCGGCCCCCGCCACGATCGCGACCGCCCCGGCCAGCGCCGTGGCCCCGAGCCGGGGCCAGAGCCCGTCGGCGCCGATCAGTCCCGCCGCCCACGCGCCCGCCAGGAACCCCGCGGCCCCTCCGGCCACCGCCGCGACCGCCGCCCTGACCAGCCCCGCGGCCGCCGCCCTGCCACGGGCCCGCAGCACCGCGACCAGCAACCAGAGTCCGCCCACGGTCATCCCGGCGCTCATCCCGAGCGCCATCCCGGCGATCTCCCACTCATCCGGCAGCACCAGCACGAACCCGGCCTGCGCCACCATCACCACCAGCCATCCGGCCACGGTCCCGGCGGCGGCCTCCCGGCCCTTGCCCGCCGCGTACAGCACCCGGCTCAGGTGCGCGATCAGCCCGTACCCGATCAGGCCCGGCGCGAACAGCGCGATCGTCCGCGCGAACTGCGCGTGTGGCACCGCAGACTCCGACCCCAGCAGGAACACCTCCGCGCCCGGCCCGGACACCGCCGCCAGCGCCCCCGCCGCCAGCCCCGACACCAGCACGACCGCCCGCGTCGTGCGCGCGGCCAGGCCCGCGAAGCCCTCCTCGTCGCCGCTCTCCGCCCGCGCGGACAGCCCGGGAAAAGCACTGGTCGCGATGGGTACGGCCAGCACCGCGTAAGGCACGAGGTAGATCGCCCACGCGTAGTTGTAGACCGCGATCGCCCCCACGCCGATCCCGTTGGACAGGTACAGCACCACGACCGTGGCCGCCTGCTGGGCCAGCAACCCGGCGATCCCGGCGAACGCCAGCCCGCGCACCTGCGCGGCGACCCCGTCGGGGAAGCGCAGCGTGGGCCGCCAGCGGAGCCCGAGCCGCGAGGCGGGCCCGGCGACGGTGAGCACGAGCGCGAGCACGCCCAGGCTGGTCCCGACCGCCAGGACGGTCTCGCCCGCGTCGAGCGGGCTGACCGGCTCGCTCGTGCCGCCGCTGACCGGGACGAACACCAGGTAGGCGGCGATCACCACGATGCTGGACACCAGCGGCGCCACGGCGGGTCCGGCGAAGCGCTTGTGCGCCTGAAGGACGCCGTAGAGGACGACGGCCACGCCGTACAGCGGGATCTGGGGGGCGAAGACGACCAGCATGTCCGCGGTGACGGCCCGCACGGCCTCGACCTCGCATAGCGGGAGCGCCGAGCCGTAGAAGAGTCCGGCGACGGGGCCCGCCAGCACCGCCACGCCCACGGCCAGCGGGACCAGCACGACCAGCACCCAGGTCAGCAGTGCCGAGGAGACGCGGCTCACGTACGCGTGGGCCTCGACGGGCGAGGCCGCCACGGCCTGGGCGCCGCGGGCGGCCTCCGGGGAGTCGGGTTCCTCCAGCGGCGGCTCGCCCCACGGCCGGGCGCGGGCGGCGGCGCCGGCGAGGACCGGGACCACCATGCCGGCCAGCGCTCCCCCGACCACCACCTCGAAGACGATGTTGGGGATCTGGTTGGCGGTGAAGTAGGCGGTGGACAGGCAGCCGGTGCCGACGGTCTGGGCGAAGACGTACTGCTTGGCGAAGCCGGTGACACGCGCGAGGATCGTGATCGCGCCGATCAGTACCGCGCCGCCCGCGACGCCCCGCGCCAGCCGTCCGGTCACGGGGCGGGGCGGCGGCCGAGCATGTCGATGCGGTTGAGCACCGGGTTGCCCGCGATGACCTTGGTGAAGGAGACCTTCTCCGAGGCGGCGGTCAGGACGGCGACGGTGCCGAGCACGGCCAGCCGTCCCGGGCGGCCGAGCGTGGTGACGGCGGCCAGGCCGAGCAGGGCACCCAGGGCGTTGGCCCCGGCGTCGCCGAGCATGGCGCGCTCGCCGAGGTCGTCGGGCAGCAACGCGGCGGCGGCGCCCAGCGGGACGGCGGCCAGCGCCGCGCCCGACGGGGAGCCGCGCAGCAGCGAGGCGGCCAGCAGCGGGCCGCCGGTCAGCAGCGCGACCTTGATGGCCCGGCCGGGCCGCAGGTCGAAGAGGTTGGCCAGGTTGGCGGCTCCGGCGATCGTGGCGCCGTTGGCGAGGGTGTCGAGGGGGCCGCGGGAGACGAGCGCGGCGGCGGCCAGGCCGGTGGCGCCGATGCCGAGGATCTTGACGGCGCCGCTGGTCACCTCGCCCTTGGCCAGGGCGCTGAGGTGGCCCTTGAAGCCCTTGGAGGAGGTGCTGCCGTAGAGGTCGTCGTAGGCGCCCAGCGCGCCGCTGCCGGCTCCGGCCAGGAGGGCGGCCAGCCGTACGCGGGGGTCCAGGCCTGGGGCGAGCGCGGTGGCGGCGCTCGCGCCCGCCACGAACGCGGGGCCTTCGAGCAGCGTGATCGGCTCGCCCCGGTGGTTGCTCCGGGTCCAGGTGGCGGCGGCGCGCAGCCCGCCCGTGGCCACGACCTCGCCGGACGGCGTGGCCGTCTTCTCGGGAGCCTCGGCCACACGCGCGGTGAAGGCGGAGTAGGCGGCGCGGGCGGCGACGGCGCCGAGTGCGGCTCCGGCGAGCGCGCACAGCAGGGCACGGGCCATGGGTTCAGCTCCCTGACGAGGTGGGGACGGGGGTGGGACTGGGCAGCGGCGGCTGGAAGTCGGTCACGCCGGTGCCGATGCCGTACTGGCCGGCCCGCCCGGCGATCTGCTCGCGCAGGGCGTAGACACTGACGACACGGCCGGCGGGCATGTCGAGGGTGTCGATGCTGGAGACCCGCTGGCTGATGTCGCCGGAGTCGCGCAGTTCGGTGATGACGCCGCCGGGGGCCACCGCGGTCGTGCTGCCGGCGATGAGCGCGCCCCTGCTCCCGGCGTCGAGGCCGGCGGCGAGGGAGACGAGCGCGGCCGCCTGCGTCTCGGCGCGCTCCCCCTCGAAGGGCTTGTCAGGCGCGAACATCACCGCGAGCGTGGCGCGCTTGTCGACGTCGCCTTCGACGCTGATGAAGCCGCCCTTCTCGAACGCGGCCAGCACGGCCGCTGTCTCGGCGTCGGCGGTGCCCGCCTGGGTGGGGTCGGCGGTCGTCAGCGTCGCGGCCAGGAGCTGGGCGACCTTGTCGTAGACGCTCGCGCCCGCGGTGTAGGTGAGGCCGGCGGGCTTGAGCTGGGTGGCCAGGCCGTCGAGGACGCCTTCGCTGTCGAGGGCCAGGAACTTGTCGCTGATCGTCACCCGCTGGCCGACGGTCGCGCCGGCCTGGTCGAGCACCTGCTGTTGCGCCTCGCGCAGGGCGCCGGTGGAGCCGGGCGTGTCGACCAGCAGCACGCGCTGGCCGCTGAGCCCGCCCGCGACCAGGGCCAGCACCGGGGTCATGTCCTTGACGAAGGAGTCGTTGCCGGCCTGGCGCCTGGCCAGGTCGTCCTTCTCGGCGCGCAGCTCGCTGTTGTTCTTGATCAGCCCGTCCGTGGTCTCCTTGGCCATCTGGATGGCCGGATTCTGCAGCAGCGTGGTGCCCATGACGATGCCGACCGCCAGCGCGAGAAAGATGGCGACGATGGAGACGAGGTGATAGCGGAAATCGATCACGAGAAAAGTCCGACCAGCCAGAAGATGAAGGCGTTCCAAAGGTCTTGCTGGCCGTTGAGCCAGGTCTGGCCGATGGGCGAGCTGAACAGAGCGACCCCCATCGTGACGAGCGCGGTGCCCACCAGCAGCAGCAGTTGCTGCGTGGAGATGCGGCTGCGGTAGAGCCTGCTCACGCCCTTGGCGTCGATGAGCTTGCTGCCGATGCGCAGCCGGGTGAGGAAGGTGCTGGCCATGCCGGAGCGCCCCTTGTCGAGGAACTCCTCCAGCGTCCAGTGGGTGCCGACGGCGACGATGAGCTCGGCGCCCTTGTCGTCGGCCAGGAGCATGGCGATGTCCTCGCTGGTGCCGGTGGCGGGGAAGATGACGGCCTCGCGGCCGAGCTGGTGCACGCGCTCCAGGCCGGGCGCGCGGCCGTCGCGGTAGGCGTGCACGATGAGCTCGGCGCCGCAGGTGAGCGCCTTGGTGGAGACGGAGTCGAAGTCGCCGACGATCACGTCGGGCAGGTATCCGGCCTCCAGGAGCGCGTCCGCGCCGCCGTCGACGCCGACGAGGACGGGGCGGTATTCGCGGATGTACGGCCGGAGCGTGGCGATGTCCTCTTTGTAGTGGTATCCGCGCACGACGATGAGAACGTGCCTGCCCTCGATGGGGGTGCGGATCTCCGGCACGCCGACTCCGTCGATGAGAAGCCTGCCCTCACCACGAACGTACTCCATCGTGTTGACGGCGAAAGCCTCAATCTGCACGGAAAGTCCGGCGCGAGCCTCGGCCATGGCGGCCTCGACGGTCTCCTCGGTCGCGACGTCGCCCTTGCCGACCATCTCCTCGCCGAGGTAGACGATCCCGTCGCAGACGCGGACAGGTTCGCCGTCGGCCACCCGCTCGAACAGCTCGGGCGTGGCGTTGTCGACGAACGGGATGCCCGCCTCGACCAGGATCTGCGGACCCAGGTTGGGGTAGCGCCCGCTGATCCCCGCCGCGACGTTGACCACGGCGGCGGCGCCGCACGCGACGAGCGCCTCCGCGCTGACCCGGTCCACGTCAACATGGTCGATAATCGCAATTTCCCCCGGCCGGAGGCGCTTGGTTAGCCTCTTCGTCCGCCGGTCGATTCTCGCCACTGCCGTGAGGCCGGGAAGGTCACCGACCTTCCTGCCGCGGAGGCCCGGCAACTTGTTCCCCGGTACCTTCATCAAGACCATCCTGCCAGAGCCGGAGAGCCCGGGGGCCACGCACTGCACGGCGTGTCTGATATGTCACGCAGAGTCGGCGGCGGCGAGCCCGAGCAGTTCTTCCGCATGGGCCCTGCCCAGCTCGGAATCCTCCAGGCCCGCCAGCATGCGCGAAAGCTCGCGTACCCGGCCCTCGTGGTTGAGCGTGACGACGCCGCTGCGCACCACGCTGCCGTCGCTGGCCTTCTCCACGACGAGGTGCTGGTCGGCGAAGGCGGCCACCTGCGGCAGGTGGGTGACGACGATGACCTGGGCGGTGCGGGCGAGCCTGGCCAGGCGGCGGCCGATCTCGACCGCGGCCTTGCCGCCCACGCCCGCGTCGACCTCGTCGAAGACGAAGGTGGGCACGGGGTCGGCGCCGGCGAAGACGACCTCGATGGCGAGCATGACGCGGCTGAGCTCGCCGCCCGAGGCGCCCTTGTTCAGGGGCAGCGGCGGCGCGGCCGGGTGCGCCGCCATGCGCAGCTCGACCTCGTCGACGCCCTCGGGGCCGAACTCGGCGCTCTGGGCGAGCTGCACGACCACGCGGGCGTGCGGCATGGCCAGCGCGGTGAGCTCCTCGGTGACGGCCTCGCCGAAGCGCTCGGCGGCGGCCTCGCGCACCTTGGTCAGCTCGGCGGCCAGCTCGGTGAGCCGCTCGGTCAGCTCGTCGAGCTCGCGGGTGAGCTCGTCGATGCGCTCGTCGTCGCCTTCGAGCTCGGTCAGGCGCGCCGAGGACTGCTGCGCCCAGGCCAGCACGCCGGCGCTGTCCTCGGCGTACTTGCGGATCAGGCCGGTCAGCAGCGAGCGGCGCTCCTGCACGATCGCCAGCCTGGCCGGGTCGGCCTCGATCGACTCGGCGTAGGCGGCCAGGTCGGTGGCCACGTCGGAGATGAGGTAGCCCGCCTCGGCCAGCCGGTCGGCCACCTGGGCGAGCTGCGGGTCGAAGTCGCGCACGCCCTCGACCGCCGAGCGGGCCTCACCCAGCAGCGAGATCACGTCGTGGGTGCCGTCGGCGGACTCCATCGGGTCGCCGAGCAGCGCCGTGTGGGCGCCGGTGGCCGCGGAGCGCAGCGCGTCGGCGTGGGAGAGCCGCTCCTCCTCCGCGCGCAGCTCGACGTCCTCGCCGGGCTTGGGGTCGACCTTCTCGATCTCCTCCAGGCCGAAGCGCAGCAGGTGGGCCTCCTGGGCGCGCTCGCGCGCCCGGGTCGTCAGCTCCTCCAGCAGCGCGGCCACCTGCTTGTGCCGCTTGTACGCCTGCGAGTACGCCCGCAGCGGCTTGACCAGATCGTCCCCGGCGTACCGGTCGAGCGCGGCGCGCTGCCTGGCCGGCTGCAGGAGGCGCTGCTGGTCCATCTGCCCGTGGACGGCCACCAGGTCGTCGGCCAGGTAGGTGAGCGTGCCGACGGGGACGGTGCGCCCGCCCAGCCAGGCGCGCGAGCGGCCCTCGGCGGAGACGGTGCGCGAGATGATCAGCTCGCCGTCATCGACCTCGCCGCCGATGTCCTCGACCTGCTGGCCGACGCGGCCGCCGGCCTCGATGACCAGCGTGCCCTCGACGGTCGCCTTGTCGGAGCCGGGGCGGATGCGCGAGGGGTCGGCACGGCCGCCGAACAGCAGGCCGAGCCCGGTGACGACCATGGTCTTGCCCGCTCCGGTCTCGCCTGTGACCACGTTGAATCCCGGCGAGAGCTCGAGAACGGCCTCGTCGATGACACCCAGCCCCTGGATGCGGACCTCTTCGACCCTGGGTCGCACCGGCCACTCCTGTCGCTGCCTGCGTTTACGGTCGCACCCGGCTTCGGAGCCCACTGTCCGAACACACGTGCGCAAGCGATCCTACGCGCTCCTGAGCCCATTGACTCAGGGACGCACCCTTCCGCGCCACCCCTGCACGGGAAGTTCGAACTTGGCGACCAGCCTGTCGGTGAACGGCGCGCCGGTGCTCTCGATGCCGTGCAGGCGGGCCACGCGCACCGGGTGCTCGCCGCGGCGGACCTCGACCCGGGTGCCGGTCGGCAGGTCGAAGCGGCGGCGGCCGTCGCACCAGAGCACGCCGCCCGGCGTGCCGGGCAGGATCTCCACGGCGAGGGTCGCGCGCGGCGAGACGACCAGGGGCTTGGCGAACAGCGCGTGGGCGCTGATCGGCACCATGAGCAGCGCCTCCACCTCCGGCCAGACCACCGGGCCGCCGGCGGAGAAGGCGTAGGCGGTGGAGCCGGTCGGGGTGGCGCAGATGACGCCGTCGCAGCCCCAGCGCGACAGCGGGCGGCCGTCGACCTCGGCCACGACCTCCAGCATGCGCTCGCGCTTTTCGACGGTGGCCTCGTTGAGCGCCCATGTGTCGGCGATCACCTGGCCGTTGAGCCGGGCGAGCACGTCGATGGTCATGCGCTCCTCGACGTCGTAGTTCCCGGCGACGACGCTGTCGACGGCGGCGGCCAGGTCGTCGACCTCGGCCTCGGCCAGGAAGCCCACGTGGCCG
Organism: Nonomuraea sp. NPDC050540; assembly: GCF_044457485.1. Taxonomy (NCBI): domain Bacteria; kingdom Bacillati; phylum Actinomycetota; class Actinomycetes; order Streptosporangiales; family Streptosporangiaceae; genus Nonomuraea; species Nonomuraea sp. NPDC050540. The sequence goes on from NZ_JBITHA010000006.1 coordinate 655,236, forward strand.
AGGTTGACGCCGAACAGCGGGGTGCCGGCCGAGCGGGCCAGTTCGGCCGAACGCAGCAGCGAGCCGTCGCCGCCCAGGACGATCATCACCTCCGCGTCCTTGGCCGCGCCGGGGTCGCACGGCACCACCTCGGCGCCGACACAACCGATATCCACGGCCTCCTGCTCCAGCACGCGCACGGTGATCCCGGCGTCGACCAGGCGGTTGACGACAAGGCGGGCGCTCTCGACGGCGGCGCCGCGCCCGGTGTGCACGGTGACCAGAACGGTCCGGTTCATTGGGGCCCTTCTTCTACGGCGCGCTGGATCTCGGCGTCGAGGTCGAGGAGCCCGGCGACCGGCGGCTCGCCCTCCCCCTTGCCCAGCCAGAGCAGGTATTCGACATTTCCCGACGGTCCCGGCAGCGGGCTGGCCGTGACGCCGCGCACCGCCAAACCTATGTCCTGTGCCTTGGCGGCGGCGTCGCGGACCGCCTGCGCGCGCAGCGCGGGCTCGCGCACCACGCCGCCGGCGCCGACGCGCTCCTTGCCCACCTCGAACTGCGGCTTGACCAGCATGACGAAGTCGGCGGCCGGCGCGGCCACGGCGGCGAGCGCGGGCAGCACCAGCCGCAGCGAGATGAACGACAGGTCACCGACGATCAGGGTGGGGGCCTCGCCGACCATCTCCTGCGTCAGGTCGCGCACGTTGACGCGTTCCATGACGGTGACCCGCTCGTCGGTCCGCAGCGACCAGGCCAGCTGTCCGTAGCCGACGTCCACGGCCAGGACGTGGGCGGCGCCGTGGCGCAGCAGCACGTCGGTGAAGCCGCCGGTGGAGGCGCCGGCGTCGAGGCAGCGGCGGCCCTCGACGCTCAGGGCCTTGAAGGCCTCCAGCGCGCCGAGCAGTTTGTGGGCGCCGCGCGAGACGTAGTCGGGGCCGTCGGGCGAGTCGGCCACGACGATGGCGGCGGCGGTGCCGACCTGGGTGGCCGCCTTGCCGGCGACCTGTCCGCCCACGCTGACCCGGCCGGCCTCGATGAGCTGGGCCGCCTGTTCGCGGGAGCGGGCCAGGCCGCGCCGTACGAGCTCGCTGTCGAGCCGGACGCGTCGGCTCACTGCTCGTCCATCGCGGCGAGGGTCTCCTCCAGCCCGGCGAACGCGTCGTCGTAGACGGCGGCGTGCTCGCCCACGGGCAGCCCGGACAGACGCTCCAGACCTGCGAGAACGGCGTCGACCCGCTCGTCGCCCGTCCCCTCCGGGATCTCAGTCATGACACGACCGTAACGCCTGGCACCGACACCCGGCACCTCGGCAGGCGTGTCACACGTTATGCAGTCGTATGGAACGCTACGGTCCGTGTCAGTGGGGAGAAAGGAAGCGCATCCATGGCAAGCGTCGAGGACTGCCGGGCCGCTCTGGCCAAGCTCGTCGCCAATTTCGACGAGATCAGCGACGAGGACCGCGCCAAGCACGTCGTCGAGCGGACGGTCAGCTGCCGCGTCTCCGACCTCGACGTCTTCTTCTACGGCCGGCTCAGCCACGACGGCCTGGATCCGTTCACCGAGGTGCCTCCGGCCGACGGCAAGGAGTCCGACGTGAAGCTGACCATCACGAGCGACGATCTGATCGCGCTGGTCGACGGCGAACTCGACCTGGCCAGGGCACTGCTGGGCGGCCGGGTCAAGGTGGACGCCAGCTTCGGCGACCTCCTGCGGCTGCGGAAGTTGCTCTGATATGCTTAACGCATCCGTTAAGTACTTGGGGTGCGTCCATGGGAATGATCATCGACGCGGAGCGGCTCAGCCGCCGCTTCGGGCAGAGCACCGCGGTTGACCAGCTGACCCTCACGGCCGGCGCCGGCGAGGTCGTCGGCCTGCTGGGTCCCAACGGCGCCGGCAAGACCACGACCATCCGGATGCTGGCCACTCTGCTCCCGCCGAGCTCGGGCACGGCGCGGGTGTGCGGCTTCGACGTGGTACGCGCGGCCGGCCAGGTACGCCTGCGCATCGGCTACGTGATGCAGCAGGTCTCCCCGATGGGCTACTACATGCTCACCGGCCGGGAGAAGACCGAGATCGAGGCGGCCCTCTACCACGTGCCCAGGAAGCGGGTGAAGGCCAGGGCCGCGGAGGTCCTGGAGCTCGTGGGCCTGAGCGCCCATGCCGACCGCCTGGTGCAGGCCTACTCGGGCGGCATGCAGAAGCGGCTGGAGCTGGCCTGCGGCCTGCTGCACCGGCCCGAACTGCTCATCCTCGACGAGCCGACGCTGGGCCTGGACGTGCAGTCGCGCCACCACGTCTGGGACCACATCAGGCAGCTCTGCCAGGAGGGCATGACCGTCCTGCTGGCCACCAACTACATGGACGAGGCCGATCGCCTGTGCGACCGGCTGACCATCATCGACCACGGCCGCGAGGTGGTCTCGGGCACCCCGGCCGAGCTCAAGGCGGAGATCGGCGCCGGCAGCCTGGACGAGGTCTTCCTGCGCCACACCGGCCACGCGCTGCGCGAAGAGGCCGCGTGATGTGGGCCCAGGAGGTACTGGCGCTGTCGCGGCGCTGGCTGCTGATGACCCTGCGCGAGCGGCTGAACCTGCTGTTCAGCGTGCTCCAGCCGGCGGTGTGGCTGGTGTTCTTCGCCGGCTCGCTGGGCGGCGCCATGAACGCCGAGGTCGTGGGCACCACCGACTACCTCGCCTTCGCGGTGCCCGGCATCATCGCCTTCACCGTCGTCGGCAACGGGGTGAGCGCGGCGATGCCGCTGCTGTTCGACAAGGAGACCGGCTACCTCGACAAGCTGATGAGCATGCCGATCAGGCGCAGCTCGCTGATCGTCTCGCGCTTCGTCTTCCAGATGGGCATGAACTCGGCGCAGGTGCTGGTCATCCTGCTCGTCGCACTCCTTCTCGGGGTACGGCCGGCCACCGGACTGCCCGGCGTGCCGGCGATCCTGCTGACCGCGGCGCTGCTGACGCTGGCGATGACGGCGGCGGCGATGGCGCTGGCCTGCGCGGTCCCCTCGCACGGCACGTTCTTCGCGGTCACCGGGTTCGCCTCGCTGCCGCTGCTGTTCATGTCCAACGCCTTCGTGCCGCTGACCGCGATGCCCGCCTGGATGCAGGTCGTGGCCACGGCCAACCCGCTCACGTACGCGATCGAGGCCATGCGGCTGCTGATGCTGGACGGCTGGAGCGCCGGGCTGCCGGTGGCGATGGGGGCGCTGGTGCCGGCGTCCGCGCTGCTGCTCGTGGTGGGAGCGTGGCAGTTCGGACGCCAGACCAGCGAACGCGTCGCCTAGAGGAGCGGCTGGGCGCGGTCCAGGGCGGGCGGGCTCACCGGGCCGCCGCCGAGGTAGGAGCGCAGGGCCTCGTAGTCGCGGGGCCCGCGCACGGCGTCGGTGTATCCGGTGAAGGCGCTGTAGCCGTCGGCGCCGATCAGCGTGTAGGCCAGGGCTGCCAGCCGGTAGGTGCGGGCGGCGTCGAGCGGCTTGCCGTCGATGAGGACGTTCTGGACGCGCTCGCCGACCGGCTTGCTCGCGTCATAAGAGAAGCGGACATTTCCTGATACGGCCAGCGGGGCGAAGCGGACCGTCCCGTTGGGCTGCGTCTGCCACTGCTGCTCGAGCGCCTGGTCGATCTGGCCGCCGTTCACCGACACGGTCAGGACCGGGTTGGCATAACCCCACGCCGCCCATGCCTGGGCGAAGGTGACCGCACCGGCCTTGAGGTCGCCGCGCAGCGAGTTGGAGCCCTTCACCGGCGCCACCGCCACCATCGCCAGGTCGGCGCCGTCGGAGGCGGCCTTCTCCGCGTCGGCCGCGAGGTTGCCCAGCGTGCTCTCGCCGTCGGCGTCGCGCACCCTGGTCACGTCACCGGTCAGCGTGCCGATCTGGCGAGCGCCGGTCTCCTTGGCCTTGGCGTTCCAGTAGTCGACCATCGCGACCATCTCGGGGTCGGCCGGCACGTCGCGGGTGACGGGGTGGTTGCGCGCGGTGGTGGCCGGCCTGATCACGTCGCGGGTGCGGCGGTCGATCTTCAGGTTGATCTCGTTGATGAGCCGGCCGTGGTTGGCCGCCTCCACGACCGGGCGGAGGTTGCCCGCCGGGTCGGGCAGCGAGCAGTTGAAGAACCAGTGCCAGTGGCCGGTGACGATCGCGTCGATGTCGGGTGAGGCGTCGCGGGCGAAGTCCCAGATCGGGCCGCTCTTGGTCGCCCCGCAGCCGTTGAAGTCCTGGCCGGCGGCGCCGCCTTCGTGCACGTTGGCGACGATGGCCTCCACGCCCATCCGCTTGAGGATCGCGGCGTACTTGTTGGCCGTCTCCACCAGCGGCAGGTTGTCCAGCGTGGGCTGGTAGGAGGTCGAGCCGGCGACCGTCGTGGGCGTGGTGAGGTTGATGAAGCCCACCGGCACGCCCTGGAAGCGCTTGATCACGAACGGCTCCAGCACCGGCCGGGTGCTGCCTTTACGGGTCATGTTGGCCGAGGAGATCTCGAAGCGGGCGCCGGGGAAGCGCCTGCCGGAGGAGTCGGTGAAGCAGCTGTCCAGGCCGACCTCGCCGAAACACCTGCCCTTGCCCATGTGGTCGCGGGTGAACTCCAGCGACCGGTCGAACTCGTGGTTGCCCGCCGCGGTGAACTGCACGCCGATCCGGTTCAGGAACTCGACGGTCGGCTCGTCGGCGTGGTGGGAGACCTCCACCGGCCAGCCGCTGAAGTCGTCGCCCGTGGTGAAGGTGACGGAGTTGCGCTTGCCGTTCCGCAGATTCTTCAGGTGGGTCGAGACGTACGGCGCGCCGCCCACCACCAGCGTGTTGCCGGCGCCGTCCTTGATCGTGCCGTCGGCGGCGTTGCTCTGCGGGGTGATGTAGCCGTGGAAGTCGGTGATGGACAGCAGTTGCACGTCGACGGGCTGGCGCCCGGCGGCGGAGGCGGGCTGTGCGGTGAGCGCCACGAGGGCGGCCGCGCCTATCAGCAGGGGTAAACGCATGGGGATCTAACCCTTCGTTCCGGTGAATGCGATTCCGGCGATGAGCTGCCGCTGCATGATCACGAAAAGCACGATGACCGGCAGCGAGGCGACGATCGATCCGGCGAACAGGATCGGGAAGTTGGTCTGGAACTGGCCGCGCAGCGAGGCCAGCCCGGCGGCCAGCGTCATCTGCTCGGGGTCGGTGTTGACGACGAGGGGCCACAGCAGACTGCTCCACGACCACATGACGCTGAGCAGGCCGAGCGCCAGCAGCCCCGGCCTGACCAGCGGGAGCATGACGTGCCAGTAGATCTGCAGCGGGCTGGCACCGTCGAGGCGGGCGGCCTCGTCGAGTTCGGTGGGCAGCGTGAGGAAGAACTGCCGCAGCAGGAACGTACCGAAGGCGCCGAACACGCCGGGCGCGATGAGCGCCTGCAGCGTGTTGAGCCAGCCGAGACCCTGCATGATCTCGTAGCGGGGCAGCAGGAACAGTTCCTGCGGCACCATCAGCACGGCCAGGAACACCATGAAGATGGCGCCCCGCCCCGGGAAGCGCAGCCGCGCGAAGGCGAAGGCGGCCAGCGAGCACAACAGCAGCTGCCCGGCCGTGACCGCGGCGGTGACCACAACGGTGTTGAGGAACTGCCGCCCGAGCGGCACCGTCTTGAACACGTCGGCGAAGTTCTCCCACCGCCACGACGGCGCGAGCACCGGCGGCACCCGCAGCGAGTCGCTGAGCGTCTGCAGGGAGACGATGAGCTGCCACACGAAGGGCGCCAGCATGACGAGCGCCCCGGCGATCAGCGTCACGTGCGCGGGCCAGGTCCTACGCATAGTGCACCCATCTCTTCTGCAGCCTGAACTGGATCGCGGTGAGCACGAGGATCAGGCCGAGCAGCACGACGGCGATGGCGGCGGCGTAGCCGCGCTGGTTCTGCACGAAGCCCTGCTCGAAGAAGAAGTAGACGATCGTGCGGGCGCCGGGCAGCGCCGGGCTCTTGAGGTCGAAGATGAGGTAGACGAGGTCGAAGACCTGCAGCGCGTTGATCAGCGTGATGACGAGGACGAAGAAGGTGGTCGGGGTGAGCAGTGGCAGCGTGATGCGGAAGAACTGGCGCAGCCGCCCGGCCCCGTCGATCTCGGCCGCCTCGTAGTAGTGGCGGGGGATGCCCTGGAGCCCGGCCAGGAACAGCACCGCGTTGTACCCGATGGAGCTCCAGATGCCGACGAGGGCGAGGGCGTAGATCGCCACGTCGGGGTCGGCCACCCAGTACGGGCCGTCGATCCCGACCACCGCCAGGAGCTGGTTGATCGGCCCGAAGTCGCCGTTGTACAGGTAGCGCCAGGTCAGGCCCACGGCCGCGGGCATGGTGACCACCGGCAGAAAGTAGATCGTCCGGTAGAAACCCAGCCCGCGCAGCCCGCGTACGTTGAGCAGCGCCGCGACCACGATCGACAGGGGCACGCCCGCCAGCACCAGCACCGCGTACAGCAGCGTGTTGCCCAGCGCCCCCGTCATCTCCTCGTCGGCGGCCAGCGCGGTGAAGTTGTCCAGGCCGACCCAGGTCTGCCCGCCGAACACGCCGGACTCGGTGAAGCTGAGGTAGAGCGTCTGCGCGATCGGCCAGACGTAGAACACGGCCAGGCCCAGGGCCATCGGGGCGATCAGCGCATAACCCCAGAGCCGTTCCCTGCCTTTCATTCCTTGGCCAGGATCTCGTTCATCTTGACCGCGATCTCCTTGGCCACCTCGGCCGTCGGCCGCTTGCCCGTCCAGGCGTCGACCAGCAGCTTGTTCTGCACGTCCTGCCACTTCGCGGTGTCGAGCGTCACGGGGTACTCCACGCCGTGCGGCATCGAGCCCTCGAACAGCCCCTTCAGGTCGAAGTCGGGATAGGCCTTGTAGAAGCCGTCCTGGGTGCCCTCGCGGGCCGAGATCGAGGCGCCGCCCGCGTCGCTGAAGATCTTCTGGCCCTCCTCCGAGGCGAAGAAGGCGGCGAAGGCGGTGGCCTCCTTCGGGTGCTCGGTCTTGGCCGAGACCGCGTTGGCCAGCGAGGCCACGATCATGCCTTCCTGCGCCGGGCCCTTGGGCAGCGGGACCAGGTCGACGCGGGACTTCACCTCGGGGTTGGCGGCGTAGGTGGCGGCGAACCAGGACCCGCCGTACTGCATGCCGATCTTGCCCGTCTGGAACAGCTGCAGCGGCTCGGTGTCGTTGTAGACCTGGGCCTGCGGCGCGACCTTGTCCTTGATCATCAGGTCGGTCCAGAATTCCAGGCCCTGGATGGAGCCGGCCTCGTCGAAGCCGGACTTCTTGCCGTCGGCCGACAGCACGCGCCCGCCGGCCTGGATCATCGTGTTGTAGAACCCGCCCTGGTCCCACATCGGGGCCATGATGCCCCACTGCTTCTTGGCCGGGTCGGTCAGCTTCTTGGCGGCGGCCTTGACGTCGTCCCAGGTCCAGTCCGCGGTCGGGTACTTCATGCCGGCGGCGTCGAAGATCTTCTTGTCGTACCAGAGCGCGGGCAGGCTCACACTGAACGGCAGCGCCCACAGCTTTCCGTCGTAGCGGTACCCGGCGACGGTGGCCGGGGTGAAGCCGGCCGTCTTACTCTCGTCGGCCGGGGCGATGACGCCGCCCTTGGCGTACATGCGGACGTTGAGGCTGCTCATCCAGAACACGTCGGGCGCCGATCCGCCGGCCGCGGCGGTCTGAAGCTTGGTCCAGTACTGGTCCCAGGGGGTGATCTCCAGCTTGACCGTGACGCCGGGGTTGGCCTTCTGGAAGGCGTCGATGATCTTCTGGGCGGCGGGGGCGTCGTTCTTCTCCCACAGCGCATAACTGATCTCGATTTTTCCGGGCTTCTCGGGCTCGCTGGAGCCGCAGCCGGAAGCTAACAGGGCCAGTCCGAGCAGCCCGGCGATGGGCAGGCGCTTACGCATGGTCGTTCTCCAAACAGGGGGTGTGGCTACGGCCAGCGAAGGTTGGCCGTCCAGGCGGCGAGCTCTGCGTCGATCTCCGCCCGGGTTCGTGGGTGGCCCGGCGCGTCGGGGCGCCGTTGCCAGGGATGCGGCCCGCCGGCCGGGCGATACTCCACGCCCAGCGCGTCCAGCCGCCTTTCGTGTACGGCGAGGCGGCCGAGGAAGTCCTCGAAGTCGCGCCCGTCGTTCCATACCGCCTCCGCGAACGCGGCCAGGCGGGGGAAGGCCATGTAGTCCAGCAGCCGGGGCGAGTCGATGTGCTCGGTCCACAGCGCCGCCTGCGCGCCCAGCACCCGCTCGCGTTCGGCCGCCGAGAGCCCGGCCGGCACCGGGTCGAACCCGTGCACGGCGCGCAGCCCGGTCACGCTGCCGATCGCGACCGGCTCCTGCTCGCCCTCGGCCTGCCGGAAGTCCAGGTAGGTCTCGGCGAAGGGCGAGACCACCACGTCGTGGCCCGCCCGCGCGGCCATCGCCGCGCACGCCTGCCCGCGCCAGGCGGCGACCGTCAGGCCGGGCGGCAGCCCGCCCGCCAGCAGCTCGTCCCAGCCGACGGGCTTGCGGCCGCGGGCGATGAGGTAGTCGGTGAAGTGGCGCACGAACCAGCTCTGCAGTTCCTCGGCGTCGCGCAGGTCAAGTTCGCGGATGCGCTCCTTGGCGGGGACGCTCTCGTTCCACTGGCCCTTGGGCACCTCGTCGCCGCCCACGCACACGTACGGTCCGGGGAAGAGCTCCAGCACCTCGTCCAGGACGTCCTTGAAGAAGGCGATGGTGGCGTCGGCGACGTTGAGCACGTTCTCGCCGACGCCCCACTCGGTGCGCACCGGCAGGGTCGTGTCCAGGTTGCCGAGTTCGGGGTAGGCGGCGATGGCGGCCTGCGTGTGGCCGGGCAGGTCGATCTCCGGCACGACGGTGACGAAGCGGTCGGCCGCGTAGGCGACGATCTCCCGGATGTCGTCCTGGGTGTAGTAGCCGCCGTGCGGGCGGCCGTCCCATCTGCCGTGCTTCTTCGCGCCGAGCGGGGACTCGTGGCGCCAGGCGCCGATCTCGGTGAGCTTCGGGTACTTCCTGATCTGCAGCCGCCAGCCCTGGTCGTCGGTCAGGTGCAGGTGCAGGACGTTCAGCTTGTGGGCGGCCAGCAGGTCGATGTAGCGCAGCAGGTCGTGCTTGGGCAGGAAGTGCCTGGCCACGTCGATCAGGCAGCCGCGCCAGCCGTACCGGGGACGGTCCTCGATCGTGACGGCGGGCACCTGCCACGGCCCCTGCGCGGTACGGCCGGCGCGGAAGGCGGCCGGGCCGAGGAGCTGACGCAGGGTCTGGGCGCCGTAGAAGGCGCCGGGTGCGGTGGTGGCCTCGATGAGGACGCGGGCGGGGGTGGCGGTGAGGCGGTACTCCTCCTCCGCCATGCCGGGCACGTGGCGGATCTCGATGCCGCCGGGGCCCTCCGGCAGGGGTGATCCGGTGGCGGGGCCGAGCGCCTCGCGCAGCCAGGCGGCGGCGCGGGCCAGGGCGGGGTCGGCGGTGAGCGTGGTGGCCGGGCCCAGGCTGAAGGCGCCCTGCCCGGGGACGGCGGCGACGGGTGCGGGAACGAGCGTCACAGGGTCACCACCGTGCCGGTTTCGCGGGCCCGTTCCGCCGCCCACACCAGCAGGTGCCCGGCGAGCGCGTCGGTGGCGTCGCCGCCGAGCCCGCTCTGGTCCCGGGTGGCCACGGCGTCCACGAACGCCTCCACCAGGCCGCCGTCCCCGCCGCCGTGCCCGTCGGACAACGAGGCGCCGCCGCCCGTGGCCTCGACGGTGTGCTCCCGGCCGGTGCGGAAGTCGACGACCCTGATCGAGGCGCCGTCGCCCTCGGCGTAGCCGTGCGAGCCGAAGATCCTGGTCTTGCGGTGTTCGAGCGGGGTGAAGGCGGTCATGGTGAAGGCGACCGTCGCGCCGCGGGCGAACTCCACGATCACGACCTGCTGGTCGACCACGTCGTTGTCGGCCGCGTAGACGCAGCGCCCGTACGGTCCCGTCTCCAGCGCCCGCGTGACCCCGGCCACACTGGCGTCGGCCGTCACCGCGCCCAGTGGCCAGAACTCCTTGTGCGGGTCCCCGATCATCTCCAGGTAGAACCGCTTCGCCGAGTACGGGCAGGCCGATTCGATCTCCAGCGGGCACGACACACAACGGTCGGCGGCGCCGGCCGGCCGGTTCTCGGGACGGAAGTGGACCAGCGAGCCGAAGGAGGCGACCCGGGCGGGCTCGTCCTCGACGACGTGCAGCAGCCAGTCGAGGTCATGGCACGACTTGGTGAGCAGCATCGGGCCGGATCCGGCCACGTCGCGCCACGCCCCGCGCACGAACGAGTGCGCCTGATGCCACCACCCCACCGGCTCCAGGTGCTGCACGCTGGCGATCTCGCCGAGCACGCCGGAGGCCAGGACACGCTTCAGCTCTCTCGTGTACGCCGTGTAGCGCAGCACGTGGCCCACGGCGAACACGACCCCGGCCCGCTCGACCGCCTCGACGATCCGGCGGGCCTCCTCCTCGGTCGGAGCCAGGGGCTTTTCCAGCAGCATGTCGTAGCCGAGCGCGGCGAAGGCGACGGCCGGGCCGGCGTGCTGATGGTCCTGAGTGGCGATGACCACGGCGTCGGCCAGCTTCGGCACCGCCGCCAGCTCCTCCCAGCCGGGGAAGCAGGCCTCCTCGGGCAGCCCGTGCTCACGGGCCACGGCCGCGCGGCGCCCCGGATCGGGATCGGCCACGGCCACGACCCTGGCCCGGCCGGAGGCGGCCGCCGCCCTGGCGTAGATCTGCCCGCGCGCTCCGGCGCCGGCGATCGCGATGGTTACGGTCATCGATGTGTTTCACTCCGCGACTTATGTGGGAGTCCATAAATATTCATGGATGACCGGCCGTGGTCAAGCCCCCGGTTCCGATGTGGCGAAGACGTCGCCTGCCGTACATAATGAGGTTTCCATCAAAAAAGGAGGGGCACAGACGTGCACGTCAGCGGTGGGGACCTGCAGCGGTTGCGGCAGCTGAACTCGCTCAGCAGCATCCGCGCCCTGCGCGACGCGCGACGCCCGCTCACCCTCACCGAACTCGCCGCCCACACCGGGCTCTCACGCGGCTCCATCGTCGACGTCGTCACCGACCTGCAGGAACGCGGCTGGATCGCCGAGGTCGAACCCTCACCCGGCGGCATGGGCCGGCCCGCCCGCCGCTACCGCTTCCGCTCCGACGCAGGGCACGTCCTCGGCATCGACATCGGCGTGCACAAGGTCCTGGCCACCATCACCGACCTCAACGGCAGGGCCATCGCCAGCGGCCGCACCTCCGTCAGCCCCGGCACCCCGCGCGAGCAGCGCCTCGACGCCATGAACAGAGCCATGGACGCCGCCCTGATCGCCGCCGGCCTCACTCCCGGCCAGATGTGGGGCGTGGCCGCCGGCACCGTGGGCGTCGTCGACCGCGAAGGCGTCATCACCCGCGTCCAAGCGCTGCCCGACTGGGCCGGCACCGACCTCATCGGCCACCTCGGCGCCCGCCTGCCCTGCCCCATCACCATCGAGAACGACAGCAAGCTCGCCGCCCTCGCCGAACAACGCCTCGGCGTCGCCGCGGGCGTACGCGACCTCGTCTACCTCCACGCCGGCCGCCGCCCCGGTGCCGCCCTGATCCTCAACGGGCGCCCCTACCACGGCTTCAGCGGCGCCACCGGCGAGGTGGGGCTGATGGAGATCACCGGCTGGCGTACCATGACCGACCACCTGGAATCCTGCCCCGTCGCCGCCGGCGCACCCGCGGAGGACGCCGCCGCCCTCGTCTTCGGCGCCGCCCGCTCCGGCGACCCCACCGCCCGCGCGGCCGTCGAGGCCTACGCCCGGGACCTGGCCCTGGGCACCGCGGCCATGGTCCTCACCCTGGACCCCGAGGTCGTGGTCCTGGGCGGCGGCTTCTCCCGCTCAGCCGACGTCCTGCTCGCCCCGCTACGCCACGCCCTGGCCCCGCACTGCCTGCGCGTACCGGAGATCCGGCCTTCGACGTTGGGCGAGGAATGCGTGGTTCTGGGGGCGGCCTGCCTGGCCCTGGACCACATCGACCACCTGTTCTTCTCCCCCGAGGGCGCCCTCACTCACCCCACCGCCCCCCAACGCCCAGCCCCCGCCTAACCCATCACCCACCAGGACCCCACGCCCCGGGCGAACCGCGCCCGAGCGACCCGCACCCCGGCTCCCCGCGCAACCCGGCCCCCGGCGGCAACCCCAAGGCCACCTCCAAGGGCCTAGCGCCTCAGCCCACGCCCGCCTTGCCCAGCCCCTCGGCCCACCTCCGCCTCACCCAGCAGCCCAGGTCGGCCAGCGCCCGCCTCACCCCACGGCCCCTCGGCCCGCGCCCGCCTCACCCCACGGCCCCTCGGCCCGCGCCCGCCTCACCCCACGGCCCCTCGGCCCGCGCCCGCCTCACCCCGAACCCAGCAGCCCCACCCTCGGCCACTTGCCCCAGCCACCCCCGGCGCCGGACCGCCCGGCACCCGATCCCGCCACTCTGCGCCCCGCCTCGCCCTGCGGACGTCCCACCCCTTCGGCCCGTTCCCCCACGAGCGCCCCCGATCCCGGCGGCGGGATCCGCGCCGCTACCCCAGGTCAGCCGGCCTGGAGGCGTTCCAGTACCGGTTTGACGCTGTCCTCGTCCACCCGCCCCGCCCCGGCCGCCGCCCAAGCCGCCTCGCAGGCCGTCCGGAGCCCGTCGATCCAGGTCCCGTCGCCTTCCAGGCGGAGGCTCCCGTCGGCCCACGTGGCCCGCCAGCCCCGCCGTACCTCGGGATAGTCCTCGCCCAAAGCCCGCAGATCCTCCGCGATGTAGGTGGGCCGCTGCTCAGGCGCGGCCGTCAGCACGTCAAGCGGACCCGCCACCCCCGTCAGCACCAGCAGACTGTCCACGCCCGCATTGCGGGCCCCCTCGATGTCGGTGTCCAGCCGATCCCCCACCACGAGCGGCCGCTCAGCGCCCGTCCGCAACATCGACTCCCGATGCAACGGCGGCGCCGGCTTACCCGCATAGACAGGCTCCACCCCGGTAGCCGCGGCGATCACCCGCACCATAGCCCCGTTACCCGGCAGTTCCCCCCGCCCGGAAGGCAGCGTGCTGTCCCCATTGGACGCCACGAACAGCGCCCCCTGCCGAACCGCCAGAGCCCCCTCAGCCAGCAGCCCGTACGACAACCCGGCCGCCATCCCCTGCACCACCGCCACTGGCTGGTCCATGGCGGTCGTCACCACCCGAAGCCCCTGATCCCGTACGGCCAGCCGCAACCCCGTCCCACCCACCACCAGCACCGGCGCCCCAGGCTCGAACCGCTCAGCGATCACCCGGGCCGCCGCCTGCGCCGAAGTGACCACGTCCTCCCGCTCCGCAGGCACCCCCAGCTCCCGGAGATGCCCCGCGATGGCAGCGGGAGTACGCGAAGCATTGTTCGTCACATAAGCCAGCCGAACCCCCCGCCCTTTGGCCGCCACCAACGACTCAGCCGCCCCAGGCACGGCATGAGCCCCCAGATAGACAACCCCATCGAGGTCAAGCAGCAAGGTGTCGTACCTGTCGACCAGCACCACACATCCCCTAACTCGCGACCAACACCGCCAGCGACTCTAACCCCCGCGCCTTCACAACCAGCTGCCCAGCCGCACACAGGAGAACCTCAACGACGCCGAAGGCGAAACCCAAGAACAAGCCCAAGAGGCAACACCCAAGAGCCGAACCCGAGACCCGAAGCCCGAAGCCCGAGACCCGAGGTTCAGAGCCCCGAGACCCGAAGCCCGAAACCCGAGGTTTCAGAACCCGAGGCCCGAAGTCCCAGCGCCCATGCCAAGGACAAAGCGGCAGCCGTCGGCGACGGATCCCGCACACACGAAGCCCAGCGGCGCAGACTCCAAAAGCCCCTACGCACAGAACCCAAGCGCCCCCTCGGCAGAGCTCCGAACCATCAGAAGATCGACAGCTGCCCAGAACCCGCCCGCACACGCATCAAGCACCTACGCAACGCCCAGCCCTGCCGGCCAAGCCGCCCAGAGAACCGGAACGACACCGAACCCCTCACATAGCCCGCCGAGCCCGCAACGTCGCCCGCACATTCCTCAAAGCCGTCACATAGTTACGCTCATCCGGCCGCATGGCCACGGCGATAGCCAACGGCTCCTGAGCCGCTTCCATATCCCCTGTACGCCACAACGCCAGCCCAAGCCCGAAATAGGCGTAATCCTCCGCCGGATTGGCATCCACAATCCACCGAAAGGTATCCGCAGCCTGCACATACTGCCGCGAGTTGAACTGCGCCCGAGCCAACGCCTCCCGAATGCTGCGCGAGTCCGGCTCAGCGGCCACCGCACGTTCCAGAAGCGACGCGGCAGCGGCCGGACTGCCCTCCTGAAGAAGCTTCACCCCACGCTGATACCAGTCATAAACCTCACCCGAAGGCACTCCGGGGGAATCATCAGGGACGTTTCTGCCTTGGATCATGCGTGAGGGCTCCTTCATCGAACGACGGCAGTTCCGCGCGATTCCCGGAGAGAACGGGCATCGCCGGGATATGGGGGCAACCCGGGGAAGACTCGGACCTCTATGGGAGCATGCCCGGTATGGGGACTCCTGAACTACCGGTGCCAGATGGGCTAATGCTGCGCCCCTTCCGCGGTGTCCGCTTCGCCGTGGACGACCCTGGGGCGGTCACCTCCCCGCCCTATGACCTGATCTCGGACGACGACGTCCAAGCTCTCCTGGACTCTCATCCCAACAATGTCGTCCGCCTCATCCTTCCCCGCGCCCCAGCCCACCCGGCCTCCCCGCTCACCACCCCCCACAGATCCGGCGAGTCCTCCACCGACCCGGCCAACCCCCCTCACAGCACACCCCACCCCCCGACCCTCACCTCCACCCCCCAATCCCCACCCCAGCAACCCCCCGCAGCCCCACACAACACGAACCCCGAAAGCCCTCAGCAGCAGCCCACGAACACCGCACACCCACATGACGCACGCCCGACGGGTAGCCAACCCAAGAACGCCGAAGGCCGGCACAGCACGGCCCCGGGCACGGATACCGCACATCAGCACAGCACGGACGCGGCAGACCAGCACAGCGCGGACACCACGGGCCCGCCCAGCACGGCCCAGACCTCCCTGCCCGCCGCCACCGTCCATGGATCCACGGTCTCCGCACGCCTCGACGACGTTGGACAAGCTCCCATCCACCGCCCACACCCCGAGGCGCCGCACAACGCCCAAGACGCGGACCAGGCATCGGGCACAGTCCAGAGCGCCAGCGAGGCCACCGAGCCCAACCACGCCCTGAGGCAGGTCACACAGGCAGCTGAGCCGACCTCGGCCCACCCGCGGGCCGCTACGCAAGCGTCACCTTCCGCCCGCCGATACGGCGCGGCCCGAGACGCCCTGCGCGCCTGGCTGGCGGACGGCGTGCTGGTCCGTGACGACCGCCCGGCCCTGTACGTCTACGAGCAACAAGCCCCCGGCTTGCTGCAACGCGGCCTGATCGGCGATGTCGGCCTGGCCGCACCGGAGCAGCGCATCATCCTCCCCCACGAGAACGTCATGCCCGGCCCCGTAGCCGACCGCCTGGCCCTGATGAGCACCACCCAGGCCAACCTCGAACCCATCCTCCTCCTCTACAACGGCAACGACCCCACCACAGCCCCAAGCACGCACTCAGGCCCCAAGGACACCCCGGCCGCCGGATACCGAGGCAGCGGAACGTCAGGCTCGGCAGCCCGGCAGGGCAGGGCGAGCCGCCTGGTCGACGAGGTCGCCACCACCCGCCGGCCCCTGGTGACCGCCCAAACCACCGACGGCGTACGGCACAGCCTCTGGGCCATCACCGACCAGGCCGAGATCGACGCCGTGAACGCCGACCTCCGCCACCGCCAGGCGCTCATCGCCGACGGCCATCACCGCTACGCCACCTACCGCGAACTCCAACGCCACGAACACGCCCGCCGTACGACCACCCCCACAACCCCCGAACCAACAGCCCCGCACCCAGCGGCCATCCCCGCCCCGGCCCCGAGCCCAGCCGACGCCGCGATCAGACCCGCACCGGCGACCGGCCAGGCCGACACCACGAACAGGCCCGAACCGGCGACCAACTCGGCCAAGGACGACCACCTGTCCGGCACGCAGGACCAGGCCCCCGGCCCGTGGGAC
Source organism: Nonomuraea sp. NPDC050540 (assembly GCF_044457485.1). Taxonomy (NCBI): domain Bacteria; kingdom Bacillati; phylum Actinomycetota; class Actinomycetes; order Streptosporangiales; family Streptosporangiaceae; genus Nonomuraea; species Nonomuraea sp. NPDC050540. The sequence continues at coordinate 671,365 of NZ_JBITHA010000006.1, forward strand.
TTCGGGCTGGCCCTGCTCGTCGACTCCGACGCCTACCCGCCGGACCTCAAGGCGATCCACCGCGTCATCCCCGGACTGCCTCTCGAAGAGGCGGCCGCCCGCGCCAAGGGAGCCTGGCGAGTCCAGGACTTCGCTGACCTGCCCTCAGGGCTGGCGGCGCTGCGGGAGGCACGCGAACCGGCGTTCCTGCTGGCCGGAGAGGGCGGCGGCCATCTGCTGACCGACCCGGATCCTGTGCAGTTCGCCCGCGCGATGCCGGCTGACCGCTCGGCGCGGTGGAACGCGTTGAACACCTCCGTCCTGACGGAGTTCGTCATGCCCAGGGTGTGGGGCATGCGGGACGACGAGGTCGACGTCCGGATCGTGCACCACGACGCGCGGGCCGCCGCGGACCTGGCCGCCGCCACCGGTGGCACGGCGGTGATCCTCAACGCGCTGGCCGTCGACGACGTGCTCGCGGTGGCGGCCGAGGGTGAGCGGGTGCCGCGCAAGTCCACGTCGTTCGGGCCGAAGCCGCGCACGGGACTGGTGTTGCGTACGCTGGACGCCGACTGATCCGGCCGGGGCGGCTCAGCATGCGGCCACCGCCTCGGCCTCGGGGACGACCGCTCGGGTGGCCAAGGCGACCTCGACTTCGTAGCGCCAGACCTTGGCATGCGACGGACCGTAGATGCGGCAGCGGATGGCCCCGCTGATCTCCATGCGGTCACCGGGCGCCAGGCCCTCGACGAACGCGGCGATACCGGGGTCGTACGTTACACACCGGATCGTGTCGACGACCGCGCGCGGCCGAGGCTGCGGGCGGCGGACGACCAGGCGCCATGCCGTCTGCGTGTCGCCGCTCGGCATCTCCCTGTGCTCCGGTGCGCCGGACAGCTTGCCGGTCAGCTGGACGTCGTTGTGGTCCATCTCAGGCCTCCCTCGTCGGTGAACTGGCCGAGATCACTCTTTACGATGAGGGCATGGCCGGATCGGCTAGAGCGCCGTTCTGGGGATTGTGGTGAACGACTCGGGAGTGCTTGTGGACAACATCACCGCCCTTGGCGGCGACGTGTACGAGATCGACACGAAGATGGCCGGATACTCCGGGATCACCGCAGGCTATCTGATCCTGGGTGACCGGCCATGCCTGGTCGAAACGGGCACCTCGACCTCCGCGCCGGTCGTGCGGGACGCGCTGGCCTCACTCGGCGTGGGGCCACAGGACCTCGCGACGGTCGTCGTCACCCATATCCACCTCGACCACGCGGGCGGAGTGGGGGACATGGCGAAGTACTTCCCCTCCGCGCAGATCGTGGTGCACGAGAAGGGAGCGCGGCATCTGGCCGATCCGTCGAGGTTGATGGCCAGTGCCCGGATGGTATGGGGCGATCGGCTGGACACGCTGTTCGGGGAACTGACCCCCACCGAGGCCGAACGCATCGTCGCCCTCGGCGACACCGGCGCCATCGACCTGGGCAACGGCCGCACGCTCAGCAGCCACTACTCCCCCGGCCACGCCAAACACCATGTCGGGCTGGTCGATTCGGGCACCGGCGACCTCTATGTCGGCGACGCGGCCGGGGTCTACCTCCCCGAGACCGGCGACCTCCGCCCCGCCACCCCGCCGCCCGACTTCGACCTCGAAACGGCACTCAACTCGATCGCGCTGTTCGAGGCGTTGGGGCCGCAACGGCTGCTGTTCAGCCACTACGGACCGGTCGAGGCGGTTCAGGAGACTCTGGAAAGGTCCGCGGAAGAACTCCGCGTCTGGGTGGACATGACGCGCCAGGCCCGTTCCGAGGGGATGGACCTGGATCACGCCGTCGCCATGGTCCACGAACGCACCAAGGAGCGCTACCTCGCGCTCAAGACCGACGACGAGACCGCCGAGCAGTTCGAGCTGCTCAGCGGCGCGGCCTCCAACGTCGCCGGCATCCTCCACTGGCTCGACCGCGTCTCGCCGTGAAGACGGCGCCGCCCGCCGTACCCCAGAAAATTCCACGGTACGGCGGGCGGCGCCGCAGGTCAGGACTCGGTCTTGCCATCCTTGGGCTCAGGCGCCTCGTCGAGGATGTCACCGAAGTCCGGCTCGATGAACGCGGGCGTGATACCGGCCGCCGCCGGGGCCTCATCGTCCGGCTTGTCGGCCTCAGGCTCCGCTTCTGCCACCGGCTCCGTCACCGTCTCGGCCTCGGCCTCGGCCAGGTCCGTGGCGTCGTCAGCCGCGGGCGCCTCCTCGGCAGCGTCGACGGGCTCGTCGACCTCCGCCTCGTCCGCGACGGGCTCCTCCGCGACCACGGGCTCTTCGACGTCGGGCTCGTCCACGGCCACGGGCTCGTCGCCGCCCAGCAGGTCACCCGCCTCCGCGAACGCCGCAGAGTCGGACACCTCCTCGGCCTCGACGTCGGTCTCGGCGTCGGCGTCGAGGTCCTCGTCGTCCTCCTCAAGGTCCTCGATGACCGCTCCGGTCAGCTCCGCGTAGCGCTCGGCCGCATCCGTCTCGCCGTCCTCGTCGAAGGACATGGCCCGCGCGAACCAGTCCGTCGCCGCCTCGCCATGCCCGGCCTCGGCCAGCGCGTCCGCGTAGGCGAACGCCAGCCGCGCCGACCAGGGACGCGTCTGCGGGTCACGCAGTTCGGGAAGCCGCTGCAGCGTGATGACCGCGGCGTCGTGCTGCCCCAGGTCCCGGCGGGCCCCGGACTCCACGATCGCCAGTTCGATCCGCCCGGCGCGGTCAAGCCGCTCCGCTTCCGGCGAACGCACCAGGTCGAGCGCCCGCTCAGGCCGCCCGAGCCCGCGCTCGCAGTCCGCCATGACCGGCAGGTACGCGTCCGACCCGGTCAGCCGCCGCGCCGCCCGCAGATCGCTGAGCGCCTCGGCGAAATGCCCGGCCCGGTAGGCCACGATCCCAGCGGCCTCCCGCACCACCCCGATCCGAGCAGCGAACCGCCGCCCGACCTTGGTGTGCTCATAGGCCTGATCCGGGTCGTCCTCACCAAGCGCCCGCTCGGCGGCGACGAGATGCCTGGCCACCAGGTCCGCGAGGTCGCCGGGCAAGGCGCGCAGCTCGTCGCGTACCTCCTGGTCGAGCTCGTCCGCGGTGATGTCCGCCGGCATCTCGGGCAGCGGCTCACGCTCGCGCGTCTCTTCCCGCTCGGGCTTGCCGAAGCGCGCCCGCGACCCACTGTCGCCTTCGCGCGAGAACGGCCGGCCACGGTCGGAGTCATGCCGCTCCTCGCCGCGTGAGTCCCGCTCGTCACGGAATCCGTCGGTACGGCGGGGCCCCCGGTCATCCCGGTAGCCCCCCTCACGCTGCGGACCACGGTCATCGCGGCGAGGGCCACGATCGAACCCGCCCTCACGACGAGGACCGCGATCATAACCACCCTCACGACGGGGGCCACGGTCATAGCCACCCTCGCGACGCGGACCGCGATCGAAACCGCCCCGATCATCGCGAGGCCCACGGTCGTCCCGGCGCGGGCCACCGTAACCGCCCTCACGGCGCGGCCCCCGGTCATAACCGCCTTCACGACGCGGACCGCGATCGGAGTCGCCCTCACGACGAGGACCCCGGTCGTAACCACCCTCACGCTGCGGACCACGATCATCGCGGCGAGGCCCACGATCGAACCCGCCCTCACGACGAGGACCGCGATCATAACCACCCTCACGACGGGGGCCACGGTCATAGCCACCCTCGCGACGCGGACCGCGATCGAAACCGCCCCGATCATCGCGAGGCCCACGGTCGTCCCGGCGCGGGCCACCGTAACCGCCCTCACGGCGCGGCCCCCGGTCATAACCGCCTTCACGACGCGGACCGCGATCGGAGTCGCCCTCACGACGAGGACCCCGATCGTAACCACCCTCACGCTGCGGACCACGATCATCCCGCCGAGGCCCACGATCGTCCCGGCGCGGGCCACCGTAACCGCCCTCACGGCGCGGCCCACGGTCATAACCACCCTCGCGACGCGGACCGCGATCGGAGTCGCCCTCACGACGAGGACCCCGATCGTAACCACCCTCACGCTGCGGACCACGATCATCGCGCCGAGGCCCACGATCGAACCCGCCCTCACGACGAGGCCCACGATCGTCCCGGCGGGGGCCACGGTCGAAACCACCGTCGCGCCGCCCGCCGCTCCCGAAGTCCGGACGCTCGGCGAACCCGCGCTCATCCCGGTCTGGGAACGCCCGCCGCGGAGCATCGCCCTCACGACGCGGTCCACGGTCGTAGCCGCCCCCACGCTGGGGTCCACGGTCATCGTCCCGGCGCGGACCGCGATCGAACCCGCCCTCACGACGCGGACCGCGATCGTAACCACCCTCACGACGGGGACCACGGTCGTAGCCGCCGCCCTCGCGACGAGGCCCGCGGTCGTAACCGCCCTCTCGCCGCGGCCCGCGGTCATCCCGACGGGGGCCACGGTCGTAGCCGCCTTCCCGGCGACCCTCCCGTCCCCGGTCGTCGGAACGGAACGGACGGTCGCCCTGGTTTCCGCGCGAGTCGCGGGAGCCGTACCCGCCTCTGTTGTCGTCTGGGCGCTTGTCTCCGTCGCGGGGGCTGTCGCCACGCCCGCTCTGTCCGCCGTCCGATCCGTTATCTCTGTTCACTTCTGGTCCATTTCGTTGGCTCACTCAGCGGACCCGTGTCTCACCCAACGGTCCACTGTGGCTGCCCGCACCGCGGGTCTTACGCGAAGAAGGCCACCCGTGGTGGGGCGGCCCGGCTCCTCCAGCCTAGCAAGCTCCAGCAGTTCACCGACCCGGGCCGATATTCGGTCGCCCCCAATGACCGGCTCCACCAGGATGACGGCATGTCGCTACGCGCGTACGAGATAGCCGAAGCCCGCAACCGCATCCTCAACCCTTTCACCGAAGACAAACTCGATCTCCTCGGCGAAATCTGTCACCCCAGCCCAGGGGCCCGGCACCTCGACCTGGCCTGCGGCAAAGGCGAACTGCTCAACCGCTGGTCCAGCCGCTACGGCGTACACGGAACCGGCGTCGACCTCAGCGAGGTCTTCCTCACCGCCGCCCGCGAACGCGCAAATGAGCTCAACGTCACCGACCGCGTGCAATTCATCCACGCAGAAGCCGCCACCTACGCCAAAGAAAATGCCGAACCCAGCGCCCACGACATCGTCTCCTGCATAGGCGCCACCTGGATAGGCAACGGCCTCACCGGCACCTTGGACCTCATGCGCCCACTGCTGCGCCCAGGCGGCCTGATCCTGGTAGGCGAGATCTTCTGGAACACCACTCCGCCCCCCGAAGCCGCCACCGCCCTGGGCATCGACCACCACACCTGCGTCTCACTCGCCGCCACCGCGGAACGCATCGAGCGATCCGGTTTCGAACTCCTCGACATGATCCTGGCCAACCCCGACAGCTGGGACCGCTACACCGCCTCCCAATGGTGGACGATCAGCGACTGGCTCCGCGACAACCCCGACGATCCGGAGGTTCCCGCGATGCGCGACTTCCTCCGCCAATGCCGCACTTCCCATCTCGAGTACGGCCGGCAGTACCTCGGCTGGGGCGTCTTCATCCTCCGCCCAGCCATACCTTTGCCCAACCCATAAACCAGATCTCCCCACATCAGGGGACATATCCAGACATGGCAACTGCATCCACGCACCACGGCCCGGCCTTCCGCCCGGAATCCGGCTGGCTGACGTTCGCCGGAATGCTCGGCGTCGTGCTGGGCGTCTTCAACGCCATCGAAGGCCTGATCGCCCTGTTCCGCAACGACTACTTCGTCACCCCGGCCGGTCGCCTACTCGTCTTCGACTACACCACCTGGGGCTGGATCTGGCTCGCGATCGGCATCCTGCAGATCGCCGCCGGCGCAGGCATCATGGCAGGCCAGGTCTGGGCCCGCGCGGTCGGCGTCATCCTCGCCGCCCTAGCCATGATCGGCCAGTTCGCTTTCGTCCCCGCATATCCGGTCTGGTCCATCATCAGCATCGCCCTATGCGTAGTGATCATCTACGGCCTCATAGCCGCCCCCCGCAACGCCACCGGCTAACCACACCCCACGGAGGTCGTATGGCGAGCCTCGGCCGGCGGGGTTCGCGAGGTGAGGGTGAACGCGAAAAAGGGGCCCAACCCTAAGGTTGGACCCCTTCATCTCGCATACGTGTTTGTGCGGCGGTGACCTACTCTCCCACACCCTCCC